>NZ_MSKL01000010.1:63243-100831 GCF_001937665.1 Actinomyces oris | reverse complement strand
GCCGGTAGGGCCGTAATTAACCAGTTAGGATGGTGCCTCCCGCCCCAAGAGCCGACCTTGGAGGACCGCGATGGCGACGAGATCACCGGTTCGGATCGTCAGCGCCACCATGGTCGCTCTGGCACTTCTCAGTCCGGTCGCACTGGGAGGGTGCCGCGCCTCCGGGGGCTCCGCCGCGTCGTCGGGCCCGCCCACAGCACCGACAGCCCCTCCGGCCGGCCCCACCACCCCAGCCATCCCCGAGGGCTACGCCGAGGTCACCTCCACCTCGGCCCACATCACCATCGCACTGCCCGCCGACTGGAGGGACATCTCCAGCTACTCCGCCACCGAGCTCATCCCCCTGGCTGAGGACCTGGGCACGGATGACAACAAGGCCCTCAAGGCGAACCTCGACTCCTACGAGGTGTTCAGGACCGCCGGGTCCGCCCCGGGGCAGCCGTTCTCACCGCGGGTCTACATCGACAACGAGCGCCAGGAGAACGCGAAGATGAACGTTGGGGACGTCTTCGCCGACGCCGCGAAACAGGACCGGGTGTCGATGGATACGGTCGAGGCGATCCAGACCCACAACGGGCAGGGGATCAAGGGGACCTTCACCCACTCCCCGCGCAGCAAGGCGGATTACGGGTCCGTGCTCTACCTGCCCACGTCATCCGGGGACTACGCCCGCGTGTTCGTCTTCTCCACCTCTCTCGACGACGCGAAGAAGATCACCGAGACCATCATCGCGACCGCCCACTGACAGGCGGAGGCGACGACGACCTCCCCACGGCCCAGCCACCGCGAGCCCTCCTTCAGCCCACGATGGGGAGTCGTCTCCATCGAGAACTCCCAGCAGAACGTGATGTCCTGACCGACACATTCGCACCCACCCACTGGAGCATCATGAAACCCATGCGCACCGCCGCGACCGTACTGGCCGGCCTTGCTCTGACCGCAGCCCCCGTTCTGACCGCCTGCTCTCAGGACACTCAGGGCTCCGACACATCCAGCTCGGCCGCCTCCGACTCGAAGACGAGCAAGGCCAAGGAGAAGGACAAGGACAAGAAGAAGGACAAGGACGGTAAGGACGGGGATGCCTCCGCCAGCAGCACCTCCTCCGGACAGGCCGCCGCCTCGGCGAAGCCCGTCCCCGCCGACAGCCAGGAGGTCTCCGGCTCCAGCGTCAGCCTCACCTTCGCGATCCCAAAGGACTGGCAGGACCTCAAGAACCTCGACTCCGCGGAGAAGGAGCAGATCGCCCAGACAATGGGCATCGACGCCGCCGCGCTCGACCGGCAGAACGCCGGGTTCGACATCGTCTACCGCGCCAAGGAAGCCGGCGCCTCCGGGTTCTACAACAACGTCAACATGGCCTCTCAGACCCTGCCTCTGAACTCCACCCCTCCCGAGAATGAGGTCACGTCACTCCTCACCCGGCAGAGCGCAACCCTCACGGAGTACTCCACCAAGCAGACCGCGACGGGAGAAGCCGCGGTGGCGGCTTACACGCTGGAAGTGGCCGGCAACAAGGCTTATGGGACCCTCATCATGGTTCCGACCTCGAAGTCCTCGGGCGGTCCCAGCGACTACGCGTCGATCTACGTGTCCGCCGGCTCTGCGGAAGAGGCGAAGCAGATCAGCAACACAATCCTCGACACGATCCACTGAGCACAGTCAGGGGCGTGTCGCTCCGGGCGGGGACATGTCGCGCGGCCGGAGACTTTCTCCCTCAGCCGGTGACTGCCCCCTCCACGGCCGGGGACATTCGACGCCGTCGGGGACATTCCTGTGCGACCAGGGGCGGTTCACGCGCCCGGGGACCAGAATCCTGTCACCCTACGCGCAGGACGTCCCCGCCCGGAGCGGGCCGCACCCGACCGCGCACAATGTCCCCAGCCGCCGGGAGAACGTAGGCTCGACGTCGATGACCGCGCCGCTCCACCGCACCCCTCACCCCGACGAGCCCTACAGGCGCGTCGACGAGGCCACCGTGACCGCCCGCCGCGACGGGCTCCTGGCCAGTGCGGCCACGCTGCCCGGCGCCTGGGCGGGGCACAAGCCCGAGTGGGACATCCCCGTCGCCTCGGTGGGCTCTCGTCTCTTCCTGCTGCTCATCCCCCACACCGACGGCCGCCTCCTGGCCAACGTCAAGCTCGACCCCGAGGACGTCGTCGCCGTGCGAGCCGCCTACGCGTGGGTGGAGCCGGGCTTCCACCAGTCCAAGCGGCACTGGGTGAGTATCGACCTCACCAGCCCCGACTATCGTGCGGACGACGCCGCCGACATGGTCGAGGACTCCTACCGGCTCGTCCTGTCCCTCCTGACCCGCCGCATGCGCGAGGCCGTCCTCCTGGCCGACGCCGCAGGTTCCCCCGCCCGCCCCACCTGGCAGTGGTGAGGCACCGTCCCGATGGACCCCCGGAGTCCAGGCGGGGACATTCTGCGCGTACGGGTGCGGAACCCTCCCGGTGGGGGCATCCTGCGCGTTCGGGGACAGGATTCTCGTCCCCGACGGCGTCGAACGTCCCCGGCCGCGGGAGAAAGTCCCCGGCCGCGCACAATGCCCCCATGCACAGTCCCCTCCCGCAGACCGGCGGCCGAACCGCCCTCAGATGACGCAGGTGCGCAAACCTGGCACTATTCAGACGAGGCCGTCGTCATCCGACGTCTGGCCACCCGACGGAAGGAGATACAGATGGGACTTGATGACCTGGCGAAGAAGGCCGGTGACACTCTCAGCTCCGACAAGGCCGAGGCGATCAGCGACAAGGCACTGGACGCCGCAGCCGATGCGGCCAAGAAGGTGACCGGCGGCAAGTACGACGACAAGATCGACGCCGCCCGCGACGCCGTCGACGGCAAGCTCGGCACGGAGTGATCCAGCTGAGAGCCTGCCTACCCCTAGGCACCGCGGTCTTCTGATCGCAGGAGTGAGGGCCCCGCACTGAACCGTGCGGGGCCCTCACGCGATCCCGGCTCACCTGGGCTCTCCCCACCTCTCTCTAGGACACCGGCCGCCACAGTCCGGCGCCACCACCGCGGGGCCCAGTTGTCTCCCACCGGGACGTCTCATCCGCCTCCCCTCGGAGTGTCGGCGCTCGCCTACTGCGCGTTGAGCGCGGCGGTCGGAGGAGTGCGGGAAGCCCGAACAGCCGGGTACACGCCGGCCAGCGCGCCGATGACGATGGTGACTCCCAGTCCCCCGGCAACGGCGATCACCGGCAGGGAGAAGGGCCAGCCGTTGGCGGCCGCCATCCCGGCAGTCACCCCGATCCCGATGACGCAGCCCAGGGCACCGCCCAGGGAGGCCAGCAGCAGTGCCTCCGTCATGAACTGCACCAGGATGTGTCCGCGCATGGCGCCCAGGGAACGTCTCAGCCCGATCTCCCGTCGGCGCTCGAGCACTGAGATGATCATTGTGTTGGCGACCCCGATGCCACCGACGAGCAGGGCGATCGAGCCCACGCCCAGGAGCAGACTGGTGAAGGCCTTGTCAGCCGCGTTCTTGGCCTCCAGCGCGTCCGAGGGGCGCGAGACCTTGACCTCGTTGGGGGCCTGCGGCGAGATCGACGGAGCGAGCACCTTGCGCACCGTGGAGACGGCTGCGTCCTGGCTGCGCGTGTAGACCGTCGTCGGCTTGGCGTCGTGCCCCAGCAGGTCGCTGGCCACGCCCTGACCGACGAGGGCGGCGTTGTTGAGCTCGGGAGCCAGCACCACCGGCTTGAGGATGCCGACCACGGTGAACCAGTTGCCTCCGATCCACACCTTGGTTCCCGGTGAGACGACACCGAGGCGCTGGGCCGCCGTCTGCCCCAGGACCGTGGCCGGGTACTTGCTGGTGGCCTCGTTGAGCCAGGCCCCCTTGTCCACCTGCCCGGCCACGACGTCGAGCAGCGACTTGTCCGCGGCCAGGGTGGTGATACCGCCGGAGGCGTTCTTGTCGATGAACGGGGTGCGGTAGACCAGCGAGTTCTTGACCAGGCCGGTGCTCGAGGCGCTCTGGACGTTGTCGATGAGCCGGACCTTGCCGACGGTGTCCTGCGGCAGGGAGGAGGAGTTGCCGAAGAGGTCCTGGCCGGCGGTGGCCGTCAGCAGGTTGGTCCCCAGGGAGTCGAGCTGTGCGGCCAGCTGGGCACGGCTGGAGGCCGAGATGCCCACCACCGAGATCATGGCGGCGATGCCGATGGCGATTCCCAGGGCGGACAGGAAGGCACGGGTGGGGCGCGCCCTGATGCCGGTGCCTCCCAGGCGCAGCACGTCGGCCAGGCGCAGCCGAGAGCGCTGGAGCCGGCGACCGGATCCGCCGGCCTGGCCGTTGCGGTCGCGGTCACGCCGGAGCGTAGACGTCGTCATGGACGATCTCCTTCTGGCTTGAGTCCCCCACGATCCGACCGTCGCGGATGGCGATCTGCCGGGGAAGCTGGGCGGCCAGCTCGTTGTCGTGGGTGATGACGATGATCGTGGTGCCCTGAGAGTGGAGCTCGTGGAGGAGCTCGACGATCGAGGCCCCGGAGGTGGAATCGAGGTTTCCCGTGGGCTCGTCGGCCAGCAGCAGCGGGGGCTCGCCGACGACGGCCCGGGCGATGGCGACCCGCTGGCGCTCGCCACCGCTCATCTGGTGGGGGCGGTGGTCGAGCCGGTGGGCCAGGCCGACGCGCTCCAGGGCGGCCCGGGCGCGCCGGCGCCGTTCGGAGCGGGGGACCCCGCTGTAGAGCAGGCCGTCGGCGACGTTGTCGACCGCGTTGACTCCGTCCGCCAGGTGGAACTGCTGGAAGACGAAGCCGATACGGCTGGCCCGCAGGGCCGAGAGCTTGGCGTCGGACAGGGAGCCGACGTCGACGCCGTCGATCTCGACAGTGCCCGCGCTGGGCCGGTCCAGGGTGCCGATGAGGTTGAGGAGCGTGGACTTGCCCGAGCCCGAGGGGCCGACGATGGCGACGAACTCGCCGTAGTCGATATCCAGGCTCACGCCCGCGCAGGCGGCCACGGGCGGCTCCCCGTAGGTTCGTTGCACGTCACGCAGGGACAGGATGCGGCTCATGTCTGCGGCACCACCACTCGCTGCCCCTCGGAGATGCCCTCGCCGGAGACCTCCACGCGCCCACCGGCGAACAGCCCGATGGTGACCGGCACCTTGCGGGTGGTGCCGTTGGACTCGACGATCTCAACGCCGTACTGGTCAGTGCTCAGGGCCAGCAGGGCCCCGACCGGCACCGACAGGACGCCCGTCCGCTTCTCGCTGGGCAGGTCGACGGTGACGGAGACCTCCTGGAAGTTGGCGGTCGCCGAGGCGTCGGCGAGGGTGACGGTGACGGGGATGACCCGTTCCTTGGAGTCGCTGGACCCGGAGCCGGAACCGGAGCCGGATCCCGATCCGGAGCCGGAGGACTTCTCGGTGGGTGTGCCCACGGAGGTGATCTTCCCGGTGGTGGTCTTGGCGTCGGGCAGCTTGATGGTCACGGCGGTGCCGACGACGGCGAGCTTCTGGTCGGAGAGCTTGACGTTGGCGTCGACCACCTGGGTGGTGGAGGTGACGTCGTAGAGCTCGGTGTCGGCAGCGACCCGGTCCCCCAGCCGGGCGGTGACCGTCCCCACGCGCAGGTCCCCGGAGGTGAAGACCACGCGTCCCAGTGGGATGGTCCCGGTCTGGGGCAGGTCGAGCTCCTTCTGCCACTTCATGATGGCGCTGGTGGTGGCCCAGCTGAAGTGGTCGTCGGGCTCGTAGTCGAAGTACCCCAGGTCCCTCAGGGCCGTCTCGAGCTGGCGAATGTCCTCGCCGTCCTCCATGCCGGCCTCGAAGCTGCGCCAGGCGGGCAAGTTGCCACGCATGAGGTAGGCGGTCTCGGTACCCGTGCGGTAGAGGACGTCGCCCTGGGTCAGGACGGTCCCGGAGGCGGGCACCTGGATGAGAACGCCCTCGAAGCCCGACTTGAACTTGCGCGAGTCGGAGTAGCGCAGGGTACCGGTCACGGAGGTGTGCCCCTGGAGGTCCCCCTTGGTGATGGTGTCGGTGGCTCCGCTGAAGGTCGACGTCGTCGGCTTGGCCTTGGCCGCGAAGGGGCCCGACTTGGAGGCGAAGGCGCCTGCGCCCGCGCCCGCGGCCAGGACCGCGGCGGCCCCCATGGCCAGGAAGGCCCGGCGTCGGGTGCGGTGCACCGTGCCCGGCTTGTCCGCGGTACCGGTCGAGCCGCCGTCGGCCTGAGTGGAGGTGGTGGTCTGATCCATGTGTATGCCTGTCTGAGTGTGTCTGCGCGGCGGCCCGGTCGCGCGGGCCTGTGGTCTGTCGGCACCCGGGGGCGCCGCGTTACTTGTTCCCGATCTGGGAGAAGCACTTGTTCATGACGTCCTGGGGGATGTCGCCGTTGAGCTGGATGCCCTTGCCGGGCTCGGGGTCGGGGATGTCGTAGCCCTCCTTGCGCAGACACTCGGTGGCCTTGACCAGGTCCTGCTGCGTCTCGGGCTTGGCGAGGTCCTCGGTGCCCGGGGCGGGGCCCACGGTCTGCTCGCACTCCTGGGCGGCCTTGTTGGCGGCCTCGGTGTCGGGGAACTGCATGTTGCCGTTGGAGTCGGGATCGGAGACGTCGATGCCCTTGTCCCGCATGCACTTGGCCATCTTGAGCAGGTACTCGTCGCCGCTGGTGGCTGAGGCGGAGGCGGCCGAGTCCGTCTTCGAGCCCTGGGAGCATCCGGTCATGAGTCCGACGGCGCACACGGCGCAGGTCAGTACCGTGGCGGCGCGGGCGACGATCCGGGTGTTGAGGGGCTTCTTCATGGGAGAGGGTCCTTTCGGCTCACGTGGGTCGGGGTGCGGTGACGCCCGTTCGTTCGGGGAACAGCCAACCGGGAGCGGTGTTGCCACGAGGTTCACGATTTCGCTTATGTTGTGGCAACACGAGGGCTGGTTCGCTCATAGAACCGGCTGCATACACCACAGCGAAGGAGACACAGGGCTATGCGCGTACTCATCGTGGAGGATGAGGAGTACCTGGCCGAGGCCATCGCCACCGGGCTACGGCGCGAGGCGATGGCCGTCGACGTCGTCGGCGACGGGGCCAGCGCTCTGGAGCAGGTGGCGATCAACGACTACGACATCATCGTCCTGGACCGGGACCTGCCGGTCATCCACGGCGACGAGGTCTGCCGCCGGGTCGTCGCCGAGCACCCGAGCACACGGGTTCTCATGCTCACCGCGTCCCGGACGCTGGACGCGCGCGTGGGCGGTTTCGAGCTCGGGGCGGACGACTACCTCACCAAGCCCTTCGAGTTCCCCGAGCTGGTGGCTCGGCTGCGGGCCCTGGGGCGACGCAGTCAGCCGGCCCGCACCCCGGTCATCGAGGCCCACGGGGTGCGTCTGGACCCCTTCCGCCGGGAGGTCTACCGCGACGGGCGCTTCATTCACCTGAGCCCCAAGGAGTTCGCGGTCCTCCAGGTCCTCATGGAGGCCGAGGGCGGGGTCCTCAGCGCTGAGACGCTGCTGGAGAAGGCCTGGGACGCCAACGCCGACCCCTTCACCAACTCCACGCGGGTGACGATCTCCCACCTGCGTCGCAAGCTCGGTGAGCCGCGGGTGATCCAGACGGTCCCCGGTGCGGGCTACAGGTTCAGCGCATGAGTGGGCAGGGGGCTCAGGCGACCCGGGCCGACGACGCGGCGCAGCACGGCGCCGACAGCGGGTCCCGTGACGCCCGCGATGCCCATGAGGCCCGACCGGGTCGCACGGAGCGCTTGCGTCGTGCTCAGCACCTGAGTATCCGGGCACGCCTGACCCTGACCTACGCCGGGATGGTGACGGCCGCCGGCGTGGTCCTCATCGCCCTGGTCTACTTCTACACGCGCTACGTCACGCTCAGTATCGAGATCGGTGGTCCGGTCGGGGAGACCGCCGCCGTACCGGCCTCGCAGGTCGGCGAGGCCGCCAAGGTGGATACGAACCTGTTCGATCTGCTCAGCAGCATCATGCGCTCGGCCGTCGGCGCGCTAGCGCTGCTCGTTGTTCTCTCCGGGACCGTCGGCTGGATCCTGGCGGGGCGGATGCTGCAGCCGCTGTCCTCGATGAATGCGGCGGCCAAGCGCGCCGCCTCGGGCGACCTCAGCCAGCGGCTGGACCTGTCCGGCCCTCGCGACGAGATCCACGACCTGGCGGACACCTTCGACAACATGCTGGCCTCCCTGGAGCGCTCCTTCTCCGTCCACCGCCGGTTCGCGGCCAACGCCTCCCACGAGCTGCGCACACCCCTGGCCACCACGCAGACGATGATCGACGTCGCCCTGTCCGACCCGCAGGCCTCGACCGAGGACCTGCGCCGGGTGCTGACCCGGGTGCTGGAGACGAATCGCGCCAACCGGGAGACGATCGACGCCCTGCTGGACCTGGCCGACGCCCAGTCCGGGAAGCTGGCCCACGAGGAGGTGGACATGGAGGCGACGGTCCGTGACGCCCTGGGCCTCATCGCCCCGGAGATCGCCGAGAGGGACCTGCGCGTCTCCTCCCACCTGCGGCCCGTCCAGGTGCCGGGCGACCCGGTCCTCCTGCGCCAGAGCGTCTCCAACCTCCTGCGCAATGCGGCCCGGTACAACGTCGAGGGCGGCCGGATCACGGTGGACATGGCACGCCTGGACGGGGCCGTCCGGCTGACGATCCGCAACGACGGCCCCGTCGTACCGGCGGACAAGCTCGACTCGCTGCGCGAGCCCTTCGTTCGCGGTGAGGGGCGAGGACGGACCCGTGGCTCCGGACATGGGCTGGGCCTGGCGATCGTGACGGCCGTGGCCACCGCCCACGGCGGCGAGCTCCGTCTGAGTGCCAACCCGACCGGCGGACTGACGGCTGTCCTCGAGCTGCCCAGGGGCGAGGTCGAGCCCGGCTCCCGCACATCGGTCACTAACGACTAACGGCCGCCAACCGGCATGGTTGGCGGCCGTCAGGAGGCCGGCTTCGGGCACGAGGGCCACTCCGATGGAGCAGAGCGTCGAGTCAGGCCTGCTGGCTCGTCTTGGAGGAGTTGGACACCAGCTCAATGAAAAGGCGGATGATGAAGAGAACCGTGAGGAACGCCGGAGCGGAGAACAGAAGGCTCAGGACGAAGGACAGACCGTCGAAGGTGGAGCCGTCGTAGTTGCGGGGGTCGGAAAGCGCGCTGGCCACAGCACCCATCTTGCCTCCCATGTAACCGGTTCCAAGCCACCCCAGGCCGACGGCGATCGAGGCGACGATGAACACGATCCGGCTGTACTTCGTCACGAACTCCTTGGAGGTGTCGAAGAGGCTGGCGACGAGGGACTCACCTGAGGGCGCCTGAGCGAAGGGCTGCCCCGGCGCGCCGGGAGCACCAGGAGCACTGGGGGCGCCAGGGGCTCCCTGGAACTGCTGCTGGGGCGGGTAGGGCTGCCCAGAGGCCGGAGCCGAGGGGGCGGAGGGCTGCTGCTGGTAGAAGGGCTGACCGGGGTTGGGGGGCTGAGTCATGAGGACTGTTCGCTTCCTTCAGAGTTGGGGACGCAGGCAGGCTACCGCGTCTCCGAAGCCCTGTGAAACGAACAGGTCAACCCTCACATTCTGCGAGGCGACTCACAGTCCTCAGGACATGGCGCGACGACGCACCCTGAAGGCGGCCATCGGGCCGTTCCACCGTACGGATTCCCGGAAGGGCGCGAGGACAGGGAGCCACCGGGGCCACGGGGAAGCCCTCCCCATTGCCCTGAGCGCCAACCTGTACTCAGGCTTGTCAACGCGCCAGATCGTAGGTGGCGGAGGTGCCGACCGGACATGCCTGGGTCGGAGGAGCCGGCACCCCACGCCTGCGCTCGCTGCGGGCCACGGCGGTGCGCAGCAGGGTCTCGAAGGGACCGGCGTGAGCGCCGCGCTCCAGGGCGGCGCACAGGCCGACCGTCACCAGCCAGACTCCCATTGCGATCCCTGCGGCCCGGGCCTCACCCAGGTGGAGCTCGATGCCGGTCAGGGCGGGCAGGGCCAGGAAGATGATGGCGAAGAGGAAGGTCTGGGAGAGGTATGCCGTCATGGAGCGGCGGCCCACATTGGAGGCCAGCCGGCGCAGGCCCGTGAGTCGGCCGTCCGGCCTCGGCCCGCCGGCGTAGAGGGCCAGCAGCGCCAGCCAACCACAGGCCCCGGCCACGCCCGTGACCGCATGAAGCGGCAGGATCCAGGCGGTCAGGGGGCCACCCGTGACCCACATGGCGAACCCGATACCGCCTGCGGCCGCGATCCCCAGACCACCCAGGCCGATGGAGACCAGGAGCCGGCTGCGGCGCTCGGGGCGGATGATGAGATCGGTATCGGCCAGGCGGGCACCGAGGAACATCGCCGGAACGATCATGGAGAGGAACATCGTTGAGATCAGGCTTCCGCCCCAGGAGACGAGACCTTGGGAGACGTAGGACACGAGCGTGTCGGTCGAGCCGCCGGCTCCCTGGTGCGAGGCCATGCCCTGGGAGGCCAGTAGGCTGCCGATGGCGAGCATGCCGGCGGTGCCGGCAACGACGATGACGGCGCAGACGACCGCGGCCCGCTTCCAGTGCTTGCGGGTGATCCACCCGGCGAAGACAACGGCTGCCAGGCCGTAGGAGCCGATGACGTCACCGGAGAACAGCACGGCGTGTACGGCGCCGAAGAGGATCATCCACAGACCCCGACGCCGCACCAGGCGACGCGCATCAACGGTGGCCTGCTCACGGGCCCAGGCCTCCTCCTGCGACGTCGGCTCACGGCCGGCCTCCACACCGGGCAGGGAGCTGAGATAGGACGTGGTGCCTGAGGCGATACGCCGGTTGACCATGGTGACCAGCCCGAAGCCGAAAAGCATCGCGAACAGCGGGTAGGCCCGCGAGTCGACCAGGAGGGAGCGCACCCACAGCCATACCGTGTCGACGGAGTCGGCGGGAGCGGAGGAGTGCGTCACGCCGGTCCAGAAGGGGATGTTGGCCAGTGCGATGAACAGGAGCATGAAGCCACGGGCCACATCCGGGGACGGATAGCGCACCCCCCGGGTGCCGGTGAACGATGTTGCGAGTTTCATGCCTTCCACGCTAGGAGGCGGCGGCCCTGGGCACCTCCCCCACCGGGGCCAACGTGAGGGGCTGATCCTCTCCTTCCCGGAGAGTGGGCCGAGCCCCGGCCCTCCTCCCGGAGGACCAGGGCTCCTCATCCTTGCGATGGCATCGGGGACCCACCTCGCAGCTCAGGCTCCCACGGGAGCCGGGGCGACGGGGACCTGCGCGCGCCGCGGGGCGGGCGGCACGACGGCGCTCGTCGGCTGCGCGAGAGGCTCGGCCGTGCGCTGGACGGGGGCCTGCTCGGCGAGCGGATTCGTGCGCCTGCGCTCGCTGCGGGCAACGGCCGTGCGCAGCAGGGACTCGAAGGGACCGGGCATGTCGAGCCGCTCGAGGCCGGCGCACAGGACCACGGTCGTCAGCCAGACCATCGCCGCCACCGCCGCGGATCCCGCCACTCCCAGCGACAGGGGCCTTCCGGTCAGCCGCGGCGCGATGACGAAGATGCCGGCGAACATGACCGTCTGGGACAGGTAGGCGGTCATGGAGCGGCGCCCCACGTTGGACAGCAGCCGCTTGAGCCCGGTCAGCCGGTTGTCCGACGTCGGCCCACCGGCGTAGAGGGCCAGGACGGCGAGCCAGCCGCAGCCCCCGGCCAGGCCCAGGACCAGGACCAAGGCGGAGTCGGCCTCCCAGGACTCAGCGCTGGTGAGCGGGACGAGGATCTCGTGAAGCGCACCGAGCGCCCCCAGGGCCAGACCACCGATCCCGGCAACGGCCAGAAGACCGCGGTGGCGCTCGGGGTGGGAGATGAGGTCGGTGTCGGCCAGACGGGCACCGAGGAAGGCGGCGGGAAGAACCATCGTGGTGAAGGCCACGCCGAGGGCGAGGGAGAACCACTCACCCACGTTGGTCACGAACCAGGGCAGTGTTGACGGCACTGGGCCCGATCCCGTGGGTGCCGCGGGATCGGGGCCCGCTGCGGTGGAGGCGGCCACCTCACCTCCGGGGCCCCACAGCATGGCCAGGACCACCGGCACGATCTGGAGCAGCAGAACGAGGGCGTACACTGCCAGCTGGCGCTTGTGGTGCTTGCGGGCGAACCAGCCGGCGAAGGCGACGGCGACGATGCCGTAGGCGCCGATGATCTCGGAGGGGAAGAAGACGCCGTGGATGAGCCCGAACAGGACCATCCACAGGCCGCGGCGCCGCACGAGGCGACGGGCGTCAACGGTGGCCTGCTCACGGGCCTGGTCGACCTCAGCCGCAGACGGCGCCCGGAGCCCGCCAGTCAGCTGCCGGCAGTAGGCGTCGGCACCCGACGCAATGCGCCGGTTGACCATGGTGGCCAGCCCGAATCCGAAGAGCAGCGCGAACAGCGGGTAGGCGCGCTCGTGAATGAGCAGGGCGTTGATGAAGGCCCAGATCCTGTCGGCGGTCGACGGCGTGAATCGACCGGTGCCGTAGCTCCAGAAGCCCACATTGGCCAGGGCGATGAGCAGGAGCATGAAGCCGCGGGCGACATCGGGAGCGGGGTAGCGAAGACCGCGGGAACCATTGAATGAGGCTGCGGAGGAAGTCGTCGTGTTCATGACTCGACCGTATGAAAACCGGTGGTTCCCCGGCGTCCGCCTTAAGCGCCGAGATCGTCTCCGTCGAAAGGCGGAGCCTCCTGCACAGCCATTCTTCCGGCGGACGGCCCGCGGGGCTGCGCCGGCTCAGGGCGTCGGCCGGGTACCCGGCTGGGTCACCGGTGGCTCTCCCGGCTGAGCCATCGGCGGCATACCCTGCTGCATCGGCACCGGTACTCCCGGCTGCGCCCCCATCTGCATCATCGGCCGCGCTCCAGGCTGCATGCCGGGCCAGACGGCGGGCGGGGGCGGGAGCGTCGCCCGCCTGCGCTCGCTGCGGGCCACGGCGGTGCGCAGCAGGGTCTCGAAAGGACCGGCGTGGCCGCCGCGCTCCAGCAGGACGCACAGGACCATGGTTGCCAACCAGACCCCCAGGGCGATGAGGGCGGCCGCGGCCTGGCCCACCCACAGGCGCCTCCCCGTTACCAGGAGCGGGACGATGACGAAGATGGTGCCGAAGAGGATCGTCTGGCTCAGGTAGACGGTCATGGAGCGGCGGCCGACGGCGGAGGCGAGCCGGCGCAGCCCCGTCAACCGGCCGTCCGGCCTCGGCCCGCCGGCGTAAAGGGCCAGCAGTGCCAGCCAGCCGCAGGCACCGGCCAGGCCGAAGAACTCCGTGGTGGCGAAGTCCCACGGCCAAGCCGTCGCGGGCGTCACGAGCGTCAGCGCGCTGTGGAGCGCCGCGAGCGCCCCCAGTGCCAGACCGCCGAGGCCCACTGAGACGAGCAGGCGACGGTGCCGCTCCGGGTGGGCGATGAGGTCGGTGTCGGCCAGGCGGGCACCGATCACCGCAGCGGGAACGATGAGTGCGATGAGGACCTGCACGATCAGCAGGACGAACCACTGCAGGATGTTGCTGCCGACCCAGAGCAGCGTCGCTCCGACCGAGATCGCCTGCTCCCCCTCCCCGGAGGCCGTCGGGGCGGCGCCTGCCGACAGGGCCCCCGCGGCCAGGTACGAACCAAGCGCCACCACGGAGATGATGCCCGCGATGATGTAGAGCGCCGTGTAGCTCTTGCGGGCCAGCAGGTTGGCCAGGAGGACGGCGACCAGTCCATAGGCGCCGATGATGTCACCGGGGAAGACGAGGCCGTGGACGAATCCGATCAGGAGCATCCACCAGCCACGGCGTCGCACCAGGCGGTAGGCGTCAATGGTGGCCATCTCGCGGGCCCAGGCCGCCTCGTGCGGCATCGCCTCGCGGCCGGCCCGGGCACCGGGCAAGGAGGCGAGGTATGTCTGGGTTCCGGAGTCGATGCGCCGCTTGATCATGGTCATGAGCCCGAAGCCGAAGAGCATCGCGAACAGCGGGTAGGCCCGGTGGTCCACCACCAGAGTGCGGACGAACATCCACCAGGCGTCGACGGACGACGCCGGCGACTCGGCCCCGTTCGGCATCGTGTTCCATGACGGAACGTTGGCCACGGCGATGAGCAGCAGCATGAAGCCACGGGCCACGTCAGGGGCGGGGTATCGCAAGCCCCGAGGACCGGTGAAGGAGGTTGTCATCCGCATGCGCAGGACCTTACGACCGGCGAAAGACGGGCTGCATCCGCCCGGAGAATGATGCGCGAGGGGTGGGCCGCCTTCCGCCGCACCGGTCGAAGAGCTCAGTGCCGCATCACTGCCCGCGTCCGGTACCCGTCAGTGCCACCGGCGCATGGGCACGAGAGCGGTACTCACAGCACCCGCGGTGCCCGCCGCCGCGGCGGTGCGTCCACGCCCCGTCTCGGGGCGGCGCTCTGTGGGTCCACGGCCTTGGCGACCGGGGGCGACGACCTGGACCTCGCCGTCGGCTGCCGCAGCGAAGATCCGCTGGACGACGGCCTCACGGCTGCGCATGCGGGCGTTGTCTGCCTCCAGCTCCTCGACGCGGGACTCCAGGGCGAGGATGCGGCGGATGCCCTCGAGGTTGATGCCCTCCTGGGACAGGGACTGGATGCGGCGCAGGCGCTCGACGTCGCGATGGGAGTAGCGCCGGCCCCGCCCGCGGGTCCGGGCGGGGCTGACCAGTCCGAGCCGGTCGTACTGGCGCAGGGTCTGGGGGTGCATCCCGGCCAGCTCGGCCGCCACCGAGACCACGTAGACCGCGCGCTCGGCCGCGTCGTCGGCCAGGTACCCCAAGCCCTGCCCCGCACGATGCCGGCTCACTTCGCCGCCTCCTCCATGAGGGTGGCCCGCGGGTCGGTGTCACCCATGGCCTCATCGAAGGCCTCGAGCGCCTCCTTGGCAGCCTTGGAGAGCTTCTTGGGGACGGCCACCTGGATGGTCACCAGCAGGTCGCCGGTCTTCTTCCGGGTGGTGGCGCCCTTGCCGCGCAGGCGCATGACGGTGCCCGAGGACGTGCCGGGCTTGATCTTGATCTTGGAGGTACCGCCATCGAGCAGCGGGACCTCAACCGTGGCGCCCAGGGCGGCCTCGCGCAGAGTGACCGGAAGGTCCATGCGCAGGTTGGCGCCGTCGACCGGGTCGACGGAGTACACGGGGTGCTTCTTGATGTTGATGGTCACCACCATGTCACCGTTATCGCCGCCGTTCAGGCCGGCTCGCCCCTTGCCGCGCAGGCGGATCTTCTGGCCGTCGCGCACGCCCGCCGGGATGCGGACCTTCATGGTGCGCCCGTCCGCGGTGAGCTCCACGGTGGTGCCGGCAACGGCGTCGCGCAGGTCCAGCGTGGCCGAGGTCAGGACGTCGGCGCCCTTCTGCGGCTGGGGCTGGGAGCCGAAACCGCCGAAGCCGAAGGGGCCGGGGCGGCCACCGGAGCGGGTCGGGCTGGGGGTGCCGCCGAACATGCGCAGCAGGTCGTCGAGGTCGGGCTGTGCGCCGCCGGCTCCGCCGGTCTCGAAGCGCACGCCCCCGCCCTGGCCGCCGAACATGGAGGAGAGAATGTCCTCGAAGCCGGCGCCGCCGGCCCCTCCCGGGCCGCCGGCCTGGAAGCGGGCACCGCCTCCGGCCATGGAACGGATCGCGTCGTACTGCTTGCGCTCGGCCTCGTCGGACAGGACGGCGTAGGCCTCCCCGATCTCCTTGAACTTCTCCGCCGCTACGGCGTCATCAGGGTTGCGGTCGGGGTGGTACTTCTTCGCTAGCGTGCGGTAGGCCTTCTTGATTGCGGCGGCGTCGGCGTCCTTACTCACGCCGAGGACCGCGTAGAAGTCCTTGGTCATCCAGTCCTGACTGGCCATAGTCGCGTCACCGCCTCCTTATCTGGGTGATCGTGGGGGTTTCCTTACTGAAGCTGAAGATGAGGGTGGGACGTCGCCGTGGCCCTGGGGCCTCGGGAGTCCTGGTGCACCTCCCGTCCGACGGCGGACCCGGACCCGCCAGACGCGCTGGCCCGGGTCCGCCGTCGGGCCGGGGTGAGTGGTGCGGTGGGTATCAGGCCGGGTTGGCGACCTGGACGCGGGCGGCGCGCACGACGCGCTCACCCAGGCGGTATCCGGGCTGGAGGACCGTGGCGATGGTGGGCTCGGTGACCTCGCTGGACTCGGTGGCCATGAGGGCCTCGTGCAGCGTGGGGTCGAAGACCTCGCCCACGGCGCCGAAGCGCTCCAGGGAGTACTTCTCGGCCAGGATCGTCTCGAGCTTGCCGGCCGTGGTCTCGAAGGTGCCGGTCAGGTCGCCGTGCTGGCGGGCCAGCTCGATCTCGTCGAGGACCGGGATGAGGGCCTCGACGACGCCGGCGGCACCGGCGTCCCGGTGGGAGGCCGCACCCTCGCGGGAGCGGCGCACGAACCCCTGGTACTCCTGCTGGAGGTTGTAGAGGTCCGCCCGGGCCCGGGCCAGGTCGTCGGCCGCCTGAGCGGCCTGGGCCTGAGCCTGGGCCAGGGGGTCCTCCCCCGCCGCCTCCTCATCGGAGGCGGCGTCGACCTGGCCGGCCTCGCCCTCGGCAGAGCCCTGGGCGAGCTCCTCACGGACGTCGTCGGGCACCTCCTCGAAGGCCGATTCGACGGCCGCCTGGAGCTCGGGGTCGATGCCCTCGTTCTCGGGGGTGGGGCCGGCCGAGGTCACTTGGAGTCCTCCTCGTCCACGATCTCGGCGTCCACGATGTCCTCGTCGTCGGAGGACGCGGCCCCGGCCGAGGAGGCGGAGCCGGAGGCGTCACCCGCGGCCTGGGCGGCGGCGTCGGCCTGGTAGAGGGCCTCGCCGACCTTCTGGGCCACCGAGCTCAGCTTCTCCTGAGCGGTCTTGATCGGCTCGATGTCGTCGCCCTCGAGGGCCTTCTTGAGGTCGGCGACGGCCTCGGAGACCTCGGAGTGGACGTCCTCGGGCAGCTTGTCCTTGTTGTCCTTGAGGAGCTTGTCGATGGAGTATGCCTGCTGCTCGGCGGAGTTGCGGGTCTCAGCGTCCTCGCGGCGCTTCTTGTCCTCCTCGGCGTGGGCCTCGGCCTCCTTGACCATGCGGTCGATGTCCTCCTTGGGCAGGGCGGACCCGCCGGAGATGGTCATGGACTGCTCCTTGCCGGTGCCGCGGTCCTTGGCCGAGACGTGGACGATGCCGTTGGCGTCGATGTCGAAGGAGACCTCGATCTGGGGCACGCCGCGGGGGGCCGGGGCGATGCCGGTCAGCTCGAAGGTGCCCAGCGGCTTGTTGTCCCGGGCGAACTCGCGCTCGCCCTGGTAGACCTGGATGAGCACGGAGGGCTGGTTGTCCTCGGCGGTGGAGAAGACCTCGGAGCGCTTGGTCGGGATGGCCGTGTTGCGCTCGATGAGCTTGGTCATGACCCCGCCCTTGGTCTCGATGCCCAGGGACAGGGGCGTGACGTCGATGAGTAGGACGTCGCTACGGTCGCCCTGGATGACGCCGGCCTGGAGGGCCGCGCCGACGGCGACGACCTCGTCGGGGTTGACGCCCTTGTTGGGATCACGGCCGGTCAGCTCGCGCACCACGTCGGCGACGGCGGGCATGCGGGTGGAGCCGCCCACGAGGACCACGTGGTCGATGTCGGAGACCTTGACCCCGGCGTCCTTGATGACGTTGTGGAAGGGGATCTTGGTGCGCTCGAGGAGGTCCGCGGTCATCTCCTGGAAGTTGGAGCGGGTGAGCTTCTCATCGAGGTGGATGGGACCGGACTCGCTCATGGAGAGGTACTGCAGGTTGATGTTCGTGGAGGTCGCCGAGGACAGCTCCTTCTTGGCCTGCTCGGCGGCGTCCCTGAGGCGCTGCATGGCGATCTTGTCCTTGGACAGGTCCACGCCGTCCTTGCTCTTGACCTGCTTGACCAGCCACTCGACGACGCGGGCGTCCCAGTCGTCGCCGCCCAGGCGGTTGTCACCGTTGGTGGCGCGCACCTGGATGGTGGAGAAGCCGTCCTCGTCCTTGCCGACCTCGAGCAGGGAGACGTCGAAGGTACCGCCACCGAGGTCGAAGACGAGGATGAGCTCGTCCTCCTTGCCCTTGTCCAGGCCGTAGGCCAGGGCCGCGGCGGTGGGCTCGTTGACGATGCGGTCCACGGTCAGGCCCGCGATGGTGCCGGCCTCCTTGGTGGCCTGGCGCTCGGCGTCGTTGAAGTAGGCCGGGACGGTGATGACCGCGTTGGTGACGGGCTCACCCAGGTAGGCCTCGGCGTCGGCCTTGAGCTTGGCCAGGATGCGGGCGCTGATCTCCTGGGCGGTGTACTTCTTGTCGTCGATCTCGACGGACCAGTCGGTGCCCATGTGGCGCTTGACCGAGGAGATGGTGCGGTCGACGTTGGTGACCGCCTGGCGCTTGGCGATCTCGCCGACGAGGATCTCGCCGGACTTGGAGAACGCGACGACGGACGGGGTGGTGCGGCCGCCCTCGGCGTTGGGGATGATGGTGGGCTCGCCACCCTCGAGGACGGCGATAGCAGAGTTGGTGGTACCCAGGTCGATACCGACAGCGCGTGCCATGTGGTGTGCTCCTTGTGCTTGCTTGGTTGATGTCTGCAGTGAGGGCCGGGAGGTCCGGCGCCTTCAGGTTGAGTCGTATGCACTCAGGATTGTGATTGAGTCAGGCTCTGTCAACTTGACTACATACAACCTTGAGTCTGACTGGCTCAACCTTGACTGACCGCAGTCCATTCCCAGACTTGATAGTGACCTATGACACACACGGCATCACAAGCCGCCGGCCGCGTGAAGCACCCGCTCACGGCAGCGCGGCGAACGGTTCCAACTACGCCAGAGCAGCACACCCACCGGCCGCACACCGGGAACTGCGATACCCGGCGAGGACTGCGATTTCCTGCAGATGACTGAGGTCCCACCCGCGAGTTCTGTGGGAGAACGCAGTCCTCGTCGCGAAAGTACGTTCGCGATCAGCCCACCCAGCCCCGCACACTGCCGAAAGTGTCATGATTGACGACTTTTCAGAGTCAACCAGCCTGGCACGCATGAGCACCCCCGCTCGACACCGATGTCAGCCAACACATCTGCGGCATCCGCACGCTCACCGGGCGGTCAAACCTGCGGCAACCACCAGCGCCACCCCGAAGGCACAACCCTCGACCACACAGCACATCACAAGTTACCTTGGATCTGTGGACGATCCGATCATTGCCAGATCGGCGCTGAAGCACGGCCTGAGCGAGGCTGACATCCTTGACGCCATCAGAGGTGCTCGGGACGCTGGGATGTCCTGGGCAGCTATTGGAAATATGGTCGGAACCTCCGGCGAGGCCGCCCGTCAGCGCTATCAGCCACTCGTGGCTTGAGGACGATCCGACCACGTCGGAAGCGACAGGCCTGCGCTGACGTAGCGGCGTTCATCGGCCCGGTAGCCTGGCACGCATGAGCGCCCCGCCACCGGAAGGCCTGCCCGATCCTGAGGACGTCTTCGATCATCTGCGTCGCGAGGACGGCGAGCACGTGGGCTATATCGAGATGAGTGCGGACGGCCGGTTCATCCCTTACGACCGGCTGTGGGTCCAGCGAGGCGAGGCCATGGAGCTCGATGAGGCCGAGGCGGTCCTGGATGCGATCGGCCTGCGGCTTCTGGCGGAGGACTGGCTCCTGGAGGAGGAGGATCCGCAGACGGGCGAGGAGAGCTGGGCACGGGTCAGGATTCGCGAGATCCACCGGGACCGCGTCATCGTGGCCAGAGCGATGGAGGACCTGTCGGCCACCGGCATCGCCAAGTCCGTGGACCTCATTGGCGCCATCGAACTGCCTCTGCCGACGACTCGGCTGCGCTCAGCCTCCTGAGCGCAGCCAGGACGGTGAGGAACGTGGCGGGGAAGACCCCCTCATGCGACGCCGGAACGCCTGACGGCAGGCCCCCGCTCAAGCCCCCTGCTCGGCCTCGGGGGCGACCATGACGTGGTCGCCGTCGGGCACGATCCGCACCCGCAGCCCGTAGACCTCGGCAAGGATGTCGGGCTGAAGCACCTCGGCGGGCGGCCCCTCGGCGAGGATCGTCCCGCCCGCGAGGATGGCGAGGCGGTCGCAGAAGCGGGCCGCCAGGTTGAGGTCGTGCAGGGCGACGACGGCGAGGCGCCCGGTGTCCCGGTGACAGATCCGCCGCACGTGGGAGAGCACCGAGACCTGGCGGCGCAGGTCGAGGGCGGAGGTGGGCTCGTCGAGCAGGATGAGCCCGGGCTCGCGCACGAGCGTCTGGGCCAGGGCGATGAGCTGGCGCTGGCCGCCGGAGAGCTGGCCCAGTGGGCGGTCGGCCAGCTCGGCCACCCCGAGCTCGTCCAGAGCATTCCAGGCCAGGTCGATGTCGGCCCGGCTCGTGTGCCAGGTCATCCCGCGCCGCGAGGCGGTGAGCACCGACTCCAGGGCGGTCAGGGCGGCGTCGCCGGGCAGGCCCTGCGGCATGTAGCCGATCATGCCGCGCAGGTCGTGGCCCCGGCGACCCTCGAAGGTCACCTCCCCCAGGTAGCGGCGCAGCTGGGCCACGCAGGTGACCAGGGTGGACTTGCCGGCGCCGTTGGGGCCGAGCAGCCCCACCGTCTGGCCCGTCTCCCAGGTGGCGTCGACACCCTTGAGGACGGCCCGCCTGCCGTAGGAGAAGGTGAGGTTGTCCAGTGTCAGGCTCATGAACCGCTCCTGACCACCGAACGCTGGTGTCCGAAGATGATGGTGAGGAACACCGGCACACCCACCAGGGCGGTCAGGATGCCGACCGGCACCGCGACACCCGGCACGATGACCTGGCTGGCGGCGTGGGCGGCGGTTAGCAGGGTGGCGCCGCACAGGATGGAGGCGGGCACGAGGAAACGCTGGTCCTCCCCCACCAGGCCGCGGGCCATGTGCGGTCCCACGAGTCCCACGAATCCGATGATCCCCACGAAGGCCACGGACAGGGCGGCCAGCAGCGAGACCCCGACCAGGGTCCACGCGCGCAGGCGCGCCACGTTGATGCCCATGGCCGCGGCGCGCGCCTCCCCCAGGGTGATGGCGGTCAGCCGCCAGCCGTTGACCCAGAAGACGGGCGTGGCCACGAGCAGGGCCACCGAGACGGTGGCCACGGCCGGCCAGGTGGCGCGCATGAGGGAGCCCATCGACCAGAAGACGATCTGCTGCAGGCTCTCGGTGGAGGCCCGGTACTGCACGAGCGCCAGGAGCGCCTGGCAGCTGAAGACCAGGGCGATACCCAGCAGGATCGTCATCTCCTTGGTCACCGAGGGCAGCCTCGAGACCATCGCGATGGTGAGGGAGGCCGCCAGTCCCGCCGTCATCGCCACGATCGGCAGAGTGGCGCCGGTGGCCACAGGCAGCACGAGGCCCGTGACGATGGCCAGCGCCGCCCCCAGGGCGGAGGCCGCCGAGATCCCCAGGGTGAAGGGCTCGGCCAGCGGGTTGTCGAGGATCGTCTGCATCTGCACGCCGGCCAGGGACAGCGCCCCACCCACCAGGACCGCCAGGAGCGCCGGTGGCAGGCGCAGGTTGATGACGATGTTGGCGACCCACGGGTCGTAGTCGGCGTAGAGGAGGGAGCCGAGCACCTGGGCCGGGCTGAACCCCAGCGGCCCCACCATGAGGGCCACGAGGAAGACGACCAGGAGCAGGGTGGCCAGACCCATCAGCATCGCAAGACGCCGCACGGTTCGACGGCGGTAGGCGGCGTAGGCCGACGCCGCCGTGTCCGTGGGCGCACCGGCCCGCCCGTCAGCCTTCGTCACCGACGCCGCACCGCCCGGTACCTGAGCGGTATCGGACTGGTGCGCTGCGACGTCGTCGGAAGGAGCCGTGACGTTGGAGGCTCCCATCAGATGGCGGCGAAGAAGACGCCCTCGGCC
The DNA here is from genome assembly GCF_001937665.1 of Actinomyces oris. Classification (GTDB taxonomy): domain Bacteria; phylum Actinomycetota; class Actinomycetes; order Actinomycetales; family Actinomycetaceae; genus Actinomyces; species Actinomyces stomatis. The sequence goes on along the minus strand of NZ_MSKL01000010.1, from coordinate 79,006 downwards.
TTCCAGGGCATGTACTGCTCGTGGAAGTCCTTCCAGACCTTGGCGGGGTCGATGTCGGAGAAGGCCTCGGGGTTCTGCCACTTGGCGAAGGTGAGGTAGGCGATGAAGTTGTAGGGGGCGTCGTAGAACTGGTGGTAGATGCCGTAGACGTGCCTGTCGGTGAAGGCCTGGATCTTGTCGTAGCCGGGCTGGTTCTTCAGCTGCTCCAGGCTGGCCTTGGCGGAGGCCTCGTCGGCCTTGTAGCCGAGGTGGACGTAGCTGGTCTGGGCGGTGTCCTTGATCTTCTGCTGCTGCCACTCGCCGCCGGTGGCGATGATGTTCTTGGGGTTGGAGGCGATGACCTGCTCGGGGGTGAGCACGCCCTCCTCGCCGGACAGGAGGCTGTCGGCGATGTTGGTGCCGCCGGTGGCGGTGACGATCGCGCCGAGGTTCGCGGTGGAGTAGGTGGAGCCCGGGTCGTTGACGCCCGGGCCGCGCCACAGGAAGGTGGTGGGTTTGGAGGTCAGGGACTTCACCTTCGCCACGATGGGGTCGACCTGCTTCTTGTAGAAGGCGACGAAGGCCTCGGCCTCCTTGCGCTTGTCGAAGATGGCGCCCATGAGGGTGACCGAGGGGACGGTGTTCTTGACCGGGTCGCGGCGGAAGTCGGTGACGACGTAGGTGATCTTCTGGCCGTCCAGCTTCTCGAGGTAGCCCTTCTCCTTGGCGGAGTTGTAGGCGTCCAGAGTCATGACGAAGACGTCGGGCTTGTGGCTCACCAGGGTCTCGATGGGCAGGCCGTCCTTGGCGATGTTGCCGATCTTCGGCAGCTCGGCGGCCTTGGGGGCGACGGAGAGGACCTTCTCGTAGAAGTCGGGGGCGGCCTTCTGAAGGTCCTCGCCCCAGGCGACCACCTTGTCAACGGGGTTGGTCTTGTTGAGGAAGGCCAGGGAGTAGACGTGGCGGGACTCGCTCAGGACGATTCTCTTGGGCTGGGCGCTGAAGGTGACCTTGCGGCCGACGATGTCGGTGACCTCGAAACCGCCGTTGCTGGAGGCGCCTGAGGAGGCGCCGGCGCTGGAGCCCTTGCCGGCGCGGGAGGCGACTCCACAGCTGGCGAGGACGGCGGTGAGCGGGAGGGCCATGAGCAGGGTACGACGGCGCATAGAAGTCCTTCGGTGACGGGCGAACGGAGACGAATCACCCAGAACCTTAGGTCCACCTCAGTTAATTTGCCAAGTTAGTCGATCTAATTTTAGTAAGGTCGAACAACTGACATGGGGGACACATGGAGGTTGGCACAGTGGCGCCGACAGCGACGAGCCTCGAAGGCCCTGTGAGGCTGCTACGGCGCGAGCGCGTGAACGACTATGACGGCGAGCAGCGCGGCGACCGAAGGGAGGTACTTGCGCGGGTGACGCATGACGTCACGCTCGGACTTCCAGCCCGTCAGCGGCCGGTAGACCTCCAGGAGGACCGCCGTCGTCGCCCCAGCGAGTGAGGCTGCCACTCCGGCTGCAACCGCCTCCGCAAGACCGCCTCCGAGCCAGACGATCAGTGCGCCCACCAGACAGCTGGACGTTGCGTACAACAGTGTGAGGTCTCTGGCGTAGGCCATGAAGACCCGCCTCGATCCGGGCGCGGCCAGCACCACCGCGCGAGTGCTGGGATAGCGGGAGAAGTAGGCGTTCAACGGCGTGTTGGTGACGATGAGCGCCATGGGCAGCGAGACCGTCAGACCGCGGCGGGCCATGGTGTAGGTGAAGAAGAGGCTAACGACGAGCATCACGAGGGTATTGACCTGCGTGGTGCGCACGGTGGCCAACTCGCCCAGGACCAGGCTGCGGCGGCCACCCCGGACGGTTCCCACCTGTGTGCGGCGCGCTCGCAGATCTCGGGAACGCGCCATCGCAGTCAGAGCGCAGGCCACAAAGAGGAGGGCCGAGGCCGCGGGCGCGAGCCACCAGAGGAGTGTCCCGACGACGAGAGCCCCAGCGGCCGTCCAGCGCAGCCAGATCCTCTCCCCCGCCCACAGGATCAGCCCCAGTGCCCCGGCCCCCAGCCCGACGGCGACCATCTCCACGGCCGTCGTCGCAGTAATGCCCATTCCGGGACTCCGGCCACTTCCTCCGCCACCGGCGAGCAGGACGAACAGGACGATGGGCACGACCGCCTCCAGCAGGACGACGGCGTTGACCACGAGGCAGGTGGCCCGGGCGAGCTCGTCACGCCGGAGAGGGAAGCGGGCCAGGTCGTCCCAGCGCCCGGAGCCGATCCAGGTCGAGGCGATGGTGGCCGTCAGGCCGACGGCGGCCATGACCAGTCCGGTGACCGCGACGCGCGGGTTGACGCGGAGGTCGGTCGACGCCCCGAACCAGGTGGCCAGGGCGCACAGAATGACGGCGCCCAGGACGCTCTGGCGCCCCACGAACTGCCCCGTCACCGCCTTCAGGGCGGCTCGGCTAACTGACCAGCGCCGCCACGGCATCGGAGTCCTCGGGGGTGGTGAAAGGACCGGTCATCCGGCCGGCGGAGAGCACGTAGAGGCGCCGGGTGCAGCGGGTGAAGGACTCGGCGATGTGGGAGCTGAGCAGAATCGAGCGGCCGGATGCGGCGGCGTCGTTGATGCTGCGGTACAGGAACTCGGTGGCGGTGAAGTCGAGGAAGTCGACGGGCTCGTCCAGGAAGAGGAGGGACGAGGTCAGGTAGAAGGCGGCGATGAGGTTGGCCTTCTTGCGTGAGCCGCTGGAGAGCCGGGAGAAGGAGGTGGTCCGGTAGCGACCGTAGTCGAATCCCTCGATCAGCTCCTCGAGGCGGCCGCGGTCCGGGCGCAGGCGGTAGGCGTGCTCGAGGAAGCCGATGAAGGCCTCCAGGTTCCAGGTGGGGAAGGAGGAGTCGTCGGCGAGGCTGAGGTAGCGGGCGGCCTTGAAGTGCTCGTCGCCAGGGTGCACGTCCCGGCCCCGGTAACGCAGGACTCCGAGCCGCGCTCCGCGGTGGACGTCGCACAGGGAGGTGAGCATCGTGGTCTTGCCGGCGCCGTTGAGGCCGATGAGGCCCACGGCCTCGCCGGCCTCGAGGGCAAAGGAGACGTCGGTGAGGACCGGGTGATCGCGCTCGTACCAGGCGGACAGGCCCTCGACCTCGAGGAGGTGGGTGGCGTCGTCGACGGCGCTCATGAGCTCGGAGGAGTCCGGTCGTCGCGGTCATCATCCCTGCCGCCGACGAATGGACGAATCAGCAGATACAGGAAGATCGCCGCAACAGCGATGGCGATGACCATGGCCGACGTGTCTCCCCGACGGAAGGAGGCGACGGCCACCAGAATATTGATTACCACGATGGCAATGCGGAAAGTGCGCTGAGTCCGTCCCGTCAACACGGTTGCCTCCTTCTTCGCAGATTCTCACGGCGGGAACCGGCTACTTGCCCCCATCACTGTACGCCCGGGCCGGATCTCAGTGATGCTCCTCAGGGACAATCTTGACGCAAGGTTCTCACCTTCCAGAAGTATTGACACCCGACGCGGAGCCATTCTCCGACGTCGTTCCAACCGGTTCTTGGACCAACCGGCGCGATGTCGAAGGGCTGCGGCATAGCGGGGACGCCTTAGCCCTGCGCTCGGGCGGCCCCTGGGCCCGCCGCGGCTTCACAGGAGACCCACAAGGTCAACCTACGCCTGACACACACGGCGCCGACACGGTTGAGTCATGCACAGCCCCGACACCCTCAACCCGACCGAGCCGCCCCAGTCCGGCCAGGACCACCAGTCCGGCCGGCGCGACCGCTCCTCGAAGTCCAGCAAGCACCCGCGCCGCCGCTTCCTCCTGGGTGGCGCCGCCGTCCTGGGACTGGCCGCCACCGGTACCAGCGCCTGGGCGCTCAACCGCTTCGTCATCGACCATGTGGAGGTCGGCGACGTCACCGCCCTGGAGGCCAATGCGCAGAACGCGGCCGGCTCCCCGGCGACCCCGGCCACCAACGTGAAGGTCGGGGACGACTCCTACTCCTCATCGAACACGAGCATCGAGATTCAGCGGGTTTCCACCGGCTCGGGCAGCGACACCGTCACCTACTACGTGGCCGACGTCAAGCTCACCAACGCCACCGACCTGCGCAGTGCCTTCGCCAACAACTCCTACGGCACCAACATCGTTGCCAAGCCCAGCACGATGGCCTCCGAGCACGACGCCGTCCTGGCCATCAACGGCGACTACTACGGCTTCCGCAGCGACGGCATCCTCATCCGCAACGGCGTCATCTACCGCGATAGTGGCACACGCGACGGCATGGCCTTCTACAGCGACGGGCGCGTGGAGGTCTACGACGAAACCACCACCAAGGCCCAGACGCTTCTGGACGCGGGCGTGTGGAACACGCTGTCCTTCGGGCCGGCGCTGGTCAACAACTCCAAGGTGCTCTCCGGCATCGACCAGGTCGAGGTGGACACCAACGTCGGCAACCACTCCATCCAGGGCCAGCAGCCGCGCACCGCCGTGGGGTGGGTGGAGAAGAACCACCTCAAGCTCGTCGTCGTCGACGGCCGCAGCGAGGGCTACTCGCGCGGCGTGACCATGACCGAGCTCGCCCAGATCATGGCCGACCTGGGGTGCGCCTGCGCCTACAACATCGACGGCGGCGGCTCGTCGGCCATGTACTTCAACGGCTCGATCATCAACCAGCCCTCCAACGGGGGCGAGCGCGACACCTCCGACATCCTCTACATCGCGAACGGATCCTGAGATGAACGGCACCGACACAGCCCTTCAGACCTCGCCGCGCGTTCTGCCGCGGGTCATCGCCCCCGCGAACCGGACCTCCGTCAACCGGTCGGCGGGCAACCGGACCGCGCCGCGGGTCGGTGGTGCACCCCGTCCCCGGGCTACGGTGACTCTCGTGGTGCTCATCCCGGCCTACAAGCCCGATGAGCGCCTGGTCGCACTCGTGGCCCGCCTGCGTGGGGCGCGTCGGGACTGCGCGGTGCTGGTCGTCGACGATGGCTCGGGGCCGCAGTACGCCCCCTTCTTCTCCGCCGCCCGCGCCCGGGGCGCCCAGGTGGTCAACTACCCGGTCAACCAGGGCAAGGGTCAGGCGCTGCGCACGGGCCTGGCTCACGCGGCCGCCACCTGGCCCGACGCGGACGTGGTGTGCGCCGACGCCGACGGGCAGCACACGCCCTCGGACATCGAGGCCGTGGCCGCGAGGGTGCGCGAGACCGGGCACATGACCCTGGGGGTGCGGCGTTTCACCGGGCCGGTGCCGCTGCGCAGTCGGATAGGCAATGATGTGACCGCCCTGCTGTTCCGAGGCGCGACCGGCTGGAGGCTGGCCGATACCCAGACGGGCCTGCGCGGCTACCCCGCCGGGCGCCTGGACTGGCTGCAGAAGGTTCCCGGAGACCGCTACGAGTACGAGCTCTCCGCCCTGCTGCGCGCCCACGAGCTGGGGCTGGTGGTGGAGCAGGTGGAGATCGCCACGGTCTACGAGCCGGGCAACACCTCCTCCCATTTCCGCCCGCTGCAGGACTCGGCTCGTATCTATGCTCCGCTGCTGCGGTTCATGGGGGCGTCGCTGGCGAGCTTCGGGATCGACTGGCTGGGTGTCATGGTCATCTTCGCGATGACCGGCAACCTGCTGGCGGCGGTCGTGGGGGCGCGACTGATCTCCGGGACGGCGAACTTCTTCATGAATCGTCGCGTCTTCCGGGCGCGGCGCGGCACCGTGGTGCGCACGGCGGTGCGGTACGTGATCCTGGCAGTGAGCCTGCTGGCGGCCAGCTACCTGGTGCTCAAGGCGCTCACCACAGTCGGGATCCCGCTGGGGATCGCCAAGGTACTCGGCGATGGGGCCATCTACGTGGCCAGCTATGTGGCGCAGCGCCGGCTGGTCTTCACAGAGCGGGGATGAGATCAGCCCGCCGGGGCCGGGCGGGAGGATCCTCGGATAGCCGTGTCCTTTGAGGCGATGTGCCGGCGTCGTCCCCGAGGGCACGGCATCACCGCCCTCTCGGTCGCACCCCACTGACGGTTTCCGAGCAGCACCGTCAACAAGCCGCACTCAAGCACAACGGCGACGGCTCTTGAGCAGATTTTGTCCGTATGGGACGACTTTGAATGCCCCAATCGCCGGAACGCAACTACCCAAAACGCCCTGACCCGCACAAACGCACTTCTGTTTGTGCGAGTGAGCCGTCAAAGTCGTCCCATATGGACACTTTTCAGCCGAAGACGCCACTCACCTCAAGCAGAGTCGCGGGCAGCAGCCTCAGCAGGCGCTGATGAGGCCGGACTCGTAGGCGGCGATGACGAGCTGGGCGCGGTCTCGGGCACCGAGGCGGGCCAGGAGTGCGGTGATGTGGCTGCGGCAGGTGGCCCGGGTGATACCGAGCTCGACCTCGATCTCACTGTTGGACAGGCCCCGGGCGATGAGCAGGAGGACCTCACGCTGGCGGGGCGTGAGGTCCTCGACATCACTGGCCCAGGAGCTACGGGAGGCGCCAGCCGATGCTGTGCGTGGCATGCAGTCCATAAGACGGGCCAGCACCTGGGGGCTGAGCAGCGACTGTCCCTCGTGGACGGTGCGCACGGCGTCGACGAGAGCCTGCGGGGAGGCATCCTTGAGCAGGAATCCGCAGGCGCCGGCGCGCAGCGCACCCAGGACGTAGTCGTCGATCTCGAACATGGTGAGGATGAGGACGCGCGTGGCCGCGAGCGCCGGGTCGGCGCAGATCAGGGTGGTGGCCTCGATGCCGGTCAGGCCCGGCATCTGGATGTCCATGAGGACGACGTCGGGGCGCAGCTCGGCGGCCAGGGCAACCGCGCGGGAGCCGTCCTCGGCCAGGCCGACGACGCTCATGCCGGGTTCGGCCTCGAGCAGGGCGGCCAGGGTGGTGCGCAGGAGGGCCTGGTCCTCGGCGACGAGGACCCGGATGGAGGGGCTTTCCGGCCCGGGAACGGCCTCAGTCATGGGGCCTCCCGTGGGGTTCGACGGGCAGCGTCGCCTCGATGGCGAAGCCGGGGGCGTCGGCGCGGGGACCGGTGGTCAGGGTTCCGCCGAGCGGGGTCAGGATCTCGTGAAGTCCACGCAGCCCCTGCCCCGCCCCGGGGTGGGGCTCCCATTCGGGGACCGGGCCGTCGTCGACGATGGCGATGCGCAGCCGTCCCGGCTCCTGCCGGAGAGTGACGCGGGCGCGCGTGGGGCCGGCGTGGCGGGCGGTGTTGGCCAGGGCCTCGGCCACGACCCGGACAGCGGCTTGAGTCGTCGGAGCCGGGAGGCCGTCGGTTATCGTCGCGGCTTGGTCGACGTCCGCTTCTGTGCCGGAGTACGCATCGACGTCGAGATCGACGGTGACGCCGGTGCGGCGGGCCTTGCCGATCGGCTCCCGAAGGGTCTCGGCGAGGTTGCTGATAAGAGCGGCTTCGGGAAGCGGTGCGCCGCCCGGAGCTCCCGCAGGGACCGTCGCCACTGCCCCGGGCGTCGGGGACGTGTGCTCGTCGCGCAGGACGGCGAGCATGCGCCGCAGCGCGTCGGTGGCCTCGCGGGAAGCGGTCTCGACGTCGTCGAGTGCGGTCCGCAGCCCGTCGGGGGTGGTCTCGAGGCGCTGGGCCACGGCGCAGCGCACGGTGATGGCGCCGAGGTTGCCGGAGACGACGTCGTGCAGCTCGCGGGCGATGACGAGGCGGTCCTCGGCGACGGCGCGCGCGGCGGTCTCCTGCGCCAGGCGCCGCTCGTAGGCACGCTGGTCGCGCCGCAGCAGCCACAGGGAGGCGACGACGAGCCCGGCCATGACGAGCAGCAGCGTCATCTGGCCGCGCCGAGAAGGAGCCGGGGAGAAGCCGACCATGGTGCCCAGGCCGAAGACAACCACGGTCAGCCCGGTAATGGCGCGCCCGAGCGGCGAGTGGCGCGAAGGGGCATCGGGGACAGGCACGCGGCCAGTCTAGGAAGGCGGCCCGGACGCTTCATCGAACCGGGGTCTGACGGACTTGGGTCTGAGGCGGTGGAACCACTTCGGCTGGGCGGCCGATGCGCGCTGCCGCTCGGCGCGCTGGAGTTGACCCATGATCAGTATTGAGAACCTCGTCAAGCGGCACGGGGCGCGGGAGGTGCTTCACGGCGTGAGCCTGGAGGCCCGTCCGGGCCGCGTCACCGGATTCGTGGGCCCGAACGGCGCCGGGAAGTCCTCGACCCTGCGGTGTCTGCTGGGGCTGGACCGGGCCGACGGTGGGCGGGCGCTCATCGGCGGGCGCCCCTACCGCGAGCTGCGCGAGCCGTTGCGCACGGTGGGGGCGGTGCTCGACGGCTCGGGCGCGCACCCCTCGCGCACGGCGCGCGGTCACCTGGGTTGGGTGGCCTCGGGCGCGGGAATCAGTCGGCACCGGGTGGCCGAGGTGCTCGACGTCGTCGGGCTGAGTGATGCGGCCGGGCGGCGGGTGCGCACCTTCTCCCTGGGAATGGGACAGCGCCTGGGGCTGGCGACGGCGCTGCTGGGCGACCCGGAGGTGCTGGTCCTCGACGAGCCGGTCAACGGCCTGGACCCGGAGGGGATCCGGTGGATCCGCTCGCTGCTTCGGCAGCGGGCCGACGCCGGGGGCACGGTCCTGCTGTCCAGTCATGTTCTGGCCGAGCTGGGCGAGGTGGCCGACGACGTCGTTGTCATCGCCGGCGGGCGGGTGCGGGCCGCCGGGACGCTGGGGGATGTCGCGGCGGGTCACGCAAACCTGGAGGATGCCTTCTTCTCGCTGACTGCCCCGACCGGGGACAGGGTCGAGGGTCGGGCCGGCAGGGCCGAGCGCGAGGAAGGGGGCCGTTCATGAGCGCGGCGACGGCGCTGGTGCGCTCCCTCAAGGCGGAGGTGCGCAAGACGGTGGGCCTGCCGGGGGCCTGGTTGGGGGCAGCGCTGGCGATCGTCCTGCCGCTCCTGATCGAGTACTACACGGATCATGACCTGGCGGCGCGGCTGGCGGCCGGCGACCCGGATGCGCCGGCACAGCTGGGCAATGTCGGCATCATCGGGCTGTACGTGGGGACGACGGGGATCGTGGTGCTGGCGGTGAGTGTTGTAGTCAGTGAGTACGCGAGTGATCCGCGCACGAGCGGGGCCTCCAGCGCTCCGCGACAGGTGACGACGACGATGCTGGTACAGCCGCGGCGCGGGGCGTCGGTGGCCGCGAAGCTGCTTGTGGTGCTGGGGGCTGCGACGGTGCTGCTGGCGGTGGCGTGGGCGGCGACCTACTCGCTGTGCCGGCACCTGCTGGGGTCGAGCGTGCCCTTCGAGCCGGTGCCGTGGTGGATGCTGGCGGGGCTCCTGACGTGGTGGGTGTTCTCGGCGATGGCGTCGATGGCACTGGCGATGGCGACACGCAGCGCGCTGGTGTCGATGACGGTCCTCGTCGCGATGTCGACGATGCTCTCGCCGGGGGTGCTGCTCATTAAGTCCACCGATGCGGCCCGGTTCCTGCCGGATACGGCGGCGGTGCGGCTCATTGCGAACCCGGCGACGCTCAACTACGACCGGCTCGTCGAGCTGCTGTCGATCCCGATGGCGGCCTCCGTCTGCGCGGCGTGGGCGGGCGGGTGCGCGGCGGTGTGCTGCTGGGTGTGGATGAGGCGGGACGCATGAGCGGAGCCGGTGCAACCAGCAGGGTGAGGGCTACCGCAGGGGTGACGACAGCCTGGGGGCGGGCACTGCACGCGGAGCTGCTGAAGGTGGTGACGCTGCCGGCGATGTGGTGGTCGGCGGCGGTGGCGGGCGCGGCTGCGGTCGCCATGGTCATGTCGATCCCGCAGAACGTGGTGGATGGGCGGGACTTTGGATTCGAGGCGATCGCTCCGATGTGGACGCTGGCGGTGCAGATCGGCTTCGTGGCGGCCGGTGTGGCCGCGGCGGGTGCCGAGCATTCCACGGCGCAGGGCGTGACGAGTCTGCTGGTGACGCCAGCGCGAGGACGGCTGGCGGCGGCACGGCTCATGGTGCTGACCGGTACGGGACTGGTGGCGTCGAGCGTCTTGGTCGGGGCGAGCCTGGCCGCGTGCCCGACGATCTCGACGGCGGCGTTGTGGGCCGGCGGAAGGACCGTGGTCTGGTTGACGGCTGCGCTGCTGCTGGCGGCCGGGCTCGGTGCGGCGCTGCGCAGCGTCATCGGTGCGTCCACGGCGGCCGTGGTGCTGGTGATTCTGGCACCGCAGCTGGCCGTGTTCCTGGGCGACGCCGCCCGCCGGCTACCGGGCCAGGCGGCCCAGATCTGGCTGACGGCGGACGCATCGCGGGCGGAGGTCACCTCTGCCGGACTCATCATCCTGGCCTGGACGACGGCCGCTCAGATAACCGGCATCGTCCGGCTGGTGCGGGTGGATGGGTAAACGGGAGAACAACCGCTCGGGACAAAACTCTCATTAGTCACGCCACGTCGAAGAAGCAGTTCTACGATCCGCTCATGGATACATCGTCGTTCCTCCCCGCCAAGTCCAAGCTTGAGGCGGTCGCGAGGCTCTACGCCGCCGCGCAGGCTCCAGCCGAGCCGTTAGGTCCCGGCAGCAAGGAGAAGAAGTCGGTACTGACTAAGACTGCCGAGTGCCTCTCGCTCGATGTTGACGAGAGCGCACCGAAGGACGTACTTGCACGTCAGATACTCGAAGCGCTCGACCAAGCATGGGATCGTTCCTTCTCCTCAACGGGGCAAACCATCACCTTGCGAGGGCTCAACGCCATCCTGGCTGCGACTGAGGCTGAGCTTCAGCGTCGGGCGGTACGGGAGATGCGTGGAGTCATCCCGACATTGCCTGACTGGTTCGCTCCCGCACGCGACAAACTCGAGGCGGTTCGGCGTATCTCCTCGATCACAGGCGGACGTCCGCAGGATCTGGGCCCGGGAAGCAAGGAGAGGAAGTCGGTGCTGACGGACCTCGTTGACAACCTCGGCCTACCTCTCGACTCCCGACTGACGAAGACCAAGCTCGCCGAAGCCATCGCGGCAGCGCTTGACATGCCCTGGAACGACTCGTGCTGGTCCTCTGGTCAGACCGTCACACTCAATGGGCTCAACGCTGTTCTTGCAGGGGCTGAACAGCGGGTGCTCCACGGCCACGGCACTAAGTTGATCCGTCTGCAGCAGGAGGCTCGGTTACTCGTAGCAGCGCTGGCAGCATCCTGCCCATCTCACTGGGACGGGAGGGCATGCGTCCAGGAGATGCTGAAGAGTGAGTACAGCAAGGCAAGAGGAACAGAATGGGCGGGCTGGTACTTCGAGTTCGTGGGTCTCCCTGCTCTCATCAACGCCTACGGCGGAGGGCCAGTCCGCATCGGCGCCACCGAGTTTGACTACGCCCGCAACTTCGTGTGGGACCTCAAGACCCATGGGCAGGAGAAACTTGCTTCCCCTGAAAAAGTGTCTGGCGAGGCATTGCTCAACGACCACGAGTCCATCCTGCAGTGCGTTGACGAGCGTGGTTCGATCGGCTTCCTGATCCTGTCCGGAGCCTCATCCTTTGACGGTTTCATCGAGTTCGACGCCTGGCACCGGAAGATGCGAGGCGCCTCCGAATCGAGGTCCCCGCGTCCTCGGCGGCTCAAGGTCTCTCTGCACCCTGTCACGTTGCAGGCGTACGTCTTCCAGGGAACCGCCGAGGTCGAACAAGCACTTGCCGATGGTGTGCTGAAGGTGTTCAGACAAGGACACCAGCCGAGCGGCAAGCCGAGGAGGCCGAAGCTGGATCTGGTGCTCCGCAAGGCTCAGGAGGCGGGGATTGTGATGGCACAGCATGACTTCGCAGCGTGAGCCCAAGCTCACGGTGAACAGAGCTTCCCTTCAGCTCGAACATGTGTTTAGCTTGGCTCATGACCGAGAAGTTCACCTACACCGACCTCTTCGCAGGGATCGGCGGCTTCCACGCTGCTCTGTCCGGGATGGGTGGCCGGTGCACCTACGCGGTCGAGATCGACAAGGACGCAGCCCGCATCTACGAGCAGAACTGGGGCATCGACGCCCTCGGTGACATCACGGTCGACGCCAACGACGACGGCGTGTCCGACAGGATCCAGCCCCATGACATCCTTGCCGCGGGGTTCCCATGCCAGCCCTTCTCCAAGTCCGGCGCCCAAGCTGGGATGCTGGACGAGGTGCGGGGCACGCTCTACTTCAACATCCTCAAAATCGTCCAGGAACGTCACCCCACAGTGCTTCTTCTCGAGAACGTTCGAAACCTTGCCGGACCGCGCCACGCACACGAGTGGGAGGTCATCGTCAAGTCCCTGAGGGAAGAGGGGTATCGCATCGCAGACACCCCCGCCATCCTCTCGCCGCACCAACTCGGCCCAGAGCGGGGAGGGCGACCCCAGGTCAGGGAGCGAGTCTTCATCACCGCCACGTATGACCCTGAAGGTATCGAGTCGACAGCCCCCCAGCCAGTGGCGAGGCCCAGAGAGCTGTACGCCGATAAACCAGTCGACTGGAAGATAGACGACTACCTGCTCGCTGACGTCGAGGGCTACGACCTGTCGAGGGCGGAGAAGGACTGGATCAATGCTTGGGACAAGTGGGTGAAGCGGTTCCGCGACCACAACCCTGGGAAGAAGCTACCGGGGTTCCCCATCTGGGTCGATGCCTGGCAGACGACCGAGGACCTGGAGATCCAGATCGAGTCGGGAGAGCTCGATGACGTTCCCGCCTGGAAGATGAACTTCCTACGCAAGAACGCGCAGCTCTTTACCGAGAACGCAGCCTGGTGTCGAGCCTGGATGACCACCTCTGGCGTGAAGGACTTTCCGCCGTCGCGCCGTAAGCTTGAGTGGCAGGCACAGGACATCGAGTCCCTCTGGGACTGCCTCATGCACTTCCGCCCATCGGGTCTACGCGCGAAGCCCGCCACCTACGTTCCCGCGCTCGTCGCTATCACACAGACCAGTATCGTCGGGAAGCAGCGTCGCCGGCTGGCACCGCAGGAAGCCGCCCGCCTTCAGGGGTTCCCGGATGAGTTCTCTTTTGCCGGCCAACCCGACGCCAAGACCTACAAGCAACTGGGGAACGGCGTCAACGTAGGCGTGGTCTGGAACATGCTCAAGATGCACTGTGACCGAGACCGCCGCATCCTCGAGTCGACGGCGTCCGGGCGCCGTATCCTCAACGCAGTGGATGCCGCTCCCACAAGCCCTGACGAGGCGGTCCGCAAGCTACTGGCGAGGTGATGTATGCATGGCTGCACCATCGGATGATGGCGCGTCCAACCCACTGCACGCTCCCGAACCAGCGCGAGACAAGCCCGCAGATCCAAAGGTGAGCGCTCGCTACTCCAGCCTGTCTCGGCGCGACACCTCACCCGAGATGGAACTGCGGCGGACTCTGTGGCGGATGGGACTGCGCTATCGGGTGCAGTACAAAGTTCCGGGGATTCCGCGCCGCAAGGTCGACATTGCCTTCCCTGGGAAGAAGGTGGCGGTACAGGTAGACGGATGTTTCTGGCACGGCTGCCCTGAGCACGGGACCATGCCCGGCCGAAACTCCGAGTGGTGGCAGTGGAAGATCGCGAAGAACCAGGCCCGCGACCGCGACACCGACGAAAAGCTCGGTGCCCTTGGGTGGACGGTCGTCCACATATGGGAACATGAGAATGTCAACAGTTCCGCAAAAATTGTTATCCAGGCGTTACAAAAAAATGACTTCCCCGCCTGAATCATTATCTATCACTATTGCCACCCTTAAGCCCATAACTCGTTCGTCTTTTATTCCACAGTCGTCCCAGTATTGCGTAAAGCCACTCATCTAGCGTTATGATTCTATCCGTCAAGACAACAGCGTCTGACACCCCCAGGTCTGAAGCAGATACTTGAAATCTGTCTGACCCTGGGAGACAATCACCTAGGAGAACTGATGCCTGAAATCCAGTTCGAGCCGTCAAAGACGACGCTCCGAGACATGCTTCGAAATGACAACTACTACGTCATCCCTCGCTTTCAAAGACCGTTCAGTTGGGACGGAGACAATTTTGCTGATTTCTGGCGAGATCTAACAAAAGATGAATCGACTGGATATTTTATCGGTCCAATGGTGATATGGCAAGAACGGGACTCCCACGTCGCACGCGTTGTCGATGGGCAGCAACGTCTCACCACTATCATGATGATGCTGTGCGCTATCAGAGACAAATTTGCAGAATTCGACGAGAATGACCTTGCGAGCGCACTACATCAGCTCATTCAGAAACAAAACGACGACGGGGAAGTGACATTCTCGCTAATTGTCGAGAATGGGTCAAACTACTTCCCTCACGCAATATTGCAACAATCTCCAAATAGGACTATGAAGCCAAGAACCGAAGAGGAAAGGAATCTTGACACAATCAACAAGAATATCCAACAAAACATCGAAGATCTTCTGAGCAAAGAAGAGAATCGCGAAGCTCAAATCAACCAACTCAAGCATCTGAGAAAACAGTTGCTAGATCTACGAATTATTCTCATTACTAACGACAATGAGGATGATGCGTACACAATCTTCGAAACGATCAATAGTCGCGGTAAGAATCTCGAAGTTGTCGACCTTCTTAAGAATCATCTTCTTAGCCTATCGCGAGGTTCCGGGAATGTTCTCGCCGACGGCCCCAAAGTTCAGTGGACATCAATGCGAGCACAACTTGAAGCCACAGAAAAGCACCGACGTTTAAATCCAAACAGATACCTGCAACACTGGTGGCTATCTAGAAACGACTACACGTCCGAACAACACCTGTTCAGTGAGTTCAAAGGTAAAATCACCGACAAAGAATCGGCCAAAAAACACCTATTATGGCTGGAAAAGGACTCTAAGTATTATCGGCAAGCAATGACTCCTGAAATACTTTCAGACTGGGGAGGGAATCTAGTCGAAGGAGAGCAGGCACTCCGTGGCCTCGAACTCTTCGGAGTGGTGCAGCCCGCCCCCTTGCTACTAGCCCTCGTCCGCGCCGTGCGAGAAGAGCACTTGAAACCTGGGAAATTTAATACAATGCTGAATGTGATAGAGTCTTTCCATTACCAATATACGATAGTCTCAAAGTTAACAAGCAGCGGCGGGGTTTCGCAAATGTACGCTAAGGCGGCAAGAGATCTTCATGCAGCATCCAATTCCCCCGGAGAACAGGCAGCAGTACTGAGGGCCATAACAAACAAACTAATCGAAAGGGCTCCTAGTCGAGACCAGTTCATGCTGGCATTCGAAAACCGATTCGTATACACCAAGCGAAATAATTCAGACAAGAGAATAATTCAGTACACACTGGAAAGACTCACAAAAACACAACATGGCGGCTTTAAGATCGATGGTCCGTCGATCGAACACCTGCTACCTCAATCTGCCGCGAAAGAGGATCCGGATCTTGAGATGACGGTCGGGTCAATCGGAAATCTTCTTCTTGTTAACAACCGGATTAATGGTCGAGATCTCGCAAACAAGCCCTATTCGGAAAAACGGCAGATTATCAAAGACAGGAGCCCGATGTCCGATACTGCCGGAGCTCTTTCAAATGAAACCTGGGACGAGTCCGACATAATGAGACGAACTCAAACTATCGGAGCGCTAGCGTTCGACGAAATTTGGAGGATGCCGAACATGCATTAATACAGTGAAAGTCAACTTTCACACCTGGCTCAAGATGCTTTGGCGGGGTTAGGGTTTGGGGAGTGATTTTTCGTTGATATTCCGACACGGCTAGGACACTAGTGAAGCTGAACTGGTAGTTCTGATGTGGATCGGACAGCGCCACATCACACCGGACCAACTGCCCACTGAATCTGCTCCACCAACCGACACCGCGT
>NZ_MSKL01000010.1:0-63187 GCF_001937665.1 Actinomyces oris | reverse complement strand
ACGCGGTGTCGGTTGGTGGAGGCCAAGTGCTCTATGCTGCGGATATAGGCCCTACACGGCACCTATATCCGCCCGGACCTGGGCGACGATATCGGCGGATATCAGGACTTTGAGCAGATGGCGGTTGTCCTTCTAATAGAGCCGGTCTCCAAACCCCAGGTCCTCCGCTTCCTGAGCGATCTGGACGTCGGCGTGTGAGCCTTGTCCTGTTCCCCAGCCCAGCGCCAGGAGAGGGAATATCGTGAACGGGCCTTATCAAAGCACGTCACCGCCCCTGATGTGTTTCAAGTGAGATGTCGCTCTTTGTCAAACCTCCTCAGCCACTCTTATCCGCCAACTTTTTCGTTGCCTGTGACTCATTCATGAGGTATATTTGAATAACTTCGAAGACTATCCTGATGGTTACCGAGAAAGTGTCTAGTGGTCTTGTACCTAGCCTATAGGGTGCGCCAATTCCTGAGTGTTGGCGCCGACTCGTTCGATCTTGTAGCGGACATGCTCTGATGGTCTTTTCGTAGATCTGGTCGTCAGAACGGAGCGGATGAGTGCAGGTATTCTCTTCGAGGCGATTATTTCCGGCCCAACGTACCCCTTGTCGGCGATGTACTGCGGCGGTGACACCCCGTCCGGGAGGTCGCTGGTGGGCACGTCGAGCAGGCTGGATCGGCGCAGAGCCTCGGCGGTGGGCACGTCCATCCCCTTTGCAGGAAACTCGCAAGTGTGCAGGCAACCTGGACGTTCAGTCCGGTGCTTTTGTTGCTTATACAGGAGTAAACCTCAGAGCAGCAGCGCCGCCACGGCGTCGCGGTGTGGAACCACTGCTACAACCACCATCGCTCCCACACTGCTTACCATAAACGCCGTATACTCCCCCGAGCATTTCCTGGGCAGGTTGTGCCTCAGGTAGGTCACGGTCAGGCGTACGCATAGGAGCAGGCCCGATACTCGCCCCCACACCGGCAGAGTGCCCCATATTGCGGATCGCCTCGCACAAGCCCACAACCTCAAAGTGGGGATTCTCGTCCTGCTATTCACAATGTAGATTCGTTTTCTGATTGAATTATTTTGATCACCAAAGACCTTTAGGACCAAGTCACCATCTTGCTTAAGAATACACAGTTGCAATAAAACATTCAGGGCACCTTACGAATAATCCTCACGGTCTTCAGCGGCCTTGTCAGCCTGCCAGGCATACAGCGTTTGCTGACCAGCAGGATCTATCCGGACGTAGTCCTTCTCCGCTCACATCGCACCATCTCAACTCGCATGATGTGAGCAAACATCACATGTCTCAAACATGGCCCCATCGGCGACTCCAACCCAATGTGCTTCGTTCGCCACGCCTGAACGTTGCGAACGAAGCATACGGAGCAGGTGGAAGACTCACGCCCACTGTTCTAGACGGCAGGCGTCAACGGAGCCTTACTTGATCTCACAGGCGACGCCATCCTCGTCTCGATCCAGGTCCTCGCGATACCCAGGATCACCTCGGTACAAGGGAGCAGCACCTGCTGCCTTCGCGGCCTTGCAGTTGGGGTAGTACGTGCTCTCCTGCTTCGGCTCCGGAGCGGGTGCGGGAGCCGCCCCACCACCGCCACCCTGCGTATCCGCCTCCGGCGTCGGCTCGGGCTCCTGCGTCTCAGGCGGCGTCGAGGGCTCGGGGGTCGGGGCCTGCGTCGTCGGACTCGGTGACGGCGTGGGCGTCGGCGTAGGCGTCGGGGTGGGACTCGGCGTCGGGGTCGGAGTGGGGGACGGAGTCGGAGTAGGAGACGGCGACGCCGAAGCAGTCGCCATCGGCGAAGGCGCCGGTGCCGGCGAGCCCGCATCATCAGCCACGGACGGAACCCCGCACCCGGCCAGACCGGCGCAGGCCGCCATGGCCAGGGCCGCAGACGCCGACCTCACCGCCTTCCTCTGGCGACCCGACATCAGCACCCCCGGCCGGCTGCCCCCAGCGCGGGGCGAAAGTAGAGAACCAGGACGAACAAGCAAATTCTTCATAAGAACCTCACCAAGAAAAACAAAAGACAACACGTTGTCCCACGTCATGCCACATAGCACTCGACGCGACATGACCGGACACCTATGGACAAAGCTTGGAGTGGCGTGAACCGACAGCGGCTCACTGCAGCAACAACCAGGCCTTACCCGTTCTTATCGCAGGCGGTGCCGTCCTTATCGCGGTCCAGCTCGGGCCGGTAACCAGGATCACCCTCGTACATCGGTGCCACGCCAGCCGCCTTGGCCTCCTTGCAGTTGGAGTAGAACTCCTTCTGCGGCTCCGGTTCTGACTCCGACTTCTTCTGAGACTCCGACTCAGAGTTCGCCTCCGACTTGGAGCCCTCCCCTGAATCCGAGCCGCCGAACCAGCCGCTCCAACCGGAGGAGTCCTCCGTCGGCTCAGCGACAGGCTCCTCAGCAGGCTCTTCGGCCGGTGTCTCCTCGGAACCAGTGGAGTCGCCGCTACCGGCATCCTGCTGGGATTCAGTCGGCGCAGCTGACGACGGAGCATCACTGCTGGTGCTGGCGATGTCGTCGCAGCCGGCGAGCCCGACGCCAAGAACCAGAGCGAGGAGCACGGGAGCCGAGGTCCTCAGCAGCCCCCGCCGTCTCGATGTCGAGGAAGACACTAATAAAACAGACGAGCGGGAAAATATGGGAGGAATAGGGGACAAAAAAGGCGCGTTCACGAGAGCCTCGAGTCAGGAGAAGGGATGGTGGGCGGCTAGCCGATAGAATTGAAGCACTCCAGGCGCAGTAATAACTCACGCAGCCATAAAATGCAATCGCATTGATACACACATTTTTCACTATTACTGGGAGTAGAAATTGAAGCGCGGTTGCTTGACAATTGTCCCCTATTTTTACGCTTAGTGCGCAGTCTTCCAGCCCCACGACAGCCGACCACACACGCGCTCAGGCAGCTCAGCGAGGCTTAGGGAGTCGAACCGGAGTCTGACGGACCAGGGTCTGACGCACGCCGCTGGGTTAGGCCGCCGGGGCGATGCCGCTCACGAGCCGGACGCCCCACACTTCCGGCCATGAGCACCTCCCGCACGTCCCTGTCCCAGCAGACGCCGACCGCCTCCGGGGCACCAGATCCTGCGCCGTCGGCCCCCGCTCCGGTCTCGACTCCGACCGCGAGCACCCGGCCCGACCGACTGAGCACCGTCGCGCTGGTCATCTTCACAAGCGTCTACGCCTTCTTCTTCCCCCTCCACCTCGGCCACTTTCTCATCCCCGGGGACGCCGGCCCCGCAACCGGCCTCGCGCTCTACATCGCTCTCTTCGCCGTCGGCTGCGTCGTCTTCCGCCACCCGCTGGCCCAGGCCGCCCGTCAGGTAGCGGCCCGTAAGCGGCGGGCCGTCCTCGCTCTCATCGTGGGCGGACTCGCCACCTTGGTCATCGAGCTCGTCGGAGGCCTGGCGTCCTCTGCCCTGCTCAACCTCGCCGGCCTGTCCGGAGCAACCCTGCAGAACGACTCCAGCATTGGCGAAGCCACGCGGATGTTCCCGCCGATCGTCATCGTCGTCGTGCTCGGGATCGTGGGGCCGATTGTGGAGGAGATGTTCTTCCGCCAACTCCTCATTGGGCTCATCGAGCGTTTCGCGCCGACCTGGGTGGCCGTTGTCGTCTCCAGCGTCCTGTTCGGTGCGCTGCACATGCACTCGTTCGCGCTCTCCGAGGTACTGAGCGTCATCCCGCACGCCTTCTTCGGGCTCAGCTGCGGGCTGCTCTATGTCAAGACCGACCGCAACCTGCTCTACCCGGCGAGCATCCACTGCCTCAACAACCTCAGCGCCTTCCTGCCCCTCCTCCTGTACTGAAACGACTCCCCGCCACCCCGCCCGGGCGTTGCGGGAGCATAAGCGTTTGCGCCAACACCCTCGCAACAACGGCTTCGGTTGCCTTGTCCTCAACCGCTTCACTGCGGACGGCGCCCGACGCGCCGCGTCAGCACCAGAACACGAGGAGGCGATGCCGACAACCACAATCAGGCCGAGCGCCAGGAGCGGCATTCTCATCCATACTTCCTGCCTCATTCCCTGCGGCGCTCGGCCCGGAACCTCACCCTTCCATCAAGAAGAACGGCTACTTCTTGATCAGCCAGGCCCAGGCCCTCACAGCACACACTCTCCGCCACCGCGCGGATCGACTCCGCGACGGAGAGCCACTGCGAGACCTGAGCCAGGAGGTCGAGGTGAGCAAGGGCGGGGGACAGCAAGGCTGCCTTGTCGGGACGACCTCCGCCCAGGGGAGACGACACGTGCTTCAATCGGGGCATGGCAGTCGTCTCCCCCGTTCCGGTTCCGGGCCCCGTGCCCGGCGAGTCCGTCCTGACCGAGTCCGACGCCTCGCTGCTGTTCAGCGGGGCACGCACCGCGTATACCTTCACCGACGAGCCGGTGACCGGCGCCCAGCTGCGGGCGATCCACGACCTGGCCAAGTGGGCGCCGACGGCGGTCAACGCCCAGCCGTTGAGAGTGGTAGCCATCCAGTCGGCGGCAGCCCGGGAACGGCTACTGCCCTGTCTTCCCAGCGGCAATCGCGAACAGGCCGCGGGGGCGCCTCTTACCCTCGTCTGCGCAGCCGATCGGTCCTTCGTCGGGTCCCTACCGCGGCTGCACCCGCGCGCCGAGCGCTACCAGCGGCTGCTGGAGGATGGCGGGGCGGAGATGCGGGCACGATGGGCACGCGCCTCAGCACTGATTCAGACGGCCTACGTCATCCAGGCGATTCGCGCCGTCGGACTGGCAGCCGGCCCCATGAACGGCGATGATGCCGAGGCGTTGGCGACCGAGTTCTTCGCCGGTCAGGATGTGGAGGTGCTGCTGGTCATCAACGTCGGTCACCCAGGACCGGACGCCTACCAGGAGCGCAACCCGCGCCTACCCTTCGACGAGGTCTATCAGGTGCTATGAGCCCAGCGGATCGATCACGCCCAGTCCCCGGGACCGGGCGGCGTCGGCCAAGCGGGCGTCGTGAGTCAGGATTGTGACAGGGTGACGAGGATTGTCCAGCAGCATCGCAGTCGCCAGGTGAATGGCGTCAAGAGACTTCAGCTCACCGGTCAAGGCGCTGGCGCGCTCGATAACATCCGGACCGATCTCAATGAGCTCCACCCCCACAACGAACTCATCGACCGCGCGGACGTCGAAGTGATCGCGATGCGCCGCCCGCGCCATCTCTACCTTGAGCAGACAGGAGGACACCAGACCCTCTTCCGCGTGGGCATCCATAATGAGCCGCGCAGCCTCATCAGCTCCGGGCTGGCCAAGGAGGGAGAGCAGCGCCACCGAGGTGTCGAGGTAGATCACCTGTCCTCCTCGCGCTCACTGAGGAGGAACTGCTCAAGGTCGAACCCCTCGGGCGCCTCCCACCGCCTGGTGGACAGCACCCAGTCGTCTGCGGCCGGACGGACCTTGCCTTCACGGACCATCCGCTCATACCAGGACTCATCATCGCGAATTGGGACGATCTGGGCGATAGGGCGGCCACGGTCGGTGACCGTCACAGGCACACCACTGGACTCGACCTCACGGTAGACCCGCCCGGCCTGCTGATTGACCTCCCGCAGTCCGACAGTCCTGCTCCCCGGAGAAACCGGCACACCCGCTGCACTCATGACACGAGAATACGACAAAGGTTCTACATGTACTACTTTGTGGCTGCGGTGGCGGAGGCAGGGCCGAAGGCTCGAGGAGCAACGCAGCGCCGAACTACCCCCTGGTGTAGTGGGCGACGTAGTCGATCTGAATGTCGGAGACGGCCGGAGTGAGCGGGCCGGGGACACCGCCGTCGACGGTCTCGTACCGGTTCGCCTTCCCATTGGGATCCATCGCCCCAGTCTGAACCCCGAACCACATCCGCTTGTCAGTGATGCCCTCGCCGACATCGTCGCGGGTGACCCGCCCCCACTCCTGGCCATCGAAGGTGAAGACGATGTAGTCCTCCTCCACGATGACACCGTAGGTGTGCCAGCCGCCCATGTCCGTGTTGTCGAAGACCCGCTGGTCCTGCTTGTGCCCCTCCTCAGTGGAGTCACCCCAGTGGTAGGTGCCCGACACCCGCGGCCCGTTGACGCGTCCCTCAGCGAAGTCAACCTCCGGCGGCCAACTCTTATCCTCTGGCCACAGCAGCATCGCATAGCCGATCCCCTTGGCCCGGGGGAACTTGGCCCGCACCTCCCACCGGCCGCGCGAAGCCGCAAAGGCATCAGCGCTCGAGGCGCCACCGGCGCTCCACTGCCCATCCCGGTACTGGGTGCGGATAATGAGATTGCCGTTCTCAACAAGTGAGTTCTCATCCGACATGATTCCCATGGCGCCATGGTCGACGGCAGCCCTATCCAAGCCGTAGTGCCCCCACTTCGTGTCCTCGAAGGAGCCGTCGAAGCCCTCGAAGTAGTCGACGTTCCAGCCGTCGATCTCGACCTCGGAGCGCCCCCGCCCCGAGCCCTCGGAGGGCTGCGAGGGCGAGGCGGTTGCGGCGTCGGACGGGGAGGCGGCGGTCTCGCTCGGCAAGGCGGAGGGCTCACCGGACGGGGCAGCAGTGGTCGCCTCCCCCATGCTCGACGACGGTACCGCCGGTGCGGAGGCATTACCGGCCGGCACCGCCGAGGCCGCTGCACTGGCCGGGCCGCCGGGGGGTGCCTGCTCGGTGCCGACACTGGTCGACAGAGCAGCAGCCCCCGGGTCTGCACCCTGGGGCTGGACCGGGAAGCAGGCGGTGGCCGTCGCCACGGCAAGACCTGCGGTCATGAGAAGCTGGGTTGCTCGTGCGGGTTTCACGGTCGTCTCCTTTGATGCGGGAACCCTTCCAGCGGATACGAGGAGCCTAACCAGTCGGTCGTTATCGGACAAGACACCCGCGCTTATGAGAGGTCCGCGTGGCGCCGCGGCCCCGCCCGCCGCTACGGCCGGACGATCGAACTGTCGTCACTGACGTAGGCGACTGCAAGCCGCTGCGTCCAGGCCATCTGGCCGACGATCTTGACGAGCGCGTTCGCGTCCGACCAGCCGACACTGATGTAGATGTGGTCGGCGCCGATGGTGTATTCGGCGACCGGCAGCCCCTTGTCCTCCCGCTCTTCGAGCTCCTCCTCACTCAGCGCGTCGGGGCCGTTGAACGGGGGGAAGGAGCGGATGAGGTCTCGGTAGAAGGACCTGATCGCCGGGGTAGAGCCCTCGGTGGTGTCGTAGTCGCGCGGCTCCTCCCACCGGGAGACCTGTTCCCACCACTGCGGGAATTCCTCGTCTGAGACCGCCGCCGGCTCGAAAATCAGGATGTCGTAGCTCATGCCCCGAGGCTAGTAGCGCACCCACCGCCCGACCATGGACACCGCTCCCCACACGAGCCGCCCTATGCCGGGCGGTAGGTGAAGCGTTCCCAGCCCAGGGCCTCGATGCGCTCGGCCATGCGCTCGCACATCCCGTCCCAGCCGGGTGCCACGACGTCGAACTCGCCGCTCGTCCCCTCGGCGCGAGCCTGCTGGAGGGCGTAGACCCTCGCCCCCGCTGCGTACACCCGCCGGGCGACCTCGACGGCGTCGTCGGCCGTCACGTCCCCGGGCACCACGGTGGTGCGCACCTCAAAGTCCGGGCCGCCGCGGCTGGCCGCCTCGACGAGCACCTCCAGGCTCTCCCAGGCCTTCGTGGCCGCCTTCTCCCGGCCGACCACCTGCCCGTAGTGCTCGGGCAGGGCCTTGATGTCCAGCCCTACCCAGTCGACGAGCCCGGCCGCGATCATGTCGCGCAGCCGCCGCGGGTAGGGCCCGGCCGTGTGCAGCCCCACCTGGAAGCCCATGTCGATGACCTCGCGGGCGGCGTCGGCCAGGGCGTCCTGGCGCAGCGCCTCGCCGCCGGTGAGGACGACGCCGTCGAGCAGCCCCCGCCGACGGCCCAGCAGGGCGCGCACCTCCTCCCACGCCACCTGGCCGGGCGTGCGGGCGGGGATGAGGGCCTGGTTGTGACAGTAGAAGCAGTTCCAGGGACAGCCCTGGCAGAAGACCGTCGCGGTCAGGTGATCGGGCCAGTCGACCGTGCTCATGGGGACGAGCCCGGCGATCACCAAAGCATCAGCAGGGCAGGACAACCGGAATCTCGTCTCCTCAGTCTCAGGCATCGAGGCCGAGCGCCGCCGCGATCTCATCAAGGCGACGCGTCTTGATCTCACCGCGCCGCACCGCCTCCGCTTCCGCCTTCAGCGCGTACGCGTACTCCAAGTCATCGATGTAGGACTCGACGGCCTCACGTACGTAGAACGTTGCCGAACGACCAGTCTGGCTCCCGAGGTCATCGAGCCGACGCTTGAGGTCCTCTGGCAGCCGTACGCTCAGAACTGCTGTAGACATGTTTACAGCATAAGTGCCAGCCATTCTCTTCACAACCATCACGGACATAGAGTTCAGGCATCCCCGAGACAAGGCGTCGGGGCGTCCACCACAGAAATGATGGGCGCCCCGGCACTTCGGTGGCCCATTCACGAGCAATCCTTGTGATGTCACCGGCCATAGACAACCGAGCGGTGGCCAACATCGAGCGCGAGGATCACACATCGCTCGCCCTGGATGTCGATGATCACCCGATAATCCCCAACCCGGAGTCGGAACATTCCCGCGAGCGGACCTGTCATCGGCTTCAGGAAGTCTCGCGGATCGTCAACCCCCTGAATCTCCCGCAGCTTGTCGACCACACGCTTCTTGACACTGTGATCAAGTCGCTTCACAGCCTTCTCGGCGCGAGGAGTGAACTCAACGCTCCAGTCCGCCACCTACCCTTCCTTTCCTTCTCTGTCGCGGATCCTCAGGCGCTGACCGCGCTCAGGCGCGAGACGGCCGGGCCGTGGCCGCCGGCGGCGGCCTCGGTGAACATCTGCCGCTCCATGTACTCGCCCTTCTTGCCGATGTTGAACGAGCGCACCGGCCGGAAGTAGCCCATGACGCGGGTCCACACCTCGCACTCGACCGGTTCGGCCTCCGGGTGGAGCTCGGCGCACTTGTCGCAGGTGAGGTGCTCGCCCACGAGGTATCCGTGGACCGGGCAGATGGAGAAGGTCGGCGTGATGGTGATGTAGGGCGTGCGGAAGGCGGTCAGGGAACGGCGCACGAGCTCCTTGCAGGCGGCGGCCGAGGAGATGCGCTCGTTCATGTACAGGTGCAGGACGGTGCCGCCGGTGTACTTGGTCTGGAGCTCCTCCTGCATCTCCTGGGCCTCGAAGGGATCGTCGGTGTAGCCCACGGGGACCTGGGAGGAGTTCGTGTAGTAGGGGTTGGTCTCCGTGCCGGCCTGGAGGATGCCGGGGTAGCGCTTGCGGTCCTCCTTGGCGAAGCGGTAGGTGGTGCCCTCGGCCGGCGTGGCCTCGAGGTTGTAGAGGTGGCCGGTGGCCTCCTGGAACTCGATCATCTTGTCTCGCACGTGGTCCAGGAGGCGCACGCACATGGCGTGGCCGCGCGGGTCGGTCAGGTCGTAGGCGTCGTGGGTGAAGTTGCGGACCATCTCGTTCATGCCGTTGACGCCCAGGGTGGAGAAGTGGTTGTCCAGGGTGCCCAGGTACCGCTTGGTGAAGGGGAACAGGCCGGCGTCGATGTGGTGCTGGATGACGGTGCGCTTGAGCTCGAGGGTGTCGCGGCCGATCTCGAGCAGCTCGTCGAGCCGGGCGGTCAGGGCGGCCTCGTCGTCGGCGTAGAGGTGGCCGAGCCGGGCCATGTTGATGGTGACGACGCCGACCGAGCCGGTCTGCTCGGCCGAGCCGAACAGGCCGTTGCCGCGCTTGAGCAGCTCGCGCAGGTCGAGCTGGAGGCGGCAGCACATGGAGCGGATCATGCCGGGGTCGAGCTCAGAGTTGATGAAGTTCTGGAAGTAGGGCAGGCCGTACTTCGCGGTCATGGTGAACAGCAGCTCGGTGTTGGGGGCGTCCCAGTCGAAATCCCGGGTGATGTTGTAGGTGGGGATGGGGAAGGTGAAGACGCGCCCCTCGGCGTCGCCCTCGGTCATGACCTCCATGAAGGCGCGGTTGATGAGGTCCATCTCCGCCTGGAGGTCGCCGTAGGCGAAGTCGCAGACGTCGTCGCCGATGAGGGGGTGCTCGTCGGCCAGGTCCGCGGGGCAGGTCCAGTCGAAGGTGAGGTTGGTGAAGGGCGTCTGAGTGCCCCAGCGCGAGGGGACGTTGAGGTTGAAAATGAGTTCCTGCATGCACTGCTTGACCTGGGCGTAGGTCATGTCGTCCAGGCGGACGAAGGGCGCCATGTAGGTGTCGAAAGAGGAGAATGCCTGGGCGCCGGCCCACTCGTTCTGCAGGGTGCCCAGGAAGTTGACGATCTGCCCGACGGCGGAGGAGAAGTGCTTGGCGGGGCCGGCGGCGATGGCGCCGGGGACGCCGTTGAAGCCCTGCTGAAGGAGGTCCTTGAGGGACCAGCCGGCGCAGTAGCCGGCGAACATGTCCAGGTCGTGGATGTGGAGGTCCGCGTTGCGGTGGGCCTGGCCGGCGGCGGCCGGGTAGACCTGGCTGAGCCAGTAGTTGGCGACGACCTTGCCGGAGGTGTTGAGCATCATCCCGCCCAGCGAGTAGCCCTGGTTGGCGTTGGCGTTGACGCGCCAGTCGGAGCGGTCCAGGTACTCGGTGATGGTGGCGATGGCGTCCACGGTGGGGCGCTCGCCGCGGGCCACGGCCGAGTCGGCCGAGCCGCGGGCCACGAGGCGCGAGTCGGCGGCGGGCGCCGGCGTGGAAGCGGGGGTGGCGACCGGAGTCGAGGCCGGGCCGTCGACGGGGCTCGGGGTGGCAGTGTCGGTGGGGGCGGGGTGGTTCTCGAGCACGGGTCTCTCCGATGGTCCTTCTCGTTCCTGTTCGCGGCCCTGTCGAGCGTGGATGGGGCCGGTTCTTCCCGGCGCCGCCAGCGACTGCGCACTACCTGCTGAGAGCGGGTCGGTCGGCGGCACCGGTGCCGACCCTACGCCCGCATGCACCGCAGGAGCCGCATTGAGCCACATCATCTTGTGTCTTGATTGTATCTGGACCACAACATCTTGCGATAGAGGTAAGGACTTTTGTCCTGATAGGCAACACCTTCTCGCGCGATCCCGCGGATGCCGTCGAAGCTGGAACACGAGCCGGCAGAACCGCCCGGAGCGCACATATGAGGCCCAGATCACTCCTGCCCGGCGTGTTGGGACGGGGGCGGGAGCGCAACCCTCACCTCTACGCGTGATCGCTCTCCGCACGACCCACTTGCCCCAGCATCATTGCCGCCGGCCGCCTGCCATCCCCCGACGAAGAGGCATCACCAGAGCTGTGGAAGACCCTCCGAGGGAGGTTCATGTCCAAATCGGAGACAAAGGAGCCCAACCACTTTTCGCCGAGCCACGCGAACCGCGGAATCATGCGGTTTTTTCAAGCGCACTCAACGCCTGCAACCGCCTTTGTCACCGATTTGGACACTCCCCACCGTTCCAAGGCCCTCTGCACGTCCGGGACGACCTGATGCGCGTAGACATCCTTCCTCGTGAAGCGCAGTGGCAGGAAGCCGCGGGCAACAAGCCGGCGGTCGCGCCATCGGTCGAGGCCGAACTGGTACTCGTCGCAGTGGTAGGTGTAGCCGTCCAGCTCCACGACCACCCATCCCTCGACCACCAGGTCCACCTCGCCGACGCCCTCGATCTCCACCCCGTCCTCGAAGCTCAGTCCTGCAGCCTCGAGGTCCATTCGCGCCAGCGTCTCCAACGGGGAACGGGCCCGGTCGCTGGCACGATCGAGCCGAGCGAGCGCACGGGCCGAACCAGGGCCGCGAAGCAGGTCGCGAACCTGCCCGACAGTGACGCGCTCATCGTGAAGTGCTGCGTCAAGAGCGATGAGCGGAGACTCGTCATGAACGTGGCAGCGCAGAAAACGAGCCAGCGCCTCAGGAAGTGACTGCACCGGGTAAGAGGTTGGCGATAACCGAGTCCGATGCCGGTCTGCATGGAGCACCTCCCGCCCAACAACTGAGAATCGCCTACCTGTCGCGACCACAAGATGAACCTGTTCGGCCCCTTGTGTCACCGGCAGGTCGTAGTAGCGCATAGCGGCCTGACAGGAGAGAAGTCCACCGTGGATACGCGCCAGAACGACGGCACGTTCCACCCCCGGAAGACTGACGACACCGTGCTCATGGTCGATGAGCTCACCGACTCTCACAAGAGAGGCGATATGACGGCGCTGAGTGCGAGACAGGTCAAGGTCCCGAACGCGCACCGCGCCGTAGCAGCCACGAACAACGGCGAGCAGGTCTGTGTCCAAGGTGCTCATGGAGCCCATTGCCGCCCACCTGCGGAGTGGGCGCAACCCGGTCGCCGGCGCCCTGTGGACAACTGGCACATCCGTCAGCCTGTGGTCTCCAGGACCCATCGAAGTCCTGACACAGAACTGTCACCCATGTCCAGAGACATCACGCCCTGGTAGCCCGAGCATTGTGTCCAAATCGGAGACAAAGGAGCTCAACCACTTTTCGCCGAGCCACGCGAACCGCGGAATCATGCGGTTTTTTCAAGCGCACTCAACGCCTGCAACCGCCTTTGTCACCGATTTGGACACTCCCCACCGTTCCAAGGCCCTCTGCACGTCCGGAACCGCATGGGAGGTTGTTCATCAGCGTCCCCGTCACCGGCGCTCACCCAGATCAGGACGGGGCGCCCCATGTCACCCCGCCGACCTGCCCTCCTCGCGGACCGTCATTCTTTTGTCGGGCTGACCCGACATCGAGCGACCAGGTGGCCGGATCGTGTGGGCGATCACGCTCCGACAACCTGGCTCCATGAGCACTGACACCTCTCCCCTCCGCCGTTCCCGCCCTCCGTCGCAGCAGGTCAGACCCACGTCTCCCATCCGGTCACACGGCCTTCTGCCCCGCTGGGCCTGCGCGGTCCTGGCGGCCTGCCTGGCCTTGACGGTCTTTGCCGTCGGGCCGCACGCGCCGAAGGCCGACACCTCCTCCATCACGGGAGACAAGGACCTGGCCAAGCAGGTCATCGACCTCCTGCCCGATGACTACCAGGCCCAGGGCATCCACGTCTCCGTCATCACCGCCGAGGGCGCCCGCCACGCCGGCATCGGCACCGCCACCTCCGGCCAGCAGTACACGTCCACCACCCCCATGGAGATCGGCTCGATCACCAAGACCTTCAGCGGCCAGCTCCTGGCCGATGCCATCGCGCGCGGCGAGGTCAAGGCGAGCGACCCGCTGTCTACCCACCTGTCCGAGCTCGCCGGCACTCCGGCGGGCGAGGCCACCCTGGAGGAGGTCGCCTCGCACCGCTCCGGCATCCCGGGCGTCCCCTCACAGGACCTGAGCAAGTTCGTGCTGCGAGGCGACATCCTGGGGCTCAACCCCTTCACCGACAGCACCGACCAGCTCATCGAGAAGACCCGCACCACCGAGATGGGCAAGCGCGGCGAGTTCGCCTACTCCAACTTGGGCATCTCGCTGCTGGGTGAGGCCCTCAGGCGCGCCGCCGGGGCCGACTCCTGGAAGTCCTACGTCTCGGAGCGGCTCTTCACGCCGCTGGGCATGGAGCACACGACCCTCACCGCCAACCAGTCCGAGATTCCCGACGGCGCCATCCACGGGGTCCAGGCCAATGGGCGCCGCGGCCAGTCGCTCAGCGGCACGGCCTCCAACCCGGCCGGCGCCGGGGTGTGGAGCACCCCGGAAGACATGACCCGCTACGCGCAGGCGGTCCTGACCGACACCGTCCCCGGCGGGGTCGCTCCTCAGGAGGCTCGGTGGCCCGCGGAGGTCTTGGCCGGCTTCCAGCTGCCGGGCGAGAAGATCGGCTACACCTGGTACACCGACGTCGTCGACGGGCACACGATCATCAGCCACGGCGGCACCACGTCGGAGTACATGACGCACCTGGCCATCGACAAGGAATCGGGCAAGGCCGTCATGGTCTACACCGACCAGAACACGGACGGCACCGCCGCCGCGCTCGCCGCGACGCTCCTGACCGACGGGCAGAAGATCTCGACGGCGCACCTACCGGTGCCGGCCGAGATGCTGCTCCAGGGCATGATCCTCGGCATCTTCACCATCCTGGCGCTGGTCATGGGCCTGTACACGGCCGCCCGCGCAGCGAGCGCACCCAGCCGCATGGCGGTGATCTGCCGCGTGGCCGCACTCCTCGCCTGCCTGGCGGCGGCCGCGGCCTCGGGGCCCTGGGCGCACGTGCCCACCTGGATCCTGGCGGTGGCGTCGCTGCCCGGCCTGTACGGGATCGTCCGGGGCATGACGCTGTGGCCGGACCTGCCCACCCTGCCACGTCGCCGGGCCTGGCTCGGCTGGACACAGCTGGCACTGACTGTCGCCTTCGTCGCCGTCTGCCTGTTCGTCGCCTGGCCCAAGGCCTGAACCAGCCGACCCGATGCTTTCTCAACCGTTGCCCTCCCCCAGGTGGGGGAGCCGAGCCCCGCCCATTTCCACCTGAAGACCACCAACTTCGACCTCTCGACCGATCAACACGTCATTTTCGAGTTCCTAGGTTCCTTGCCATGACTACTCACCGTTTCTCCGTACCCGATCTCTCCCGGCGCCTGCTGGCCCCGATCGCTGCCCTGCTGGGACTGGTGGCGGGCCTGAGCGTCCTCATCCTGCCCTCCCCCGCACCGACCACCACCGACCCGACCGAGTTCTCCGCCGAGCGCGCCATGGCCTCCATCAACCGGCTCGCCGACGAACCCCACAGCGTCCTCAACCGAGAAGCGCACGACCGGGCGCGTGACGACGTCATCGGCATGTTCGCCGACCTGGGTTACACCGCCGACGTGCACTCCGACCCGCTATTCGATTTCAGCGAGCCGGTGGACAAGGAGACCTTCGACATGCTGTCCACCGAGCAGCAGGCGGCGGTCAAGGACGCGCCGGCCGAGACGATCGTCGTCGACGTGCCGGGGAAGTCGGAACGCACCATGGCACTCATGGCCCACTACGACTCGGCCACGGACTCAGACGGGGACAGAGCGCGCTTCACCACCTCCGGTGACTCCTACGGGGCTGCCGATGACGGCTACGGCGTGGCCACCATCGTCGAGACGCTCCGGGCCCTCAAGGCCGAGGGGCGCCAGCCGGAGAACTCGCTGAAGATCGTCATCACCGACGCTGAGGAGATCGGCCTCATCGGCGCCCGCAATGAGATGCGCCACCACCGCGCCGACTACGAGAACGTCGACCTCGTCCTCAACCTCGAAGCGCGCGGCATGAGCGGCCCGGCGTTCATGTTCGAGACCTCCCCGAACAACAGCGCCGTCGCCGGCTACTTCCTCAGCAACGTGAAACAGCCCGTGACCGGCTCGCTCTTCCCCTCGCTGTACGCACTCATGCCCAACTCCACCGACATGACGAACCTCATCCCCGAGGGCTTCACGGTGCTCAATATCGCGGCGGTCGGGGATGCCGACCACTACCACCAGTCCACGGACGCCCCGCGCTACGTCGACCACTCGACCCTCCAGCACTACGGCGACCAGGTCCTCGGCCTCACGCGGGCCTGGGCCTTCGACGGGCAGGCCCCCACGCTGACGGCCGACGGCGACCTCCACTTCTTCCAGCTGTGGCGGGGGCTGACGGTGCGCTACCCGGCGGCGGTCGGGACGGGGCTGGGCTGCCTGGCCGTCATCGCCGCGCTCGGCGTCGTCGTGGTACGGGTCAGGTCGCTGCGCTGGAAGCGGGTCCTGGGAACTGTCTGGGGCCTGACCTGGCGGGCCACGTCCGCATCCGCCGCGGCGGGGCTGGTGCAGCTCGGGGCCATGGCGATGAATTGGGCGCCGGAGAGCGGACTCGGACCGAACCCCCTACTGCCGTGGATGTTCGCCGGCGGAGCGCTCATCGGGGTTGGGCTCACGGCGCGCTTCGTGGTGCGGCGCTGGAAAGAGGGGCTCGGGCAGGAGACCCTCGCCGCGGTGCTGCTCCTGCTGGCGGCCGCCTGCATCCCGCTCATGGTGCTGGTGCCCGGCGCCGCCTATGTCCTGGTCCTCCCCACGCTCGCCCTGGCGCTGACCGCCCTGGCGCCACAGCGGATGCGGCCGGTGATCGGGGCCCTGGCGGCCTTCATCATCGTGGTGATCTTCGCCCCCACGATCCTGTTCATCCACGAGCTCCTCAGCCTCAGTGCGCTGTGGGCGACCGTGTTCTTCGCGATCGTGCCGGTGGCGCCGCTGGCACTCGTGCTCCTGCAGGCCGGTTCCCGGCGCACCGCCTCGGGCGCCGGCACCGTATCCGGGCCTGCTTCCGACGACGCCCCCGTTGCCGGTCCGGTCACCGCGACGGCGTAGGGCGACGAGGAAGGCGCAGCTGCGAGCACGAGAGGCTTCGGGGCCTCGGGACCACTCCTGGTGAGTGGCCCCGAGGCCCCGGACTGTTGAGCGACGGGCAGCGGGGACGTGCACAGCGGCCACATGGGGGAGGACGACGTCGTCCCTCTCCTCCAGCAGGTCGGCAGATTCTGGCCCACCGGCCGAGGAAGCCAGCACCGCCGCGCTCTTATCGTCGTAGAGGTCCGGACGCGTGAGAGCCCAGTCCGGACAGAGCCCCACCCGCAGGCACGAGCCAGACAGGAGGTACGCCTCCCGACGGCCGCCACGGGCGCGGCCGTCAGCACGCAGAAGTCGACGACGACCCCGGCACCCGAAGGAGCACAACCTCATGAGACCGACCCCCCTCACCACGCGGAAGGCGGCCGCGTCCCTGGCAGCACTGATGCTGTCGGCAACCCTGGCAGCGTGCCAGCCGCAGATCTCCGCCGCCGGCGCCGCAACCCCCACATCTGTACCAGTGCCCACCGACCAGACCAGCACCACAGCTAGCGGATCTCATGGGGACTCCACCGGTGGATCCACTGCCAGCTCCACCGGCGCCTCCGCCTCTCAGACCAGCGTCCCGCAAGGGCTGGAGAGCTTCTACAACCAGGACATCGACTGGCAGGACTGCTCAGACGGCACCTCACCCTTCCAGTGCGGGACGGTCACCGTCCCCCTGGACTACAACAACCCTGGCGGCCAAACCATCACGATCGCCCTGAAGAAGCTTCCCGCCTCCGACGGCAACGCCGAGCACGGCTCCCTGTTCACCAACCCAGGAGGCCCCGGCGGCAGCGGGATCCAGGAGCTGGAGGCCCAGGCCACCGCCCTGCCCGAGGAGCTCCGAGCCGGCTACGACGTTGTCGGATTCGATCCGCGCGGCGTGGGGCAGTCCACCCCGATCACCTGCTGGACCGACGAGGACATCAGCCAGGCCCTCGCCGACGCCCAGAACGGCAAGATCTCCGACGTCGTGCCATCCAACACCATCTCCTCCAAGAACCTCTCAGCCCAGGAGAAGATGGACCGGGGCGCGGCCGACGCCGCCAGGTGCGCCCAGCACTCGGAGGTCCCCGAGCTGCTTGACCACGTCGGCACCCGAGACGTCGCCCGCGACCTGGACGTCCTGCGCGCCACATCCGGGGACGCCACGCTGAACTACCTCGGGGTCTCGTACGGGACCCATATCGGAGCCGTCTACGCCGACTTCTTCCCCGACCGCGTCGGACGCGCCGTCCTGGACGGGGCCATGGACCCGTCGCAGCGCTGGTCCGACGGGGAGGCCGAGGTCACGGCTTTCAAGGAAAGCATCCTGCGCCAGTACGTCGAGCACTGCCAGGCCCATGATGGCTGCCCCCTGACCGGCTCCACGGACGAGGCGATCGCCCAGCTGGCGGCCTTCGTCGACGGCCTGGACCAGGCGCCTCTCACCGCCCCGGACTCCAGCGTCACCGTCAACACGCAGGAGGCCACCACCATCATCCAGCACTACGCGGTCGAGAAACCGGACTGGGACGCGCTGACCGCCATGCTCGCCCCGGCGATGAGTAACCGCGACGGCGCCCTCATGGTGGCAGCGAAGCAGAGCACGCTCGCATCTCAGCTGCCGACAACCGCCGAGCAGGCCGTCGCCGGGGCCAACACCCTGTTCATGTCTGCCGCGGTCATCTGCAACGACTACCCGGACACGGCCGACACCGTCTCCGACTGGGACGCTCAGGCAGCCGCCGAGAAGAAGACCTCCCCCTTCTTCGGCGGTACCTCACATGGTCTGGACGCCTACTGCCGCGGCTGGGGACACCGGGGGCAGACCCCGCCCCAGGAGACCCACGCCGAGGGCTCCGACCCGATCCTCGTCGTCGGGCTCACCAAGGACTCCCGGACCCTCTACCCCTGGGCCCAGAGCCTCACCGACCAGCTGGACAACGGCCACCTGCTCACCGTCGAGGGCTACGGGCACGTCACCTTCGGCAGCAACGCCTGTGCCACTGCGGCCATGACCGACTTCCTGGTCAACGGGACCGTCCCGGCAGAAGGCACCACCTGCGCCGCAGAGCCCCGACCAGCCGCTGGCAGAGCCGAGGGCTGACCGACAGCACTGCACCCGCGGGACACTTCGGGGCCTCGGGCTCACTCCTGGCGAGTGGCCCGAGGCCCCGGCCGGTTGGGCGGGAGTGGGTGCCGTCAGGCCGGCGGCAGCAGGTTCAGCGAGCGACGTCGTCGACGGCACACTCGGCCACCGCGACGGCGAGCTGGACCCGGTTGGTGACGCCGAACTTGTCCAGCAGGGCGGAGACGTGGGTCTTGACGGTGCTGGCTCCAACGACGAGCTCCTCGGCGATCTCGCCGTTGCCCAGGCCCTGGGCCACGAGCAGGGCGACCTGGCGCTCCCGGTCGGTGACGGTCTCGGGGAAGGCGCGGCGCTGCGGGGTGGCCTCGACGGCGGCCTCGACGAGCCGGTCCAGGACGGAGCCGGAGAAGGCCCGCTGGCCGTCGGCGGCGGCGTGCACGGCGCGGAAGATGATCTCGGGGGCGCTGTCCTTGAGCAGGAAGCCGGTGGCGCCGGCGCGTAGGGCGGCGGCGACCATCGCGTCGGTGTCGAAGGCGGTCAGCACGAGGACCTTGGTGTCAGGGCAGTCGGCGGCGATCTGGGCGGTGGCCCAGACGCCGTCGGTGCCGGGCATGTGCAGGTCCATGAGGACGACGTCGGGGCGCAGACTGCGCGCCGCGTCGTAGCCGCTGCGCCCGTCGGAACCCTCACCGAGGACCGTGACGCCGGAGTCGCTCTCCAGGATGAGACGCAAGGCAGCGCGTACGAGGGCGTCGTCGTCAACGATGACAACACGTACACGGCGCTGCGGTGAGTCCATGCCGATTCCTTTGCTTGTTCAACTACCTGGGGGTCTACTGTACGTCGGGGCGGGCCGGATCGGGCAGGAAGTGAACCTTCCGGGGTACGGCGGAGTCGTGACCCAGCAGCCTGGGCTCCTGGCCGCGCAGGGTGTGGTTGAAGAAGTCGCTCACCAGCGCCCGAATCGTCTCCTCGGTCTGCGGCTGGACCGTATTGCCGGTCAGAGCGGGGCTGATGAAGGAGAACAGGTCGTGGCTGACATGGTTGGTGTTCTCAATGGTGACGGCCCAGGTCGGTCCGGTACTGCGGTCGTGGAACTGCTCCTGAAACCGGGCATCCTCGATAGAACCCTCGTCCTGGGTTTGTTCCCCTTTACGGGCCTTGGAGATGTCAGCGACGTGATCGGTGGACAGAATATTGAGGCTGGGGACCGGCACGCCGGTGTCGCGGACCGTTCCAAAGTGGGTTCCGTCCATGTTGACGCCGGCATCGAAGCGGGGATCATCAGCCAGGGCCTGCTCCGCACTGGCGCCCCCGAGGGAGAAACCCATAGCACCCACCGAGTCGAGGTTGAGCCGATGATGGAACGGGCTGCCGGGATCCGCATTGAGCGCCGTGAGGTGGTCCAGGATGAAGGAGAGATCCGCGGAGTTGGTGGCGGTCCAACGGGCCGCCCTTTCGAGCCAGCTCTCGCGCTGGCCCGCCTCGGTAGCCGAGGGCTCACCCGGGTCACGGTCGACCTGGCGACCACTGCTCAGGGAGACAGGGGCACCGGAGGTGTAGGGGTGGTCCACAGCGACGACGACGTAACCCTGACTGGCCAGGTCCACCATGAGTGAGGTGTTGTCGAAACGGCCGGCCCTTAAGGCTGGGGAGTAGAAGATGACGGGGAATCCGCCCGGTACCTGGACGATCTCACCCCCGTGTACCGCATGGGTGTCGATCAGCCGGAAATGATCCAACGAGTTCTCCAGCGCGCCCCTGGCACGAGCGGTTCCAAACACGTCGTCGCCGTTCATCGCAGTGCTCTTGGCCAGCCTGCGATCCAGGGCAAGTGGCTTTCCCTGGGCCGTCGCCTCCGTCGGGTACCAGATTGAGAACTCGACCTCACGCAGGTCGTCCTCATCGGGCGTTGTCCACTCCTGGCGACTGGAGTCCGTCAGGTGCTCCTCGGTGTACCCGACGGCGTAGGGACCGGTCGGCGTCGGAAGCTTGAAAACCGGGAGCAGGAAGCCGGCCGCAGATGACACCGCCAGAGCGAGCGCCCCTGACATCATCGCGGTGATACGCCCCAGCACTCGCAGGGCGGGCCGCCCGCGCCGCGGAGCGTCGGCGGTACGACGAGCCCGGCGGAACCAGCGCGTCAGAAGGACACAGGCCAATGCCACTGTGACGACGTAGGCCGGGATCATGACGAACCGGTGCCGCTCGATGACGAGGTGGGCCAGAAGGGGAAGGAGAAGCCCCACCAGCAGGACGGGTTCGGCCCGCAGCCACCGTCGCATGCTCGACACCTTGGAAGCCACCTGCCACCAGCGGGGCGGCAGCCTGAAGACCGTGAGGAGCAGTACCACTGCATCCATGGCAACCACTGCGATCTCCAGCGTTCTCATCGGTGTTCCTCTCACTCCCCCGGCAGGTTCGGCACGGACATTAGCCGGGCGCCGGCCGCGGCCGCCTCCGCCAGGTGGGGGATGCCTTTCGGGCACACGTCCACCTCTCGGTCGCATGATGACGACGGTCAGTCAGCACGACCTCGGGCGGGGACGGCGGCCATGACGACGAAGCGGCGAGGCTGCTCAGTGCGGTCGGACCGATCCGGTGTCGCCGTCTGGCCGGCCGGCTGCGAGACGTGCAGCTCGCCTCCGAGAAGCCGCAGCCGCTCGCGAAGGCCCTCCAGGCCCAGGCCGCCGCCGGGCGCCGTCGGCCGAGGCTTGGACGGGCAGTCGTTGACGCACCGCACCACGAGGGCCGCGCCGTCGTCGCTGAGACCGTCGGAGGCCTCGACCTCGCAGTCGAGGTGGACCACGCCGCCGGCCCCGTGGCGACGGGCGTTGGTGAGCAGCTCCTCGATGGTGCGCAGGACCGCGTGCCGGCTGCGGGCGCCGGCGGCCTCGAAGGAATCCGCCCAGGACTCGGCCAGGTGCAGGTCGATCTGCTGTCCGGCCTCCCGCTCCCAGGACAGGACGTCCTCGACATCGGACCAGGTGGCGCGGGCGCCATCGGCGGAACCGTCGTCGTGCAGGACGGCGAGGATCTGGCGCAGCTCGCGTCCGGAGTCGGCGGCGAGGGTGTGGATGCTGTCCGCGATCCTGCGGACGCTGCCCATATCCAGGTCGGTGCGGGTCTGGAGCGCGCCGGCGTGGAGGGAGACCAGGGAGAGGCGGTGGGCGAGGGAGTCGTGCATTTCGCGGGAGATGCGGGCACGTTCCTCGGCGCGGCTCTGGGCGATGCGCGCCTCTTGCGTGGTGCGGATGAGGCGGGCCTCGCGGGAGGCTGAGCGCAGCAGCTCCTCGCGGGCCTGCAGGTTGACGCCCAGCATGACGCAGACGATGCAGATCGGGAGAGTACTGACCGCGTATGTGGTGACAAATAACAGCGCACCCTCTCCGCGACTCGGATTGAGGAGCGGAGACAGGCCCACACCTACGGTCGTGGCGACCACTACCACCGGTATCGTCCTCGCCCCTTTACGCATGCCGATAACAGTCGCAGCCACGTAAACCGCCACCTGCGGCCAAGAGGGAATGAGTCCCAGGACAACGATAAGGATCGGCAATGACGGGCGGGGTCCTCTGAGGACCGGGATGAGGAGGAGAAGGCAGGCTAAGGAGATGAGTAAGTGCCCGGCATACATCACCTGCCAGCGGGCCAGGCCCGGCACGACCGTGGAGCCGCCTTCCAGCTTGAGGTACGCAATCAGGGCGAGCAGCGTCTGCACCACGGTGATCGAAGCGGAGCCGCTCCAGACGAGGATCTGCACCCTGCGGGCGTGCGCGCTGGAGGAGACGGGGACGTCGGCCATGGGCCGACCCTACTGAGAGCGCCTGCGCGGGAGCCTCCCCC
This sequence comes from Actinomyces oris, assembly GCF_001937665.1. Taxonomy (GTDB): domain Bacteria; phylum Actinomycetota; class Actinomycetes; order Actinomycetales; family Actinomycetaceae; genus Actinomyces; species Actinomyces stomatis. The sequence continues at coordinate 40,947 of NZ_MSKL01000010.1, read as the reverse complement.
AGGTGGGGGAGGCAGTTCATCATCGTCAGCCGTGCGCGGTCGTGGGGTGGGTGTCGCGTTCGCCCCCCTCTACCCCTCGAACGGGGGACATAAGGTAGGACTACGACAACCGGGGTGCAGGCAATCGGAGAACGGTGTCTCACTGGACCTTCAACGACACCTTGCGCCTTCCAGTCCTGTCGGTGCTCTCGTTCAGCCCACCGTATCCACGGCCTGCTGAGGCTCCGGGGCGAGTGCAGAGGCGAGGTCCGCGAAATACGGATACTGCGCCCAGGCGGTGCGGTCACCGATAACGTAGAGACGACGCTTCGCTCGGCTCGCGGCGACATTGACGAGATTGACGGTCGACGAGGCCCAGGCCTTCGCCCCCGGAGCGGCTGGATCGCCGCCCAGAACAAGGAAGACCACATCCGCCTCCCGGCCCTGGGCGGTATGAATCGTACCGCCGCGCAATCCGGGATATCTCCCCTTGAGGGTCCCCAACGCGTTAGCTACCACCCGGAATGGCGAGATAGCGATGATTTGCGACGTGGCAACACCCTGAGCCTGGAGCTGATCGATCTGTTTGCGCAGCTCCTCGATCTGATTGCCCTGAAGATGTGTGCCAGGCGTTCTTGCTGGGACATCGATCCAACGGCTCGGTGATACCTTCTGCTCACGAGGCCCGTCAAAAAGATCGGGGCGATCGGGATCATCTAGGCGGCGCTGAACGCCGCTCACCATCATGCCCCCGTAGGCGATCTCATTACACAGTCTGAACATCGGATCGTCGCATCGACGATGCACCGTCAGTGGCGCACCCACCCACATGGGCTTCTCTCCGTGATACAGAGTGGTCCCATGGCGTGAAACGCGGTCAGCGAGAGTCTGGACCGAGGCGAGCGGCGGGATCCAGACCGATGAGACACCGAACGCAGCAGCGATGTCATACTGGGCCTTACGCGGCATCGTCACTACCGGCTGCAACTGCAACGGGTCACCAACGGCGACGACCCGCCGGGATCGCCAGATCCCTCCGACGGCGTACTGCGGGCAGGCCTGCCCGGCCTCATCAATAAGTAGCCATCCGAGAGACTCGGGACCAAGTCCTGCGAACATGCGCCCAAAGGACGCGAAAGTCGTCGAAACCATCGGCACGACCAGGAAGAAGGTCTGCCACGCTGCACGTACTTTTTCGGGCTCCAGGTTACGCGGGTATGCACCGGCAACCACCTCAACAGCTGCACGCAGCCCCTTCACCATATCCCCGGCCGTATTGGCCAGAAAGTCCTCATGGAGCCTCAACGCTGCCAGAAACAGGTCGGACCGAGCCTCATCGAGCTCTGCGTCGAGCCATGGGGCATACTTCTCGCGGTCCTCTCTATCCCGCCTCTCATCCGGGTACCCGCGCCCATAGTGCTCACGGTCCTCAGCTACCTGCCGGCGCAGGTCGGCCACTTCCTGGGAGAGGCACTTACGTCGATTCTCAGTGCTTGCCAACTCACCAGAGATGTACCGCGCTCGCTCGTCGAGGGACTGCGCATACTGACGCACCTGCTGCCAGTTCTGCTCCGCTGTCCGCAACTGCTCCTCGAGTGGCTCCAACCGTTCCCTCCACTCGCGAGCAGCTCGCCCCAAGGTGAAGAGCGTCTCGAGCACCCCGGGCCTGGTCTCGGCGTGCCGGTTCCGGATGCTGCCAGCCTCGGAGTACTCCGTCTGCGCACGCTCAACGATATTCGTGTACTTCCGCCTCTCGTCCGCAGCCTCGGTGGCCGCCACTGTGAGGTGCTGAGCCTGCGCAGCGAGCTCCGGTTCCTCCCTGAGGGCAGCCTTGAGACGTTCTATTCGCCACTGAGCCGCCTCCCGCTGAGCGAGGAGCTCATCGACATGCCGTTCGGCCCGACGGAAGTCTTCTCGTGCCTGCGACCAACTCTTATATGGCACCTTTCCGTCACGCCACTGATTCAGACGCGTCTGCATGCGCGGAGCAGTTCCCGGAATGGGTTTTTTGTCCCGGCCTGTGATGTCAAACCAGAAGGCTGAGCGGAAGGCTCCCCGATTCCGCTTGTTGCCTAGTCGAGCCGCCACCAGGCCCCAGGCCTTCCGCTCCGTTCCCTCGGCATCCTCACGTTTCTTTTCCCCGACCTCCGAGGCCGCCAGAGTCGCGGAGGCGATGTCAGCAAAATAGTCGGCGTCTCCCCGCCATTTGCCATCGATCGCACCAAGGGCGGGAATCTCAACGCTAATGTTCTCAACAGCGGTGTTGTTCGCTGAAGCGACGACCATCTCGAATCCAGTCAGCGTCGGCTGGAGCTGACGCACCTCACGTCGGAAGCCATCACCGGACTGCCAGCAGTGCGTGGTCGTGGTGAAGGCGTCGTCTGGGCTCTCCAATTCGGCGAGGCGCCGCGCACGTTCAACGACATTGCCGGCAAGGATGTCGCGCAGCATCGTTGTCTTGCCAGTACCGGGCGGTCCGTTGACCCCCATCAGACCACCTGCATCAGACAGATCATCCAAGGCCCGGTTGACGGCGAACTGCTGGCGCAGCGCCAGGCCGTGCTCAGGGTTGGAGGGCCACCGACCTTTCGGCAACCTGTCAACCTGGACTCCGGCGTCAGCAACGGCGTTATCCCGGATAACGTCCGCCCGCTGCCCCAAGGGGAGATCGGCGTCGGCGGTCAGGTACTCAGACAGTGCCGGCGGACAACTTCCATTTGACAGTTCTCTCGTGACGGCAGCGAGATCATCGAGGAAGAAGCTGTTGAGAAAGTCGATGTCCGCGATCGCATCATCAGTGCGACGACTGGAGACGGCGACCGACGAGATGATGATGCGCTCACTGGCCAGTCCGGACACTCCGGCAATTCCCGAGACCTTGTGAGCGATACGCAGCAGTTCCTGCAATGAGTCTGCCTCCTGAGCAGGAGGTTTCTCCGTACCAGCCGCCTCACGACGATCTCCCTCGAAGGCATCCACCGCTTTCGTGAACTCTTCTGCGGCCTGGGAGAACCCACCACCCCAGTGTGGACTCGGCACTTCACGGGTGCTCCGGATCCGGGCTACAGCCCACAGCGCAGAGGAGAGCGTCGCAGAGTCCACCATAAGCGTTCCACGCTCGTCGAGCATAACCGCGGCACAGGCACTGATTCCGGCCGTGCGCTCGTCATAGGCATCCTGGTCCTCTGCGAAAGCACAATGCAGATCCTGATAAATATCCTCGAGGTCGTACACGCCGAGGTAGATGGTGTGCTGCCATTTCATAGACGTGCCACTCACCGGAGCCGGCGGGCGCAGCACTTCCCAAGGCAGAGCCGCCCGAGGCTGCCAGTCGATGACCTGACGGTCCTTCGGACGCGTTGACGGCTTAGTCAGCTCAGGTACCTTCTGTGGGCTGAATAGCTCCAGCATCCACCAGTACTGCAGGATCCGCTGACGAGTCTCGGAGGAAGTATTCATTCCCATGGGAGGATTCTGCCAGGTCGCAGCAGTTCGAGTAGATGATTTGCACGGGATACTTCTGGCGAGGAGGGATCACCGCGCTCGGGCCCGGACACCGGCAGAGGCGAGTCGGACGCCGACGGCCACCGGTGGTGCACACTGTGCCCCATGGCAGACGGGACCAGACGCGACCTCACCGGGCTCCTGGAGTCCATCGGCGGACGCGACGGCAGGCTCGTCCACCTCCAACGCACCCCGGCCCGCCCAGGCTGCCACGCCGACTGGCCCAAGTGGGCGGACCCCGACCTCGTGGCCGCCTACCGCCGCATCGGCGTCGAGCGCCCATGGACGCACCAGGTCACCGCCGCACAGTCCGCCCACGCCGGCCACCACACGGTCCTAGCCACCGGCACCGGCTCGGGCAAGTCGCTGGCCGCATGGCTGCCGGCGCTCTCCGACGTCCTGGCCGCCCAGTCCCCCGGCGCCGACTCGCGCATCTCCGCCCACGGCCGACGCCCCACCACCCTCTACCTCTCCCCCACCAAGGCGCTCACCGCCGACCAGGCTGCAGCCCTCGATCGGCTCATCGGCGGGCTCGAGGCCGTCCAGCGCGAGGCCGGCACTCCCACGGGCTCGCTGCGCACGGTGCGCGCCGGCACCTGCGACGGCGACACTCCCCTGCCCGAGCGAGACTGGGTGCGTGCCCATGCCGACGTCGTCCTGACCAACCCCGACTTCCTCCACTTCTCGCTGCTGCCGGGCCACGAGCGCTGGACCCGTCTCCTGCGGGGCCTGCGCTACATCGTCATCGACGAGTGCCACGCCTACCGCGGGGTCCTGGGGGCGCACGTCGCCCTCGTGCTGCGTCGCCTCCTGCGGCTCGTGGCGCGACTGCGCCCACGCGGCCCGCAGCCGGTCGTCCTGTGCGCCTCGGCGACGGCGGCCGAGCCGGCCCTCACCGCGGCCCGCCTCATCGGCGCCGCACCAGACGACGTCGTGGCCGTCACCGAGGATGCCGCGCCCGCCGGGGAGCGCACCCTGGCCCTGTGGCAGCCGGCCCTGCGCGACCCCTGGGTGCTGCCTGCGCCTGACGACGAGCCAGCCCAGGACTCGGCCCGGGCGACCGAGCCGGACTCGGGCGATCCTGGTGAGGATCCTTCGGCGCGGCGCAGCGCCGTCGTCGAGGCCGCCGAGCTGCTCGTGGACCTGCTGAGCGTGGGTGCCCGGGCGCTGGTGTTCGTGCGCTCTCGTCGCTCGGCAGAGGTCGTGGCCGAGCGGGCCCGCCACACGCTGGGGCTCTCGCTGCCAGAGCTCATCGGCACGGTGTCGGCCTACCGCGGCGGCTATCTGCCCGAGGAGCGCCGGGCCCTGGAGGCTGACCTGCGCTCAGGTCGGCTGCGCGCCCTGGCCACCACCAACGCCTTGGAGCTGGGCATCGACGTCACCGGGCTGGACGCGGTCCTCATCGCCGGATGGCCAGGCACGCGCGTCTCGCTGGGTCAGCAGGCGGGCCGGGCCGGACGTGCCGGTGGCCGCGGCCTCGCCGTCCTCATCGCCTCCGACAATCCGCTGGACGCCTACCTGGTGCATCATCCCGAGGCGGTTTTCGCCGCCCCCGAGGCCACGGTCTTCGACCCGGCCAACCCCTACGTGCTCGCGCCCCACCTGTGCGCCGCCGCTTCCGAGGCGCCCTTGCGGGCCTCGGACCTGGCCCTGTTCGGCCTGCCCGACGACGCCCTGCTGCGCGAGCTGGAGGGCCGGGGCGCGCTGCGGCGTCGACCCACGGGCTGGTTCTGGAACGTGAACCTGCCCGGGCGGCCCCAGGATCTGACCTCCCTGCGCGGCGATGGGCCGCCCGAGGTGCCGGTGGTGGAGGCCGACACGGGCGTCGTCATCGGCACGGTCGACGGCGCGGCCGCCGACTCCACCATCCACGAGGGCGCGGTCTACGTCCACCAGGGGCGCGTCTACGTGGTCGAGGAGCTGGCCGACGACGTCGCCCTCGTGCGGCAGAAGGCAGCGGTCGGCTACCGCACACGGGCCCGGTCGCACTCGAGCGTGCGCATCATCGCCGAGCGCGAGCAGCAGGTCTGGGGCCGGCCGGGTGAGAGGACGCCGGACGACTGCCATGAGCCGTCAACGCACGAGCCCGAAGAGCCGGCCGGCTCCGGCCCCGGTCCTAGTCCGGCCGGCGGCAGGCGGGTCGCGTCGACCCTCGGCGACGGGCACGAGCCCCCGGGTACGGCGGCGATCACCTGGTCCTTCGGGTCGGTGGAGGTCACCAGTCAGGTGACCGGCTACCAGCGCATGGCGCTGCCGGGAGGGGAGGTCGTCTCCCAGCACGCCCTTGAGATGGACGAGCACGTCCTGCCCACCGCCGCCGTGTGGTGGACGATTCCGCAGGAGGTCTGCGAGGCGGCGGGCCTGGAGCCCACCGACCTGCCCGGGGCCCTGCACGCGGCCGAGCACGCGAGCATCGGGATGCTGCCGCTGCTGGCGACCTGCGACCGCTGGGACATCGGCGGACTGTCAACCGCAGCGCACCCACAGACGGGGGCGCCCACGGTCTTCGTCCATGACGGGCACGCCGGCGGGGCGGGTTTCGCCGAGCGCGGCTACCGGGCCGGGCGCGACTGGCTGGAGGCGACGCTGGCCGTCATCGAGGGGTGCGGCTGCGCGAGCGGCTGCCCCTCGTGCGTGCAGTCGCCCAAGTGCGGCAACAACAACGAGCCCCTGGACAAGGCCGGGGCCACCGTCCTGCTGCGGCTCCTGCTCGAGGCGGCGCCGACGGCGTCCCCCGAGCCCTCCGGCGTCGAGGCCGGTACCGGGGCCGCCGGCGAGCCGAACGCCGTCGACGCGGCGGGCTTCGACGGCTGAGGATCGCCGCACCAGGCACTGGCCCTCACGCTAGGTGAGGCTGATATGTTCCCGGCATGCTCCTTCGATTACTGCGCACGTACTTGCGCCCCTATACGGGGCTGCTGGTGTGCGTCCTGGTGCTTCAGTTCGCTGAGGTGATGGCCTCCCTGTACCTTCCCACCCTCAACGCCGACATCATCGACAAGGGTGTGGCCTCCGGGGACACCGGTTATATCTGGCGGATGGGCGCGTTCATGCTGGGGGTCAGCCTGGCCCAGGGCGTGTGCACGGTGCTGGCGACCTACCTGGCGGCGCGCGCGGCGATGAGCATGGGCCGGGACCTGCGCGGCGAGGTCTTCGACCGGGTCAGCGGCTTCTCGGAGCGGGAGATCTCCGCCTTCGGGGCGGGTTCGCTCATCACCCGCAACACCAATGACGTCCAGCAGGTCCAGATGCTGGTGATGATGAGTGCCACGATGCTGGTGACGGCGCCGTTCATGGCGCTGGGCGGCATCTTCATGGCGGTCACGCGCGCCCCGGGCCTGTCGTGGCTGATCGGGGTGTCGGTGCCGATCCTGCTCGTGGCGGTGGGGCTCATCGTGAGCCGGATGCTGCCCCTGTTCCGCTCCTACCAGGACAAGCTCGACACCATCAACCGGGTGATGCGTGAGCAGCTCACCGGCATCCGGGTCATCCGCGCCTTCGTGCGCGAGGAGGCCGAGACCGAGCGCTTCGAGGGTGCCAACACCGATATCGCCCGGGTCGGCGAGCGCGTGGGTCAGCTCTTCGTCCTGCTGTTCCCGCTGGTGATGCTGGTGCTGGACGTGACGATCGTCGGCGTCATCTGGTTCGGCGGCCACCAGGTCGGCGACGGCGACGTGGAGGTCGGCACCCTCATCGCCTTCATGTCCTACCTCATGCAGATCCTCATGGGCATCGTCATGGCGAGCTTCATGACGATCATGATCCCGCGCGCCGCCGTCTGCGCCGAGCGCATCAGCGAGGTGCTGGCGACGCCGCCGACCATCACCTCCTCCTCCGACGCCGTCGATATCTTCCCGGCTCCCGGAAAGGTCGAGATGCGGGACGTCACCTTCGTCTACCCCGACGCCGACGCCCGCGTCCTGGCGGAGGTGAGCTTCACGGTCCAGCCCGGTACGACGACGGCGATCGTCGGCTCGACGGCGTCGGGCAAGTCCACGGTGGTGCGGCTGCTGGCCCGGTTGCTGGAGGCCAGCAGCGGGCAGGTGCTCATCGGCGGCACCGACGTTCGCGAGGCCGACCCCGAGGCGCTGTGGTCGCAGATGGGGCTCGTGCCCCAGCAGCCCTTCCTGTTCGCCGGGACCGTGGCCTCCAACCTGCGCCTGGGGCGCGAGGAGGCCACCGACGACGAGCTGTGGGAGGCCCTGGAGGTCGCCCAGGCCAAGGATTTCGTCTCCGAGATGGACGGGGGCCTTCAGGCGCCCATCGCCCAGGGCGGCACGAATGTCTCGGGCGGTCAGCGTCAGCGCCTGGCCATCGCCCGGGCCCTGGTGCGCCGGCCCGACATCCTCATCTTCGACGACTCCTTCTCCGCCCTGGACGTGTCCACCGACGCGCGGCTGCGTGAGGCCATGGGGCCGGCCACGGCCGGCATCACGAAGGTGATCGTGGCCCAGCGGGTCTCCACCATCACCGAGGCCGACCAGATCCTCGTCCTGGACGGCGGCCACCTGGTGGGCAGCGGTACGCACACCGAGCTGCTGGCCACCTGCTCCGTCTACCGCGAGATCGTCACCTCCCAGCTCGGAGCGGAGGCCGCAGCATGAGCAGGAACGCGAGCAGCCACATGGGCAAGAAGGCCGGCAGGAACACCGGCGACAACGCCGGGAGCGGTGCGAGCGCCGCCGTCAGCCCCGACGAGCTCAGCGAGGAGGACCTCAAGCTGGCCGCTGAGGCGCAGGCAGCCTCGGGCGACTGGCACGACGGGCCGCCCCCGGGCGAGGCCGAGGCCTTCTGGCCCTCCTTCAAACGGATGGTCGGGCTGCTGGGCGCCTACCGGGTCTCCCTGGTGGTCGTGGCCCTGGCCGCCGTGGGCACGGTCGTGCTGGCCGTGGCGGCCCCCAAGGTGCTGGGCCAGGCCACCAACGTCATCTTCGAGGGCGTGGTCTCCACGATGCTGCCGGCCGGCACCACCAAGGCCCAGGCCATCGAGGCCCTGCGGGCGCGGGGGATGGATGACTTCGCCTCCATGCTCTCGGCGATGGACGTCGTTCCCGGCGCGGGCATCGACTACACCCGCCTGGGGCAGATCCTGACGGTGGTACTGGTCCTGTACGTGGGTTCGGGCCTGCTCAACTGGCTTGAGGGCTGGCTCATCAACCGCATCACCATCAAGGCCCTCTACCGGCTGCGCGCCCAGGTGGAGGACAAGGTCCACCGCCTGCCGCTGAGCTACTTCGACACCGTTCAGCGCGGTGAGCTGCTCAGCCGCCTGACCAACGACGTCGACAACGTCACCAACACCCTCCAGCAGTCCCTGTCCGGCGCCCTGACGGCGATCCTCACGGTGGTGGGCGTGCTGGGGATGATGTTCTCCATCTCCTGGAAACTGGCACTGGTGGCGCTCATCATGTTCCCGCTCATGGGCGTGGTCTTCGGGGTGATCGGGCCGCGCTCGCAGAAGGCCTTCACCCACCAGTGGGCGCGCACCGGCAAGATCAACACCCGAGTGGAGGAGTCCTTCTCCGGGCACGCCCTGGTGCAGGTCTACGGGCGCACGGAGTCGGTGCGCGAGGCCTTCGCCGCCGAGAACGAGGAGCTCTACCGGGCCTCGCTGCGCGCCCAGTTCCTCTCCGGCATCATGATGCCGATCATGCTGGTCATCGGGAACATCAACTATGTGGCCATCGCGGTGGTCGGCGGCGCCATGGTCGCCTCCGGGTCGCTGCGTCTGGGCGACGTGCAGGCCTTCATCCAGTACTCCCAGCAGTTCTCCCAGCCCCTGGGCCAGCTCGGCGGCATGGCCACGGCCGTGCAGTCCGGGACCGCGAGCGCCGAGCGGATCTTCGAGCTGCTCGACGCCGAGGAGGAGCGTCCCGACGACGTCGCACCGGAGAGCGCCGGCGCCACGGGCGCAGCGGGCGCCGCGACCGCCGATGCCGGCCGGACCTCGGGGACCCGCCCCGGCACCCAAGCGGATTCGCCGAAGAGCCCGGCGGGGCCGGGCGTCATCGAGATGGAGCACGTGCACTTCTCCTACAGCCCGGAGGTCGAGCTCATCCGGGACCTGTCGCTGCGGGTCGACCCCGGGCACACGGTCGCGATCGTGGGGCCCACGGGAGCGGGCAAGACCACCCTGGTCAACCTGCTCATGCGCTTCTACGAGCTCGACGGGGGACGCATCCTCATCGACGGGCGCGACATCGCCACTATGACGCGCCACGATGTGCGTCGTCGGACCGGCATGGTTCTGCAGGACCCGTGGCTGTTCGCCGGCACGATCCGCGAGAACATCCGCTACGGGCGGCCCGGGGCCACTGATGAGGAGGTCGAGGCCGCTGCGAGGGCGTGCTTCGTCGACCACATCATCAAGGCCCTGCCACAGGGCTACGACACGGTTCTGGAGGAGGACGCCGCGAACATCTCCGCCGGCGAGCGCCAGCTGCTCACGATCGCGCGGGCCTTCGTGGCCAACCCGGCCGTGCTCATCCTCGATGAGGCCACCAGCTCGGTGGACACCCGCACCGAGCTGCTGGTCCAGCAGGCGATGAACGCGCTGCGCGAGGGCCGCACGAGCTTCATCATTGCTCACCGCCTGTCGACGATCCGTGACGCCGACACCATCCTGGTGATGGAGCACGGTGACATCGTCGAGCAGGGCAGCCACGATGAGCTCATCGCGGCGGGCGGCGCCTACGCGCGCCTCCACGCGGCCCAGTTCGCGGGCGGCGCCACCGTCGCCGTCGAGGACTGAGGCCCGGGCCGATTCACAGCTCGGGCGGGGCGTCGACGGGGCCGGCTCGGGCCCGGGCGGTGGCCTGGCGGGGCAGGCCGAGGATCGTCGTCGGGACGACGACGCTGACGGTGACGTCCTCGCCGGCCACGGAGCAGGCACTCACCGAGGCGCCGTTGGCGTCCGCGACGCGCTGCGCCATGGCACAGGGGTCACCGGGGGCGATGACCGAGGACAGGACCGTGGCACCGGAGATGGCCGCGAGGTCGGCGGCGGCCCGGGCCCGACCGGTGGCGCTCTGGGCCTGGATGAGACCCGCGATGCCGACCGCCGCCGTCAGCAGCACCGCGATGACACCCAGGGCGTAAACCGTCCCCGAACCGCGCTCGTCCCTTCGTGGGCGGTTCATGGGCCGCTCGGTTCGGTGTAGGCGCAGGCGCGGGCGCGCGCCGTCAGGCCCAGCCCGCCCAGGGGTCCGGGAACGGGTCGGGCGGCGGTGACGCAGGTGAGCTCGCCCTGCTCGACGCCGAGGCTCACCCCGCCGGCCACGCGCTGGGCGGCGCCGGTGTAGTCGTCCTGGCCGATGGCGGCCTGGCGGGCCGCCGTGCGGGCGGCGTCGGCCACCCGCAGCTGGGTGACGCCGGCGCTGACCGCCGCCAGAACCATCAGCAGCACGAGGACGACGGCGGGCAGCGACAGCGCCGTCTCGGCCGTCACCATCCCCTGCTCTCCTCGTCCAGAGCACCCGTCCTGGTCGTTGACCCCGTGGCCTCGGTGGGGTCGACGACCAGGTGAGGGATGCGGTTGCGCGCGGCCTGAAGGCCGGCGGGAAGCGGGACCCGGGCGGCGACGTCGGCCACCGCCGGGCGCCCGGGCCACTCGGGGGCGAGCGCGCCCACGTGCTGCGATGACGCCGCACATCACACCGAGAGCGCCGACTCGATGATGGACTGCAACGCCCCGCTCAGGCTGCCCGAGCGCATGAGCGCCAGCAGCAGGCCGGCGAAGGCCGCGGCCGCCAAGGTCCCGATGGCGTACTCGGCGGTGGCCATGCCCTCCTCCCGGGACGTCAGGCGCCGCATGACGTCCGGCAGCGTTGACGCATCACCCGGACGGGCCAGCATCACACTGGTGCGCAGAGCGCGCAGGGCGGTCCTGGTGGGTCTCCTCATGGTGGTTCTCCTCTGATAGGTGGGGACCAGCACTCCGCTGCTCCCCAGCGGGCGCCGTGCCCGCACCACCAGCATCGGGCTGCCCCGAGTTCCCGCGCTCAGGGGCTTCTCAGCCCTGTGGAGACCACCTGCAGTCCCGGCTCTGTGGACCCGGGGACCGCCAGCGCCTTCGCCGATCCGCCGGGCCGCGCGGATGGGACCATGCAGGCACCGACGGAGCAATGGTCGGATGGCGCGGGGAGGACACCGAAGGGGAGGTGCAGACCGCCACGGTCACTCCCGGCCGGGGACATTCTGCGCGGCCGGGTGCGTCCCACTCCGGGCGGGGGCATTCGACGCCGTCGGGGACAGGATTCCTGTCCCCGTACGCGCACGATGTCCCCGGCCGGAAGAGAGTGTCCCCGAAGGCAGACTCCCGCACCTGTTCACGCGGATTGTCCCCAGCGCCGAGGGGAGGTGACACTGTCGGTCGCGCGGATGGACCCCACCAGGACACAGCCGAACGGGGTCCACAGTGCGGGGGTCGGGCGCAGGGGAGCTCAGACCGCGCTCGACCGCATTGAGAGCCTCAGCCCTCGATGAGCTCGCGGATCTCGGCGGCGGTGAGGGCCGCCGGACTGAGTCCACCCGCGCCCGTAGCCCCGGCCGTCCCTCCAGCACCTTCGCCGCCGGTCTCGACCTCGCCGGTCCCCTCAACGACCCGGGCGAAGAGCTCGGCCTTCTTCTCCTTGAGGGCCATGACCTTCTCCTCGATGGTGTCGGCCGAGACGAGCCGGTAGACCATGACCGGCTTGTCCTGGCCGATCCGGTGGGTGCGGTCGACGGCCTGCTCCTCGGCCTGCGGGTTCCACCACGGGTCCAGCAGGAAGACGTAGTCGGCCTCGGTGAGCGTGAGCCCGAAGCCGCCGGCCTTGAGGGAGATGAGGAAGACGTCGGCCTGGCCGGCCCGGAAGGCGTCGATGACCTTCTGTCGGTCGGGGGTGGAGCCGTCCATGTAGGCGGTTCGCACACCGGTGGCCTCCAGGTGCTCGCGCACGCCGGAGAGGTAGCGCGTGAACTGGGAGAAGACGAGGGCGCGGTGCCCCTCGGAGAGGATCGGCCCCAGGTGCTCGACCAGCACCTCGACCTTGGCCGACGGGCTCGGCCGTCGGCCCGGCCCCCTGTGGCCCGTCGCGGAGGCGGTGACGGCCTTGCCCTTCGCTCCCCTCGCGCCGCGGGCCGACCTCCTACCGGAGGCGCCCTTCCCGCCGGCCGTGTTCTCTCCGCTCTCGCGACTCTCGCCGCCCATGTCCGCTGAACCCTCAGTCCCGGGAGTCTCAACGTCCCCGGGCTCGGTTACGTCCCCGCCGTCGACGAGCGCCGGGTCGAGCGCCATCTGCCGCAGGGTGGTGAGCGCCTTGAGCGCGATGAAGCGCGACTGCGCCGTGTCCTCCTCCAGCAGCCCGAGGATCCTCTGCCGCTCGCGGGCCAGGCGCTGATCGTAGGCCTTGCGGTGCTTGGCGCCCAGCTCGACGGCCAGGACCTGCTCGGTCTTGGCGGGCAGGTCCGCGGCCACCTGCTCCTTGGTTCGCCGCAGCAGGAAGGGCCGCATCCTGCGCCGCAGCCGCCCCAGCGCCTCGGTGTCCCCGCGGTCGATCGGCGTGCGGTAGACCTGCCCGAAGCGTTCGGGATCGGGCAGCAGCCCCGGCGCCGCGATGCTCATGAGCGCCCACAGGTCCATGAGCGAGTTCTCCAGCGGCGTGCCCGTGATCGCGATGGTCGACGGCGACCGCAGCCGCCGCACGGCCTTGTAAGTGGCCGAGGTGTGGTTCTTGACGAACTGGGCCTCGTCGCACACCACCCAGGCCCAGTCCTGGGCGGTGAACTCCTCCTCACACAGTCGCACGATCGTGTAGGAGGTGACGACGATGTCGCAGCCCTCCGCGATCCGCGTCAGGGTCTCCTCGCGCTTGGCGGCCGTCCGCCTCACGGCCCGCACCCGCAGCCCCGGGCAGAAGCGCTCGGCCTGCTCCACCCAGGAGCCGACGACGGAGGTCGGCGCGATGACGAGCACCGGCCCGGCCCCCTCCGGCTCACCGGGGTCGCCGGAGCTGGTCGGCTCGTCGGCCGGGCCCTGCCCCTGGGCCTCCTCGCGCTCCTCGATGAGGCGCTGGACGGCGGCGAGCACCTGGACGGTCTTGCCCAGTCCCATGTCGTCGGCCAGGACCCCGCCGAGGCCCGCCTGGCGCAGGAAGTCCAGCCAGCGGTAGCCCTCGAGCTGGTAGGGGCGCAGCGTCGCCCGCATCCCCCGGGGCACGGAAAACCCGCCGGTTCCCTCGCCGGTGCCGCCCGCGTCGCCGCCCCCGGCGGACCGCCCATCGGCGTGCTCGGCGGTGGCCTCGGCGGCGCGCGCCCGCTCCAGCAGCCGCCCGACCCGCTCCTTCCAGCGGGCCGTGGCCCGCTCGATGACGCCGAGTGACTCCAGGACCTCGTAGTAGCCGGCGTGCAGGGCACTGACCCGCAGCTCGCCCTGCGCCTGCGGGTCGGCCAGCTCGCGCCCCTCCTCCATGAGGCGGGCCAGGGCCTCGATCTCCGGTCGGTCGATGCTCACCCACGTGCCCGACTCCAGGAGCACCTCGGGCTCCCCGGTGGCCACAGCCGCCATGAGCAGCGCCAGAGGGATCTCCTCCTGGCCCACGTGGACGCGCACGGACAGGGAGAACCAGTCGGGGCGGTCCTCGTCATCGCTGACGCTGGTGGTGATGACGGGGGCGGCGTCGGCCTCGCGGTAGTCGGGGACGTCGTCGTCGACCTCGACGTCGAAGGCCTCCAGCTCGCGCAGGACCGGCAGCGTCTCGGTCATGAAGCGAGCCGTGTCCATGCCTCGCAGGTCCAGGGGCTGCCAGAGGGCCGGGTGCCGGCCGGCCAGGGGCAGCAGGCGGTTGAGGACCTCTCGGGCCAGGCGGATCTCCCCCTCGATGTCCCGGCCGGCGGTCTCGCCCTCGATGCGGCCCTCGGCCGCCGAGGAGAGGTCGGGGAGGCCGTGACTGTGCCGGGCTTCGCCGTTCTCGCTGATGTAGCGGATGGACCACTCGGTGGTCAGGTGGTGCTCATCGGCGTCGACGTGGACCGCGAGCGCGGCGCGCAGCGTCGTGGGCCGGGGCAGGCGGATGGAGGCGTCGGCGGACAGGACCGGCAGCGCCCGGGTGAGGGCCTCGAGGTGCTCGGTCTCGAAGCGCTCGACGTCCCCGGCCGGGATGGTGATGGCCTCGCCGTCTCCCAGCAGCACCCGGGAGAGGGCCTCGCTGGGGCGCGGTTCGAGAGGCATGAGGAGCAGCTCGCGTCCGGGCATCCACGTGTAGAAGCCGTGGACGGGGTCGCCGATGGGCATGAGGGAGAAGTTGAGGCTCAGTCCGGGGACCTGGAGGCGCCGCAGCTCCTCGACGTCGTCGATCTCCACGGCGGGGGTGATGACGACGTCTCCTCCCTCCTCCCGGGTGAGGTGGATGCCGCCGCGCAGCCCCTCGGCGAGGTGGACGGGCATGCCGTGGCGCTGGGCGGTGGTGAGGGTCAGGCCGGCCGCCACCCCTCGGCGCAGCACGTCCCAGACGCGGGCGGGCGCGGTCGTCAGGGAGAGGCGGTCGTCGGCGTAGTAGAAGCCGTGGCCGCCGGCTATTCCGGCCAGCTCGCGCAGGACGCCCATGACGTCGGGGTCGACGTCGTCGTCAAGGCCACCGGTGGCGATCTGGCTCCAGGAGGCCCCCTGCCGGTTCCAGCCGCGCTTGCCCTCGATGAGCGGGAGCATGGACAGGCCGGCGGGGGTGCCCCACATGTTGCCGGGGTCATCGATGATCTCCAGGGCCATCCGACGGCGCGGGGCGTGCTCCACCCGCAGCAGGTCGGCCAGTCGGCTCTCCCAGGGGGCGACC
Source organism: Actinomyces oris (assembly GCF_001937665.1). Lineage (GTDB taxonomy): Bacteria > Actinomycetota > Actinomycetes > Actinomycetales > Actinomycetaceae > Actinomyces > Actinomyces stomatis. The sequence goes on along the minus strand of NZ_MSKL01000010.1, from coordinate 25,654 downwards.
CGGCCGGAGGAGGGGGCGGCGTCGGGCTCCTCCTGCGCCAGGGTGCGCGCGGTGATGAGCAGGGCGGCCACGTGCTTGCAGTTGCTGCCCACCGGGCACGAGCAGGTGCCGGCCCATGCCTCCGGGGCGCTCCGGGCGCTCTGCTTGCGGAAGACCATGGTCTGGTAGGTCCGCGTGCCCGAGCCCTTGGACTGGGCACTGATGATGTCCCCGTTCCCGGCGACGCCGATGCCCCGCACCCGGCCCTTGCGCGCGTAGTCCAGCCCGCGCTGAAAGGCCTGGTGACCGACCCGGCTGATGATCTGGTCATCGGTGAGCTCCACCGGCCAGTCGTCATGCCGAATCGCGCGAGCCATGCCCCCAGGTTAAACGCGGGGTGCGACACGTTCGGGTGTCATCTGGGCGCCGATCGAACGCCCAGCGCGAACGGCCCGGTCTCGCACCCGGTCAGGCGGGAACGGGGCGAGGGGCCGGCCGCATCCCGGTCGGGTGGGTGAATGCCTCCCCCTTGAGGAGGAGCCGGGCCGGGCCCGGATCTCGCACCCCAGAGGGATCACATTCTGATGACGGCACGTTGTACTGGAGTCATGAATGCGATGCTGACCTGTGAAGAACTGTTCCTCCTGTTGACCAAGGACTCCGGGAAGCCGGAGAGCCGCATGACGTACCCGGTCTACGGGCTCACCGGCGCGCTGCTCACCGACCTGCTGCTGGCCGGCCGTATCAGCCTGACCGAGGAGCGCAACCCCCGCATCTACATCGTCAGCTCCGAGCCGACCGGGCACCCCGTGCTGGATCGGGCTCTGGAGCTCCTGCCCGCCAAGGACGGCAAGCGATTCTCCTCCCTGGTGGCCTGGGGCAAGCTCAACCCCACCCGTCACATCGCCGAGTCCTTGGCGGCGGCCGGGGTGGTGCGTGTCCACACCGGCGGGCTGTTCGGTTCGCTGAACCCCAGTTACCCGACGCTCGACCCCGTCCCCGAGCGGCAGCTGCGAGCGCGCATCGACGGCGCCCTGCGCGGGGTGCAGCCACCGACCGGCGCCGACGTCGCCCTGCTGTCGATCCTGCAGGCGCTCGGTGTCGCACCGACCGTCCTGCCGCAGCAGGAGACCGGACTCAGCCGCGGCGAGCTCAAGCGTCGGATCAAGGAGATCGTGGGGGAGAATCCCGTGGGTCGTGCGGTGCAGCGGGCCGTGGAGGCCGTGACGATGGCCATCGTGGCGGCCGCGAGCGCCGGGGCGCTGGCCTCATCCAGCTGATCGGGGAGCCGACTCAACGGACACCGCCGGGGACATTCTGCGCGGCCAGGTGCGTGTCCTTCCGGGCGGGGACCATCGACGCCGTCGGGGACCGGAATCCTGTCCCCGAACGCGCGAGACGTCCCCGGCTGGAGTGGAGCGTCCCCGGCCGCGCGACATGTCCCCGTCGGCGAGTACCGTCATTCATCTCCGAGCGCACGCAGCAGCAGATCCTGATCGACGTCGGACAACGGCTCGGCCCCGTCACCGCCGGCAGCAAAGGCGACCCCGGCCAGGACCGCGCCCAGGACCAGTCGGGCTCCGGCGTGAGGTTCCACATCGGGGGCACCCTCTCCGCGCGCCCGAGCCCGGTCCCGAATCTGCTCCAAATGAGAGCGAGTGGCGGCGAGGAGCTGACCGAGAAACAGCTCCCTGAGCTCCTGGTCCTGAGGCAGCTCGCCCAGAAGCGACAGCACCGCCTGACCTGTGGCCCCTGACAGCGCCCGGTTCTTGTAGGCGATGAAGGCCTGCAGGTCCCCTCGCAGCGAACCGGTATCGAAACCCTCGGCCACGGCGGCACCGGACCCCACAGCCTCGTCGGCCACGCCGGTCTCGATCATGCGTCTGGTCGCGGCCAGGACGAGTTCGCGCTTGGTGGGCCACCGGCGGTAGAGGGTCGCGGTGGAGACGCCCGCGCGCCGAGCCACCGCTGCCGTCGTCAGCGCTGCGTAACCACTCTCGGCCAGGAGGTCACGTACGGCCAGCATGATCGCCGGCCCCAGAGCGGCGTCAACCGGCCGCCCCGGGGCGCGCTTGCTCCTCGGTGCTTGTGAGCCCACTGCGTTCATGGGGAGATCGTACCGACCAATAATGAAACTGATTGACTTCGTTTCCTAGGGGTGTCAGGATGCGGCCATGCAATCATCGGCAGCACACTCCAGTGACAACACTGACAGCACTGACAACTTCGACTCCACCATCGATCTGAGCGGCATCCCGGTAGACACCAGCAGCCCCGTCATGGTCACCGGCGCCACCGGCTACCTGGGCAGCTGGGTCACCAAGGGCCTGCTCGACGCCGGCCTCACCGTCCATGCCGCCGTACGCGACCCTCAGAACACGAGCAAGGTGGCCCACCTGAACCGCATCGCCGAGCAGGCGCCGAGTACTCTGCGCCTCTTCGCCGGCGACCTGCTCCAGCCCGGCTCCTACGACGAGGCGATGGAGGGCTGCGCGGTCGTCATCCACACCGCCTCACCGTTCATTCGCGCAGTCGACGATCCCCAACGAGACCTTGTCGCACCTGCACTGCAAGGAACCCGCAATGTTCTGGCCGGTGTCGGGCGCACACCATCAGTCACGCGAGTGGTCCTCACCAGCTCGATCGCCGCCATGTACGGCGACGCCACCGATATCCAGGGCTACCCGGGGCGAATCCTGACCGATACCTGCTGGAACACCACCTCCTCCCTGTCCCACGAGCCCTACCCCTACTCCAAGACCCTTGCGGAGAAGGAGGCGTGGCGACTGGCCGCAGAGCAGGATCGGTGGAGGCTGGTGACCATCAACCCGTCCATGATCCTCGGCCCCTCACTGAGCAGCGCCCCCACCAGCGAGAGCTTCTCCACGATCCGGATGATGATCGACGGTACTGCCCGCCTGGGAGCGCCGCGCGTGGGAATCAGCGTCGTCGATGTCCGCGACGTGGCCCAGGCGCATATCGCCGCCGCCTTCCTGCCTGAGGCCCACGGCCGCTACATCGCATCCGCGGAGGACACCGACATCTTCGCTCTCACAAGCACTTTGATTCCACGCTTCGGCAGGTCGCTCCCGTTGCCGCGGCGCGCCCTGCCCCGGCCCGTCGTCGTGGCCATGGCACCCCGGCTCGGTCAGACTCGAACCTATATTCGGCGCAACGTGGGCTACGCGGTCCGCTCCGACGCCTCCCGAAGCCGCCTCGAACTGAGCACCCGATACCGACCCGCCCAGACGTCCATGGAGGAGATGGTCGAGCAGATGCTCGCCCAGCAGGGATAATCACCCGCTCGCTCTCCCCCTCCACCGGAGGGGGACATTCTGCGCGGTCGGGGACACAACTCACCCGGCGGGGACCTTCGACGCCTCCGGGGACAGAAATCCTGGCCCCGGAGGCGCAACATGTCCCCCATTGGAGTGGAACGTCCCCGGCCGCGCGACATGTCCCCGTCGGCGAGAAGGGCGTCACTCGCCCCGGGGCCGACGACGCCGGGCCGCGCGGGAGGTGCCGCCGTGTCTGCGCAGGTGGTGCCAGCGCTCGCGCCACTGGGCGTGATCCTGCTCGATCTCGGCCAGGCGAGCGGCCAGGCGGTGCGACTCCTCCAGCGACAGCCCTCGGGCGTGCATCCCCAGCTCGGCCAGCCGCGCAATCGCCGGCGTCGCCTGCTCGCGCAGGTCGGGCAGGCCCACCAGGTCGGGCTGCGTCGGCCGTCTCACCCCTCCGGCCGGAGTGCGCTCCCCCACCGGCAGTCTGATACCGCTGGGCGGCGACGCCGGTCGGCGCGGCTCCGAGACCTGCTCACCGACCGGGACCGTCGCCTCCTCGGGGGTGCGCCCGTCGGGAGCTGCCGGCCCCTGGACCACGCGCATCACCTCGTTGGCCGGCACGTGGTCGCTGCGGTGGCCCAGCACCAGCCCGGCGGCCGGCAGGACGAGCACCGACAGCACCCCGGCCAGCACGAGGGTGGAGGCGAAGGAGGTCGACATGGCCTCGGCACTGACCGCCACCTGGGTGACGGCCACGATGATGGGCAGGGCCGTCGTCGAGTAGACGGCGATCTGGAGGCTCTGGCGCATCGAGTAGGCGCGTGAGCCGTCCCTGCGTCGCTCCGCCCGGGAGGCCAGCCACACCGGCACACCCCGCACGAGCACCAGCAGCACGAAGAAGGCCAGCAGGTTGACCAGGTCCCCGCCGTCGAGTCCGGCCTCGATACCCATGCCGGAGGTGACGAAGAAGATCGGGACGAAGAACCCGTAGGCCAGGCCGTCGAGCTTCTCCTCGAACTCGGCGTCACCCTCGGGCAGGGCGTGGCGCAGGACGAAGCCGGCGGCGAAGGCCCCCAGGACGACGTCGAGGTCGAAGATGGCGGCGATCGCGCACAGCCCCACCAGGAGCAGCACGGTGGCGCGGATGGTGGTCTGCGCCGTCGTCGAGGCCCCCAGGTGGATGGCCTCGACCAGACGGCGCCCCACGCGCTTGACGCGGCTGGTGAAGCGGACGATGAGCAGGGTGATGATGAGGAAGACCGCCAGGATCACCATGCTCGCCCAGGTGGAGCGCGAGCCCAGCAGCAGCGCCATGACGAGGATCGGCCCAACCTCGCCGACGGCGCCGTGGTTGAGGATCGAGGCGCCCACCGCCGTGGGCAGCAGACCGCGGTCGCGCAGGATCGGCAGGATCGTGCCGATCGCCGTGGAGGTCATGGCAGTGGCGATGGCGATGCCGTTGGCCGACGCCGCGCCTCCGGTCACCCCGATGACGCTGACCGCACCGAAGGCCAGCCCCAGCGAGAGCAGCCAGGCGACGGCGGCGTGGCGCCCGCCCGCCCCGCGCAGCTCGTTGATGTCGATCTCGTAGCCGGCCATGAGGAAGAGGAAGGCGACGCCGAGCTCGCGCAGCAGCTCGATCGAGGAGTCCTCGATGGCCAGCCCCAGGCCGTGGGGGCCGATGAGCATTCCGCCCAGGATGAGGAGGACGACCTCGGGCACGAGCCGCTTGGGAATGGTCCAGGAGATCAGCGGCGCCACGAAGGCCACCGCGACGATGAGCAGCAGAGAGGTGAAAACCTGGGCCATATCGTCTCCTTGTCTCCAGTCGGGTGCGGGCAGTGCGGGCGCAGGGCCGGGCCCGGCGCCCAGGTCCGTACGAGCCAGTGAGACTACCCCGACCTTGGCCGGCCGAGCCCGCCATCAGAATCCACAACAGTTCATCGGCTCATTGATGCCGTGATGCGCTGGTGCGATCATGATCGTATGAGGACGACACTTGAGATCGACGACCGGGTCCTGTCCCTGGCTCGTGAGCGCGCTCATCGCGACGGCGTGTCACTCGGGCGCGCCGTCTCCGATCTCGCGCTCCGGGGAATCTCCCACGGGGGCCGCACCAGTAGGCACGGGATCCCCTTGTTCTTCCCGCCCGCAGGCCAGCAGGCTCATGTGGTGACGCCAGAGCTCATCGAGCAGTACCGAGATGACGACCACTGATCGCCTGCGACTGCTTGACGTCAATGTCCTCGTGGCATTGTCGCTGCCCAAACCATGCGCACCACGAGGTGGTCAGCGCCTGGTTCGACGGAGTGGATCAGTGGGCGACCTGTTCCATCACCCAAGCCGCATACCTGCGTCTCCTCATGAATCCTCGAGTCACCGGATTCGAGATCGCGGCCGCTGATGTGCTCTCCGGACTCGATGAGCTGACATCGCTTGACGATCACGTGTTCCTTGTCGACGACGCCCCTCCTGCTAAGCCGTCCATCAGCTTCTCGAGACTGAAGGGCCCGAAACAAGTCACCGACCTGCACCTGGTGGACCTCGCAGCACGTCACAACGCTGTTCTCGCCACCATGGACGGACGCATGGTGCAGGCGCTCACGTCACAGGATCGACGACATATCGAGATCATTCCCCTGTAGGCAGGACTCGCCCCGTCCACAGAGGCCGGCCGGGCCCGCCATCAGGGCCGCCGGGCGCGCGGGAGGGTCACAACACGTCACAATGGGTGCATGCTCATGCCGTACTCCCCCTCCGCCGAACCACTCACGCGCCTGGCCGATGGGACGGTCAAGCAGATCAGCCCCTTCACCGGCACCGAGGTGTGGACCGTGCCGGGCCGCGCCAACCGGCCCATCTCGCACCCGGTGGCGGAGGTCCGCCCGCTGGAGGAGGCCGACCGCACCCACAGCTGCGCCTTCTGCTCGGCGCGCTACCTGGAGACGCCCCCGGAGAAGGCGCGCGTCGTGCGCGGGGCCGACAGCGGCTTTGAGCGCCTCGACGCCGTCGCCGCATCCGCCCTGTTCGACACGGTGGCCGAGTTCCGGCGGGTGCCCAACCTCTTCGAGATCCTCTCCTTCGACTACTGGCACATCAACCACGGCTACGAGATCCCCGACGCCGCCCGCGAGCGCATGGAGGCCTACCTCGCCGAGCCGGCCGGCGTCGAGCACGTGGAGCGGGTGGCGCGCACCAAGCTGGCGGCCGCGGGCGCGGACCCGGACTCCTGGGACTCGATGGACGAGCGGACCCGCCGCACCTTCCTGGCGGCCTTCTTCGCCGGGGGCCACGACGTCATCATCGGTCGGCGCCACTTCACCGACGACGCCGTCGACACCACGGGCCTGGCCGGCTCAGGGACGCTGAGCGTGGCCGAGCACCGCGCCTACACGCGCCTGGCGATCCACGCGATGCAGAGCCTGTACGAGGCCAACCGCTGGGTGCGCTACGTGGCCGTGTTCCAGAACTGGCTGCGCCCGGCCGGGGCGAGCTTCGACCACCTGCACAAGCAGCTGGTCGGCATCGACGAGCGCGGCGTGACCAGTCAGCTGGAGCTGCAGAAGGTGCGGGCCAACCCCAACCTGTACAACGAGATGGCGGTGGACTACGCCGCCTACCAGGGCCTGCTGGTGGCGAGCAACGAGCACGCGGTGGCCTTCGCCGGGTTCGGGCACCGGTACCCGACGCTGGAGGTGTACTCGACGTCGGCCGTCCCCGAGCCGTGGCTCATGAGCCGAGAGGAGATCGACGCCGTCGCCGACCTGGTGCACGCCCTACACGCGGCCACGGGCACGGACGTGCCCAGCAACGAGGAGTGGCACCACAAGCCGCTCGACGTGGACCAGCCCATGCCCTGGCACATCACGCTCAAGTGGCGGGTGTCGACCCTGGCGGGCTTTGAGGGAGGCACGAAGATCTACCTCAACACCATCGACCCGTGGACGCTGCGCGACCGCGTGGTGGCGCGCCTGGAGGACCTGCGGGCCGACCGGCTCATCGCGCCGATGGCCGTGGGCGAGGAGTGCCCGACGACGCCCAACCGGCTCCTGTACAACCCGGTCCTCACCGCCCGGCCGTAACCGGGAGGCGACGTCGGACCGCAGCGGCCTCAGCAGCCCAGGGCGCTGCGCTCCTCCGGCCCCACCCAGCCCGAGCGGCCCTCCAGGGCGCGGAACCAGCGGGCCATCGCCGGCCAGAAGGAGATCGACGGCGCCTCCCCGCCGGGGTAGTGCTGACGCCCGCCGTACTCGTAGGACTGGACGGTGGTGAACAGGCGGATGTCGCTGCCGGTGGGCTTATCACCGCACAGGTACTGGCCGATCGCGACGACGGCGGACAGGGCCGGCCCATCGAGCATCGTCAGGCCGTCCTCGCGAGAGGCCTCCATCCGCGTGGCCCGGGCCAGGAGGGTGTCGATGACGTCGAAGCCCACGAGGACACCGTTGGCCGCCGCCGCGGCCTTCTCCGGATCCTTGGAGTGGGTGGCCACCGCGTGGCCGATGTTGATCTGCGAGCCGATCCACGCGTCCCAGGCGTCGGTGGAGTTGCGGCGGTTGAGCGGGTAGAGGTCCGGGGCGCCCTCTCGGTGGAGGTCCCACCAGGCGGTGGACAGGTCGAAGAGCATGTCGCCGGAGTCGTCGCTGACGACCTGACCGGCGGTGGTGTCCACGAGGGCCGGAACGGTGGGAGCGGGCTCGTAGCCGGGGGTCTTCTCATAGACCTCGGCCAGGGAGCGGGCGCCGAGCGCCGGGTCGACGCCGGGCTCGCCGTCGGGGCCGGTCAGCTCCCAGTACCCGTCCGCACCCTTGCCGTAGGTCCAGGACACGGGGATCGCCTCGGTCAGGCCGAGCAGGCGCCGGGCGATGAGGACGCGGCGGCACCACGGGCACGCCCCCGACGCCACGAGTCGGTAGCGCCCCGCCTCCACGGGCAGGTCGCCGCTGGGTACGAATCGGTGTGAGACTGCGATGGCCAAGGGGTGCCTCCCGGAAGGGTCGTCGAGGGGTCGTGATGCCCAAGGCTTATCATTCCTCGCGCGCCGGCCACCGTCACCCGATTCACACGGGGCGGAATCTCGCACTCCGCGCCCGCCGACGGGGACATTCCCCACTCAACGGGGACATCCTGCGCGTGGGGGTGCACTTTCTCTCGGCCGGGGACATCCTACGCGTAGGGCGACAGGATTCCTGTCCCCGACGGCGTCGAATGCCCCCGCCCGGAACAACACGCCCCCGGCCGCGTCGAATGCCCCCGGTCACGGGGCAGGGGCAACATCACGGGTCAGGGAGGGACTGCATCACAGGCAGGCGGAACCCGCGCCACGGGTCAGCGCAGCGTCTCCTCCACGGAGGCCACGAACTCCAGGGCGTCATGCCCGTCCCAGTGCGGCTCACCCAGCAGGTCGCGCACGCGGGCGCAGGCGGCCAGTGCCTGGTCGCGCTCGCCGCGCTCGGCGTGCAGGCGGGCCAGCATGCACAGGGCGCGCGAGGCCGAGTCGCGGTCCTCGGTGTCCATGTAGCCGTCGTAGGCGGACTCGCAGTGCTGGACGGCCTGCCAGTTCTGGCCGGTGCGCCACAGGATCCAGGCCATGTCGTCGTGCCAGTCGCCGATCTCCCAGGCCGAGGAGTAACCCTCGGTGTCGGCCACGCCGGCGAAGGCCTGGCGGGCCTCCTCCATGATCTGGCGGGCCTCGTCGAGCCGAGCCCGGGCCATGGGCAGGGTGAGGTCGTCCACCAGTGCCCTGGCCGAGCGGCGCAGCGCCCGCCCCCGGTCCAGGCGGCCCTGGTCGGTGCGGGTGTCCTCCAGGTCGGCGGCCTGGCGGAACAGCGCGGCGGCGCGCACATTGTCCTTGAGGTTGGAGGCGGCCATCGCCGCGTGCGAGAGGTACTCCCCCGCCAGCGCCCGGCGTCCCTGGTCCTGCAGGATCCGGGCGGCGTTCAGCGAGTGCTCGGCGACGCTCTCCTCCTCACCCATGGCCATACCGGTCTGAGCCAGGAGCCGGTGCAGGTACAGGGCGATACTCTCGGCCCCGCTGCGCTGGGCCAGGGACAGCGCGGACTCCAGGACCTCGGCGCTCTCCAGGTAGCGCTCGGAGGCCTCCAGCGCCGACCCCAGGGACAACAGGGAGGCCACGGCGTACAGGGTGATGCCAGCGGCCAGCATGATGTTGGCCTGCTCACGGAACTGGGCGATGGCCTCGTCGAACTGGCCCACCTCCATGGAGGAGATGCCCAGCAGGCGCCGGCCGCGGGCGGCCAGGACCGGGGAGACCTTCTCATGGCGGCGCATGACCTCCTCAGCCAGGAGGCAGCCGTTGTAGACGTCACCGCACTCGGCCAGGACCTCGGCCCGCGCCATGTCGAGAATGTCGTCCATCCGCTCGGCGTGGCGGTCCTCGGGGACGGCGTCGGCGGCGCGGGCGACGACCTGGATCGCCCCGAGCGCCTCGTCCTTGGCGTGCAGGTCGGTGAGGACCGAGGCCCCCACGAGCAGGGCGTCAGCGGCCAGGACGAGGGTGTCGGTGCCCCCGGGGTCGAGCAGCTCGGTGGACACCAGATCCTCGACCTGGGCCTCGATCTGCCCGATGAGGGAGGTGGCCCGCTGCAGGCGCTGGTCGCGCACGGCGTCCTGGGAGCGCTCGGCGATGGAGTCGGCGGTGATCTCGTTGTCGAGGTTGAGCAGGTCCACGTAGTAGGCGCCCAGCGGCCCGAAGGCCAACTCGATGAGAGGGCGGATCCGCAGGCGCTCGGCGATGGCCTCGTCCATCTCGGTGCGGCAGGTCATAGCGGCGGCGCGCAGCAGTCCCGTGTGGTACTCCAGGCCCGGGATCTCCTCACCGATCGGGGGCAGCAGGTCGCGCGTGGCCACCTGGTCGACGACGTACCAGTAGTCCATCGTCGAGGAGCCGATGGTGCGACGGTGGTCGACGTAGCGGCGCACCGCCTCCTCACCATTGCGCACCGGCCGGGGACGCACGAGGTCCACCAGGGGGAAGGGCTCGTCGCCGCCCTGGTGGCTGGTAGCGGTGCGTCCGGCGCGGGCGCGACGGCCGGCCCCCTCCTGGCTCGACGACGTCGTGCGGGGCGCGTGCTCCTGGACCAGGCCATTGTCGTCGGCCACGAGGCCCAGGAGGGAGGCGACGTCGGGCTCGGCACCGTCCTCGTTCACGGTCAGGCTCGTCTGGGCCGGCTCGGGCAGCTCCTCGGAGGGCTCCAGGAGGTCGACCTCCACACCCAGCCCGTGGACCGCGCCGGGGGCGGCGTCGAAGGCGGCCCGGGCCAGGGAGCGCTCCAGGTGGTCGGAGATGGTGGAGTTGCCGTTGCGCGTATCGAACTGCTGGGCCAGGCGCCGGGCCCAGCCGGTCATCTCGGCATAGACGCGCGAGATGGTGGTGGAGGCCTCCAGCCCCGGCAGCGGGTACCACAGGTCGGCGGCCGGGACCTCGACGCCGAGCGCCTCCTCGCCGCGGCCGGCCCGCTCGGCCTCGCGCAGCACCAGGCTCATGCCGCGCAGGGCCGACAGCAGCACGTAGGCGGACTCGGCCTGAGCCAGCCAGGGCAGGTGACGGCGCAGGATCTCCAGGCCCCGGTCCACCCGCCCCACGAGAGCCAGGTACTCCAGGTGGTAGGACAGGGAGATGAGGGCCTTAGGACTGCGGCGGATCTCCCGATAGGAGCGCAGGTGCGCCTCCCAGGCCGCCCGGGGCCGACCGGAGGCCAGCAGGGGCAGCAGCGCGAGGGACTGCGTGGTCTGGGGCTGCACGTTGCAGCCGACGGCGCCGGTCAGCACGGGCACGGCCGTGGCCACGGCCAGCTCCCACGCCTCGGTGCGGTAGGCGAAGGCGACCTGACGCATGGGGTCGCAGCCCTCGCAGTCGGCGTTCTCGTCGCGGTGGGTGGCCCGCCAGGCGGCCAGCTCCTCGGCGGCCTCCTCCTCGAGCCCCAGCAGGCCGGCGACCGAGGCGCGCTCGCCGTGGACGACGTGCATGGAGGCGCCCTCGGCGCGATAGAACTCCTCGAGACTGGCCTCGAGCTGACGCACCTTGTCCTTGGAGACCCTGGGGTTGGCACCCGCCACGGCCACGGCCCACTTGAAGTGCCAGTGCAAGGTGCGCACCTGAGCGTCGTCGAAGGCCTCGGGGTGGCGCTGGTAGCGGCCGAGGTTCCACACGAAGGGGGCCAGCGCCTTCCATGCCTCGTTGCCCTGCTGGTAGGCCTCAGTCAGAGCCAGCCGGGCGGCGATCCGCAGGTCCTCATCACCCAGTGCGTCCGCCCAGCTGACGGCCTCCGCGATGAGGGCCGAGGTCTGGGGGCCGTGACCGAGGGCATCGGCGTAGGCCAGACGCTCGAGGATGTCTTCGCGTGTGGTCATGGAGTCTGTCCTTCCGGGCGGAGCCTGACGTTGCACCGTCATGAGGCGAAGGCTCCCACCGTGTGCTGCAAGAACGCACGGAATGCGGTCCGCGCACCCCAGGGACGCCGTGGGAGGAGCGTCGTCCCGCACCGCTCACCGGTGAACGGTGGCATGGGCATATCGGGCTCCTTTCGTCCAGAGGGCGGTCATCCGACGTCCAGTGTTACCGAACAGTTATAGAATCCGCTACCGCTGCGGCGAGCGGCAACTCGGTCGCGGGGCATGTCGGAGCCGGGCACCACGCCCGGGCCGACCGGCTCCAGGGCCGGCCGGCCTGATGGCGACTCCCATCGCACCAGTGTTCCCAACGGATGTCGCGGCGCCGGGTCCGCGAGACCCGCGTGCGCTAGGACACGAGCAGAGGCTTGGAGGTGTTGGTTGTCTCAACCCCGGTTCCGCCCTCAGCATCACCCGGGGCACCGGGGCCCGGCCCGTCGACAACGGCCGCCATCTCCACCGTTGCATCCGCCATGTCGGCGGGCACGCCCTCCGTCATCGCCCCCGCTGGAGTCTGCGCGCTCATGCGTGCGGGCCCTCCCGCCACCGCCGCGGCATTGCCGGCGGACCGGACGGGCTGGGGTGCCTCGGGCAGGGCGATCACGGTCGCCCCGTCGCCTTCACCGTCAACTCCCATCCCGGCCGTGATCCCCAGCTCGACGACGGGCCGCCTGTCGGCATCGGCCTCCTCGGCCACAAGAAGGCTGAGGACCTCGCGCAGGGCCTCCTCGACGCCGTCGATGATGAAGTCCAGGGTGCCGGCCAGCTGGGCGTCGTCGAGCCCGGCACCGATGTTGGTGAGGACCTCGGCGCACAGGCCCAGGCCGGCGTCGTCGACCTCGGTGTAGAGGGCAGGGATGAGCCGGCCGCTGGAGACCTCCTGGGCCACGGTTCGCACCCGCGAGAGCTCCGCGGTTCCCGGGAGGGCGGCGGCGAGCTGGTGGTGGGCGCGCACGGCGAGGATCCGGCGGTCGACCACCATGAGCGCGTAGTCGAATCCGGCCACCGAGAAGCGCACCACCCCCTCGGACAGGTCGATGTCGTAGCGGTGACCGCGTGCGGCCAGCCAGGCGGCGAGCCGCCTGAGGGTCACGGTCGGGGTCACCGACCCCTCCGGCTGATTCCACCAGGCCATCAGTCCTCCTCCCAGGTGACGAGCTCGGGGAAGCGCTCCTCCACGGTGGAGAAGAAGGCGCGGGTCATGCCCAGGCCCATGTCCATGAAGGTGTCGAGCTGGGCCTCGCTCATGCCTGCGCCGATGTAGGCCACGATCTGGGTGCTCAGCAGGAGCCGACTGGGGTCCTGGGCGGGGGTGACGGCCAGATCCGGGCCGTAGGTGGAGCGGTGCTGGGCATCGATGAAGGTGCGCATCTCATCGAGACGCTCGGCCGCCGGGCGCCCGCGCCACATGCCGGCCACGACGAGGGCGGCCTCCTCGTCGTGGAGGTAGACGCCGATGTCGCAGCCCGGGAATCCCATGAAGACGGCGCCGTCCTCCTCGGGGCCGGCGGCGATGCCGTGCCGGGACAGCCAGTTCTCAACCCTCTCCAGGGTCAGAGCCGGTTGCGCGCTCATGGGATCTCTCGCCTCCTTCCCGATGCGGGGCGTGATGCGGGTGCGGTGCGGATGGCGCCACCGGGGTGCGCGGCGCGGCTGGTTGTCCGGCTCGGGGCCGGTGGTGGCGCAGGACGGGCCTTCAGAACTCGATGTCGGAGGCGATGTCCGCGACCGTGTCGACCTGGCCGGCGCCGACCTGTGCACTGCGCACGCTACCCGCAGAAGCCCCCCGACCCCTAGTCGAGTCCGGGGCGCCGACGGCGTTGGGCCGGTTCCCCGCGGTCGCGCCCGTCGGTCCGGCAGGGCCTCTGGAGGAGGCGGGGGCGCCGGGGCCGTCCGGGAGTCGCCCCAGCGCCTGGTCCAGGGAGCGGCCCAGGACCCCGGAGGCCGATTCGGCCAGGGTCAGGCACCGTGAGTCCATCTCATCGGAGGTCTTGTAGCCGCGGCGGCCGGCGGCCAGGCCTCGTCGCCCTTTGCCGGCGCGTGCAGCAGGGTCGTTGCGCCCCGCACGGGCGCGCTGGGCAGCGCCCGAGGAGGCGGCCCCTGCTCGCCCCTCCGCCCTGGCGTCGGATGACCGGGAGGAGGAGCTGTCTTGGGACTTCTTGCGGAAGCCGACCATGGTGGTCCTTTCGGGAATGGTGTCGAACGGCGTCGGGCCGAACGGGGAACGAAGAACTGACACATCGACGGGACGGCGAAGGAGTCGCGCGGTGCGCCGTCGGACTCGAGCCGTCTGCGCGCCGCCTGAGAGCCAGGCCGGACGGACGGCGGGTAGGAACGCTAGCGGGGCACCTCGCAGGAGAGCTGGTCGGCGGCGTGGGCCTGCTGGCTCCACAGCTCCTCGGTGAAGGTGTTGTCCAGGATGGCGCGGGCCAGGGGCTCGTCGGGACGCATGATGTCGCGCACCGTCTGGAGGATGAGCTGACGGCGGTCGTCGAGGCCCTCCTGGCCCAGGATCTGGGCCGAGCGGCCCAGACCGCCCATGAAGTTGACGTACTCCATGGCGTGGTACTGGGGGGAGACCTCGTCGGGGCGCAGCTGGTGGGTGCGGGTCTCCAGCGCGTTGCGCACATCGCGGCGCAGAGCCTCCTGGCCGCCCTCGGAGCGCACGTAGAAGGGCAGCAGACGGTTCATCATGAGGTGGTGGGCAATGGCGTAGTCGACGTAGTAGAAGAAGGCCAGGCCCACCCCCTCCTCGGCGGACTGCTCCGACTCGGACTTCTGCCACTCGGCGTAGCAGGTGGTCTTGGCGACCTCCTTGGCCCAGGTGGGTGCGGCCGCCATGGCCTCGGTGGGCTGGAAGGCCACGCGCGACTTGCAGCGCGGGCAGGTGATGAACACCGGCATGTGGTAGAGCTCGGGAAGCGGCACCGGGTCGCCGCACTTGTCGCAGGTGAAGGAGAACTGGGCCTGACGCCAGTCGGTCATCGCCCGGTTCCACTCCTCGCGGGCCTGCTCGGCGCGGCCGGGGGCGAAGACCTCTTCGATGATGTTGCGCAGGCGCACCTCGAAGCCGGCCACGAGGTTGGCCGCGTCCTGGAGGCGGGCGGAGAGCTGGCGGTCCTCCTCGATGGACAGGTCGGCGTCGATGTCCAGGAAAGGGGCGAAGTGCTTGGCGAAGACCCGCTGGGCCTTGGTGTGCAGGAACATGATCTGGGCCTCGACCTCCGAACGGAAGGCGGAGACGGAGGCCGGGTCGGTGATCTGCATCTCCATCGCGGTGCGGGCCGAGCTGACGCCGAACTCCCGGGCGCGAGCCTCCAACCGGTCCAGGTAGGTGCTCAGGCGCTGAGTGAGTGCCTGAAGCCGCCGGTAGTAGCGGACGTAGGCGGACATGTCAGGCTCCTTGCGGTGGAGGATCGGGATTATCACTGAGGAAGGCGCCGATTGCCGAGGGTGTGGACACGCGACCCGAGG
Source organism: Actinomyces oris (assembly GCF_001937665.1). Lineage (GTDB taxonomy): Bacteria > Actinomycetota > Actinomycetes > Actinomycetales > Actinomycetaceae > Actinomyces > Actinomyces stomatis. The sequence goes on along the minus strand of NZ_MSKL01000010.1, from coordinate 10,508 downwards.
CCGGCGACGACGCCGACGCACAGGCCCAGCGCAGAGGCGCCGACGGCTGCCAGCACTGTGGATGCTACTCAACTGGAGACTTCAACTGCGACCTGTTCGTGATCTTTGGGCCTCGCAAGGCTCAGCATCCGGGCAGGACTCCCCCTTGCCATTCCTCCGACGACGCGGCTTCTCGTCCGCCCACAACGGCGACGCCATGCAGGAGAAAAGTCCCGGTGGGACCCGCACCGGAGCGGGCCGAGACATGTCGGTGAGTGATAAGGATCATAGTGTTGGTGCTGGCGCGAAAGCGCTGGTCATGACGCCGCCCGCAACCTCTCCGTTATCTAAAAGATCGGGTGGACGGTCGGCGGCAGAGAGTGCTTGAGCCTCCCCACCCAGGCCGATAGGTTGAGGCTGCCCGTCCACGGGTGTCAGTAGACCTTCAGGCACCCGGCCTTCTACCGGCCTCCTATGACGTCGTCGGCCCCTCAGGGCACGGTTTCCAGGCCCCACGTCAAGACGGCGCTGATCATCTGGTCAGTCCTGGCCATCGGCCTCATCATCTACTACGTCTGCCTGCGCCAGCACGTGCTTCGCCTCCGGGACCCACGGGGCGAGGTCTACGGGGCGGTCGCGCTCACAGCGGTGACGCTCGGAGGCATCCGAGCAACCCTGGTCATCCGCGTCATGACAGCGTTTCTGCACCGTCCAACCGGGGGCGGAAGTCCTCCAGCGCAAGCACCCGGAGCACTACCGGGCTTTCGTCGAGTCGACCTGAGGCAGCCCCGCGCGTTCGTAGGGTGGGTCGCACGTTCGCACCCTTTACCCCTCGAACGGGGCACTTAAGGTACGACCTCGACGATGGGGCCGACGATGGGGCCGACGACGGGGCCCGCTTTACAGGCGGGCGGCGCGGGCAGGGTCGAGGCTCAGGGCGACGTGCGCACCAGGAGTGAGGGGGCACTGAGTCAGGGCGGTGGCGCGGGCAGGCTCGCGCCCATCGGGGGCATCAGCCCCGACGCCGTCCGGGCCGGCCAACCCCACCAGCCCCACCAGCTCGGCAAGCCGCTCGGGGTCGAGCTCGACCTCGGCCTCCCACTGGCCGCGGCGCAGTCGCGAGGCCAGTACGGTGGCCGGCAGCGTCTCCGCGGGCTCCCCCTCCGCGGCCTCAGCCACGCGCAGCGCACCGGGCGCGAGGGCGAGGTCGCCGACGACGTCGAATCCCAGGAACCGCGCCACCTTGCTGCTGCCGGGGTCGGCCCACAGGCGCTGGGGGGTGTCCAGGCGCAGGAGCCGGCCGGCCTCCATGACGCCGACCCGGTCGGCCACGGTCATGGCCTCGTCCTGGTCGTGGGTGACGTAGAGCGCCGTGGTGCCGCCCTCACGCAGGATGGCGCGCACGTCGGTGGCCAGCTGCTCGCGCAGGGCCCGGTCCAGGGCGGACAGGGGCTCGTCGAGCAGCAGGAGCCTCGGCGCCGGCGCCAGCGCCCGGGCCAGGGCCACCCGCTGGGCCTGCCCGCCGGACAGGGTCGTCACGCGTCGCCGCTCGAAGCCGGGCAGGCCGACGAGGTCGAGCATCTCGCGCACCCGCTCGCCCCGCTGGGCGCGCGGCAGGTCGGTGAGCCCGTAGGCGATGTTGCTGCCGACGTTGCGGTGCTCGAAGAGCTGGCCGTCCTGGAACATGAGGCCGAAGCCGCGCTTGTGGACGGGCACACGCACCATGCTCCGTCCGTCCCAGGCGACCTCGCCGTCGGCCACGTCCTCCAGGCCGGCCACCGCCCGCAGCAGGGAGGACTTGCCGGAGCCCGAGGCCCCCAGGAGGGCGACGACCTCACCGGCGGCCACCTCCAGGTCGACGCCGTCGACGGCGCGCAGGTCCCCGTAGGTCACGGCGAGCCCGCGCACCGACAGGCCCGCAGAAGCACTGGTGTCACTGGTGTTCGGACTCATGGCCGCTCACCTCCATCCGTCCTGGGCCCACGTGACAGGGCCGTCTCGTTGTTCTCGTCCGCCGTGCGCCGGCCGGCGTCCGCGGAGGTTCCGCGCTCCGGGATCGGCTGATTCGCCGACGCCCTGCCCGGCCTCGACGTCGCACCCACGAGTCCGCCCCGCCCGGGACCGAGCCGGGTCTGGAGCCACTCGCAGCCGAGCATGACGGCGGCGCTGCCCACCGCCAGGACCACGCCCCCGGCCAGCGCCATTCCCTGGTTCTGGGATCCGGGGCTGCCGATGAGCCGGTAGACGACCACCGGCAGGGTCGGCTCCTGGGGGCGGGCCAGGAACGACGTCGCCCCGAACTCCCCCAGCGACGTCGCCAGGGCGAAGCCGGCCGCCAGCCCACCGGCGCGCAGCAACTGGGGACCGTCCACGGTCAGCAGCACCCGGCCGGGTCCGGCCCCCAGGGCGGCCGCCGCCTCGCGCTGACGCGGGTCGATGGCGCGCAGCGCCGGCAGCAGGGTGCGCACCACGAGCGGCACAGCCACGACGGCCTGCGCCAGCGGCAGGATCCACCAGGAGCGGGTCAGGGCCAGCGGCGGGCGCGCCAGGGTGATGAGGAATCCGAAGCCGACCGTCACGGCGGAGACGCCCAGCGGCAGCATGAAGGCGGCGTCGAGCCCGGTGATGATCCGGGCGAGCGCCCGACTGCGGGGGCGGCGCGAGACGACCAGGCACACGGCCACCCCCAGGGTCAGGGCGATGGCCGCGGCCGCCACGGCCACGCTCACCGAGTTCGCGGCCGCCTCCCACACGGTCACGAGCAGGGCGCTGCGCCCGCCGGTCGAGCCCAGGTCGGTGTAGTTGTCCAGCGTCCAGGCGCCGTCGCGCTGCAGGGAGCGCACCACCAGCACCGCCATCGGCGCCACCAGCAGACCCACGACCGTGGCGGCGGTGACCGCGAGGGCGGGGGCGTCGGCGGCGCGCAGCCGCCCGGCGGGCACCTCGGTGCGCAGCCGCAGGCGCGTCTGGGTGGCGGCGCGCGCCCGCTCGGCCACCCACAGGGCCAGGGCGATGACGCCGAGCTGGACGACGGACAGGACGGCGGCGCCCCGCAGGTCCAGGTACTGGGTGGTCAATCGGTAGATCTCGGTCTCGATGGTGCCGATCCCCACCCCGCCGAGCACGAGCACCACCCCGTAGGCGGTGGCGCAGAATAGGAAGGTCAGGGAGGCGGCCGAGGCGATGGCGGGGGCCAGCGCGGGCAGGGTGACGGTGGCGAAGGCCCGCATCGGCGAGGCCCCCAGCGCCCGGGCGGCCTCCACGGCGCGCGGGTCGAGCCGCGACCACATGGTGCCCACGGTGCGCACCACGAGCCCGTAGTTGAAGAAGGCCAGCGCGGCCACGACCGCGGTCAGCGTCCCGTCCAGGCTCAGGGCCTCCAGGGGCCCGCCGCGGGTGACCAGGGCGTGGAAGGCGACGCCGACGACGACGCTGGGCAGCACGAAGGGCACGGTCACCACCCCGCGCAGCAGGTCGCGGCCGAGGAAGCTGCGCCGGTAGAGGACGAGGGCCCCGGGGATGCCGAGGGCCACGCACACGGCGGTGCCGAGTACCGCCTGGGTGAGGGTCTGCGTGAGGATCCGCCAAGTGCGTTCGCGGGCCAGGACCTCACCGAAGCCGCTCAGGTCCAGGGCGCCGTCGGGGGCGAGGCCGCGACCCATGAGCGTGGCCACGGGCCAGGCGAAGAAGACCGCCAGGAAGGCCAACGGGCCGGCGACGGCCAGGGCCCAGCCGGCACGCTCGCCCCAGCCGGGCCGGGGGCCACCAGTCCGCCGAGCGACGCCTCGGCCGACCGGCAGTCCGGCCGCCCCCGATGCCGGTGCCGGCACCGGGGAGGCTCCGGCGTCGGCTGGCGCGGCGACGTCGGCCCCTGGAGTCTCCTCGCGCGGCGCGCTCACTTGCCGACGGCCCCGGTCCAGGAGTTGAGCCACTCCTCACGGTGGGCGGTGATCTCCTTGGGGTCGACCTTCACCGGCGACTTCGACAGCGGCCCGAACTTGGTGAGGGCCTCGGGCAGAGTGGCGTCGGGCAGGACCGGGTACATGTACATCTGGCCGGGGATGTCCTCCTGGACGGCCTTGGAGAGCATCCACGTCACGAAGGCCTTGCCGCCCTCGGGATTGGCGGCACCCTTGAGGACGCCGGCGTACTCGACCTGGCGGAAGGCGGTCTCCAGCAGGGCGGAGGTGGAGCTGGAGCTGTTGTCCTTCGAGACCGTGAAGGAAGGCGAGGAGGCGTAGGACACGACGATGGGGTAGGTGCCCTTGCCGCTGCCGGAGAAGTCGGTCTCGTAGGCGGCGGTCCAGTCCTCGGCGATCCGGGCTCCGTTGGCGATGAGCTGCTTCCAGTAGTCGGCGAAGGAGCCGGCGCCGAAGTGGCCGATGGTGGCCAGCAGCCAGGCCATGCCGGGAGAGGAGTTCGTGGGGTTGATAGCCACGAGGAGGCCCTTGTACTCGGGCTTGACCAGGTCCTCGAAGGTGGCCGGGGGCATGAGGCCCTTGCCGGAGAAGTAGCCGGTGTCAATGTTGAGGCAGACGTCACCGACGTCGATGGGCGCCAGGGCCGGGGTGTCGGCGACGACGTAGCTCTCGGCGCCCTTGGGCAGGGTGACGGTGGCGGAGGTGTCGATGACGCCCTGATCGAGGGCGCGGGTGGCGTAGGTGTTGTCGATGCCGAAGACGGCGTCGCCCAGGGGCGCATCCTTGGTCAGGACGAGCTTGTTGACCAGTGCGCCGGCGTCCCCGGAGGTGGCGACCTTGAGGGTGTAGCCGGTCTCGGAGGTGAAGGCCTTCTGGAGGTCCTCCGAGACATGGAAGGAGTCGTGGGTGACGACGGTGACGGTCTTGGAGTCGGTCTTCTTACCCTTGCCGCAGGCGGCCAGGCTCAGGCCGACGGCGCCGGCGGCGGTTCCGGCCAGCAGGGCGCGGCGGCTGAGAGCCGGATGGGGCCGGCCGGGACGGCGGGTGAACTGGATGCTCATGTGTGCCTCCTGGATGGTTCTCCGGAGGGCCCGGCGACCACCTGCGGCGCGCCGGGGAGATGGTCTCGACTTCCTTCGCCGGTACTAACCGGAGCAGGTTCGAGGGTCTGCGGGCTTCCGCACTCTCAGCGCCGTCGGCGGCGGCCCATCAGCCAATGCGGCCGGGCCGGCGACGGGGCGCTCCCCTGTCGTTGCAGGTCAACTGTAGTTCGAGGGCGCACACTGACACAAAATCAGATCACCAAAATAGTCGAACAGGATTATTTACGGAGGAAGTCAACCCACCTCCCGATAGCTCTACACCCTCCATCTCCGATGCGTCAGACCACAAATCCCGCAAGAGCAGCACATCTCCAATCTCCCCACCCAACGTCACACACCCACTCAAACCCACACCGCTGCGACGCACCCAAGTCAACCTTGAACTTCACAGCCACCCAGACAGCCAGACAACCAACCCCACACAATGCCGAGCCACTTAAGCACACGCAGCCTCAGCACAACTTACTCATTCATATGCACCTCTTACAGACCCAATAAACCACGAAGGCCGAAAGAGCGCGATCGACTGAATCCATCACTCACCTGAAGCGTCACAGGCACTACGGGATGCCACCCAAATAACCACCCTCCTACGCAACCACTGCCGTCGCAGACAAGAGCCACTAAGGCAAAGAGAAACCACAGTGCCAGCAACTGCACACCTGCGCCTCCGCCCGCAAAATACTCTTGAAGTTCAGACCCATCAACCACCCCACTTCCCACTACCCCACAACACCCCAACTCACCCCATACTTGGCGCACTGCGACAAAGGCCTATGCAAGCAGCAGAATGGTCAGCCTCAGACCTCAACGGACGCACGCAACCCCTTCAACGCCCTACCTACCTCGACACCCCCTAAATGACTAGTTAAACAAGCAATCCCTAACAACTAGTGAAACAGATCACCGGCAACTCCTCTTAAATAGAAGCCCCATGGATCGGCCACGCAGATATCAGAGTGACGTCAATACTAAAAAGATCACATTTGTATCACAGACCGTACATTCGGGTTGATTTTTTTCACCCCCTCTGATAGCATCAGTTCAACGCCTACGGGAGAGCCCTGAAGGCGCCTCGCACAGAAGGAGGAACCGAGATGAGGTCAACTCACTCGCGACCCTACGTCCAGACAAGTGCGAACAAAGGAAAGGAGGCAGTGACCATGCAGCGAAAGGAGGGGGTGCCGACACCTCAGCCCCACAAGGAAATAGTAAGCAAGTACACACAAAAAGGAATAAAATGTTGCATAACAATAATTCAATAAAACATAATGACTCATTAACCGCCCCACTGGAGAAACTACTTGATTTCGCTCAGAAGTTGAAGGCCTACGCCGATCTGTCAGTGTGGATTTGGAATATACTAACCTGGATATACCGGTATCGCTGGCAAATTTTTGCCACCGTGGGAAGTTACATCGGAATAGGTTCAGTAATTAAGATTCTGGTAATAATGATTATACTGACGATCATCACTAGAATCATGGGTTCACGAACACGTACATGATCATCAAAATCGCGTGGAAAGTCCCTGCCGGTTGGTAGGGACTTTCTACGTCAACACAATTGAATGTCAAGAGTCGACACATCGTAACGGTATTAGCATCCGGACGATCAAAGACTGATGTGATAGCCTGTCATCATCACACTATAACCAATGGGTGCGTAGTAGGCTGCTCGAGTACGCGGCCGTCCCCGACCTACCAGCACCGCTCCTCCCTCATTTGCGCCAACGTTGCCCAGGTCTTTGCCTTGATGTACACGCAGTTACTCCTCAACGCCTCGCCAGGGACCATCAGTTAAGTGGATAAGCAAAGTTGTTCGCGTTGGGAGGTCATGATGGCCGACGCCTGGACAGCGTCTAGTGTGCGGGGCGCTTGCCCTACTCTGCCCCAAAGCTTTCCAGCTAGGCACCGCACAAGCAGAGTTGGTGGCACATGTGCCGACATAGGGCCTTGAAACCCCTTTATCGCAGCGGCAGAATCCTTAAAATCACACAGATTTTCACGCTGGGACATTTACATTTGAGGTGTCATGTCTCTGGACATGGGTGACAGTTCTGTGTCAGGACTTCGGCAATAATTCGGGGGCTCCTGGTTAACATGTATGGCCTGGGATTAAGTGTTGACCCCTATGCCGGTCCAGCAATCGCCCAGTGGTCCAATGATGCACCTCGTGGGACGGCGGCGATATTCTGTACTTGGCACTGCTATTTCATACAAGACGTTCTACGCCCTGCGGCACCAAGCCTGTCAACAGACGACCTCGACAAGCAGAGCCAGCGATCCAGTGACGCTTGTCGCGGAGCCAGCTTTTGTCCGCACAACGCAATAAAGAGTAGAGACGCAGGGAGAATCTCCGCCTCAACAACACGGTGAACGATTTGGAGTGAGGTAGCAGCAATGCAAATGCAGGCACCGCAACAGACGCCAATGACAAGACTCTCCCTAGACCTGATTAGCTAACAGCGACAAATACCGCGGCGAATGTAGTGACAATGAAGTTGTATAGGGATGGCATTCAGTCCGCAGTTTTCTTGGAATATCCGCACACCCCCAAAAACGCAACGACTACTCTTCGGCAAATAAACTCACCAGTCGACACTCTCCGACTGTTCGGGCCCCATAAAGATCGAAGGACTTCTCAACCTCATCAAATTAGGTATCCGACGCACTCACGAACGCCAGACGCTTGCAATCCATTTTCTGAGAAATGTTTGTACATTGCCCGAAAAGTCACAACGATCCAAATCGTTAATGCTACACCCCCTCACTCTTACGTCTCAACTGTTCAGTAATTCTTTGCACCTCGCCGCCAGAGCTACGCACTCTCTGCAATGCCCCCAACCTTCATTCTTAACAACGTATTCCTCAAGATGCACCGAAAACTCAACTCCTGAACACTCCCCTATAGAGCAATGCCGGTACCCCCAGCCGTCCTATCCAGTCAGACGCCCCACGCCACGAAACTCAACACCTGCCCGCGCGTTCGTAGGGTAGGTCGCTGGTTCGTACCCTCTACCCCTCGAACGCGCGACCTAAGGTACGAACGCGCGGGGCCGACAGCCGGTACACGGCCTGTCCGGCCACCTCCCCCCAGGGAGGAACCGGATACGGCGCCTTCATCCGAAGGGCGGAGGAACGGCTCCCACGAATCATCCCCACGACGCTCCCGCTCACCGGTGGCCGCCTCCTAGCCTGATCGCGTGAGCGCAAGGCGGCACCCACCGGCCCCATACCTATGATGAGCGCCGGCCCGCCGGCACCCACCACCCCGCGCCGTGCCGGGAAGAGACCACCTCCCCCGCACCTAAGAAAATCCACCCCTGCCCTACGAGATGAGCCCACCCCTATGAGCACCCCCTGGCTCCTCCCCGCTCCGCTGATCGATATCACCGCCCTGGCGCTGTGGTGGGGGCTCCTCAAGCTCTCACGGCGCCGCGACAATCGCCGGCTGCGCAACGGTCTCCTTCTTATGCTCCTGGCCGGTACCGCAGTGAGAGCGCTGCTCCACCTCACCTCACTCATCCCCGCCCTCAAGGTCCCGGTGGGACTGGGCAGCGTCACCTTCTTCCTGCTCATCGCCCTCATGCCGTTCCTGCTCATGTTCAACGGCGTCGTCCTCATCCGCCGCGAGGGGCGGCGCCTGAGCAACCTGCTGTGCCTGGCGGCCGGTCTGGCCCTCATCGCCACACCGATGACCGCCGCCGCCCTGGTGGCCACCGCCAACCCCTGGGCCCTGCTGCTCGCCGCGCTCATGTTTTGCGCCTGCGCCTACCTGGGTGTCTTCCTCCTCATCTTCTTGGGCCAGACGGTGGTGCAGCGGATCTGGGGTGGGCGCCGGACCGTGCCGCACCCCGACGTCGTCGTGGTCCATGGCGCCGGGCTCATCAACGGGAAGGTCGGGCCGCTGCTGGGCTCACGAATCAAGGGAGGCATCGAGGCCTGGCACGATGAGGACGCTCTGCGCCCCGGAGCGCCGCTGCTGGTCATGAGCGGTGGACAGGGCCCCGACGAGCCGATCAGCGAGGCGCGCGCCATGGCCGACTACGCGATCGCCCGCGGCGTCCCACCCGAGCGGATCCTCCTGGAGGACCGTTCGACGACGACCCGCACGAACATCTCCTGCACCCGTGACCTCCTGGCTGAGCGCAGCATGGTCGACCCGCAGGTGCTGCTGGTGACGAGCTCCTTCCACGCGGTGCGCACCGCGATCCTCGCCTCCGACATGGGGGTTCCGTGGGCGGTGGCGCCGGCGCGCACGGCCTGGTTCTACATCGTCAACGCCTGGCTGCGCGAGTACGTCGCCGTCCTGACCTACCGGCGCCGCCCCGCCCTGGCCTGCGCCGCCGTCGCCGGCGTCTTCGCCGTGCTGTACGCGCTAATGGTCCTCGGCGCCCAGACGGAGCTCATCGGCTGAGCGGAACAGCATCCCCCGGCATCCCTCAGCCACAGATTTCAGAACAAACGTTCTTGACCGATCGTTCCAGAACGTCTATTCTGAATTCATGGGACGACGACGAACCTTCATCGAGAACGAGGCCATCAACTCTGCCACGGCGGTCTTCGCCGAGCATGGCTTCGCCGGCACCTCCGTGGACGACCTGGTGCGGGCCACCGGCGTCAACCGCGCCAGCCTTTACGGGGTCTTCGGCTCCAAGGACGGACTCTTCCAGCACTGCCTCACCAACGCGCTGACCGCTCTGATCCCCGGGGCCACCCGGAGCGAATCCGCCGACTCCGCAGGGGCGGGCCGTGACGAGCTCGACCTGGTCCTTGTGGCGCTCATGGAGCTCGCCCCCTGGGACCCGGCCGTGCGCGACGCCCTCGTCACCACCCTGCACCAGGCGGGCGTCACCGCCGAGGCGCTCGGCCGACGCCTGCTGGAGCGAGCCGGCGCTACGGCGTCGGACTCAACAGCACCGGTCTCGCCGCCGGCATAGCCTGCACCGACCCCGCCAGCACCAGCCAGAAGCACACCTCCCAGCCGACCTGCCCACGAAAGGAACAGACATCATGAGCCGCAACACCGTTACCATCACCGATACCTCCCTGAGCGTCGAGCCGCACGGGCTGGACAAGATCTGGTCCTTCACCTCCCGGCTGGAGTTCCCGCTCGTGCACGTGCGCGGCGCCACGCACGACCCCGGACTGCGTCACGAGCCCAAGGGGTGGAACGTGCCCGGGCTGCAGACGGGCAGCAAGGTCTCCGGGACCTTCCACGCCAACGGAACGGCGCAGTTCTGGAACATCTCCGGCTACGAGAACACGCTGGTCATCACCTTGGAGGACGAGCGCTTCACACACCTCTACCTCACGGTCGACGATCCCGCCGGCCTGGCCGTGGAGATCAATGCCGCCATCCGCCCCGCCCGGACGTGAGCCCGTTGCCTCGTCCAGTCAGGCGCCCCGCGCCACGAGACCCCTCACCCTCCCGTGCGTTCGCAGGACAGGTCGCCGGTTCGCACCCTCTACCCCGCGAACGCGCGACCTAAGTGTACTGATCG
>NZ_MSKL01000009.1:100168-140288 GCF_001937665.1 Actinomyces oris | reverse complement strand
GACCTCGAGATCCTTGGTGGCGGTGGTGGTGTCCGAGGAGAACAGGCTGCAGGAGGTCAGCCCCATGGCGACAACGGCTGCGATGGGGAGGGCGAGGAGCGTGGTCCGGGTGCTCATGCGTCGAACCGTAACAGTCGGAATGGTGGGATTGTGCCGGTTTTCTGCAGGAACCTGGCCACGCTCGAAAAGTCCGCTGAAAAAATCTGGGATAAGGACCGGGTGGCGACATGAGACGGAGAAACGGAGAGTCGCCACCCGGCCGGAGTGGGAGGCTGGACAGCATTCGCGAGGCGTTGGGAGGAAGAAGTGGTCTTCCTCAACCAGTGGTCCGCCCGTGCGCGGTCGTCCAGCTCGATGAGGACAGACTAGGAGTTCTTGATGGAATTGTTCAATGGTGTTTCATCCGGGTTCTGGGCGAAGCAGACGAAGGAGTGGTCCCCCTGGTCCCAGGAGGATTGCACAGGGGCGAGGGCCGCTACTTGGTACTTCTTGGCCTTGGAGGGGGAGCCCACGTAGCTCTCCAGTACCGGAGTGCAGACGGTGGTGATCTCCTCCGGGGTGTTCGCCTCGGCGTAGCTGGAGGCTGAGGACTGCCCCGTTCCGGTCACCTCGTACTTATGGGGAGCGGAGCAGTCGACGAGCTTCGCGCCCGTGGAGCCCGTCTCGCCGTGTTTGGTCCCGGTGACCATTTCGGAGATGCAGTCGCCGGCCTTGAGGTCGCGGATGCCCACGGTCTTGGCATCGCCATCCGCTCCGGCGCTGGAGTCGGCTGAGGCGTCGGCCTCGGGGGTGGCCGAGGAGTCGTCGTCGGAGTCCCGGGCGTCCTTGTCCTTGGGGGAGTCCGTGGAGTCGGCCTTGGCCGAGGAGGAGGGACGAGTGGAGGGAGTGCTGACCGCATCCTCGTCGCAGGCGCTGAGGCTCAGAGCGAGAAGGAGCGCGGTCGGCAGGGCGATGAGGGATGAGGTCTTCGTGCGCATGAGGTCATGGTGGCAGGAGGCGGTGGCCGCGTCGATGGGGAGAGATCCCTGCCGGTTCCTGTGGGGCGGCGGGCAGTGAGGGTGGTATAGAAAGACCCCGGAATCGCGGAGATTCCGGGGTGGTGGCGGAGGATGGGGGATTCGAACCCCCGAGGGCTTGCACCCAACACGCTTTCCAAGCGTGCGCCATAGGCCACTAGGCGAATCCTCCAGGTGCTCCACGCGGCTACAACCACGTGCAACGAGAAAGGAATATATCGGAACGCCCATCCCCGGGGCCAGCCCGGGGCGGTGGGATCTGTCACGCGAGGTTGGTGGGGGCGGTTCGCAACCGGGGGCCGGATCAGGTAGTCTCTCGCTCGGCCCCTCGTGCGGCGTCATCCAGCGAATCCCCCAGGACCGGAAGGTAGCAAGGGTAAGCAGGCTCTGGCGGGTGCGCGAGGGGTCCTCACGTGCCCGGGCGGGTCCCCAACCTCGTGCAGTGCCGTCGAGGCCCTCGAGGATCAGGCCTCGGCGGCGTCAACCTCCTCCAGGCGGCCGGTGGCCAGGTCCAGGATGAAGCCGCGCACGGCGTCGGCGCGGGGGACGAACGGCGAGGCCTTGATGCGGGTGACTGACTGGCGCACGCTGTCGGCCAGGTCGGTGAAGGAGCCCGGCGCCCAGGTCGGCCGCGCGCCCGTCTCCTCCTCCAGGGTGCGGCAGAGCTCCTCGTCGGTGAAGGAGAGCATGCCGCAGTCGGTGTGGTGGATGAGGAGGATCTCCTCGGTGCCCAGGAGGCGCTGGCTGATCGTCAGAGAACGGATCGTGTCCTCGGTGACGAGGCCTCCGGCGTTACGGATCACGTGAGCCTCGCCCGGGACGAGCCCCAGGGCCGCGAAGACGTCCACGCGCGAGTCCATGCACGCGACGACGGCGACCTTCTGCGCACCCTTGGCCGCCAGACCGCCCCTGGAGAGGACCTCGGCCGAGTAGACGGCGTTGCGGGTGACAAGCGCCTCGGTGACAGGCATGGTTCCTCCCTTTCTCCAGTCGGCGGCGCGCCGGCTCCCCATCGTGCCAGATGGAACCCGACTCACCCGGTCCCTCGCACGGGGTCGGCCCGGCCGATTAGGCTCGGGCCGTGACCACCGCTCTGTACCGCCGCTACCGCCCCGACACCTTCCAGGAGGTCATCGGGCAGGACCACGTCACCGCTCCGCTCATGGCGGCGCTGAGGGCCGACCGCGTCACCCACGCCTACCTCTTCTCCGGCCCGCGCGGCTGCGGTAAGACGACGTCGGCGCGCATCCTGGCCCGCTGCCTCAACTGCGCCCAGGCCCCCACCGACACCCCCTGCGGCACCTGCCCCTCCTGCCGGGACCTGGCCACCGGCGGACCCGGAAGCCTCGACGTCGTCGAGATCGACGCCGCCAGTCACAACGGCGTCGACGACGCCCGCGACCTGCGCGAGCGCGCCGCCTTCGCCCCGGCCCGCGACCGCTACAAGATCTTCATCCTCGACGAGGCCCACATGGTCACCGCGCAGGGCTTCAACGCACTGCTCAAGCTCGTCGAGGAGCCGCCCGCGCATGTGAAGTTCATCTTCGCCACCACCGAGCCGGAGAAGGTCATCGGCACCATCCGCTCGCGCACCCACCACTACCCCTTCCGCCTCGTCCCGCCCGACACCCTCGAGGGCTACCTCGGCCACCTGTGCCGAGCCGAGGGCGTCGAGATCGGCCCCGGCGTCTTCCCCCTCGTGGTGCGCGCCGGCGGCGGCTCCGTGCGCGACACCCTCTCGGTCATGGACCAGCTCATCGGCGGAGCGCACGACGGCGGCGTCGACTACCAGCGGGCCGTCGCCCTGCTGGGCTACACCGACACCACCATGCTCGACCAGTGCGTCGACGCCATCGCGGCATCCGACGGCGCCGGCGTCTTCCGGGTGGTCGACCGGGTCGTCTCCTCCGGGCACGACCCCCGCCGCTTCGTCGAGGACCTGCTGGCCCGCCTGCGCGACCTCCTCGTCATCGCCCTGGCCGGCTCCGAGGCCGGTGCGGCGCTCGGCTCCATGCCGGTCGATGAGCTCGAGCGCATGGACCTTCAGGCCCGCACCATGGGGGCCGCCGCCCTCTCCCGCGCCGCCGACACCACCGCCCAGGCGCTGACCGCCATGGTCGGCGCCACCTCCCCCCGACTCCAGCTCGAGCTGCTCGTGGCCCGCCTGCTCATCCCCGCCGGCGGCGCTGCCAGAGCCGGCGGTGCTGTAGCCGCAGGTGGTCCGACCGGACCGGCCGGGAGCGCCGGGCCGACGGCCCCGCCCGCCCCCGGTGGCGCAGGTGCCGGCGCGGTCGGCAACGCCGCCGGCGCCGTGCCCGTCGGCTCCGGACGCGAGATGGCCGCCCAGATCGCCCGCCGGGCCTCCGCGGACGCCGCCGGCCGACGCGGGGGCCAGCCGCCTGAGAACGCCGGGGGACCGGGGAGAGCCGGGAGCTCGGCACCCGTCGTGGACCCGCAGACACCTCAGTCCGACGCCGTTTGGGGGGCGGCCCCTGCCGGGCCCCCGGTACCCGCCACGGACCCGACGTCAGCCGCACCGGCCTCTCAGGCCGGCCCCGCCGTCAGCTGGGACGGCCCGCATGACGGCGCCTCAACCCAGGGGCCCTCCACCTGGGCGGCGTCGTCAGCCTCCGCCTCGCCGGGCCTCTCCGCACCCTCGGCCGCGCCGGCCTCGCAAGTGGCCGAACAGTCCTCACACGGAGTCGAGTCGGCCGGCGCCCCGGCCGCCCCGAGCGCGCCCGCAGCCCCTCAGGCACCCCAGTCCGACGCCGGTTGGGGGACGGCCCCCGCCGCGCCCTCGGCACCCGCTGCCCAGGGAGGCGCCGGCACCGCCGGCGGCCCGGGCGGGGGCGAGGCGGCTGACGCGGAGATGATCCGCACCCGCTGGGAGGAGGTCCTCGAGGCGGCCAAGCGCTCGCGGCGCGCCACCTGGGCGCTGGTCGGCCCCAACTCCCGACCGGGCACCGTCTCCGGGGGCGTCTTCACCCTGTTGTTCGCCGCTCCCGGCCTCGTGGGAGCCTTCGAGAACGGCGGACACGGCCCCATCTTCTCCGCGGCCCTCCACCAGGCCCTCGGCCTGCGCCTCGAGGTGCACGCCATCGTCGCCGGCGACGACGGGCCGGGGGGACCAGGTGGCTCCGGCGGCCCGCACGGTCCCGGAGGACCTGGCGGTGCGCCCACTGGGGCAGGAGATGCGAGCGCTCCCGGTTACGACGTCGGCCACGCCACCGGCCACGGCGGGCCGCAGGGCTCCTACGGCGGCGCCCCCGACGCCGGCCCGAGCGGAGCCGTCCCGCAAGCGAGAGTCTTCGATTCGGCCGGTTCGGCTGCCGGCGGCGAGGCGGAGGACGTCAACGGCGCCGGGACGCACGCCGGTGGCCAGGGCTCGGTCGAGGATGCGGCGGCCCCGGTCGCCTCATCCGCTCCCGCGCCCCGGGCGCTGACAACCCAAGACCGCACCAGTGCTGCCGACACCGGTCGGCCCGCCCAGGGCCCAGCGGTACAGTCGCCCGCTGCAGCACCCTCGCGGCCGACCGACGTCGAGCCGACCGGCCGACCCGAGGCCCACCGGCCCGCCTCCACCACCTGGGAGGACGGCTCCCCGATCTTCGAGCCCCCGCCCGAGGACGACTGGGGCGCCGATCCCTACGCCGAGGACTCCGGGTACGTCGGTGCCGATGAGCCCACTGTCCCCGCTCAGCGCACCGATTCCGCTGGACGCCGCGCCGCCCCGGCCCCCGCCGCGCAGGAATCCGCGACCTCACCGGCGCCGCAGCCGGCTCAGGCCGGCGCCGCCCCCACCGAGTTCCAGGCAGTCTCCCCAGCATCCCCGGCCGTCCCCGCTGACGCGCGCCCGGCGCCCGCCGCCCACGCGACCCCGATGGCGTCGACGGCTCCCGCGAACCCCACCGATCCCGACGACGGTTGGGGGCCCGTCGCCATCCCCGGCGGAGGCTCGGCCCCGGCGCCGGCCTCAGCGCCCGCTCCCGCCGCCGGCGGCACCGACCCGGACGACGGCTGGGGGCCGGTCGCCGTCCCCGGCGGCGGAACCGTGCCCACCCAGTCAGCACCGGCCTCCGCGCCCTCCTCCCCACCGCCGGGCGCCTCCTCCTTGGGAGTGCCCGCGACACCCGCGCCCGCCGGCCCGCACTCCGCTCCGGCCCCGACATCGGCCCCTGCGGCCTCAGCCTCACCCGTACAGTCCCGCTCCGCACCCGCCGCGCAGGCGCCCGACGAGGCGCCCCTGGCCACCGTCCACCGTCTGCGCGCCCTGCCGGAGATTCCCGGCGGGGCCGCGTCGGCTCCGGCCGCCCCCCAGTCCCTCCAGCAGACTCCCGCCTCCCCGTCCCCGCAGGCACCCGGGGGCGGCAGCATCCCCGGGGTGCCCGGTACCCCTGAGCCCGCCGCCGGATCGCCCGGCCTGGCCCCCGTCACCTGGGAGGGGACGCCGTCGAGCCCCTTCAGCCCGGGCCCGGCACCTGAGGAGCCCAGCGCCTCGAGCGCCCCACCCGAGGACGAGTCCACCTGGGCGCCGTCGGGCATCGCCGGCTCGCGCCTGGCCGCCGCCATGGCCGCCGCCCGCGCCGCCGCCCAGGACGCCGACACCGACTCCCTGGCCGACGACACCCCCAGCGAGGACGATCCCGACGCCGAGGACGCCGGCGTCGTCGGGCTCGAGGTCGTCAAACGGATCCTCGGCGCCCAGGTCATCGAAGAGGTCACCGTGACCCAGGAAGGACGCTGACATGCCCGCCGTCTACGAAGGCGCCGTCCAGGACCTCATTGACGAGTTCGGCGAGCTTCCCGGCATCGGCCCCAAGTCCGCCCAGCGCATGGCCTTCCACGTCCTGGCCGCCGACTCGGCCGCCGTCGAGCGCCTCATCGAGGCCCTGCGCGCCGTCAAGGCCAAGGTCCGCTTCTGCGAGACCTGCGGCAACATCGCCGAGGCCCCCCAGTGCGCCATCTGCCGTGACCCCCGCCGCGACCAGCGCGTCATCTGTGTCGTCGAGGAGCCCAAGGACGTCGTCGCCATCGAACGCACCCGCGAGTACCGGGGGCTCTACCACGTGCTCGGCGGCGCCATCGACCCCATCAACGGTGTCGGCCCCGACGACCTGCGCGTGCGCGAGCTCTTCAGCCGCCTGGGAGACGGCGAGGTCGAGGAGGTCATCCTGGCCACCGACCCCGACGTCGTCGGCGAGGCGACCGCCGCCTACCTCACCCGTATGCTGCGCACCATGGCCGTGCCCGTCTCCCGGCTCGCCTCCGGCCTGCCCGTGGGCGCCGACCTGGAGTACGCCGACGAGGTCACCCTCGGACGGGCCTTCGAGGGCCGACGCCGCGTCGAGGACTGACCGTCCCGCCTTCGGCCGAGCCGGGCGCTCCTCGCCCATCTCGACGGAGAAACGGTGGGGCTACGCGAGAAACGCCCGGCTCGATGGGAGGAATGGAGGGTCAGGCCAGGCGCACGCCGCGCGGCAGCCTGCCGGCCGGCACACGCAGACGCCTGCTGGCCGTCACCACGCCGCCGGCCCCCAGGGCCATGAGCACCACGATGCTCGCGGGCCAGAAGGCCAGGTGCCTGGCCAAAGGGCCCCCGTCGTCACGGCTGCTGCGGCTGCTGGAGGGATGGTCGAAGGAGTCCTTCCGGTCCTCGCAGTAGTTGCGGACGACCCGCTCGGGCTGCGGGTTGCGCATGAAGTCGACGCCCTGCCCGGTCAGGGACAGAAGGGAGGCCGGGTCTCCGAAGGAGGCCGAGGCCGGTTGCTGCGGCGCGTGGGCGGTCGCATCCCCCAGGGCCACGAAGGGGTTGGGGGCCAGCATCCACCAGATCCAGTCGGTGCGCGTGACGTCGTGGGTCCTGATCTCAGGCTCGGGCTCGCACACGACCTTCTCATCGGATGAGTCGTCGTAGTCCACCCTGTAGGTCACCACCGTCTGGGGGCCGGTCACCAGGGAGGCGGAGATGGCCGTGGCCAGGGGAGTCCCCACAGTCAGGGCGGCCACCACGAGGTAGGTCAGGACCGCCGAGGCCGAGGGGCGCGCCGTCAGTCCCGAGAAGCCCAGGCCGATGGCGCACACCGCCCCCAGCGTGAAGACGAGGATGACCAGGTGGGCGAGGAGCCCCAGCCAGTGCGAGCCGCCCGCGACCGTCAGGAGGATGAGGAAGGGTGTGGCCACGCCCAGGAAGGCGATCGCCGCCACCCAGGCCGCCAGCAGCTTGCCGACGACGATCTCCTGGCTGCGCAGCGCCGTGGCCTGCAGCAGCGCCAGGGTCGCATCGGCCCGGTCGCCGTTGATGGACGTCGCCGACAGCGTGGGAGCGACGATGAGCCCGATCCCCAGCACGAAGCAGACGACCAGGTCATAGAGGGACAAGAGGTACTCCGTGCTGGAGCTGTTGGGCATCAGCACCTCGACGGTGATCACCAGCCCTCCGCACAGCAGGACGAGGACCGCCAGCCAGATCCCCAGCATGATGCGCCAGCGCGTGGCCCTCACCCGTTGACGCAGCTCGAGCACCATGATGGTGCGCACACCGGTCCAGGTCATCGGCGTTCTCCTTCCAGAGCCAGGTAGGTCTCCTCCAGGGTTCCGGACAGCGGGGCGAAGGAGACGACCTCCACCCCGGCCTCGACGGCCTCGCGCAGCAGATGGGACGCTGCCGCGTCGTCGGCGACCGGGACGCGCACGGCGCCGTCCTCCTCCGCCGTGACGGGCAGCTGCGTGGAGCGCGCCCACTCGCCCAGGCGCCCGGCGTCCAGGGCCCGTATGCGCCAGGTCCGCCCCACCGGGACCGGGGCTGTGGCGCCGGAACCCGCCTGGCCGGGCGCCGGAGCCCACCCCGACGGCGAGGCGACGGCGGTCCCGTGAGACATGAAGACGACGCCGTCGACCATCTCCTCCATCTCCGACAGGATGTGGCTGGAGAGCAGGATCGTGGTGCCGCCCGAGGCCAGGTCGCGCAGCAGGACGCGCAGGTCGGCGCGCGAACGCGGGTCCATGCCGGCGGCCGGTTCGTCCAGGAGCAGGACCTTGGGGGCGTGGATGAGGGCGCGGGCCAGGCCCAGGCGCTGCTTCTGGCCGCGGGAGAGGACCCGGGCGGGCGTGCGCGCCATCTCGTCGAGGTGGACCAGGGAGAGCATCTCAAGGGCTCGGGGGCGGGCGGCATCGGCGTCCATGCCCTGGGCGGCGGCGAAGGTCAGGAGGATTTCGGTGCAGGTCAGGGAGTCCCAGGTGCCGAAGGCATCGGGCATCCAGCCCACGGCGCGGTGGACCTCGCGCGACTGGGTGACCGGGTCCAGGCCCGCCACCCGGATCGTCCCGGAGTCCGGGGCCAGGAGGGCCGCCAGCATGAGCAGCAGTGTCGTCTTGCCGGCGCCGTTGGGGCCGACCAGGCCGGTGACGGCGCCGCCGGGCACCGACATGTCCAGCCGGCGCACCGCCGGTGCCCGACCGAAGAACCGGGTGAGCTGGGAGACTTCAATGCTCATACGACCAGGCTACGTCGTCGGCCGGGCCTGGTGGGCGGAACCCCGGGGACGACGTGGGCGACGGTGATGGTGCGCGCCCGAGCCCGCCTCACTCCGACACTTCGACAAAAACTTCAGAAACGACGCGGCTCCGGGTCGTTTCTGAAGATTCGGTCGAAGTGTTGGCCGCCGGCTGTGGGCCGCGAGTTGTTGGCCGCAGGCTCCGAACCGCGTGATGTGCCGGCAACACGGCGCACCGTATGCTTGCCCCAGCCACGTCGTCGTGGGCGCCGCGCGGCGACGGCTCCATCCCCGGAAGCCCCCTGCCAGGACGCCCGCACCGGCGCGGAGCACCTGATGCTAGACACGCACTGATTCCAGGACCCGAGGAGCGCCATATGGCACTGGTCGTCCAGAAGTACGGCGGCTCGTCCGTCAGCGACGTCGACGCGATGCGGCGCGTCGCTCGGCGCATCGTCGCCACCCGCCAGGCCGGCAACACGGTTGTTGTCGTCGTCTCCGCGATGGGGGACACGACCGACGAGCTCCTCGACCAGGCCGCCGCCCTGACCACCGACGCCCCCGCCCGTGAGATGGACATCCTGCTGTCCGCCGGGGAGCGCATCTCCATGGCCCTGCTCGCCATGGCCGTCACCGAGCTCGGCGTGCCGGCACAGGCCTACACCGGTGCCCAGGCCGGTGTCCTCACCGACTCCAAGTACGGCAAGGCATCCATCGTCGGGGTGCTGCCTGAGCGCGTGGCCCGCTCCATCCAGACCGGCGCGGTCGCCATCGTCGCCGGCTTCCAGGGCATCAACGAGGTCGAGGACACCACCACCCTGGGGCGTGGCGGCTCCGACACCACCGCGGTCGCCCTGGCCGCCGCCCTCAACGCCGACGTCTGCGAGATCTACACCGACGTCGACGGCCTGTTCACCGCCGATCCCCGCATCGTCCCGACCGCCAAGCGCATCGAGTCCCTCTCCAGTGAGGAGACCCTGGAGCTGGCCGCCCACGGCGCCAAGATCCTCCACCTGCGCGCCGTGGAGTACGCCCGTCGCTTCGGGGTGCCGCTGCACGTGCGCTCCTCCTTCTCCGACAAGACCGGGACCTGGATCTACGACGGCCGCCGCGAGGGCGCCTTCGTGCCCTCGGTCGTGGCCGCCCAGCTCGACGACGTCGTCGCCGCCGACACCGACAGCGCGCCCAACGCCCCCAGTGCCGCGAGCCCGGAGGCCGCCGGCGAGGCCGCGGGAGCTGCTCCGGCCTCGTCCTCAGACCCCGCCGGGCTCGACGACGGGCCCTCGGCCTCCGTCGTCGACACCGCGCACCGCAATGCCATCGCCGCACGGGCCCAGGCCCGACCCCGCCCGACCGCCAAGGAGGACCACGTGGAAGCCCCCGTCATCTCCGGAATCGCCCACGACCGTAGCCAGGACAAGATCACGCTCGTGGGCGTGCCCGACGTCCCCGGCGCCGCCGCCCGCATCTTCGCGATCGTGGCTGGAACCGACGCCAACATCGACATGATCGTCCAGGACGTCTCAGCCGAGGGGACCGGCCTGACCAACATCTCCTTCACCTGCCCCGACGGTGACTCCGCCACCGCCCGCGAGGCCCTCGAGGCCGCCCGCGAGGAGCTGGGCTTCCGAAGCCTGCACTTCAACCCCGACATCGGCATCCTGTCCCTGGTGGGGGCCGGCATGCGCTCCAACCCGGGGGTCTCGGCGCGCCTGTTCGGCTCGCTGAGCGAGGCCGGGGTCAACATCCACATGATCTCCACCTCCGAGATCCGCATCTCGGTGGTGGTCGACGACGCCGTACTCGACGAGGCCGTGCGCGCCGTCCACTCCGCCTTCGGCCTCGACGCCCAGGCCGCCGAGGCGGTCGTCTACGGAGGGACCGGACGATGAGCAATCCCGTGAACACCTACACCGGAGTGGCCGACGGTGTCACCGTCGCCGTCGTGGGGGCCACCGGCCAGGTCGGCCGCGTCATGCGCGCCATGCTGGCCGAGCGCGACTTCCCCGCCCGCTCGGTGCGCTTCTTCTCCTCGGCCCGCAGCGCCGGGACCGTCGTGGACTTCCGCGGCGCCCAGGTCGAGGTCGAGGATGTCGCCACTGCGGACCTGGCCGGCATCGACGTCGCCATCTTCTCTGCCGGGGGCGCGGCCTCGCGCGAGCACGCCCCCCGCTTCGCCGCCGCCGGGGCCGTCGTCGTCGACAACTCCTCGGCCTGGCGCAAGGACCCCGAGGTGCCGCTCGTGGTCAGCGAGGTCAACCCGCATGCGCTGCGCGAGCGCCCCAAGGGCATCATCGCCAACCCCAATTGCACCACCATGGCGGCCATGCCGGCCCTCAAGGTGCTGCACGAGGAGGCCGGGCTCATCCGCCTCATCGTCTCCACCTACCAGGCCGTCTCCGGCTCGGGGCGGGCCGGGGTGGCCGAGCTGGCCGGGCAGGTGCGCGCCGTCGTGAACGAGGACATGGAGGGCCTGGCCCTGGACGGACGGGCCGTCGAGTTCCCCGCGCCGGAGGTCTACGTCGACACCATCGCCTTCAACGCCGTGGCCTGGGCCGGCGGCGACGCCGGTGACGGCTCCGGTGAGACCGACGAGGAGCAGAAGCTGCGCAACGAGTCCCGCAAGATCCTGGGGATCCCGGACCTGCTGGTCTCCGGCACCTGCGTGCGCATCCCAGTGTTCTCCGGCCACGGGCTCAGCATCAACGCCGAGTTCGAGCGCGAGATCAGCGTCGAGCGCGCCCGCGAGCTGCTGGAGGCGGCGCCCGGCGTCACCTACGAGGACGTGCCCAGCCCCCTCAAGGGCGCCGGCCGTGACGGTACCTTCGTGGGGCGTCTGCGCGCCGACCAGGCCTTCGCGCCGGGCCACGGCCTGCAGTTCTTCGCTGTGGGGGACAATCTGCGCAAGGGCGCGGCCCTCAACGCCGTCGAGCTCGCCGAGCTGGTGGCCGCCGAGCTGCGGGGCTGACGGGGTCTTCTCTTTCGCTGAGCCGGGCACTTCTCGCGGCACTCAACAGGAATTCTGTCGGGCTGCGCGAGAAGTGCCCGGCTCGGTTACTGCGTGGTGGACGACGACGGCTCGGGAGGCGGAGCGTGCCCTTGCCGACCCGAGTCGTGTGCCTCCAGAAGACGGTCGATGCGCTCGCTCAGCTCGTCGACCTGCTGCTGCAGGGCTGCTACCTGCGCCTGCGTGGCGGCCTCCTGCTCGGCGTTCTCCTCATCGACCAGCGAGACGATCCACGAGGCCAGGGTCGCCGTGACGACGCCGGCGAGCGCCACCCCGCCGATCATGAGCAGCGCCGCGATGAAACGCCCCTCCCTGGAGACTGGGAAGGTGTCGCCGTAGCCGACGGTGGTGAACGTCGTCAGCGCCCACCACAGGGCCTGGCCGAAGGTCCGGATCGAGGAGCCCGGCTCATGACGCTCCGCATCCAGCGAGGCCAGTGCCGAGGTGAAGATGAGCAGCGCGGCGCTGCCGACCGTGTACAGGGTGATGCGCCCGCGCAACGCGGTGCCGGCGCTGCGCTGCATGATGCTCACGAGCGTCACCAGGCGCAGGAGCCGCAGCGGCCGCAGGAACGGCAGAACGATGATCGCCAGGTCGGGTAGGTGGCGGAGGAACCAGCGACCCCGGCTTGGTGCCAGTGCCAGGCGGACAAGATAGTCGACGCCGAACAGTGCCCACACGGCGTCGATCATGAGCTCGGCCGCGTTCTTGGTCCCGCCCTGCGCGTTGGTGAGCACCTCCCAGGCGTAGGCGCCCAGGAAGACGACGGCGGCGCCGGTCAGCGGCCACTCCGTGGCCCGCTCCCACACCCGCAGCCGAGTGCCCGGGCTGTTTTCGGTTGGCATGCTCCGATAGTAGACGCCGCATGGGGCAGAACCGTGTCGCCCTCACCGTCGGAGACATTTCGTTGCGACCGGGGACGTTCGACGCCGTTGGGGACATTTCTGTGCGGATGGGGGCGGTCTGCGCGTTGGGGGACCGGAATCCTGTCCCCGGACGCGCAGGATGTCCCCGGCTGGGGCGGCGTGCACCTGGATGGGTGGGTGATTCCATGTCACCAGAGGGAAAATCAGCGGTGTAGAGACAAGAGTAATCTAGTTCTCAATCTTGGTGCGGCTCTGTCAGGTATGCGCCCGAGGGTAGGGCAAACATTGAGGCAAGAATCGCTGTGAGCGCCATGGCGATGGAGGCTCGTAGCCACTGAAAGGGGGCGTTATTCACGGACGCCCTTTTGCTGTGGCGGGCATGGGAACTGCGACTTACTTCGACTTGGTTGACCATGGCTTCTTGCGGTTGTACATGGTGAATAGTCCAGCCGTGGCTGCTGTCGCGATCACTGGAAGGGATATCACTTCCATGCTGACATCTCGGGTGTGCTCCGCATTGTTGGTGATGTGAATCCATGCCAGCGTTATTCCCAGAAAGGAGATTGGAGCGATAGGCGAGATGGCTGTGAGTGCAGTCAAGGAGAAACCTGAGAGAAACGTTAGGATTATAGTTCCCGTATTGATTGTAGGGGTGTCTGATTGGAAGCCGTTTGAAGTGATCAGACCCAGGAGTGGGAAGATGCGGGCTGCCGTGGCGGCGAAGATTCTATCGGGCTGAAAAATGCTGTCAATCTCGTCTGGGTAGCGATCGGCGTGATGGGATATGGTCCATGCGGTTGCGAATGTTGCTCCGCACATAATTCCGGAAAGGGCCCATAGGGTCGGTCCGGTTGAAGTGAAGTCGCTGTGCTCTATTCCTGGTTCGGCGCCCGATTCGAGTTGCATCTGTCTCGCTACGAAGGCTGTCAAGGCGGATTCTGATTGCAGTTGCGTTGCCACGAAGGCTGTCAAGGTGAATGTTATGCTCGAGGCTGCTTGAGCCTGCGGTGATTTCCAGGCGGCGACACCGATGCATAGTGACCAGAAAATGATGGAGAGAACATAGAACGAGAGGCTCGCCCTGTTGGAGTCGGTGCCGGCGTCGCGCAGGTTGCTGATGGCGAATACGACGAAAACGCTGAGGGCTGCAGTTATTGGTGCCCGGAGTGACTGAAGAGGATTGATGTCGCTCATGTCGTGTCTATCGATCTTCCTATGAAGGTGCGTTGACGCGGGCCGCGGAGACGGAGTCTTGGTGCGTCAGCGTCAGCCTCTCCCTATGGGCTGTCGTCGAGAAGTGTAGTGAAGAAAATCGTCCGTGTCGGCGGTTGGACTCCGCCGAATAATGGAATGCAGCGTCATCAGGATGGCTGTCCGCGTCGGCGCAAGAGGGACAGGCGCCTCTGGTGTGAAGGTAAGCGTCGCAGGGTCGGCGGGTGCCTCCTGCCCATGGGGGTCATTCAACCTGGGTAGGGACGTTCGACGCCGTCGGGGACGTTTCTGTGCGGCCAGGGGCAGTCCGCGCGTCCGGGGACCGGAATCCTGTCCCCGGACGCGCAGGATGTCCCTGTCTGGAAGAAAGCGCACCCCGACGCGCAGGATGTTCCCGGCTGGGGTGGTGTGTGCTCGGCTGCGTGGAATGTCCCCGTCGGCAAAGACGAGGACGGCGCTTCTCAGGCCGGCTTTGGCTCGGGCTGTGCGGTCGGTGCGGGGGTCGCCTCGTCCTGCTCGGTTGAGGTTCGTATCAGCTGGCTGGCGTGCCAGACCTCGTCGAGCCGGGCCTCGACCTGGGATCGGGCGTCGTCGAGTCGTGAGGGTTTCACTGTCAGGCTGAGCCGAGGGAGGAGGACCGGTCTGCTCGGCTCGGTGCCCTTGGTGGGTGGGGAGTAGACGGCTTGTATTTGAACGCGGCCCCGGCGCGTCGGAATCTCCTGGACCCTGAGGTCGTCGCGATCGGAGGGCAGGGGGAGGCTGAAGGACTTCGGGTCCGCAACCGCCATGCCGTACGACCTCAGGCGCACCGCGCTCGAGCGACGGCGCACAGCTGCTCGCACCATGGCGACAAAGAGCAGGATGTGGAGCAGGAGCAGGATCAAGGTGGCCCCATCGACCAGCTCCCGGGTGGGCTCGATATAGATCTCGGTGTAGATCCCGATATAGCTCAGGACGTTCGGGACCGCCATCAGGGCGATCGGGCATGCCACCAGCAGCGTGCCTGCAAGCATCGCCCACAGCAGGCCCGCTGTGCGCCTGCTGGGCTCCTGTGTGACGTGGAGGAATCGCGCCGCCATGACGTCGCGGTGGGACATCATGGCGTCCTTGGTCAGCCACTGGTCGATGCCCACGAAACAGAAGGCCGCGCCGAAGCAGAGGGCTGTCAGCATAAAGCTGTAGAGGGTCGTCCAGGTGATCAAGTGCGACGCAGGGGTGACTGCCCGACTTGGTTCACTGGGGTCGGCCATCAGGGCTTCGTCGACTTTCCCCAGGGGCCAGGAGGCACCGAACAGGACGAGTGGGTAGAGGACGGAAAGGCCGACGGCGGCTAGAGCGCCCAGGCATCCGAGCGCCTTGATGCCGGTGGTCGGGCGTGATCGGGCGTAGATCGCCATGGGTCACCTTCCTCGAGACATGACAGCGGGGCGGTCTTGGGTTCGCGCTCCGCTCCGACGGCGTCGGATGTGCCAGGGAGTCAAGTGTGCGGGTGCCGGGCTCGTCCTGCCTATGGGGGCTTCTGGCTGGGCGGGGGCATTCGACGCCGTCGGGGACATTTCTGTGCGGTCGGGGACAGTCTGCGCGCCCAGGGACCGGAATCCTGTCCCCCACCGCGCAAGATGTCCCCGGCCGGAATGGTGTGCGCCCGGCTGCGTGGAATGTCCCCGGCCGTCTTGGAGAGTGAGCCGGGCTCAGGCGAGCAGGACCTTCAGGACGGCGGTGGCGGCGAAGCGGCGAGGCTGCGAGCCGGTCTCGACGACGTCGAGCACGCCGATGTCAGTCAGCTGGGCGACCAGGCTGTTGGCTCTCCCGTACGAGATGCCAAGGGCTGCCTCGACCTTGCGCACCGTGAAGCTCGGATTCGCGACTGCGAAGTCGACGAGGTCAAGGGCGTGAGCGGACCGCAGGCTGGAGGCGCGCACCGTCTCCTTGAGACTCTGGTGCGCGGTGGCCAGAGCGAGCATCTGATGACGCGTGCTGGTGGCCGCCGCGGCCAGTCCCTGGGAGAAGAAGGCCAGGAAGGTGTCCCAGTCGCCGTGGGTGCTGACTCGCAGCAACGAGTCGTAGTACTCGGCGCGACGCTCCTCGAACCACGGCGAGACCGTCAGCGTGGGTTCGCTGAGAACACCCGAGCTCAGAAGGGTGAGCACGATGAGGAACCGCCCCAGGCGACCGTTGCCGTCCTGGAAGGGGTGAAGGGTCTCGAACTGGTAGTGGGCCATGCCTGCGGCGATGATCGGGTCGATGTCTCCCGCGTGGTCCCGATGCAGCCAGTCGACGAGGGCTCGCACGCCGGCGCGAAGAGGATCCCCGGGTGGTGCGGGAACGAACCGGGACGCATGGACCGGGGCCGCGCTGTGTGCGCCGGGGCGGCGGCCGATCATGACCTGGGTGTCTCGCAGGCGACCTGAGGTCGACTCGAGCGGAGTCCCCCGCATGAGCTCGCCTTGAAGGTCCTCGATGAGTGACAGGGTGATAGGGCGCCCCTCCTGCGCCCACAGGAAACCGCTGTTGGCCATGCGGACGTAGTTGAGGATCTCCGTCATCTCGGCGGTCGCGGGGGCGTCGTCGTCGGCGGTGAGCACCTCGCGCAGGGGGGCGTATGTCCCCTCCAAGGCCGACGTCGACTGAGCCTCGCGCCGTAGGGAGGGGGTTCGCAGCAGGTAGGGGTTCGGCAGCTGTTGGGCTGTGGCGTCGAGGGCGGCCAGTGCACGGCCGGCTGCTGCCACCATCCGGTAGGTGCCTCCGCTGAGGGGTGGCTCGTCGGAGCCGAGTGGGACGGGGATGAAGGCCTTGTGCCGCCAGCTGCCGGTCACCGGGTCGGAGCCGGTGATGTCGACCAGCTCCCCCATGGTGTCGTCGACGAACATGCTCACATCCAAGATGTCAGTCTAATGGTGATTGTATGACATCCCAAGGGAGTAGATTGCATACATTGAGGACTTGTCAAACATCGTAGGTGGGTGGGTGTCTGGAAGCGGGCATGTGTGGGGCTGCGCGCCGGTGACTGCCGCCGCGGGGATCCGTTGTGAGCGGGGCCTTCGACGCCGTCGGGGACATTTCTGTGCGGTCGGGGGCGTTCGACGCCGTCGGGGGCCGGAATCCTGTCCCCGGACGCGCAGGATGTCCCCCTCCGGAGCAGCGCGCACCCGGCCGCGTGGAATGTCCCCGGCCGCACTGTGCAGGGCTGGGTTAGGTGGTGGAGCCGTCACTCGTTGGAAGGGTGTTGTCTGTTTGGGGCTGGTCGTTGTCAGCGTCTGCGTTGGGCTGCCGTGGCTGGTGAGCCGGATTCGTCTCGGCCTCCGATGTCGGGGCATCGGAGGCCTCGTCCTGCTCGGTTGAGGTACGTATCAGCTGGCTGGCGCGCCAGACCTCGTCGAGCCGGGCCTCGACCCGGGAGCGGGCGTCGTCGAGCCGTGAGGATTTCACTGTCAGGCCAAGGCGCGGGATGATGACCGGCCGCCCCGGCTCGGCACCTCCGGTGGGTGGAGCGTAGATGGCCTGCACTTTCACGCGACCCAAGCGTGCCGGAACCTCCTGGATGCTGAGGTTGCCACGGTTGGAAGGCAGGGGGAGGGAGAAGGACTTCGGGTCCGCAACCGCCATGCCGTACGACCTCAGGCGCACCGCGCTTGCCCGCCGGCGTGCGGCGGCATGCACTAGTGCCACGAAGAGCATGATGATCAGAAGGGACACGCCCCAGGTGGCCTCATCGACCAGCTCTTGGGTGGATTCGCTGTAGATCAGGGGGTGTGGGACGGCTATCACGAGGAATGGGGAAGCCACCAGCAGCGCGCCCGCGAGTATCGCCCATAGCATGCCCACGGTGCGGTTGTTGGGGCCCTGGGCGACATGAAGGAACCGTGCCGACGCGATATCTTGATGGCTCACTGTCGTGCCCTTGGCTAACCACTGGTCCGTGCCCGTGAAGCAGAAGGTCGCCCCGAAGGTGATGGTCGTCAGTACGAAGCTGTAGATGGCCGGTATCACCCCTACCATAGTCGCGGCGTTGGCTACCGATTCGTTGTCCTCCGGGTAGGCGACGGCTTCGTCCAGGGAACCCAGGGCGAAGGCGGCCAGGACTAGGGCGGTCGGGTAGAGGAGCGCGATGCCGGCGGCGGCCAGAGCACCCAGGCATCCGAGTACCTTGATGCCGGTGGTGGGGCGGGTGCGGATGTAGATCGCCATGGTTCCCCCTCCTGAAAGCTGATGGCAGGTCGGTTGCTGCCGGCGAGTCAAGTCTGTGGGCAGTGGGTATCCCCTGCCCATGGGGACCATTCACCCTGGTTGGGGTGTATTCGACGCCGTCGGGGACATTTCTGTGCGGCCGGGGGCGTTCGACGCCGTCGGGGACCGGGATCCTGTCCCCGGACGCGCAGGGTGTCCCCCTCCGGAGCAGCGCGCACCCGGCTGCGTGGAATGTCCCTGGCTAGGAGGTCGCGCTACCCCCGACGCGCGGAACGCCCTAGTGCGCGAGGCGGATCCATATCCGGTGGGGCACCACCAACCCGACTGCCATCGCCAGCACAATGATGACGGCCGTGGCCAGATCACTCGCTGTCGCCTCCAGTGCCGCCTCCGCGTGCGCCTCTCCCACCAGGCTCAGTGTCCCTGCGGCAGCGCGGAACAGGTACACGCCGGGTACAAGGGCCACGACCGCGGCGAAGCCCGCCCCCGCGAAAGGAATGTGCCGTGAGTGGCACACCGGCGTGAGCAGGCCGCCTGCCACCAGGCAGGCCAGTAGAGAGGAAGCGGGCGCGTTCCATTGCCACCGCGTCAGTGCGCCCCAGTGCGCCGCGTGCGCGAGCCCGCCGGCCAGGAACGCCCAGCCGAAGGTCCTAATCGGCATGGAGAAGTACACCGGATAGCACATGGCGAGGACGGCGGCGGCTAGGACGTCGAGCCACAGTGGGATCGCGTCGGTCGTCGCGGTCAGCGGCAGGCCAGTGCCGCCGATGAGCAGGCCTCCGATGATGCCCGCACTAATGGCCAAGATCGTCAGCGCTGCGTCCGTCAGTCGTGCCAGGCCCATGTCGTGGCGGCGCTCGGCGATCTCGATGGCACCGTTGAGGACCTGGGGGCCGGGCACGAGCACCATCCCCGGGCACACGGCCACGAGCCGAGCCGTGCCGGTCCAGCCGAGGTGGACGGCGAGTGCGCCGACCAGACCGCCGATGAGGGCAGCGGCAAAGGTCTGGGCGACTGCCGTCGTCCGCTCTGCCAATGCGCGCCGCGCGAGGCCGCCTGCTCCCGCCGCGGCGAAGGCGAGGGCGACTGACGGTGTGTGGTGCGCCCCGAAGATGAGTGCGAGCAGGCTCGCGCCGAGGCCCGCCGCCAGGGCGAACATCCAGGTAGGGCTGGAGGGCTGGGCCTCCGCCTTCTCCAGCAGGTCCTCCAGCTCGTCGAGGCTCAGTGAACCGATGGCACTCAGACGGTACTGGATGAGAGTCGCGCGTCCCATGTGCACCGCTACAGGGCGAATGGCTTGGAGCGCGGCTACGGCCCCATCGGCGTCGGCGAGCGTGACCTGTGACCAGGTAAGCAGCAACGTGAAACGGGTGCCTAGCAGCTCGTTGAGCCGTTCAACGGTGGCTACCGCGGCGTGGGTGGACTGGCCTGAGTCCAGGAGCAGAGCGGCGGTCCGGGCGGTGAGCCCGGCCGCGCGCCGTCCTTCTGCTCCCGTCAGCCGGCGGCTCAGGCCTTGATTTCGGGGTAGACCGGCTGCCACATGGCGTCCTGGACCGCCTGGATGAGGTTGTCGTGACTCGCGGTGGCGACGCCGTCGGCCTCGGCCTGGCGGGCGACCGCGACGGCGACCGTTGCCGAGGATGCACGCAGGTTCTCCACCGGAGGCAGGAGGGAGGCACCTGGGCTGGTGGGATCGACCTGGCTCGCGACGGCCTGCGCGGCGGCGAGTAGCATGCCGTCGGTCACCCGGCTCGCGCCGGAGACGGTGACCCCCAGCCCCAGGCCCGGGTAGAGCAGGGCGTTGTTGCCCTGGCCGATCGTGAACGTGGTCCCCTCGTACTCGAAGGGCTCCACCGGGATGCCGGTGGCGACCAGCGCCTTGCCGCCGGACCAGGCGATGACGTCGGCGGGCATGGCCTCGATCCGCTCGGTGGGGTTGGACAGCGGCAGAACGATGGGGCGCTCGACGCCGCTACTCATCTCCTCGATGACCTCACGGGTGAAGGCCCCGTGGTCCGTGGAGGTTCCGATGAGGATCGTGGGGTGAACCCGACGCACCGTCTCAAGCAGGCCGATCCTGCCGTGCTCGCGGGTCCAGTCCGCCACCTCGGAGGCCGGCCGTGCGTAGGTCTGCTGGTAGTCGGGCAGGCCCTCCATGTCGTCGGTGACGAGGCCGTTGCGGTCGATGAGCCAGATGCGGGAGCGCGCCTCGTCGGGGCTGAGCCCGTCGCGGACCATGCCGGCGTGGATCTGGTCGGCCATGCCGGTGCCCGCGGTACCAGCGCCGTAGACGACCAGGCGCTGGTCGGCGAAGCTCTGGCCGGTGACCCTCATGCCGGAGACCACCGCGGCGATGACGATCGCACCGGTGCCCTGCATGTCGTCGTTGAAGATGCGGTACTTCTCCCGGTTGGCCAGCAGGATTCGGCGCGCGTTGGACGGGCCGAAGTCCTCGAAGTGGAGCAGCGCGCGGGGGAAGAGCTCGGCCGCAACGGACAGGTACTCGTCGATGAGCTCGTCGTAGCGCCTGCCGCGCACGCGCGCGTGACGGTTGCCCAGATAGGCGGGGTCATTGAGGAGGGCCTCGTTGTCCGTGCCGCAGTCCAGGTTGACGGCGATTGCCCGCTCGGGGTGGATGCCGGCGGCCGCTGTGTAGACGGCGAGCTTGCCCACGGAGATGTCGGTGCCATTGACGCCCCAGTCCCCGATCCCGAGGATCTCCTCGGCATCGGAGACAACGAGCAGGTCGACGTCGTCGGGCCCCAGACCCAGACCCTCCAGAGAGGGTCGCACGTCCTCGATGCGGTCCACGGACAGGTAGACGGCGCGCGACCGGCGGTAGTCGCGGCTCCACTTCTTGATGGCCTCGCCGACCGTGGGGTCGTAGACGATCGGCAACAGCTCGGCGAGATGGTCGGCGAGTACCCGGTAGTAGA
Source organism: Actinomyces oris (assembly GCF_001937665.1). Classification (GTDB taxonomy): domain Bacteria; phylum Actinomycetota; class Actinomycetes; order Actinomycetales; family Actinomycetaceae; genus Actinomyces; species Actinomyces stomatis. Next base: position 119,570 of record NZ_MSKL01000009.1, on the reverse strand, counting down.
GGATCTCGTTGCGGTTGTGGAGTTGGTCGAGGAAGACGTACTTGTCCAGGTTCGTGGGCTGGGCGGTCAGCTGTGCGTAGGCCCGAGTCGCCTGCTGGTCAAGGGTCTCGACGGCGGAGGGGAAACGGCCGATGAGTCCGAGCCGACGCCGCTCCTCCTCAGTGAAAGCGGTGCCACGGTTGGTCAAGGGATTGGTGATGATGGTTGGTTTGGCCGACATGTGGTCTCCTCCAAAGTGAGCGGAGCCGATCGTCAGTTTAGTGACGATGTTGTTGGATTATGGAAGTAAACTAACGCTCGTTCTTCCGATATGTCCATCGGTACTGGTGCGTTGGTGCGTCGGCCGAGGCGGAGTTCGGCGGTTGGCGGAGCCGCTACAGGTAACCGCGCATGAGGGCGAAGGTCTCCTCGACCCTCTCGGCGCGGAGGTGCTCAGGGTGCTCGGCTGCCACCGCGTCCAAAATCGCCTCGAGAACGACGAGTGTGGCCGCCCGTGTCCGGAACATCGCCTCCTGGGTGACTAGCGGCGTCGTCAGAAGGATGTCCGCCAGGGGCACGAGCGGCCCGGTGCGCCGATTGGTCAGGAGGATCGAGGCTGCGCCGCGTCGGCCTGCTAGGCGCAGCAGGGCTTCGACGGGAGCCGGGTGGCGGTCGAAAGTCGCAACGAGGACGACGGCGTCGGCCTCCAGTCCGGCCAGGGCGTGCGCCCAGTGGTCGGTGCCGTCCAGGATGGTGACACCGCCTCTGAGGTAGGAGAGCAGGAGGCCGAAGTACTGCATGAGGGGTCGTCCCGTGGCGACAGCGCCCAGGTAGAGGGGGCGATCGGTGTCGCCGACCAGCGCACAGGCGCGGGCGAATGCCTCCGTATCGATCGCGGAGGAGCATCCGGAGAGCACCTCCTGAGCTGAGCCGACGCGCTGCTCAAGGACGGACCGGGGTGACGACGCAGCGTCGTCATGCATTTGCCGGAGGCGATCAACCGGTGAGGACAGCTCCTCGCGCACGCCGATGCGCAGGCTGCGACTCATGGCGCGGAAGTCGGAGTATCCGAGCTTGCGAGCGAACCGGCCCACCGTCGCCGAGGAGACCCCCACGGTGCGGCAGACCTCCTCGAGGTTGAGCAGGGCGGCGCCGGGCAGGTTGTGCTCATAGAAACGGGCGACGTCGAGCTCGCGTGCGGTGAGGCGGGCGGACGCGAGCCTGTCCAGAAAAGGACTGTCCTCAGATGGCTCCACGGCGTCCAATTTATCGGAGTCGCCAGGTCGGAAGCTGTCACTCGCGTCCGTGGGAGGTTCTGACGTCGTCGGGGACATTTCTGTGCGGCCGGGGGCAGTCTGCGCGTCCGGGGACCGGATTCCTGTCCCCGGACGCGCAGGGTGTCCCCGTCCGGGGCGGTGTGCACCCGGCCGCGTGGAGTGTCCCCGGCCGCAGGAGGTAGGGGGGCGAGTGGTGCCGGTAAGAGTGTGGGCGGCAACGGCAGGAGGATGCGTGGTGCCGGTGGCAGGCCGAGCGGCCCCGGCAAGAGGACGGACGGCCCCAGGAATAGGCTGGGCCCTGGTCGTGTTGGCCGCAGTGGAACCGATATGTCTCCGCAATCTTGAAAGGAACGCTCATGGCCACCAAGAACATCACCGGCCCCGAGTTCAAGGACACCATCCACGGCGAGGGCATCACCTTCGTTGACTTCTGGGCCTCCTGGTGCGGCCCGTGCATGCGCTTCGGCCCCATCTACGAGAAGGCCTCCGAGGCCAACCCGGACATCACCTTCGCCAAGGTCGACACCGAGGCTGAGCAGGACCTCGCCGGGGCCCTGGGCATCTCCTCGATCCCCACGCTCATGGTCTTCCGTGACAATGTGCTGGTCTACCGCGAGGCCGGCGCCCTGCCCGCCCCCGCGCTGGACTCTCTCATCACGCAGGTGCGCGAGCTCGACATGGACGAGCTCAAAGCCAAGATCGCCGAGGAGGAGGCCGCCTCGGGCGCACAGGCCTGATCCGTCACGCACCGTGGGGCCGTCCTCCGGCCCTCCAACCGTCCGACATCGCCCGGAAACCCGCCGTTTCCGGGCGATGTCGCCGTCTGTTACCCGGCTCGCCCACCCAAGGGCAGAACATTACGTTTTGATATCCTATGATGGCCCGCGTGAAGTTGGAGTCCCACGTCAGTCACGCTGTCAGAGCCCGATGGGCGGTCCCCGTCGGTGCCTCGGGCCGCGACGCGTTGGTGCGCCACCTCGTCTACGCCTTCCTGCGCTCCGACCCCGAGGGGGCCACGGACTGGATCGACTCGACGGTCCCCACCGACCCCGACGAGCTGCGCACCATGCTCGACTTCCTCCTCACCGCCCGCCCCCCGGCGCCCCTGCCCGAGGACATCGCCGCCGACCTCGACACCCTCCTGGAGGCCGAGGCCGCCGAGCGCGGCATGGTCGACGCCACCGAGATCCCGCCCCTGGCCATCACCGACCACGTGCCCGGCCTGCTGGGCCGCAACGTGGCCTTCTGGCGTGGCGACCTCACCCGGCTACGCGCCGGCGCCGTCCTCAACGCCGCCAACTCCGGGATGCTCGGCTGCTTCGCCCCCGGGCACCGCTGCATCGACAACATCATCCACGCCGTCGCCGGGCCTGCCCTGCGCGCTGAGTGCGCCCGCTACATGACCTGGGCGGAGACCTTCGACCCCACCCGACGTCAGGGCGGGGAGCCCGCCGGCCGGGCCGTCTTCACCGGCGGCTACCACCTGCCGGCTCAGCACGTCATCCACTCGGTGGGGCCCGTCATCGAGGACGGGCGCAGGCCGACCCTGAAGGATCGGCGCCTGCTGTCCTCGTGCTACACGAGCGTCCTCAACGTCGCACACGCCGCGGGGCTGGGCAGTGTCGGCCTGTGCTCACTGTCCACGGGCGTCTTCGGCTACCCCAAGCGGCAGGCCGCCCTGGTGACCCTGGAGACGATCGGCCGCTGGCTGGCGGCCCACCCCGACTCCCGGATGCGCATCGTCATCAGCCTCAACGCCGACGTCGACGTCGCCGCCTACGAGGCCGCCCTCGCCCCGCCGCCCTGGCGGCCTTAAGGGGCGGGGCCCGCTGAGGTAACTCAGTTCGCCGTCGCCCGGGCGGCGGCGCGGGCGGCCGCCGGGGCCGCAGCCGCAATCGCCTCCAGCTCCGCCTCGCCGTGTGCGGCCGAGACGAACCAGGCCTCGAAGACCGACGGCGGCAGACCCACCCCCGCCTCGAGGAAGGCGTGGAAGAAGGGCCCGTAGCGCCAGGTCTCCTGAGCGCGGGCGGCCTCATAGTCGCTCACGCCCTCATCGGCGGCCCGCTGCCCGAACATGAAGGAGAACAGCGAGCCCGCCCGCTGCACGCGGTGGGGCACGCCCTGCTCACTCAGGGCCGCCGAGACCACCTCGCCGATGGTCCGGGCGTGCTCGGCCACTGAGGCGTAGACGGCGTCGTCGGCCAGCTGGAGCGTGGCCAGGCCGGCTGCCGTGGCCAGCGGGTTCCCCGAGAGCGTGCCCGCCTGGTAGACGGGGCCGTCCGGTGCCAGCAGGTCCATGACCTCCGTCCTCCCGCCGACGGCGGCCAGCGGCATCCCGCCGCCCACGACCTTCCCGAAGGTCACCAGGTCCGGCACCCAGGCGGCGCGCTCGTGCCAGTCCGCGCCCGGCCAGGAGGGGGCCGCGGCGTCGGCGGGCTCAGAAGGAGCGGCGCCGGCGGCGGTCTCGGCCGCGAAGACCGGCAGGTTGGAGGTCCAGCCGTCGACGGACTCCAGCCCCCACCAGCCGGCCGGGCCCACCCGGAAGCCGGTGAGGACCTCATCGAGGATCATGAGCGCGCCGTGCTCGGCGCTCACCCGGCGGATCGCGGCGTTGAAGCCGGGCGCCGGCGGCACGATGCCCATATTGGCCGGGGCGCCCTCGGTGATGACCGCGGCGATCTCGGCGCCGCGCTCGGCGAAGCAGGCCTCCAGGGCGGCGACGTCGTTGTAGGGCAGGACGATCGTCTGGGCGGCCACCGCCGCGGGCACGCCCGCACTGCCCGGCAGGCCGCCGGTGGCCAGGCCCGAGCCGGCCGCCGCGAGCAGACCGTCGCTGTGCCCGTGGTAGCAGCCGGCGAACTTCACCACCAGGTCGCGGCCCGTGGCGCCGCGGGCCAGGCGCACAGCCGTCATCGTCGCCTCGGTGCCGGTGGACACGAAACGCACCTTCTGCGCGGACGGCACCCGGCGGCGCACCTCCTCGGCCAGGAGCGTCTCCGTGGCGGTGGGGGCGCCGAAGGACAGGCCGCGGGCGGCCGCCGCCTGGACCGTGGCGACGACCTCCGGGTGGGCGTGGCCCAGGAGCGCCGGGCCCCACGAGCCCACCAGGTCCACGTAGCTCCGCCCCTCGGCGTCGGTGACATGGGCGCCGCTCGCCGAGGCGATGAACCGCGGCGTGCCGCCCACCGAGCCGAAGGCGCGCACGGGGGAGTCGACTCCCCCGGGGATGACGGCGCGAGCCGCCTCGAACAGGGAGGTGTTGGTGGAAGCGGTGGTGCTGGAGGGCCGGCCTGTCGGCTGCGATTGCTGAGTCACGGTGATCCTGTCGATGAAGAGACTGGTCAGGGCCGGTTCGGGAGGTGGCCTCGCGCCGACCGGGGCTGATTCCCAACCTACCGGAACGATCCTGCCCTCTGTGGCTCTTGTATCAGCGCAGGGCCGGGTTCTCGGCGATCTCCCGGGCCCAGTAGGTCAGGACCATGTCCGCCCCCGCGCGCACGATCCCCAGCACCGACTCGGCGATGACGCGCTCGCGGTCGACCCACCCGCGCTGCGCGGCCGCCTCCACCATCGCGTACTCGCCGCTGACCTGGTAGGCGGCCACCGGCACCGGTGAGGCGGCGGCGACATCGGCCAGCACGTCCAGGTAGGGGCCGGCCGGCTTGACCATGACGATGTCCGCGCCCTCGGCGACGTCGAGCATCACCTCGCGCATGCCTTCGCGACGGTTGGCCGGGTCCTGCTGGTAGGCGCGCCGGTCACCGGTGAGCGTGGAGCCCACGGCCTCCCGGAACGGCCCGAAGTAGGCCGAGGCGTACTTCGCCGAGTAGGCCAGGATCGCGACGTCGTCATGGCCGGTGGCGTCCAGGGCGGTGCGGATCGCGGCGACCTGCCCGTCCATCATCCCCGACGGCGAGACCATGTGCGCGCCCGCCTCCGCCTGGGAGACGGCCATGGCCTGGTAGGTGGCCAGCGTGGCGTCGTTGTCGACCTCGCCGGCGCGCGGGTCATCGGGGCGGATGAGCCCGCAGTGGCCGTGGCTGGTGAACTCGTCCAGGCAGGTGTCCGCGCACACGACGACCTCGTCCCCCACCTCCGCGCGCACCGCCGCGATCCCGCGGTTGAGGATGCCGTCCTCCGCCCAGGCCGCCGTGCCGGCCTCATCCCGGGTCGCGGGCACGCCGAAGAGGTCGATGGCGCCGACCCCGGCCTCGGCGCAGGCGGCGGCCTCGCGGCGCAGCGAGTCCAGCGTGTGCTGGACGACGCCCGGCATCGCCTCCACGGGGTGGGGGGCGTCAATGTCCTCGCGCACGAACACCGGCAGGATGAGGGCGGCCGGGTCCACGACGTGCTCGCGCGCCAGGCGCCGCATCGCCGGGGTGGTGCGCAGGCGCCGCGGCCGGACCGTGGGGGCCTGCGGGTCGGGGACGGAGCGGCGCGACAGGAAGTCGGCGGCCGGTCGAAGGGCGTCAGTCATGAGGTACTCCTGAGTGGGGGATATTGCTGGATTCGACGTCACGACGCCGATAGTGGCCTGAAGGATCCCCTCGGGCGTGGGGGAGGGGGCGATGGCGGCGACCGGCAGACCGAGCTCGCGGGCGGCGGCCGCGGTGGTGGCGCCGATGGCCACCAACCGAGTGGCTCCCGGAGGCGGGCCGAGCAGCTCCAGGACGGCCCGCGTCGTGGACGGGGCGGTGAGCACGACCGCATCCACACCGCCGGTGCCCCACGTGCTCGCCAGGCCCGGGAGCAGGTCGTGGGCGTCGGCCGTGACGGTCGTGTAGGCGGCCACCTGCTCCACCTCCCAGCCCGCCTGACGCAGGCCGTCCGCCAAGGCCGGGTCGGCCAGGGCCGATGCCGGCAGCAGCACGCGCCGCGCAGCATTCGGTGCTGGCGAGGGGTCGGTAAGCGCGGGCTCCTCCAGGAGGGCGGCGGCCGATCCCCGGGCCACCAGGTTGGGGGCGGTCCCGGTGAGCTCGGTCCACGTGCGTGCGGTCGCCGGCCCGACGACGGCCACCTGCAGCGCTGAGGGCACCGGAACCTGTAGGTAGGGCGCCAGTGCCTCGACGGTCCGGGCCGAGGTGATCACCAGCCAGGCGGCCTCGCCCGCCGCGATCCTGCGCGCAGTCGCCTTCAGCGCCGCCGCATCCCCCGGAACCGTCCGAGTCACGGCAGCCCGCAGCACCCTCGCCCCAGCCCGCTCCAGCGCCGAGGCGATGCGGTCGCGCTCCTTGAGGCGCGGCAGCAGAACCGCCCGCCCCGACAGCGGCGCCCCGCCGCCCTCCCGGGGACGGCCCGGAAGGCTTTCGGCCGAGCTGTTGCGTGACGCGGACTGCTCCATGGCCTCAGTCCCGCCGGGGCTTGTTGGCGTGCAGGTCGACGATCTGGTCGGCACCGTCCTCCAACAGGACCTCGGCCGCCCTGGCCCCCAGCGCCTCGGCCGCCCGAACCGCCTCCGCCGCGTCCCCGGCGGCCTCCGGCCCCTCAGTGGCCTCGGGAAGCTCGGTGCTCAGCTCGCAGCCGACCTCCTGGCGGCCATCGAGTGAGGTGACCACCGCCCGCAGTACAAGAACCCGCGGCTCGCGGTCGCCGCCCCGCAGATGCGCCCAGGCCCCCACCGGCGCCGCGCAGCCCGCACCGAGCCGAGCCATGAGCGCCCGCTCCGCCGTCACCGCCAGACGTGTGGGCTCATCGTCGAGCACCGCCACCGCCCGGGCCAGCTCCGCAGAGTCCTCGCCGGTTCGCGCCTCCACGGCCAGGGCACCCTGAGCCGGCGCGGGCAGCATCGTCTCAAGATCCAGGACCTCGCTCGCGCAGTGCTCCAACCCCAGACGCCGCAGCCCCGACAGGGCGAGCACCACCGCGTCCAGGTCACCGGCGGCATCGGCCCGCGCAGGCGCCACCGGCTCATCAGTACCGACGCCGACCGCCTCCAGCCCCCGCACCCGCGCCAGGCGCGTGGGCACGTTACCGCGCAGGTCCACCACCTCCAGGTCCGGGCGGGCGGCCAGCAGCTGGGCGGCCCGGCGCGGCGAGCCGGTGCCCACGCGGGCGCCGTCGGGCAGGGTGGCCAGGGTCAGGCCGTCGCGGGCGCACAGGGCGTCGCGCGGGTCCTCGCGCGACGGCACGCAGATGACCTCCAGGCCCTCGACCGGCTGGGTGGGCAGGTCCTTGAAGGAGTGGACCACCAGGTCCACCTCGCCGTCCAGGAGCGCATGGCGCAGCCGGGCCGCGAAGACCCCCACCCCGCCGAGCTGACGTAGGGGGGTGCGGTCGCCGTCGCCGTCCGTGCGCACGGTGACCAGGTCGATGCTCAGGCCGCCGGAGCCCTCGCCGGGAGCGCCGGCCGCCATCAGCGCCTCGGCCACCTGCCCGGACTGGGTCAGTGCCAGGCGCGAGCCGCGCGTACCCAACCGCAGCCGCCCGGAGTCCGTCCCCGTCGTCGTCATGCATCCCCTCCTCGTGCGCGGTTCTCAAACGTCGCGTTCGTACCGTAGGGCTCGCCTTCGTACCTCGGAGGTACGAACTCGCTACCTAATATACGAACGCGACGGCCGCCCCCGCCTTGGCACGGCGCCTTACCCGCCATGGGGGCTCACCAGGCGTCCGGCCGCGGTGCGGGCGTGCTCGACGACGGCCGCGATCCCGGTCCCCGCCACCCACGCCCCGGTGACCTCCAGTCCCGTCACCGGCGCCAGCTGTTCCTCCAGGCGCGTCGTGCGCTCCCGGTAGGCGGGCGTCACCGGCGGCAGCGTCCCGTCCCAGCGCACCAGCATGTGGTCGATCACCGCCTCCGGCTCGATCCTCACCCCGGTCAGGGCCGCCACATCATCCAGCGCCGCCTGCAGATCCACCTGCGGGCGCGGCTGACCGGGCCGACCGTAGGACAGGCGCAGCGCGTGGACGTCCGGGCCGTGCAGCGCCCGCAGCTCGGCGCCGACCCACGGCCACTTGGCACTCAGGTGCGACAGCGCCTTGGCCTGCGCCGGGCAGGTCAAGGCGCTCGCCGATCCCCCACCGGGCTCCGTCCCATCAGGCGCCACGGTGCCGGCCGACGACGCCGCAGTGGCGGGGTCAGCAGGGCCGGCGGGCGCCACGAGCAGCCCCGAGCCCACCGGCTCCTTGCTGAGTTCCGGCGCCCGCGCCACCAGCGTGAAGCGGGCGATCGGCGCCCCCACCGGCACGGTCAGGTCCGTCGCGCTCGCGGGCAGGCCGGGAATCCCCCGCAGCAGCCGCAGCGCGGCACCCGCCGAGCAGGCCACGACGACGCGGTCCGTCACCACGACCTCCTGCGCACCATCGGGCACCGGCTCATCCGACGGCGTCGGTCCCCGACGTGTCGGGGCGATCCCCACCCGCCAGGCGGCCGGAGCCTCCCCGCCCGCGCTGTCCTCGACGTCGCCCGGCCGCAGCCACTGAGCGCCGGTGCGGGTGCGCACGCTCCCGCCGCCGGCCTCGATGGCCTCGCGCAGCGCGTCGGTGAGCCGGAACAGTCCGCCCTCGACGGCCGCGTCCACGCTCCGACCGCCCGCCCCGTCCCGGCGGGCCCGACGCCGCTCCAGCACCGCCGCCACAGCGGCACTCAAGGACCCCAGCTCCGCCGTGGCCCGCCGCAGCCCGGGCATGACGACGTCGGCCGCCAGGTCCGCCGGGTCCGCCGAGTGGATGCCCGCGACGATGGGCCGCACGAGGCGCTCCAGGACTCCGGCCCCCATCCGTGCGGTCACGAAGGAGGCCAGGTCGGCCGGATCCTCGGGGCCGGTTCCCACAGTGCCGGGCAGGTCGGCGTCCTGCGCGGCCCGGTGCGCGGCCCCCTCCCCGATGACGGCGACGACGTCGGCCGCCAGCGGGTCCGCAGGGATCCCCAGGTAGGCGTTGTCAGGAAACCGGTGCAGCGCCCACTGGGGCGATCCTCCGCCGGCGCCCGGCGCGAGGGGCGGAAGGAAGAGCCGGGGCCGGCCGTGCGGGGCGGCGGTGCGCAGCCCCAGCTCGGCGAGCATCGAGGTGGCCGCCTGGCCGCGCACGACGAAGCCCTCGGCGCCCAGGTCCATCTGCGCCCCACCGATCCTCCCGGCCGCGACGAGCCCGCCGGTGTAGCCGCGCGCCTCAATGAGCAGCGGCCGCAGCCCGGCGCGCACCAGATCCCAGGCGGCCGTCAGCCCCGCGATCCCACCGCCGACGACGAGCGCGTCCCAGCGCCGGGTCGGCGCCTGGGGGCCGGCAGCGCCCGCCGGCCGGGCGGCGGCCCCGGAACCGTCCGGGCCATCCAGGCCGCCTGAATCGCCGGAACCACCGGAACCGTCCGAACCACCCGGCGCCCCGCACTGCTTCGTCCGGTGGCCCCCGGCGGGCTGCGTGTGCTCAGTCATTCAGTGCTCTTCCCGTCCGGGGCGGCGCGTCGTGCGGGCCAGGGGCCGTCCTCCAGGCCCTCGAGGCGCCTGCCGTCCGGGCTCCTGCCGGTCCCGCCTGCTCACGCTCGACCCGCCGGCCGCCTCGGCCGTCTGAGCCGGCGCATCGGTGACGGCGTCCCAACCGGCCAGCGCCACGGACTCCCAGTCGGCTGAGTCGTGCACCCGCGCCACGATCCGGGTGAGGACGTCCGCGTCAGTGGCCGGCGGAACCCCGTGCCCCAGGTTGACCACGTGCCCCGGCGCCGCGCGCCCGGCAGCCAGCACCGCGTCGACCTCCTCAGCCACCAGCGGCCACGGCGCCGCCAGCAGCGCCGGGTCGAGGTTGCCCTGGACCGGGCAGGCCCCCGCCTGCGGGTCGGCCCCGGCCAGCGCCTCGATCGCCTCACCCAGGTCGATCCGCTCGTCCACGCCGACGGCGTCGGCCCCCGCCTGCCGCATGAGCCCCAGCAGCCGGGCGGTCCCGGTCCCGAAGTGGATGAGCGGCGGAGCCTGGCCGGTGGTGGGGGATATGGCACCCCGGGCCGCATCCAGCGCGAGCGCCGAGTAGGGGGCCACGCGCTCGCGGTAGGCGCGCGGGGACAGCGAGCCCGCCCAGGAGTCGAAGAGCTGGGCCGCGGCCGCCCCGGCGCGCACCTGGGTGGCGATGAACTCGCCGGTCAGGCGCGCGCACCACGTCATGAGCCGGTCCCAGGAGTCGGGGTCGGCGCGCATGAGCGTGCGCGCCGCCAGGTGGTCGCGGCTGGGTCGGCCCTCCACCAGGTAGGCCGCCAGCGTGAAGGGCGCCCCGCCGAAGGCGAGCACCGGCGTCCACCCCGCCGCCCCGGCGCTGTGCTCCAGCCCGGCGCGCGCCCGCTCACTCAGCCCCTCGCGCAGGCCCGGCACCTGCGGGCGGCCCAGCTCGACGACGACGCGCCGCACCGCCTCCTCGACCGCCCCGACGCCCTCGGCCCCGGGGCCGTCACCGAAGCGCTGGGCGACCAGCTCGCTCACCTCGCGGCCGCTGCGCACCGGGGCGTCGAGAACCGGCCCGACGCCCTCCTCGATCCGCACCCCGACGCCCGCCAGGCGCAGCGGCACCATGATGTCGGAGAAGAAGACGGCGGCGTCGACGCCGTGGCGCCGCACCGGCTGCAGCGTCACCTCCGCCGCGAGCGCGGGATCCAGACAGGCCTCCAGCATCGGCACTCCGGCGCGCGCCCGCAGCGCCCGGTACTCCGGAAGGGACCGTCCCGCCTGACGCATGAACCACACGGGCGTGCGCGCAGGTCTCCGCCCCGCCAGCGCCTCCAGGAGCGCCGGCCCTGTCGCGGCCCCGGCCTGCCCGGCAGACCCTGATGCCACCTCGGCAGACCCGGCCGCCGGCCCGGCGTCCCGACCGGTCGTCTCCCCAGCGGCTCCCGGACCGGCCCCGCTGCCGGCCCGCTGCCCGCTCGGCGCCGTCTGCTCGGAGTCGATCGAATAATTGTGTGAACCGCCGGTGACGAAATCGCCGCTATCGGGTGAAGAATTCTGACGCCGCGTGCTTTCCCTGCGATAGGGGAACTGAATGCGAGACATATCGGCTGCCTCCTGTAAGTAGTGGTCAGAGGGGGTTTATTTCGCGTGGTGATGCGGCATCTCAGGCGTCGATCAGGTGCTGACAGAGTGTCAGAAATATGGTGGTGACACATTGTCGTGATGTGGGTTTGCGTCGCCACGCCGCTATTGTGCCCGCACCCCGCGGTGATGTTTCAATAGCGCTCGTTGTGACTACTCATCTTCTCTCCGCCGATCATCGACTGCCGGGCCTTGACGTCGTCGCCCGGCTCGGGGTGGTCGCCCCGGGGCTGGGGCCGGACCTCCTGGAGGCGGTCCCAGCGCTGCGCGGGGTCCTGGTCCTGTCCACCTGCAACCGCCTGGCCCTCCTCATCGACGCCGACTCCTGGGCCGACACCGGGTGCCCGGCGGCCCTGCACCCGGACCTCGGTCCGAGTGTCGGGGGTCAGTCCGCGGCGGCGTCGGATCTGGGTGAGACAGTCTCCGCCTTCCTCGCCGAGCGTGCCGGGCTCCCGCCGAGCAGCCTCCTGCTGTCCCACCTGGTCGGGGCGAGCGCCCGCCGGGAGATGCTCGCCATCGCCGCGGGTCTGAGCTCGATGGTGGTCGGCGAGGCCCAGATCGTCGGCCAGGTCCGCCGCGCCGCCGAGACCGCCGCCGCCGAGGGCACGCTCAGCCCCGAGCTCGTGCGAGTCGTCGAGCGCGCCTCGGCCACCGCCCGCCGGGTGGCCCACGAGACCGAGCTGTCCGGTCAGGGGCGCAGCGTCGTCGCCGTCGGCGTGGATCAGGCCGCCGGCCACCTGCCGCCGCTGGAGGGCTGCCGCGCCCTCATCATCGGCACCGGCTCCTACGCCGGCGCCACCGTCGCCGACCTGCGCGCCCGGGGCCTGAGCGACATCGCCGTCTACTCCGCCTCCAACCGCGCCGAGGCCTTCGCCGCCGGCCACGGCCTGCGGGCCGTCCCCACCGGCTCCCTGAGCCAGGCCATGAGCCGCGCGGACCTCGTCATCACCTGCCGCGGCACGGGTGGGCCGATCCTCACCGCCGAAGTCGTCGCCCCCGTCGCCGCCGACCGCCTCGGCTCGGCCGAGGGAGCCGGCCGCCCGCTCGTCATCCTCGACCTGGCCCTGACCCGCGACGTCGACGAGGCCGTCGGCGCCCTGCCCGGCGTCGTCCACCTCGACCTGGCCCGCGTGCGCGACGCCGTCCCCGAGGTAGCGGCGCAGCAGGTGACCGCCGCCCGCGCCATCGTCGAGGCCGAGGCCGCCGACTTCGAGCGCACCCTGGCCGGCCGGGCCATGGACCCCCTCATCACGGCCCTACGCGCCGAGGTGGGCCGTGTCGTCGCCGAGGAGGCGGCGCGCCTGCGCCCGCAGCCCGCCCGCCGGCTCGCCCTGGCCGTTCCCGCCGTCGACGGGCGCGCCGGAACCGGCGTGAGCGGTGTCAACAGCGCCGACGCCGCCGCGGGGGCCTGTCCCTATCGTGACGCCCACGCCGAGCCCGGCTTCGAGGCCGCCGGCGAGATCGACGGCGAACCGATGGTGTCTCTGGCGCAGGCCGAGCGCGCCCTCCACCACCTGGCGGCCCGACTCCTCCACCAGCCCACCGTCATGGCCCGCCGCGCCGGCCAGGAGGGCCGCGAGGACGCCTACCGTCAGGCCCTTGAGCTCGTCTGGGGCCTGGAGAGTGCAGGAGAGGACCATGACTGATACCGCTGCGCCCGTGCCCGGCCCCACCGAGGCGTCGCCCGCCCGCCCGGCCGCCGACCCGCTGGCCCCCTACGACGCCGTCCTCCTGCTGTCCTACGGCGGGCCCCGCCGCCCCGAGGACGTCCTGCCCTTCATGCGCAACGCCACCGCCGGCCGCGGCGTGCCCGACTCGCGCCTCCTGGAGGTCTCGGGCCACTACCAGGGCTTCGGCGGCGCCTCCCCGATCAACGCGTGCAACGCCGAGCTGCGCGACGCCCTCCAGGCCCGCCTGGCCCAGCGCGGCTCGTCGTTGCCGATCATCGTCGGCAACCGCAACTGGCACCCCTTCGTCAGCCAGGCCCTGCGTGAGCTCGCCGACGCCGGGGCCCGCCGCGTCCTGGCCCTGCCCACCGCGGCCTTCGGCTCCTACTCCGGGTGCCGCCAGTACCGCGAGGACCTGGCCGGCGCCGTCGCCCTGCTCGCCGACGGCGCGGACGGCTCCACCGGTGACGGGTTCGAGGCCGACGCCGCCGCCCGGGTCGGCGGGGACGGGGGCGGTCCCGTGGAGCTCACCGTGGACAAGGCGCGCCCCTACTACAACACCCCCGGCCTGCTGCAGGCCAACGTCGATGCCATTGTCGAGGCCTACGGCGCTCTCGCCGAGCAGGGGGTGGCGGCCGCGGACGCGCGACTCGTGCTCGTCACCCACTCCATCCCCCTGGGTATGGAGGCCGGCTCCGCCCCGGGGGAGGGCCCCGAGAGCGCCCACGGCGCACTCGGCGCCTCCGATGTCTCCGGCCCGACCGAGGCCGGGCGGCGAGAGCCGGGCGTGGCCGCCGACCTGTCCACGGAGGTCTCCTACGTCGCTCAGCACGAGGCGCTGGCCGCCGTCCTCGTGCGCGAGGTCGCCCGCCGCCTCGACCTGGAGACGGTCGAGGCCGACCTCGTCTACTGCTCGCGCTCCGGCCCGCCGCAGGCCCGCTGGCTCGAACCAGATGTCAACGACCACCTTGAGGCGCTGGCTGCCGGGCACCTGACCGACGGCAGCCCCGTGAGCAGGCCTGGAGGCGTCGTCGTGGCCCCCTTCGGCTTCATCTCCGACCACATGGAGGTCGTCTTCGACCTCGACACCGAGGCCGCCCAGACCGCCCGCGACCTGGGGATGCCCTATGCGCGCGCCGCCACCGTGGGCACCCACCCGGCCTTCGTCGACTCCCTCGTCGACATCCTCTTCGAGCGAGCCGCGGCCGCCCGCGGTGAGGACGTTCGGCCCGACTCGACCACCGGCGTCGGCCCCTTCCACACGGTGTGCCCGGACTCGTGCTGCCGGAACGGGGCCAGCCACCCCGGCTCACACGGTCACCACGGGACCGACGGCGACGGCTCTCGATAGTCCCCATCCCAGTAGCTCCGATAAGAACCAGGAGAAGAGAATGAGCACCGACACCCACGGCCAGCACGGACACCCCGGTGAAGGCGGCCTGCACCGCTTCGAGGACGAGGAGCGCCGCCCCCACCGCGACCCGCGCGACGCCACCGACGTCGACCTCGAGGCCATCAACAACCAGTACCACTACACCCTGTACGGCGTCTTCCGCCTGACCCGCCCGCTGCCCGCCTCTCAGCCCGAGCGCGAGCAGCTCCTGGGGGAGAGTGCCAACTTCATCGAGGCCGGCGGTGTGACGACGCGCGGCTGGTACGACGTCGGGGGCCTGCGCGCCGACGCCGACCTGCTCGTGTGGTGGCTCGACGACGACCCCGAGGTCCTTCAGGACGCCTACCACCGCCTGCGCGGCAGCGCGCTGGGCCGCTACCTGGAGCCGGTGTGGTCCTGCATGGGGCTGCACACGCCCGCCGAGTTCAACCCCCGCCACGTGCCGGCCTGCCTGGCCGGGGTGGCGCCGCGCGACTGGGTCATGGTCTACCCGTTCGTGCGCTCCTACGAGTGGTACCTGCTCGATCCCGAGGAGCGCTCGCGTATGATGGCCCAGCACGGGCGCCACGGCTTCTCCAAGTACCCCGACGTCAAGGGGTCGACGCTGTCGACCTTCGGCCTGAGCGACTACGAGTGGATCCTCGGCTTCGAGGCCGACAGCCTCGACCGGCTCGAGGGGGTCCTGCACCACCAGCGCTACACGGAGGCACGCATGCACGTGCGCGTGGACACGCCCTTCTACACCGGGCGGCGCGTCAGCCCGCAGGAGTGGGCCCAGCGCCAGCCCTGGGCCTGACCGGGCCGGGGACATTTCTCTGCAAGCGGGGACTGTTGACGCGTTGGGGGGACAGGAATCCTGTCCCCCAACGCGTCAACAGTCCCCGTCGGCGGCCGGCCGGGCGCGGTGCGTGCGTTTCTCTCTCAGCGACCGGCCGACTCCGGAAGAAACGGCGTAGGGTGGGGTGCATGAGTGCAGAGACTGCAGCAACACCGTCCGTATCATTCGCCTTCACTGCCTCCGTGGCCCTGAGCGACAGCCTCCAGCGCGTCCTGGTCGACCTCATCGCCCTGGGGGTGGCCACCAAGCAGGCCCACTGGAACATCGTGGGTGAGAACTTCCGCGACCTTCACCTGAACTTCGACGACGTCGTCGACATCGCCCGCGAGGGCTCCGACGAGGTCGCCGAGCGCATGCGCGCCATCAACGCCGTCCCCGACGGCCGCCCGGCCACCGTCGCCGCCGACGCCACCGTCCCGACCCTGCCCAAGGATGAGATCACCGTCTCCGAGGGCGTCGCCTACGTCGTCTCCGCCATCGAGGCCGTCGTGTCCACGCTTCGGGGCGTGCACGACGCCGTCGACGACGAGGACCCGACGTCGGTCGGCATCCTGGAGGACCTGACCGGCAAGCTCGAGCAGCAGGCCTGGTTCATCTCCTCTGAGGACCGCAAGCCCGTGCGCTGAGTACAGCTGTCCATGTCCGACGCCGGCGGGCGGCTCCGGGGTTGCCGGGGTCGCCCGCCGTCGTCGGGTCGACAGGTGGAGCGCGGTCGACGAAGGTCGAGACACGTTCGTGACCTTCGCGGTAGTGTCGATGGGTTGGTTTCCGCCGGGTTGAATCCGGCCGACAGTGAGGAGCCCCCGTGGCACGTGCCGAGAACCGCCCCGCGAGTCGAGCCGGGGCCCGCCGCCGAGCCGCCGCACTGGGCTGCTTGCTGCTTGCCGGCTCGCTGGCCCTGACCGGCTGCTCCTCCAACGACTCCAAACCCGGTGGCAAGGCGCCCGCAACGAACAGGGCCGGCTCCGCGGCGCCCTCGACGTCGGCCCCCTCCGCTGCCGCCACGGCGTCGGGCACTGCCGGCACCGTCACGGCCGCCTCCCTGTCCGACACTCAGCTCGGGTACACCATCACCGCGATCCCCGCCGGTCTCGACACCAAGCGGGTCGCGATCCTCGAGGACTTCGTGGCCTACGACCACATGTCCTGGAAGCTGTGGGTCGGCGGCGGGCAGGACACCAGCAAGGTCCCCACCGTCACCACCGGCAACCTCCAGCAGCAGCTCATCAGCGACGCCGACAACCTGAAGAACAAGGGCCAGAAGGTCAAGACTCCCGTCAAGGTGGCGATCTCCGAGGTCGCCATGAGCGCCGACGGCCAGAGCGCCACCGTCTCCTACTGCGTGGACCTGACACAGGTGACCTACGTCGACGCGCAGGGCAAGGACGTCACTGACCCCTCCAACAAGGCGCGGATCCCGGCGAAGAACACCATGGTGCCCGGCAGTGACGGGCACTGGCTCGCCTCTGAGGAGGAGGAGACCGGTGAGCCGAACACCTGCAAGGTCGGCTGACAAGGAAACGGTCCGGAGGGTGAGCGAACTGTTAGCCGCATCGTCCCATCGACGGGCGGGGCTGGTTGTCCACCGTCGCCGTCCCACCCGTGAAGCCTATCCTGGCAGGTGAGCCTTGGTTTCAGATGAGGTATGGCTTGCCTGTGAATCATAAGTAACACCCACAGAGGTTCGCGATGTAGTAAAGTGATGGCCATGAACGCAGACACCATGACCACGCCGTCCATCAACCTCGCCTTCACCGCCTCCGCAGCCCTGAGCGACAACCTCCAGCGCGTCCTGACCGACCTCATCGCCCTCGAGCTCGTCGGCAAGCAGATCCACTGGAACATCGTCGGCCCGAACTTCCGCGACGTCCACCTCAACCTGGACGACGTCGTCGACATCGCCCGCGAGGGCTCCGACGAGGTCGCCGAGCGCATGCGCGCCATCAACGCCGTCCCCGACGGCCGCCCGGCCACCGTCGCCGCCGCCACCACCGTCCCGGCCGCCCCCGAGGGCGAGATCCTCACCGGTGAGGGCGTCGCCTACATCGTCTCCGCCATCGAGGCCGTTGTCGCCACCCTGCGCGGTGTGGACGAGGACGTCGACTCCGAGGACCCCACCTCCTCCGGCATCGTCGAGGACCTCATCGGCAAGCTCGAGCAGCAGGCCTGGTTCCTCTCCGCCGAGGTCCGCAAGCCCGTGCGCTGAGACGGATCAAGGAGCGGCGCAGCCGCAGCTGACGACGGTGGGCGACCCCGAGCACTTCGGGGTCGCCCACCGTCGTTTATTCAGGCGTCGGCCCGACTCGTGCCGGCCCCGGTCGCGACGATGAAAACAGCCGAATAGGCATGGGGGTCAATCCCCATGGGGCGATAGTGACGGGGCGATATACGGGCGGGTATGGTCAATTTGCTCACGAATATGTGGGGGTTTGATCGTTCTGGCTTGTGGAGGTAGCTCATGTTCCGCCGTCGTCGCTTATGCCTGTGGGGCGGGCTGGTCCTGGTCTCCTCATGCGCGCTGGCGGGATGCTCGCCAAGCAGCGCCAAGCCGGGGGGTGTTGTTCCGCCTTTGAGGACTGCCGGCGCGGACGCCTCCGCCGCGGCCAGTGCCTCAGGCGGCGACGCTCCCGTGACGGAGAGGTCGCTGTCGGATCCGACGACGTCGTACACCGTGGCGTCGATCCCGAAAGACCTGGATGCGGAGCAGTCCCAGGTGATCAAGGCCTATGTCGACTACGACCGGGCGACCTGGGATGCCTACCGGGACATGAACGGAACGACCGCGGTCGAGTCCGTCACCACCGGGGATCAGTACCAGGCCTTCAAAAAGGTCTACGACGAGCGGGCCGCCGCCGGGCAGCACGTTGAGGGCGAGGCCAGCACCGCCATCACCTCGGTTCAGATCAATCCCGATCGCTATTCATCAACGGTGACGGTGTGTGCCGATGAGACAAAGGTCCGTCTGATTTCTCAAGACGGGGCACAGGTTCCCTCAGACGACCTCGGCCACAAGATCTCCCTCGCGGTGAGCCTGATCAAAAATGATCAAGGCTGGGTTGTCAACTACTCCTCAGTGGAAAGCGTGGATCAATGCTGAAGACAATGGTGAGGCGCGTCGGCTTGGCGACGGCGACGTGCGCGGTGATCGCTCCTCTCGGTATGCTTCCGTCGACCCAGGCTTTTGCGGAGGGGGGAGGCGTCTCGGGGCACTCCTCCCAGGGCTCCGATGGCGGCGTCAATATCTCCGTGTCAGTGTCCTACAACTCCGCCACCTCCGGATCGAAGGGGGGCGGTGGAACAACGACGTCCAGTCGTCAGGTTTCGACACAGGTGCAGCCTGTGTGCCGTTATCAGAAGGGGCAAAGTGGTGCTGAAGCGGCCGCTTTCTTCAAAGATTCCAAGAGGACTAGGTTTATAGATTCTTATAATTCCACTCATCCAAACTGGCGAGATCACGAGAATGATCAAGAGGGACACTGGTATTACCCGTTGTGTGTCCCTTCGGCTGGAATGAGCACCGAGGAGTACGGTAGATTATCTGAGGAATTTCACGCAAAGAACGGCCTCGTGTATGTTCCTGCCGGCGGCCAGCCGCCTGCGCCAGTCATTGACGGGGGGACATTGGCTAAGGCGGCTTGGAAGGCGGTGGAGATTCCGCCTCCATCAGTGGAGATGAATCCACAGATGGGTGATGACGTGCAGACCTTGGTCGGTGTGGAGAACTGGGTGTGGGCGAGTGCGGATACGCCTCAGTCGGTGACGGCGACGGCGACTGCTGGGCCGGTGACGGCGACCGTCACGGCAACGTCATCTGGTTTGACGCTGTCGGCTCCGGATAGCAAGGTCTCATGCCAGGGATTCGGCACTCCGTGGCGGCCGGGGATGCCGGAGGGGAGCAGCTCGTGCACGATGACCTTCACGCGCAGCTCGGAGCATCTGGGCGGGATCACGTCGGTGAAGACGGGGGTTTCCTACAGCGCCTCCTACACGGCCACCGATGGCGCTCAGGGGAGTCTGCCGTCGGTGTCGACCTCTGGGAGCCTGTCGCTGAGGGTGGGGGAGGCGCAGAGCCTCAACACCGGCCCCCAGAACTGACCGGCCCCACCGCACCGCCAACCAGCGGAGGAATCCGGCTGCGGGAGGAAGATCATTCCTCCCGCAGTCCTTTATTATTTCTCACCTCTTGTCTCCTCCTACTGGATGGTGTGCGGCATCCGGGAAGCAAAAAGGTGGTCTGGGAA
>NZ_MSKL01000009.1:0-100074 GCF_001937665.1 Actinomyces oris | reverse complement strand
TTCCCAGACCACCTTTTTGCTGTAGGTGCAGTATCCGCCGAGACTCAGGCGATGGGGGAGACGGGGGAAAGGTGCTCCACGCTCTCCCCGCCGGAGATGGCGAGGTTGTTGTGGTTCTGCGCCACGTCGGTGCCGGCCTTGGCGAGCGCGTCCTCCAAAGCCTTCAGTGCCGGCTTGAACTTCGTCGTCCACTGCTCGCGGAACTCGGTGGCGTTCGTGCTCTCCCACACCGCGCTGTTCACCGATCCGTCAACCTGTGTCTGAATGGTGTTGGTGGTCTCCACGTTGGTCTTCAGGGTCCTGTACAGCTCTGAGAGCGTGTCGAGGTCTGCCTTAATTGCGGCCACGGTGATCTCCTTCTTCTGAATGGGTTTTGTCTCCGCATGGGTTGTGCGGATTCAGGTCGCCCGTGGTGGTGCGCCTGCCCACTACTTTCTGCGACGAGGGAGGGTGAGTCAAGAGGAAAACCCTCCTTTTTGTTGATGTGGGGATGGATCCCCATGGGCCTTTATTCAGGCATGGGGATGGATCCCCATCTTTATAGCATGTGGGGGTAGATCCCCATGGGCGGGGTGTTTGGGATTGCCTACGATGTGTCTATCCAATTCCGCAGATGTGCTCATGGCATGTTCTATTGAATTCCCTATGCACATTCTTGATTCGCGTGAGGTTTTCCCTGATGGCATCCCGTTTATCTGGACGCGCGTCCGAGCGTCACGATCGTCATTCCGGCAAGGAGAAGCATGTCCGCCCTCGTGAGGGTGTGGACAGTGCTCGCTTGCCATCGGCTCCGCGTGAGAGGCGTCCCCTGCTGGCCGCGCTTGCCGTGCTCCTGATCGTCGGGGGCGCCCTGCTTGCGGGCCTGCTGGCGATGCAGATGGACAAGCGGGTCCAGATGCTCGCTGCGGCGGACACGATCCAGGCCGGAGAGACCATCGCGAAGGAGGACCTGGTCTCCGCCTCGGTCTCCTCGGACCTGAGGACGTTGATCCCCGCGGACCAGATCGATCAGGTGATCGGGCGCACGGCACGGGTCGAGGTCGCCAAGGGTCAGCTCCTGGACGCCTCCCAGATCGCCACGGCCCCCGTGCCCGGAGGGGATCAGCAGGTTGTTGGCGTCTCAGTCGCCTCCGGCCGCTTCCCCGCGGGGGGCCTGGGTGCCGGGGACATGGTCGACGTCGTGGACGTCGGTAACCAGTCGGTCTCCATCGAAGGCGCACAGGTTCTCAAGGCCACTCCTTCCTCCGGCACGGACAACGACTGGACCTCCGGTGCCGTCATCTCCCTCGTTGTGAACCGGAATGACGCCGCCAAGCTGGCCAGCGCCTCAGCCAACGGAACCATCGCCGTCGTCCAGACCGCGACCAACCAGCCGATCAAGGACAGCTGATGCTCATCTCCATCGCCTCCGCCAAAGGTGCCCCTGGGGCCTCGACGAGCGCACACGTGCTCGCCGCCGTCTGGCCACGACCCGTTGTCCTGGCCGAGCTCGACCCGGTCGGCTCCGACCTGGTCTACCGCACTCGCAGTCGTGAGGGGACGCCCCTGGACAGCGACCGGGGCGTTGTCTCCCTGGCCGCCGCGACCCGCCGCGACCCGGCCGCACCGCTGCAGGACCATCTCACCGTCATCGAGGGGGACCTGTCGGTCCTCGTGGGCCTGTCCCGCCCCGACCAGGCCACGGCCATCGGATCGGGCTGGGCGGGACTGGCCGCCAGTCTCCGTCAGCGCAGGGACGTCGTCGCCGACGTCGGCCGTCTGTCTCCCGGCGCCCCGAGCCTGGGCGTGGCTCTGGCCTCCGATATCACGCTGGTCGCCGTGCGCCCCGGCGTCGAGAACTACGGCCACCTGCGTGAGCGCCTGTCCTGGATCACCGCGGAGATCTCCCGCCGTTCCGAGCAGGTCCGCCTCGGTGTTCTGCTCATCGCTCCCTGGAAGGCCCGCCACGAGGCCGGTGACCTCACCCGCCTGCTGCGCGGCAGCGGCCTGGAGATCCCCGTCGTCGGCGTCCTGGCCTTCGACCAGAGCGCCGCCGACTCCCTCGCGGGCCGCCGTGCCCGCCCACTGGGGCAGACCCTCCTCGTACGCTCCGCCCGAAGCGTGGCCACCGCCCTCGCCGGCGTCGGCGTCACCGGAGGTGTCGCATGAGCGTCGACCAGGGACTCGTCCGCGACATGCGCGAGGAGGTCGCCGACCTCCTGGCCCAGCAGCGCCGTGACGACGCCACCTCCGGCATCCCGCCGATGTCCGCCGAGGACGAGCGTCAGTTCGCCCGCGCCCTCATCGGGCGTGTGCTCGAGCGGCACGCCCGCGCTGAGATCGCCGCCGGCCGCAACCCGCTCAACGCCCAGGAGGAGGAAGAGATCTCCCAGGGCATCCATGCGGCGCTCTTCGGCGTCGGACGCCTCCAGCCCCTGCTGGACAACAAGGATGTCGAGAACGTCGACATCAACGGCTGCGACAACGTCTTCATCCAGTACGCCGACGGACGCGAGGAGCGCGGCGAACCCGTGGCCGAGACCGACGAGGAGCTCATCGAGCTCGTTCAGGTCCTCGGCTCATACTCCGGCCTGGCCTCGCGCCCCTTCGACTCGGCCAACCCCCAGCTGGACCTGCGCCTGCCGGACGGCTCGCGCCTGTCCGCCGTCATGGAGGTCTGCTCGCGTCCCTCGATCTCGGTGCGTCGCGCCCGCCTGGACCGGGTGGGCCTGGATGACCTGGTCAGGCTCGGATCCCTCACCCCGCGGCTGGCCGCCTTCTGCTCGGCGGCCGTGCGCGCCCGCAAGAACATCATGATCGCCGGCGCCACGAACGCAGGGAAGACCACCTTCCTGCGCGCCCTGGCCAACGAGATCCCGTCCGACGAGCGCCTCATCACGGTGGAGCGCGCCCTGGAGCTGGGGCTGGGCGAGTTCGCCGATCTGCACCCCAACGTCGTCGCCTTCGAGGAGCGCCTGCCCAACTCCGAGGGCTCCGGCGCGATCTCCATGGCGGACCTGGTGCGGCGCTCGCTGCGCATGAACCCCTCGCGCGTCATCGTCGGCGAGGTCCTGGGCGACGAGATCGTCACCATGCTCAACGCCATGAGCCAGGGCAACGACGGCTCGCTGTCCACCATCCACGCGAACTCCTCCTCCGAGGTGTTCAACCGCATCGCCACCTACGCCATCCAGTCCGCCGAGCACCTGCCCCAGGACGCCACCAACCTCCTCATCGCCGGAGCCGTCGACTTCGTCATCTTTCTGACCCGCGAGAACCGCTTCTCCCAGGGCGGGGGGCTGCGCCGCTACGTCGCCTCCGTTCGCGAGGTCAACGGCGTCGACGGACGAGTCCTGTCCAGTGAGGTCTTCGCCGACGACGGGACCGGGACCGCCCAGCCGGCCGCGCCGATCGCCTGCGTCAACGACCTCATGGCGGCCGGTTACGACCCCGCCGCCTCCTACAGGGGAGGCGTCGCATGAACCAGGGCACCGCCACTGTTGCCATCCTCGCCGGCGCGTTCGTCGGGGGAGGAGTCTTCCTCCTGGTCGGCTTCTTCATGGGGGTCGACATGATCCCCAAGCGCTCCGGCTCCTCGAGGGCCCTGCGCGACAGCCTCAAGGGGTTCTCCGGCCGGCTCGTCGCCGGCCTCGCCGTCGGGCTGGCCCTGCTGATCCTCACACGGTGGGTCGTGATGGCCGCCGCCGGCGGCGTGCTCGTCATCGTCTGGCCGATGCTGTTCGGTGGGGCCAAGGAGGAGAAGCACTCGTCGGCCAAGGTCGAGGCCCTGGCCACCTGGGCCGAGTCCCTGCGGGACACGATCGCCGGCGCGGTGGGTCTGGAGCAGGCGATCCCCGCCACCGTCCACGCCTCCGCCCCGGTGATCCGCGAGGATCTGGCCCTCCTGGCCGACCGCATGCGCGTACGCGTCCCCCTGTCGACGGCGCTGCGCCAGTTCGCCGACAGCCTGGGCGACCCCACGGCGGACCTCATCGTCTCCGCCCTCATCATGAATGCCCGCCTGCGCGGCCCCGGCCTGCGCCAGCTGCTCGGCGCCCTGGCGGACACCGCGCGCTCCGAGCTCGACATGCGCCAACGCGTCTCCGCCTCCCGCGCCGGCACCCGGCGCTCGGCCCAGATCGTCGTCGTCTTCTCGATCGTCATCATGTTGGGCCTGGCGGTCTTCAACCGCAGCTTCGTGGCCCCTTACTCCAGTGTGCAGGGCCAGCTGGTGCTGGTTGTCGTGGTCGCCCTCTTCGCGATGGGCATGCTCTGGATGCGGCGGCTGGCCGGCGTGCGCCTGCCCCGACGCTTCCTGACCGTTACCGCGCAGGTCGGGGGTGAGGAGGCATGATGGCCTTGATCCTGATCGGCGGGATGATCAGTGGCGTGGGCGTTCTGCTCCTCGGACTCATCCTCGCCCCGCCCGTCACCCAGCCCGCCGCGGCGCTGGCCGAGCTGGACACCCGCCGCAACGAGGGGCGCATGCGTGAGGACGTGCGGCGCCTCAACCCCTCAGAGGCCGTGATGCCCCCGTGGATGGACCTCTTCAGCCTCCGGATCACCTCCCTGGCCCGACGCACGGGGGCCGACCTCACCTTCCTGACCACTGACCTGTCCGTGGTGGGGCGCTCCCTCGAACGGCACCTGGTCACCTCCCTGTTCGCCGGACTGGGGGCCTTCATGGTCCCGATAGCCGTCGTCGGGCTGATGCAGGTCATGGGAGCGCCCTTGGGATGGTCGGTGCCCCTCCTGCTGAGCCTCGTTCTGGGGATGGTCGGCCTGCTGCTGCCCACGGCCCGTCTGCGCCGGGAGGCCGAGGAGGCCCGCCGGGACTTCCGCCACGTCGTCGGCTCCTACCTGGACCTTGTGGCCATGTCGCTGTCGGCCGGCCGGGGTGTTCCCGAGGCCCTCGACGCCGCCTCCAGCCTCTCCGACGACCCCGCCATGGTGCGTATCCGTAACGCCCTCGACGTCGCCCGGTTGCGCGGGGACACGCCCTGGGAGGCCCTGGGCCGGCTGGGCACCCAGCTGCGTATCGACGAGCTGCGCGACCTGTCCGCCGCCCTGGCCCTCGTCGCTGAGGACGGCGCCAAGATCCGCGAGTCCCTCGGCGCCCGGGCCTCCAGCATGCGCCGCCGCGACCTGTCCGACGCCGAGGGCAAGGCCGGGGAGAACTCCGAGTCCATGCTCGTGGCCCAGCTCGTCGTCGCCATGGGATTCATCGTCTTCCTCGTCTACCCGGCCCTGACCGGAATCATGGGCTCCTTTTAGGCCCTGCAGTCATCCGTATCCCGTTCAGATTTCACTCTCCCGAACAGAAAGAAGGAACACCATGCTGTCTTTCCTCATCACCCTTCAGACCATCGCCGGCGACGTGCGCGACAAGGTGGAGCGGCGCCTCCTCGCCGAGGAGAAGGGGGCCTCCACCGTTGAGTGGGTCATCATCACCGGCTTCCTCATCGTCCTGGCCGCGCTTGTCGGCCGCGCCATCTACAGCCTGGTGTCCAACGCCTCCAACGGTCTTCAGGTTCCCTCGATCGGCGGCAACTGATCAAGCAGGGTCGATGCCCCTATGAGGAATTGGAGAGAACGCGTGATGAGCCGCTTGAGTCAGGAGACGGGCGCCTCCAGCGTCGAGCTGATCATTTTCTTCCCGCTGCTTCTGCTGGTCGTTCTGATTACGGTGCAGGTGGCCCTGGTCTGGTACGGCAACGAGGTCGCCATCGCCACTGCCCGCGAGGTGGCTCGAGAGGCGCGCGTGAGCTCCGAGGCGGGCGACCGCACCTCGGTGGCCAAGGCCAACGGTGTCGCCTACGCCCGCAAGGTCGGCGGCCGTGCGCTCTCCGACATCACGATCGATGTGTCCACCACGTCAGACCAGGTCACGGTACGTGTCTCCGGGAAGGCCATGGACGTCGTCGCCGGAATGTCACCGCGGGTGAAGACCTCGGTGACCTCAGAGCGGGAGACCTTCCGGAGCGACCGATGAAACACGTCAGAAAGAAGCAGATCCGGCGTCGCACTATCGAGGCCGCCGGCTCGGAGAGGGGAACCATGTCCATCGAGGTGGTGGTCCTCGTCCCGGTGCTGCTGCTCATCACCATGGTGGCCGTCGCCGGGGGGCGCATCGTCTCCGCGCAGGGGATGGTCGAGGCCGCGTCCCGCGACGCCGCCCGAGCAGCCTCCATGGAGCGCTCCGTGGGCGCCGCCAGCGCGGCCGCCAACCGGAGCCTGGCCCAGGCGGACACGGCCCGTGCCAACTGCTCGGCCGGTGTCGACGTCGGAGGCTTCCGTCGGGGCGGGGCCGTCAGGGTCGCAGTCAGCTGCCGCGTCAAGCTCTCCGACCTGGGACTCGTCTTCCTGCCCGGGGCCACCGTGGTCAGGGCCGAGTCGAGCGCGCCGGTGGACCAGTGGAGGGGGACACGATGAGCAGGATCCTGATTGCCAGGGATCTCCGTCAGCACTCGGAGCGGGGATCGGTGTCCGTCTATGTCGTCATCATCGCCTCAGCCCTCATGCTGATGGCCGGACTGTGCGTCGAGGGGGGACGTGTTCTCAACACACGCGCCACGATGGCGGACCAGGCCGAGCAGGCGGCCCGTGTCGGAGTCCAGCAGCTGAGCATGGACAAGCTGCGCAGCTCCGGTGTGGCCTCGACTGACCCGTCAGCGGCCACGTCGGCGGCGCGCAGCTACCTGGCCCGCACTGGCGACGCCCAGACCTCGACGGTCAAGGCCTCCACCGACCGGGTCTCGGTCACGGTCGAACGCGACGTCCCCACCACGATGCTGCGACTGGTCGGCATCCCCTCCATCCACGTCTCCGTGACCGGAGAGGCCCGCAACGACTTCGGCCCCAAGGAACAGCCCAAGCCCGGCCTGCCGAAGACCGGCGACGACGGCGGCCCCAAGGAGCGGCCCAAGCCACAACGTCCCAAGCCGCAACAGCCCAAGCCGCAACGGCCCAAGCCCGCCCCGCCCAAGGTCGACGACGGCGGGCCCAAGGAGCAGCCCAAGCCCGAACCGCCCCAGGGGGGCGACGAGGAAAGCCCCAAGGAAAGACAGAAACCCGGACTGCCGAAGGCGGGCAACGCCATCGGCCTGGAGTGGAGGCAGAAGCCATGACCACCGCATCGAGACGGCGCCGTGCCCAGGCCGCCGGCCCCCAGCGGTTCCGGGCGCCCGCGCGCAGCACCCGGCCGCCGGTGTGGCGCTCCGTGGTCGCCGGCCTCACGCTCGCCGCCATCATCATCGGCCTGCCCGCGGTTCTGCTGACCACCGTCGGGCCCCCGCCGCTGCCAACCAGTCTGGACATGAGCGCCCTGCTCGTTCAGACCGTGTCCCTCGACGTCGTCGTGGGCGTCCTCATCTGGGTACTCGCTCTGGCCTGGCTGCAGTTCACGGTGTGCACTCTGGTGGAGCTCGTCTCCGCTCTCAAGGGCCACGGCGTGCCCGGGCACGTTCCGCTCTCGGGCGGAGTGCAGTCGCTGGTGCGCCGACTCGTCGCCTCCGTCCTGCTCCTGGGAGCCGTCAGCGGCCCGGTTGCCGCGGCCGCCGCCCCCCTCACCGAGGAACCGGCCCCGGCGGTCTCGGTGAGCCAGGGGGTCGTCTCGCAGGAGCCCGCCGGCGACGCCTCGTCGGCCGGCGGCACCGCTGCGGCGTCGCAGAGCGACGAGCACGGCCAGCAGTACACGCGCTACGTGGTGGACGGAGTCGAGCTCGATCCGCAGATCGGTTCCCAGCTCGTGGGAAAGCGCGTCTACATCGTCCAGCCGCCCGAGGGTCGCTACCACGACAACCTGTGGGACATCGCCGAGCGCAACCTGGGCGACGGGCGCGCCTACGCCCAGATCTACGACCTCAACGCGGGCCGTGTTCAGCCCGACGGCGGCTGCCTGGAACTGGCCCGGCTCATCCAGCCCGGCTGGCTCATGGTCATGCCGGAGGAGGCCGTCTCCGTGGCCCGGGTCGAGGCCATCCCCACCGATCCGGCTCCTCCCGCCCCGGCTCCGCAGACCCCGACGCCGCAGCAGGGCGGCACCCGGCTTCCGGTCGGGCTCGGGCACGAGCTGCGGGACGTCACCCCGGTCCAGCTGCCGGCGATCGGCTCCCTGCTGGCCGCCTCCCTCGTCTCGGTACTCGTCACCAGGCGTCGGCAGCTGATGGGCGCCTTCAACGAGGACTCCGCCGAGCTCGAGCGTCTCCTGCGAGTCGGGGCCGACGAGAGCCGTTCGCGGCGGCTGAACGCGGTCCTGCGTTCCCTTGATGACCTGCCCGGGAGTCCCCGCCCCTACGCCGTCGCCATCGACGACGATGCCTGCTACCTGCGCATGGCGCGTCCCCTGACCGATGCCCCCTCCCCATGGCGGTCCCAGGACGAGGGGATGATCTGGGCGCTGCCCGCGGGCCACGAGCCGCCGCTGAGCGACCGGCCCTGCCCCCTGCCCGGACTGGTCTCGGTGGGCCGCACGCCCACAGGCGCGGACATCCTCATCGACCTGGCCTTCGCCGATGGGGATGTGACCGTCACCGGGGACCCGGCCATGGCCGCCGAGGTTGTCTCCGCCTTCGCCCTGGAGCTGTGCACCAACCCCTGGTCGCGCGACGCCGTGGTCGTCGGGAGCGGCCTGTCCGCCACCCTGCACCGGGTCGCGGGCGAGCGCATGCATCCCCTGGACAGTCTCCGGGGACAGACTGCCCTGCCCGGCGTCGGCGGGGTCCTGACCGGCCGCCGCCCTGAGACGCAGACGACCTTCATGTTCGTCGGCGACGGGGCGACGCCCCCGTCCCTGCCGCCGGGACGCAGCTACGCCCTGGTGCGCACCGGAAGCGACCGGCCGGGGCGCTGGACGATCGAGATCGACGCCTCCGGCACCGCCCGGATCGCCCCTTTGGGCATCGTGGTCACGGCCTCGCGTGCCACCGAGGCGGAAATCGCCGCGTTGGAGGGCCTGTTCGCCCCGTCCGAGGAGACCGGCGTCGACGACGGCCGCCCGCCGGTGCCCGACCCGCCCACGCCGCCTCTGGCCACCGCCGCCCTGCGCGCCGCCTCCGTACGGATCCAGGTCCTGGGGACGACGCAGGTGGAGACGGCCGGTGCGGTGGACGAGGCGCGCCGTTCCATCCTCACCGAGGCCGCGATCTGCGTGGCCCTCCACCCCGAGGGGATCCGCCCCTCCGTCCTGGGCGCCATGCTCTGGCCCCTGGGGGCCACCGCGGACGTGGTGGGGGCGACCGTGGAGCGGCTGCGCAGCTGGCTCGGCGAGGACTCCCAGGGGGTTCCCTACCTGCGGGAGGACACCGAGGGACGGCTGCTGCTGGGGCTGGGGGTCGTCATGGACTGGGACGTGCTGCGCTCCCTGCTGGCCGCTTCCCGCCGCTGTTCGCCCCAGCAGGAGGTCGAGCTGTTGACCGAGGCCCTGCGCCTGGTGCGAGGGCCGATGGCGCTCGACGCCCCCGAGGGCCACTACTCCTGGCTGGCCCGGGTCCGCGCCGCACGGCAGTTCGAGGCCCTCGTCGTGGACGCCGCGCACCGCATGGTCGAGCTCATCGGAGACACCGATCCCGACGGCGCCGCCGCAGCGATCACCACGGGCCTGCAGGTGGTCGACCTCGACCAGGGGTTGTGGCGCGATCGCCTGCGCCTGGCCTCGCGCCGCGGCGTGGGTGAGCTGGAGCGGGAGATCCGCGTCCTGCTGAACTCCGCCGGCGCCGATGACCTCCACCAGATCGACCCCGCCACCGCGGCGCTCGTCGAGGACCTCTCCCCGGGGCTCTCGGTGGGGCGGCTGCCCGCCTGAGGAGACCACCATGCAGCTGTTCATCAGTGTCCTGCGTCCCCTGGAGGAGGCCCACGAGGCCCGCGACCTCATCGTCGTCGTCCCGGAGGACGCCACGGTCGGCGACCTCGCCGCCGCGCTGGACCGCACCGTGCCCACCACCGCGCCGGGGGAGTCCCTGCGCCTGGTGGTCAACGCCGGGGAGCCGGTCAGTGCTCCGCCGTCGTCGCTGTGGCACGGTTCGCGGCGCCTCGACCCGCGGGCGTCCCTGGGGTCGGGCTCCGTCCGCAACGGCATGCTGCTGGGGCTCGGTGCGGCCGTTCTCGACGACGTCGAACCGGTCGGGGTCGTCGAGGTGCGTGTTGTCGGCGGGCGCGGGGCCGGAGCGGTCCACCGCCTGAGCCTGGGCGAGTACACCCTGGGCGGGCCCGAGCAGGACATCACCCTGGAGGGCGAGGCGGGACAGGAGAAGGTCGCCGATCTGACGGTCTCCCAGGGCGGACGGGTGATGCTGAGCCCGGCTCCGGGCGTGGCCGAGCGCACGGTGCCGCTTGCGCTGCCTCGCCGCCGCCCCCTGCCGGGGCCACTCGTCCTGGCGGCGAAGGAGGATGAGGCGCCCTCCGAGCGCCGTCGTCGCCGGAAGAAGCGGCGCGCCAAGCGCAAGCGCAAGAACAAGGGCGCGGAGCGGATCCTCAGTGGGCGCGAGGTCCTGGAACCCGACGGTGAGCGCCACTTCCTGGAGCTGGACCGACGCCCGCTCAAGGGGGCGACCCCCTGGTCGGAGAAGGCGATTCTCACGGTGGGGGAGAGCCTGCTGGTGCTCGAGTACGTGCCCGCCGCCGACGCCGTGACCTCCCCGACCCCGGGGGCGCCGACGATCAACTTCAACCGGCCCCCGCGCCTGGCCCGCCCGATCCGGGTCACCAAGTTCACGCTGCCGCGCGAGCCCTCGCAGGCGCGCAAGCCGCCCTTCCCGTTCGCCATGATGCTCTCCCCGCTGGTCATGGGGGGTGGAATGTACCTGGTCACTGGGCGCGTCTACTCCCTCATGTTCATGCTGTTCTCCCCGGTCATGATGATCGCCAACCTGATCCAGGGACGCTCCAACAACCGGAAGCACTACCGGGAGGACCTGCGCAAGTACGAGGAGCAGCGCGACCAGACCGAGGACGCGGCCTTCAAGGCGCTGACCGAGGAGCGCGGGCTGCGGCGCACGGACGCCCCGGACCCGGCCGAGCTGCTGCTGCGCGCCACCGGGCCGCGGGCCCAGCTGTGGGAGCGGCGCCCCTCGGACCCGGACTGGCTGGACCTGCGGGTGGGGGTTGCGGACCTGCCCAGCGACGTCGAGGTGGACGACCCCGCGCGCGCCAAGCACGAGGAGCCGCTGCGCTGGACGGCCCCGGACGTTCCCGTGACCGTGCCCCTGGGTGGCATCGGCGTGGTCGGCGTGTGCGGGGAGCGGTGCCAT
Source organism: Actinomyces oris (assembly GCF_001937665.1). Classification (GTDB taxonomy): domain Bacteria; phylum Actinomycetota; class Actinomycetes; order Actinomycetales; family Actinomycetaceae; genus Actinomyces; species Actinomyces stomatis. The sequence goes on along the minus strand of NZ_MSKL01000009.1, from coordinate 88,846 downwards.
GAGGTGGCGACCTGGCTGACGGCCCAGGCCGCGGTGCTGCACTCACCGGCCGAGCTGCAAATGGTGCTCCTGGTGGAGCCGGTGCGCGGCGAGCGGCCCGAGGAGCGCTGGTCCTGGGCGAGGTGGCTGCCCCACCTGCGCAACGCGGAGGGCATGGGGGCCCGGGCCCGGATCGGCGTCGACGATGAGACGGTGGGCCGGCGCATCAGCGAGCTGGCGGACCTGGTGCAGCGGCGCCTGGATGCCTCCGACAGCCGCGGCCGCGGGAGCACCGACGGCGAGCAGATCCTGGTGGTGCTCGACGGCGGGCACGCCCTGCGGCTGCGTCCGGGCCTCATCCCGGTGCTGCGCCGTGGCCCCGAGGTGGGGGTGCGCCTGATCTGCATCGACCGGGAGCGCACGGCCCTGCCCGAGGAGTGCCGGGCCGTGGTGTCCACCGGGCCGGGTGCGCCGTCGGTCTCCCAGACGGACAAGGATGAGGTTGAGCGGGTCACCCTGGACCTGGTGCTGGGCGGCTGGTGCGAGCGGGTGGCCCGGGCTCTGGCGCCGGTCCACGACGTCTCCGCCGCCGGGGCGGACTCCACGATCCCCACGGCCTCGCGGCTGCTGGACGTGCTGCCCCTGCCCGAGCCCGGTGCCGACGCCGTCCTGGAGGCCTGGGACCGGTGCAGCCGCACGACGAGGGCGGTTATCGGGGAGGATGCCGAGGGGCAGTTCTGGCTGGATGTGCGCGCCGACGGGCCGCACGCCCTGGTGGCCGGGACGACTGGTTCGGGTAAGTCCGAGCTGCTGCAGACCCTCATCGCCTCCTTGTGCATGGGCAACACGCCCGAGGCCATGACCTTCGTGCTCGTGGACTACAAGGGCGGGGCGGCCTTCAAGGACTGTGCGCGCCTGCCGCACACGGTGGGGATGGTCACCGACCTCGACGGGCACCTGACCTCCCGGGCCCTGGAGTCGCTGGGTGCCGAGCTGCGCCGTCGTGAGCACCAGCTGGCGGGGGCCGATGCGAAGGACATTGAGGACTATGTGGCCGCCATGGCCCCGGGGGACGAGCCGATGCCGCGGCTGATGATCATCATTGACGAGTTCGCGGCGCTGGTCTCCGAGCTGCCGGACTTCGTGACGGGCCTGGTGGATATCGCCCGGCGCGGGCGCTCGCTGGGGGTGCACCTGGTGCTGGCCACGCAGCGGCCGGCGGGCGTGGTGTCGGCGGAGATCAAGTCGAACACGAACCTGCGCATCGCCCTGCGGGTCACCGATGAGAACGACTCCCAGGACGTCATCGAGGCCGCCGCCTCCGCCTTCATCCCACCGTCGATCCCGGGGCGTGCTTACGCCCGTCTGGGGCACGCGAGCCTGCGCCAGTTCCAGTCCTCCCGGGTGGGGGGACGGCCGCGGGGCGCCCTGCCCCGGGCGGCGCTGCGCTCGGCGACCCTGACCCTGGATGAGCTCTCTCGGCCGGAGGAGGCGCCCCCGGAGGTGGAGGAGGACGCCACGATCCCCACGGACCTGGCCACGCTCGTGGACGCCATGGGGGACGCCTACCGGGCGATGGGCAAGGAGAAGCCGCACAGCCCGTGGCTGCCGCCGCTGCCCGAGCTGCTGACCCTGGACGCGGTGGAGCAGCGGATGGGGGAGCCCGGGGGAGGGGAGACCGGGGGAGGGGAGCGCGCCGAGGGCTTCCTGCCGGCCCTGCCCCTGGGGCTGGAGGACCTGCCGGCCCAGCAGGAGCAGCGGCCCATGACCTGGGACTTCACGCGCGCCGGGCACCTGGGGATTGCCGGGGCCCCCAGGACGGGGCGTTCCAGCGTGCTGAGGGGGATCGCGGTGGCGGTGGCCCGCTCGGCGTCGGCCGCGGAGGTCCACATGTACGGGATCGACGCCGGTAACGGGGCGCTGCTGCCGTGCCTGGCGCTGCCGCACGTGGGGGCGGTGGTGACCCGCGACCAGCCGGACCGGGTACGGCGCGTTCTGACCCTGTTGGGCCGGGAGGTGGCGCGACGTCAGCAGCTGCTGGCCACCGAGGGCTTCGCCTCACTGTCCGAGCAGCGGGCCAAGACGCCCGAGCCGGGGCGGCTGCCCTACCTGGTGCTGCTGATTGACAGGTGGGACAACTTCGTGGCCACCTTCGAGAACGTCGACGGCGGGGCCATCATCGAGAGCATCGAGAGCCTCATGCGCGAGGGGGCCGCTGTGGGCCTGCGCGTGGTGGTGGCCGGGGACCGGACGGTGTTCCGCAGCCGGTTCGGGATGCTGCTGGAGGACCGGCTGCTGCTGCGGATGCCGTCCCCGGACGACTTCGACCTGGTGGGTATGCGGGCGCGTGAGGTGCCGCTGACCATGCCGCAGGGACGGGCCTTCCGCAGCGGGCCCAAGCCGCGCGAGGTGCAGCTGGCGTTGCTGACGGACGACGTCGACGGCACCGCCCAGGTGGAGGCGATCCACGAGGCGGGCCGGCTCAGCCTCGAGAAGTGGGGGGAGATTCCCCGGGAGCTGTCCGCGGGCCACGTGGACGAGCTGCCGGTGGCGATCTCTGCGGAGAAGGCTCTTGAGCTGGGGCCGCCTCTGGCGCCGGGGAGCATCGCCCTGGCCGTGGGCGGGGACGACCTGGGGCTCATCCCGGTGTCGATGGATGAGATCGGTAACGGGGTGCTGGTGGCCGGGCCTCGGCGCTCCGGGCGGTCGACGGCGCTCCTGTTCGGGGCGCAGCGGGCGCTGGACGGTGGGACGCGCGTGGTGCTGGTGCTGCCGCGGCGCTCGCCGCTGATCGCCCTGGAGGGATGTGACGGAGTTCTGGGACGGCTGGGCCTGGAGTCCAAGCCCGATGACCTCAGAGAGCTTTTGCGGCAGGAGCCTGAGAACACACTCATTGTTATTGACGATTTCGAGATTATGGGAGGCGATCATGCGCTTGGGCCCGTGATTGAAGAGCACTTGAGGACGTGCCGGGACGCGAATGGTGGCGTCCTGGTGGGATGCGGGATCGATGAAGTACCGGGCATGTACAGGGGCGTGGTGGCCCAGGTGCGTAAGACCCGCACGGGTCTGGTCCTGGCGCCCAGGTCCTCCGAGGACGGGACGCATTTGTCGGCGAGGCTGCCGCGCTCCATTGGAGGCCCGGTCCCCAAGGGACGAGGCGTCATGGTGACGACCGCCGGCTGGTCCTGGGTGCAGGTCCCGAAGGTCGACTGAAGGAGGAGAAGATAGGAATAGGTGTGAAGAGATGTTGATGTGCAATGGTCAATGGACGTGAAAGGAAAACGTGTAGTGAGGAGATGAGATGACTGACGAAGAAGCGCGTCAGGATGAGAAGCCTGGGGTAGCGAATCCTCGATTGGAGTTTCTGGAATGACTTCGGGGGATCGTGTCATAACATCCACAGTCAATCCCGCAGTGCTGGCAAAAATGCCCGTCAATCTCAGTTGACTGGCTGGCGAAAGAGAGAGTTGGATGCAGAGAAAACAATAGGGTCTGAAATTAGAGCACAGCGCTCATGTCGACATTCCGACGGTCATCTCTCGCAAATGTGACTATGATTCGGGTAATCAAGAACTGATCTTGATGACTATTTAAGTAAGGAGTGAAACAGCATGACTCCCAGTCGGAGACCATTTGTACAACCGGTTCCTCGCATAGGAGATCCTTCACAAGCCCTCAACATGAAAAAAAAAGCGTTAGAGAATGTTCTCGGTTCGATTGCAGAAGCTAGGCGTGATCTAGGTGCAGATTCCGCGGAAATGGGAACAACGCCTCCATCCGACAGTCTCGTAAATGGTCTCGGTGGCGATGGGAGTGTATGGAAATCATCTTTGGCTGACAAAATACGCGCCGACCTCTCAGGAATAATAAAAAGGATTACGTCATGTTTTTCTTCCCAACATGAGAAGGTATCCGCCGAATGGAATAATGAACCCGAATACGTTGACATAAACGACCCTAGAGCACGTTGGAGAGTGCAATGACCTACGTTTCCCTCGATCCTGAAGGTTTGCAGAACATAATCACCAGTCTTTCAAACTACAGCGCTAGAGTACAGACATGTCGTGAATCCGTATGGAACACCAACGATCTCAACGACTCTCCCACTGATTTGGCATCCTCGTTAGAAATTATTGCGGGCTCAGCTGCCGCTTTAGAAGACAAAGTCAAGGATCTTCAGGCGCGTTTAGATTCCGCAAAGGCCGCTAATGAAAGTGGAGTTACACCGATGGGGGCAGACGGGACGATCTCGTATGTCATCCCGGATGGATTAAAAGACACCGCTGAAAATGCACTCGCAAACAACAACGTTGAAATTGCCAATCAGGCCCGAGCAGATGCCGAAGAACTGAAGAAGTATTATGCTGGCAGCGGCTCGTCTCTCGAGGCCGAGGGAATGCAGGCATTCATAGAAAGAATGAAAGCCAAACAATCAAACCCAGTTTATGCGAACGTTGTTATTTCTAATATTGACCCCAAAACTCTGCGCAATATGGCTGCTACTCTTGGCGGAGACCCAGATGTACCGGGGTCAACACCAAAGGGAGCGGTGACGCTTGAGGAGCAAGCTGAAGCTTTGAATACGTTGTCAAATATTCTTGCTACTGCATCAAATACCTGGTCAAAGGAAAAAGCAGAAAAGTATGGACGTCAACTTACTGAAGATATGGATTATGTAGGGGAGGAGGGCGTGAACAAATTATTCTCAGCCTCACGGGATGTTGATATTGATGGAGATCATCAGAATGAGAGTGTTGGTTTAGACTACAATGATTCTATGCTGGTGACTGCTGCACGTGAAATTGAAGAGCACGGATCGGCGCGCCCTCCGAACACGCCTGGTTATAATGAGGTGGGAGGTCGTTTTTCGGGTATCGTTCATGCGATGACCGGGAATGTCGATGCTTTTACGGAATGGCTCACAGTCAATAAAGATAAGAATACGGTAGACCAACAGGCGACGGCGGAGCGTGTAGAAAAACTAATGAAGCAAGGAGATGTTGGCAAGTCTGACAAATCTCAATGGACTGATGACTGGATGCTAATTTCGGCACAGAGCGCCGTATCAAATTCGGTTGATGAACCTTCCCGCGGTGCTGGTAAAGCGGCGATTGTTTCGGGCATTCTGAACACTGCGGGAAAGTCGGGACAGACTATTAAGTTATCTAATGCTTCTATAAATGCTGCATCTATCGCCCTGGCAGCTACCCCTTATGGGGTACAATATTCTGCCGATCTGGGAGATCCGTCAGAGGTGACGTTGCGGATTAAGGATCCTAAGGATAAGGGTCCTGAATGGGCGAAAGATATTCCCGAGCAACCGGTTTTCACGAATGCTGCCCTCACTAATCTTACGGGGCAAATAGGTAAGAATAACCTCGCTAAGGCTCGGCTAGCTGGTTCTCAGGAGGCCTTCAATAGGAATCAGGACGAATTTGAAACCGGTGGTGATGAAGCCGTTCTTAAGAACTATAGGAATCAGAGCAGAACGAGAGGATTCATAGCGGGAGCGATCGGCAGGCAGGCTGAGGTCGACGGAGCAGATGTTGATAAGATGGTTGGCTCGTGGGCGGAAGCGGGCGCGATCGCAGCCAGTTCCGTACCGATTCCTATTCCTGGGGCGAGTCAGCTCGGAGGAGGATTCGGTAAGGCTGCTGCCGAGTTCATTATTAACGCGGGTAGCAGTTATGTAGTGGACGGGGCGAAAGTTCAAATAACGAAAGATTTTGCAAACAATGAAGAGGAAAAAAAGGCTGAAAATGAGCCTATCCGGGATTCTGGAATTACCGCTTGTCAGCAAACTGTCGCGTGGAATCTCCTTGGTAGAGGATTCTACTCGCAAGACGAATTGAAACAGGCTGCCGATAGAGGAGGTCCGTCAACTGAAGATATTATGGATTCCGAAGGTAACTTTAGTGAGCCCACCAACAGATCTATAACCGACATTGAAGGGAGGAAGCGTCAACAAATGGTGGATGTGGTGAGGGCGGCACCTACGAAGGGTCCAGTAGATAACGAATTTATGGACAAAATAGGGGAGGAATATAAGTCCGGTTATGAAACCGCTCATGAGAAACAAAAGTAGCTTCGATTCCAATCTTTCGCTAGATAATTTGGGGTGGGATTGGTGAGGTTTCTCGTCTTTGAGGCAGGGTTTATTGTAAAAGAATGCTGAGTGTTTTTAAAATAGCCCTATCGCCTCGCCTAACCCCAGCAGATGTCGTCTTCGGGTTTTGACCGGACCGTCATGTCGGTCGGTGGGAGGAAGGAGTCTTTGATGTACCTGGAGGCTAGTTCGAGAGACCGGCGCGTGCCGGTATCTGCGCAACCAAGTGTTTTCGGCAGAACGCTGAGAATAAGCCTTCAGGTTTCAGGTGCACCTGAGTTGCTCAGTTTTAGTGCTCTGTTGGGATGCTGAGGGCGGTGAGGATGTCTTCGGCCTTGGGGGTTTCAAGGGTGGCGGCGGCTGTGAGGTGGTGGCTGTTGAGGTCGATGGTGACATCCTGGAGGGGTTTGAGGGCGCGGATGAAGCGTTTGACGCTGATCCCGGTGGCGTCCTGGATGTAGCGGGGTTACAGCCAGGGCGGCCATCACCACCACCAGCGTGAGCCCAGGTGGGCTCACGCTGGTGGTGGAAGACCGGGCGGGCTCGCAGGTCGTGCTTGCTCATCCGCATATGACGGACCGGGCGTGCCACAGCTCGTGATACGAGGAGATGACCTCGGCGGCGTCCATGAGACACGATGGGACGAAAGGTGACGTAGCCCTTGACGCCCACCAGGGACCTGCCCATTTGCCAGAGATGCCTCATCCAGGCTCGTGTCACCAGCGTGGACGGTGACAAAACGCGTGCCCTGAGGACGCTTCTCGCCGGCAGCGACGGCCCGGCCCCGGTTGGCCTGAGCGGTCAGGGCCTGGCTACCCCGGACCGCGCGCTTCTTGGAGTAGGCCCACACCGCTCTCTACGAGCTCGGATGAGTGTCCGGTCCCACGCCGGTTCACGACGACTGCTGATGTCGCGCTGGCTCCTGGAGCCCCTCTTGGGGGTGATGGTGTCGATCAGCTGCCCATCGGTGAAGGCGTCCCCGTGCCAGTGGAAGTAGGCCTCCAGGTCGCCTGGGGCGCGGACCTGTCGGGCTCCGATGATGAACCTCATCCTCACCTCATCCAGCGCTGTCAGGTTAGCGGCCGAGAGCATGCCGGCGCCCGGCGACGATCACGATCTCCTCGATGCCATGAGCGGCCTGCAAGGCCTCCACCACGAGGATGATCGTGGCGGTCTCAGCCCGGTTGCCCTCGAAAGCACCCGATTCTCAGGGGAAAGAACCATGACAGTCAACCAGCAGGCCCACGATGATCTGGGGAGCAATCCTCCGATCCTTGGAGTAGCCGACCCGCCGTAGGTTTGGACTGCTGGGTGTTTTTCGGACAGTGCTTGTTTGTGTTTCAGGCTGCCTTCGTTAAGTCCAGGAAATCGCGTTCGACCTCGTTCGGGGCGCGGTATCCCAGGGCTGAGTGAAGGCGGACATGATTGTATCTCAGCTCGATCCATGAGGCAATATCACTGACCGCCTTATCCTTCGTGGGATACACCATCCGATGGACCCTCTCATTCTTGAGCGTGGCATTGAATGACTCCGCCCACACATTGTCCCAGCACACCCCCGCACGTCCCACCGAGGGACGAATCCCATAACCCTTGAGGTGATCCAAGAACCTCTGAGACGTGTACTGACTACCTCGGTCTGAATGAAAGACTGTCACACCCCTCTCAACCGGGCACCTGCGTACCGCCATGTCAATGGCCTGGCACACCAGGGACGTGCGCATGCGGTCGCCCATCGCGTAACCCACGACCTTCTTGGTGCAGCAGTCCAGAACGGTCGCAAGATAGATAAACCCGGCCCACGTCCTGACATAGGTGATATCCCCGCACAACTTCTTGCCGGGCTCATCTGCGGTGAAGTCCCGCCCGAGCAGGTCCGGCCGTTCACCCAGGTCCTGGGCCGGCACCGTGGTTCGGACTTTCGTCCGTGGTCGTGCGGCCTTCAGCCCCAGGTCACGCATGATGGCGCGGATCGTGGAACCGTCGGCCCGCACACCGCGCCGCTCCAGGAGAACCTGAATTCTTCGGTACCCGTAGGTACCATCGGAGTCCTCAAATACATCCCTCACCATCACAGCCAGTTTTTTTCTCCTGACCATGGTCTGCGACTGGGGACGGTCGCGCCAGGAGTAGTACCCTGATTTTGATACCCTGGACCACCGGCACATCGAGAGATGGGATAATGGCCTTCTTCGCGGTTGATCAGTTCGTAGCGCTCGGTCACGGTCGTTCCTTGGCGAAGAAGGCAGCTGCTTTTTTCAGGAACTCGTTCTCCTGACGCAGCTCACGGACCTCCGCTCTCAGTTTCGCTATCTCGGCTGACTCGGAGGCTTTCTTGCGGTCCTGGTCGGTGGCGTGCTCTTTCCTGTACCTGGCGACCCAGTTACCTACCGTCTGGGGGACAAGGTCATACGACGAGGCGACCGAGGAGATGGTGCGTTCCTTCTCGATGACTTCTCGCACCACCTGCTCCTTGAACTCCTCGGAGTATCTCGCTGCTGGTATGGTATCCATCCTATCGACTCACGGGAAGAAAAACTCCCCCAGTCCGAGAAACACCACGCACCCCACTTTGCCCACGTGGTTCAACCGTGGTCCTGACGGGCTCTGCGGCAGGTGGCAGGCCTTCACGCCTGCACATCGCAAGCAATGCAGCAACGCCGGCGGCTGCGCCGACCAACCGCCCAACCGGAAAGCAGGGAAGATAATTGCGAGAGATATCGTTGTCAAGGGGGAACGTTGGCTCTGGAAAACTCGGCTGACCGACACCTACTCTTTTTGTATCGGTCATCGAATGACGCAACCGAAGCGAAGGTGTAAGCGGTGTAGACGGAGATGTGCCGGAAATACTCACTCAATCTCATACATCTCGTCAACAGGAGCCGATCAGATTCAACCCAGAAAGGATTACTCTCATGACCGTCAAGCTTCTTAAAAGCATCGTCGGGGCTTCATCGATTCCTTGTTATCGCGTTAGGGGCTCTGAGCACTCCAGCCGCCGCCGCTCCGCTCGACTGGAATGATCTGATGTGTACGGGTGAGCCTGACGAGCTCTGCACATACAACCCTGCTCTGGAGCGAAATGGTGTCTGTGATGAGGGAGAAGTATGCCTCTACTACGGCAGTGACCTGCAAGGGTCGGTGTCTGACTTCAGGGAGAGTCCTAAGGACTATGGGGCGTATCAACCCAGTTGCTTCGAGTTCAAGGGTGAAGGTGCCGGCCAGGGTGAGTGTGTGAAGAACAACGCGGCGTCCGTGTGGAACCGTATGCACCGTAACATGACCGTTTACTACAACTCCAACTATAGTGGGGCCAGTCAGGTCATCCCAGGGCAGTCGACCGCGAATCTCAATTCCAGCTTGATCAAGCAGAACGCCTCGCACGACATCGATTGGTCCATTCAGGACGCGTACATTCCCGGATGATCGATCGCGAGTCACCCACCCTTATCTCCTCCAGTCGCCCAGGGCTCCTTCCAGGCAGCCCAGAGCCGCGTCAACCAGGCTGTTGCGCTGCTCGTCGGGGCAGCCGGCGTGCACCCAGCGCAGGCAGGCGTCGTCGAGGAAGCCGAGGTAGCCCCACAGGGCGAAGTCGTCGCGGTGGCCCCGGCTGCCGCCGATCACCTCGGCCAGGGCCGCCACCGCCGCCTCTCGCGCCTGCCGTCTCACCCGGGCGGCCTCGTCGCCCGGGTCGTGCCCGGCCAGTGCCTGGTAGGTCACCCAACCGGGGGAGCGCTCAGCGATGAACTCCAGGTAGGTCAGCACCGAGGTCCGCACCCGGTCTCGGGCCGACGACCCCTCCGGCAGGGCGTCGTCGGCCCGCCGGGTGCGCTCGGCCAGGTCGTCGGCAGCGCACCGGAGCACCTCGGCGTAAAGGCCGGCCTTCCCTGCGAAGTACTTATGCACCAGCGCCTCAGAGGCCTGCGCCTCCGACGCGACCTCGACCAGCGAGACCTCCTCATACGGGCGGCTCGCGAAGGCCCGCCTCGCCGCGGACAGGATCAGCTCGCGGCGCTCGGCAGGATCCATGCGCAGGCGGGGGCGCTTGTCAGTACGGGACGGCACCTTGACATGCTAACGGGCGCGGCGCACCCTGGAAGACATGACTAGTGAGTCGTCTGGAATAAGCCGTCCTGCAGCCCCCGCCTGGATCGACCACGCCATCTGGTGGCAGGTCTACCCCCTTGGCGCCACCGGCGCCCCCATCCGCCCCGAACCGGGCACGCCCCTGACCGAGCCCGGCGCCCCCGCGCGCCTGGACCGCCTGGAGCCCTGGCTCGACTACGCCGTCGAGCTCGGCGCTAACGGCCTGTCGCTCGGCCCCATCTTCGCCTCCTCCACCCACGGCTACGACACCACCGACCACTTGCGCATCGACCCCCGCCTGGGTGACGACGCCGCCTTCGACCGCCTCGCCGAGGCCTGTCGCACCCGGGGCCTGGCCCTCATGCTCGACGGCGTCCTCGGGCACGTCGGCACCGAGCACCCCCTCTTCCGGGCCGCCCGCGCCGGGGGAGAGGAACGCGGCCTCTTCCGCTTCGACACCGCCACCCGCGGGAACGATGCCGGACCGACCGGCCCCGGCTACGCCACCTTCGAGGGGCACGAGTCCCTGGCAGCCCTCAACCACGACTCCACCGAAGTGCGCGATCTGGCCGTGCGGGTGCTCACCCACTGGCTCGACCGCGGTGCCAGCGCCTGGCGCCTGGACGCCGCCTACGCCGTCGACCCCGCCTTCTGGGCGAGCGTCCTGCCCGCCGTGCGCGAGCGCCACCCCGACGCCTGGTTCATGGGAGAGGTCATCCACGGCGACTACGCCGGCTTCGTGGAGGCCTCCACCGTGGACACCGTCACCCAGTACGAGCTGTGGAAGGCCACCTGGAGCTCGCTGGCCGACGTCAACTTCTACGAGCTCGACTGGTGCCTCAAGCGCCACAACGAGCTGCTGGACCGGTTCGTCCCAGCCACCTTCGTCGGCAACCACGACGTCACCCGCATCGCCAGCAAAGTCGGGGCCGGCGGGGCGGCGCTCGCCGTCGTCCTGCTCATGACCGTGGGCGGCGTGCCCAGTGTCTACTACGGGGACGAGCAGGCCTTCCGCGGGGTGAAGACCGAGACCCTCGGCGGCGACGACGAGGTCCGCCCCGCCCTGCCGGCCACGCCGTCCGGGCTCGCGCCGCAAGGCACCTGGATGCTGCGGCTCCACCAGGACCTCATCGGCCTGCGACGCCGCCACCCCTGGCTCGTGCGCGCCCGCACCGAGGTCACCGAGCTGGACAACCCGCGACTGTCCTACGACGCCGTCGGCCAGGAGGGCCAGCGGCTGCACGTGAGCCTGGCCCTGGAACCGGCACCCCGCGCCGAGGTGAGTGCACCCGGCGAGGCGCCGCTCGTCGTTGAGCCGCCCGCGGAGTGACGTTTCCTCGCGCTGGCGGGTGCGGCCGCGCCGGCGTCCTGGCCGGTCGAGGAGCAGGCGGCCCCTCGCACTGATGGGGGCGTTCGACGCCGTCGGGGACACTGTGCCCCCGACGGGTGCCATCGACGCGTACGGGGACAGCAATCCTGTTCCCGTACGCGCAGGATGTCCCCGGCCGAAAGAGACGGCACCCCGCCGCGCAGAATGTTCCCGTCGATGTCGCCGGCCAGGATGTGCGACGCTCGTCTAGACCGTGATGAGTGGGAGGCCGGGGTAGACGGCGCTCAAGTCTTCAGGGTCGGAGGTCACCACGGTGTGCCCCTGCTCCTCCGCCAGCAGGGCGACGTGAACGTCGACAATGTCCCGATGGCCGCTGCGTCCGCAAAGCAGTCCGACGGCTCGCGCAGTCGTGTCGTCCAGCGGCGCCACGTGCACGCTGGGATCCGCCAGCAGTCGTGCGACTCGGGCCTGCCGAGGGCCACCCCGCCAGGCCTGCGCCACGACTCCAGCCGGCACGCTCAGGGGCAGGCCCGTCTCCAGAGCCCGGCGAAGAAGCGCGCGGACCCGCGAGTCCCCGCGCTCAAGTGCGAGTAGCGCGCCGGTGTCGAGGGTCAGGCCCTTGACGTCCCTCCTGCCGGTGGCGGTCACGCCAGTCCCAGCGCCTTGTCCGCCCAAGCCAGGTCCGCGTCGTCGACGGGGCCGAGTTCGCGATCAAGGTCGTCCAACAGCTGGGCGAGGTTGTCCTCCCGTTGCGCGCGAGCGACCGCTGCGCTGATGAATCCCGACACCGACGGTGCCCTGCCCTGTGCGACCGCGCGGCGAATTGAGACGACCTGCTCGTCCGGGAGGCTTACCGCGATCTTCTGAGTCATACCCGAATCATACCAAGGGTGGCGCAGACGCCCTGAGCCGAGGTGAGTGCACCCGGTGAGGCGCCGCTCGTCGTTGAGTCGCCCGCGGAGTGACGTTTCCTCGCGCTGGCGGGGGCGGCCGCGCCGGCGTCCTGGCCGGTCGAGGAGCAGGCGGCCCCTCGTAGTGATGGGGGCATTCGACGCCGTCGGGGACACTGTGCCTCCGACGGGTGCCATCGACGCGTACGGGGACGGAATTCCCGTTCCCGTACGCGCAGGATGTCCCCGGCCGGAAGAGACAGCACCCCGCCGCGCAGAATGTCCCCGGCCACGGGGCCAGAAGCCACGCGGATCACCTTGACCCTCACGTAGCGTGAGGGACGAGGCTGCCCGCATGAGCACCTTCAACGCATTCGAGATGAGCCCTGTGCCCGCGCCCGGCGAGGACGCCCAACCGCCCGAGCCCTTCCGCGGCATCTACGGCATGCCGATGTTCGTCACCGTCCCGACGTCGGATCTGGATGCCTCGGTCGACTTCTGGACTGAGGCGCTGGGCTTCTTCACTCTGTTCAGTATTCCTGGCCAGCTGGTGCACCTGCGCCGCTGGGCCTTCCAGGACGTCCTCCTGGTGCCGACGCCGCAGGAGCCCTCCCCGGCCGCCGGCCCCTCGATGAGCGTCAGCTTCTCCTGCGTCCTGTCCCAGATCGACGAGATCGCCAAGGCCTGCGAACAGCACCGGCCGGGCAGTGTCACCGGCCCACGCATCACCCCGTGGAACTCCTGCGAGGTCGAGGTCATCACCCCCGAGGGCGTGCGCGTCGTCCTCACCGCCGCCAGGCCCCTCGACCCGAACGGCGAGCAGGCCGACAGCCTTCGGCGTATCGGCATCGAGGTTCCCGAGGCCTGACCGCTCCGGTCTCGTCCCTCCACGAGTGGTGCATCCACCACCAGGCCCCACCGACTGCCTCACCCCTCCTGCGGCCGGGGACATTCGACGCCGTCGGGGACACTTTGCCGCGGGTGGGGGCAGTCCGCGCGTGCGGGGACAGAATTCCTGTTCCCGTACGCGCAGGTTGTCCCCGGCCGGAAGAGACGGCACCCCGCCGCTCAGAATGTCCCCGTCGTTGTCCCCGTCCGGATGGCGTCGGCCGGCGTCAGGACGCCGGGTGGAAGCGCGCGCCCGACGTCGGGTCGGCCAGCCAGGCCAGGGCCGCCTCGATGCGCCCGGGCGTCGAGCTCAGCAGCGGCTCGGGCAGCGCGTCCGGCGCGAACCAGCCCACCTGCGTGGACTCGTCGTCGGCCACATGGGCGCGATCCGCGCTGCCGGGCCGCGGCCGCCCCACGAAGTTGATGTCCATGAACACGCAGTTGTCCCCGTTGGGGAAGGCGAAGGGCTCACCCGCGGTCACGCTCGTGAGTGCCAGCACCTCCACGTCGACGCCGGTCTCCTCCAGGCACTCGCGCCTGATCGCCACCGCAGGCTGCTCGCCGGGCTCGGGGATGCCGGAGACCACCGCCCACCGTCCGTTGTCGGCGCGCCGCCCCAGCAGGAGCCTGCCGGCCTCGTCGACGACGACGATGCTCACCCCCGGCAGCCACAGCATGTCGTGCCCGATCTTCCGCCGCAGGGAGACGATGAACTCCGGAGTCGCCATGCCGCGAGCCTAGACGATTGCTTGCCGCGGAGGTGAAGGCGGAGGCGAAGGCAAGAGACAGAGGTGCAAGCAGCGGCCAGGTGCTGGCACTCGCTCAACACTTCGACCGAATCTTCATAAACGACCCGGAGCCGCGTCGTTTATGAAGATTCGGTCGAAGTGTGTGGGGGTGAGTGGTGTGGGGGCGGGGGTGCGTGAGTGTGCGCCGGGGTCGGTGGGAGTGTGCGCCCCCGGCGCACACCTACATGAGCATGGCGACGACGCCCCTCGTGAGAGCCGCCATGACCCACGCCGTGACGAACATGTAGGTGTAGGCGATGATCGGCCACTTCCAGGTGCCGGTCTCGCGTCGCATCGCCGCAGCCGTGGCCATGCACTGCAGGGCGTAGACGAAGAACACGAGGATCGCGATGACGGTGGCCGGGTTGAACAGCTGGTCGCCGGCCTTGTTGGTGAGCGTGTCCTTCTGATATGTCATCGTGGCCAGGTGGGCGCTGGGCTCCTCAGGGTCCTCGGCGGCAGCGATCTGCCCGAGGGTCGCCACGAAGGTCTCACGCGCCGCCAGCGATGACAGGATCGCCACGTTGATGCGCCACTCGAAGCCCAGCGGCTCGAACACCGGCTGAACCGTCTTGCCGACGGCGGCCGCCCAGGAGTTGTCCATCGTGTAGGAGGTCTTCTGAGCCTCCAGCAGCTTGCCGAGCTCCTCGGGATCGGTGATGACCTCGCCGTCATCCCCCTTGACGGTCGACGACGCCGGGTCCTCCACCGCCGCGGACACGGCCGCGCACTCGGTGCTGGCGGAGCAGTGGGCGTTGAACTGCTCATCGGAGCGCATCGGCATATTGAGCAGCACCCACAGGATGAGCGTGGTCAGGGCGATGACGGTCCCAGCCTTCTTCACGAAGCCCTTGCAGGCGTCCCACACCATGATGAGGACCGTGCGCGGCCGCGGCAGCCGGTAGGGCGGCATCTCCATGTAGAAGGGCAGCAGCACCCCGCCACGGTCAGTGAGGCGCTTGACCACCCAGGCGGCCACCATCGCGGAGACCGCCCCCAGCAGGTAGAGGGCGAACATGACGGTTCCGCGTGCGTTCAGTGGCCCGATCTTCGCGTCGGCGGGCACCATGATGGAGGTGAGCAGGACGTAGACGGGCAGACGCGCCGAGCAGGTCATGAGCGGGGCGGCCAGCATCGTGGCCACCCGGTCCTTGGCGCTGGGCAGCGTGCGGGTGGCCATGATCCCGGGGATCGCGCAGGCGAAGGACGACAGCAGTGCCACGAAGGCCCGCCCCTCCAGTCCGGCCCGACTCATGATCCGGTCCATGAGGAAGGCGGCGCGCGACATGTACCCCACGCCTTCGAGGAAGGCGATGATGAGGAACATGATGATGATCTGGGGGACGAAGGTGAGTACCGAGCCCACGCCCCCGATGAGCCCGTCACCCAGGAGCCCTGCCAGCAGCGGGTGGGACTCGTCGAGCCAGCCGTGCACCAGTTCCCCCAGGGCACTGAACCCGCCCTCGACGGCGTCCTGGAAGGGTGCCGCCCAGGTGAAGATCGCCTGGAAGAAGATGTACATGATGGCGAAGAACACCAGGGACCCCAGGACGGGGTTGAGCAGGACCCGGTCGACGGCGGTCGTGATGCGGTCCTGCTGGGGCGCCTGGTAGTCGGCGGCTTTCAGGATGGAGTCGGCCCAGGAGGCCACCTCGGTGGGCTCCGTCGGTGCGGGCAGCGGTGGGCGCTGCCAGTCGGAGATCTCGGTGAGGCGCTCGCGCAGCTCGGGGATCCCGATGCCGCGGTTGCCGACCACCCGCACGGCGGGGATCCCCAGGGCCTGCCCGAGGGCCGCCACGTCCAGGCGCCCGGCGCGCCGTGTGAGCTCGTCGGTCATGGTGACCACCAGGCAGGTGGGCAGCTCCAGGGCGAGGGCCTCGGCGACGAAGTTCAGCCCCCGTCGTAGCGTCGTGGCGTCGACGACGACCACGAGGGCGTCGGGGACGGAGACGCTCTGCGAGGCGTCGGTCAGGACATCGCGCACCACCTGCTCGTCGGGACTGATCGGGTTCAGGGAGTAGGCACCCGGCAGGTCCTCGATCGTCAGGTTGGTCTCGCCGATCCGGCAGGTCCCTAGTGAGCGGGCCACGGTGACGCCGGGGTAGTTGCCGGTCTTGGCGTGCAGGCCGGTCAGGGCGTTGTAGATGGAGGTCTTGCCCGCGTTGGGGGCGCCCGCCAGGGCGACGCGGGCGGCGCCGACCACCAGGGTCTTGCTGCTGGAGGACCCGCAGTGGCAGTCGGGGGCGCCGGCGACCTCGGAGGCTGCGCAGTGGTCACTCATGGGCGCTGCTCCTGACGCACGGGTGCGTCGGCCTGCTCCTCGGTGAGGGGCTCGACGATGTCGGCCTCGGTGAGGACCTCGACCTGGACCATGCGGGCCTCCTGGCGTCGCAGGCACAGCTCGTAGTCGGCGACGCGGTAGACCACCGGGTCGCCCAGCGGGGCGCGGCGCAACGGCGTCACGGTCCGGCCGGGCACGAAGCCCAGGTTGCTCAGCCGATTGACGATGGGGTCGTCGGCCGTGTTCTCCTGCAGGCCGATGACTCGTCCGCTGGTGCCCGGGCGTAGATCGGACAGGGACGTGTGGGTGGAAGGCGGGGTGTCGCCGGTGCCGGCCGGCGTCGTCGTGCCGTGGTGTGAGACTGCAGTCGCCATGTTGCCCTCGGAGCTCCTCGGATCCTTAAGTCTGTGCTCGGTCGTGATGCGGGCTCGCGCACCGACCATGACAGTCTAAGGTGAGGCTTAGTTATCGTCAGGTTTTTGGGGTGTCACCGACACAGATCAGGGGTGGGATGCCCACGCCGCACAACGCGCCGAGCCGGGCACTTCTCGCGCAGCCGGGCGGAAAAAGGTGGGGCTGCGCGACAATTACCCGGCTCGGTGACGGATTGCTCGGAGAAGGACTACTCGTCGACCCGGCGGACCTCGACCAGCCAGGGGCAACGGCGCCGCAGCAGGTGCTCGAAGCGCGCGTGCATCGTGATCTCCGCGGCCGGGCAGTGGTCGCAGGCGCCCTCCATGGCGATCTCGACGACGCCGTCGCGCACCGACTGCACCACGAGTGCGCCGCCGTGGCTGTTGACGAAGGTCCCCAGTGAGCCGCCGGCGATCTGTCGGGCGGCGGCCTCCAGGGCGTCGTCGGGGCCGGAGGCATGGGCGCTGGAGGCGCCCTTCCACGACTTCGGGGCGCCCAGGGCGTCTACCAGCGCGGATCGCACCCGGGCCCCCTCCGTGCGCCAGTCGTGGCCGGCCCCCAGGAGGGTGAGCACCCCACCGCCGTCGACCCTCACGGAGCGCAGGGTGCCGTCGTCCATGAGCTTCTGGAGAAGCGTCGGGGCCTGGGCGACCTCCCCGGTGAAGGGCAGCAGGCCGTCGGGAATGACCCACCGCAGCACGTCGGGGTCCGGCGTGGTTGTCGGGTGCGTGGGGACGACGGGCACTACTGCCTCACCTCTCCTGCTGTCCTGGGCGCCCCCGCCACCGACGGGGGCGCCGTGCTGGTCATTGGTCCGTGCTGCTCTCCACCTACATGAAGGCGGCCACGAGTGCGCGGCTGATTGCCGCCATGACCCAGGCCATGACGAACATGTAGGTGAAGGCGATGATCGGCCACTTCCAGGTGCCGGTCTCGCGGCGCATCGCACCGGCCGTGGCCATGCACTGCAGGGCGTAGACGAAGAACACGAGGACCGCGATGACGGTGGCCGGGTTGAACAACTGGTCGCCTGCCTTGTTGGTCAGGGTGTCCTTCTGGTAGGTCATCGTGGCCAGGTGGGCGCCGGGGTCCTCGGGGTCCTCGGCGGCGGCGATCTGCCCGAGGGTGGCCACGAAGGTCTCGCGCGCCGCCAGCGAGGACAGGGTGGCGACGTTGATGCGCCAGTCGAAGCCCAGCGGCTCGAAGACCGGCTGGACCACCTTGCCTCCCTTGGCCGCCCAGGAGTTGTCCATCGTGTAGGAGGTCTTCTGAGCCTCCAGCAGCTTGCCGAGCTCCTCGGGGTCGGTGATGACCTCGCCGTCATCCCCCTTGACGGTGGACGACTCCGGGTTCTCCACGGCCGCCGAGATGGCGGCGCACTGGGTGTCGGAGGCGCAGAAGGCCTCGAACTGGGCGTCCGAGCGCATGGGGACGTTGAGCAGCACCCACAGGATGACGGTGGTCAGGGTGATGATCGTGCCGGCCTTCTTCAGGAAGCCCTTGCAGGCGTCCCACACCATGATGAGGACCGTGCGCACGCGGGGCATGCGGTAGGGCGGCATCTCCATGTAGAAGGGCAGCAGGACGCTGCCGCGGTCGGTGAGCTGCTTGACCACCCAGGCGGCCGCCATCGCGGAGACCGCGCCCAGCAGGTAGAGGGCGAACATGACCACGCCGCGGGTTCCGAAGGGGCCGACCTTGGCGTTGCCGTCGACCGTCAAGGAGATCATGATGACGTAGACGGGCAGGCGGGCCGAGCAGGTCATGAGTGGTGCGGCCAGCATCGTGGCCACCCGGTCCTTCGTGGACGGCAGCGTGCGGGTGGCCATGATCCCGGGGATCGCGCAGGCCAGTGAGGACAGCAGCGCCACGAAGGCCCGTCCCTCCAGCCCGGCGATACTCATGACCTTGTCCATGAGGAAGGCGGCTCGGGACATGTACCCCACGCCCTCCAGGACGGCGATGATGAGGAACATGATGATGATCTGGGGGATGAAGGTGAGCACCGAGCCCACACCCCCGATGATTCCGTCTCCCAGGAGCCCGGCGATGAGCGGGTGGGACTCGTCGAGCCAGCCGTGCACCAGCCCGCCCAGATACCCGAAGCCGCCCTCGACGGCGTCCTGGAAGGGCGCCGCCCAGGTGAAGATCGCCTGGAAGAAGAGGAACATGATCGTGAAGAACACGATGGTGCCGGGGACGGGCCGCAGCAGGACCTTGTCGACCGCGGAGGTGATCTGGTCGCTCTGGGGCGCCTGGTAGTCCGCGGCGGCCAGCACCGAGTCGGCCCAGGAGGTGATCTCGTCGGGGTCGGTGGGCGGCGGCAGCGGGGTGCGCTGCCAGTTCTCGACCTGGGCCAGCTGGGCGCGCAGGTCGGGCATGCCGACGCCGCGGTGACCGATGACTCGCACGGCGGGGATGCCCAGGGCGTGTCCGAGGGCCGCGACGTTGAGTCGGCCCGTGCGGCGGCTGAGCTCGTCGGTCATGGTGACCACCAGGCAGGTGGGCAGCTCCAGGGCGAGGGCCTCGGCGATGAAGTTCATGCCGCGCTGCAGCGTCGTGGCGTCGACGACGATGACCAGGGCATCCGGGGCACTGACCGTGGTCGAGGTCCCGGTGAGGACGTCGTGGACGATCTGCTCGTCGGGGCTGATCGGGTCCAGGGAGTAAGCGCCCGGCAGGTCCTCGATGGTCAGGGTCTTACCACCGACCTTGCAGGTACCCAGCGATCGCTGGACGGTGACGCCGGGGTAGTTGCCGGTCTTGGCGTGCAGGCCGGTCAGGGCGTTGTAGATGGAGGTCTTGCCGGCATTGGGGGCACCCGCCAGGGCGACGCGCGGGGCGCCGGTCACCAGGGTCTTGGAGCTTCCCGAGCCGCAGTGACAGTCGGCGCCGTCGTAGGGCTGCTCGCAACTCTGCGAATGCCCGGGGGCGTGCTGCGTGGTGTCGTGGGTGCTCACAGAGTCTCTCCCGTGTTCGGTGCTGCGGGGTCATCGGCCGCGTGCCGTCCGGCCGGCCTGGGTTGGAGGATGATGCGGTTCTCGGCCTCCACTGCGGTGACCTGGATGAGTCGGGCCTCCTGGCGACGCAGGCACAGCTCGTAGTCGGAGACGCGGTAGACCACTGGATCCCCCATGGGGGCGCGGCGCAGCGGCGTGGCGATCCGACCGGGGACGAAGCCCAGGTTGCGCAGGCGCTTGACGAGGACCCCGCCGACGCCGTCGTCAAGCAGGCCGGTGATGCGCCCGCTGGTGCCGGGGCTCAGGTCCGACAGTGCGAAGGTGGCGGCGCCTGGTTCGGGAAGGTAGGCGGTGCCGTCGGGGGCGCGGTGTCGTGGAACAGCAAAATCCATGGTGTCCTCGGGTCGACATTGAAGGAGGCTTCGTCGATGTGAGTCTAAGGCAGCGCTTCTCTATCCCGCA
Organism: Actinomyces oris; assembly: GCF_001937665.1. Taxonomy (GTDB): domain Bacteria; phylum Actinomycetota; class Actinomycetes; order Actinomycetales; family Actinomycetaceae; genus Actinomyces; species Actinomyces stomatis. Next base: position 68,659 of record NZ_MSKL01000009.1, on the reverse strand, counting down.
GCAGGTCAGGAGGCGTTCTGCTTCAGCGTAGTGCGTCTATCCGGAGGCGTGGCGGGGAAGGGGTTCGATTCCTTGGTGAAGCCTGAGAGCGGGGGCCTGCGCGTGTTCCGGGCAAGAGATGACAACGGTGTCGATCCGTAAAAATATAGTGAGATCACTTCCTACTTCCGCAAGGTTCTTCTCGCGGAAGTAGGAAGTGGGTGGTTGGCAATATGTCGGGATGGTTGTTCGGGGATGTTTCTACCTGAGGCCGGGAACTGCTTCCCCGCATTATGCGACCCTCAAGGGCTGTGAGGGCGCTCAGGCTGTCTGGCGAGGTGGTGGTGGGTTAGCGGGCGGAGGGGGCGGGCATGTTCTGGGCGCCCAGGTAGTAGACGTAGCCGAGCGGCACGACGAAGAGGAAGAAGGCGATGCGAACCACCCAGGCGTTGACGTTCCATTTGTTGGCGAGGCCTCCGCAGACGCCGAGCCAGATCTTGTCGGCGGAACGGGCGGGCCAATCGAAACCGGAAGAATTCTGTGCTGTCATGGCAGATATTCTGCAATGCCCGACGCACTGATGTCACGCCGTGGTCTCGGCCGGAATAAATCAGTGTCCAACAGCGGGTGACCGGATGGTGAATATATCTAATACGAGACTTCAATGCCTTTTAGGGGCATGGTGTTGGTCGGTTTCCTTCCGGTTCCATGGGACGAACCTTGGAAAATACTTGGTATCCAATAAGAGTGACATGAATCTCTTCACTCTTCTCGTCTATTAGATCCGAAATGAGTTGTGAAAATAAGGGGGTGTGACGACGGACCTGTGTGATGGAAGGGCGCGCCGCCCTCTGCCGGCCCCGCCTCGGTGCCGAGGTCAGCGGGGCCGGGACATGGCCACGGCGCGGGCGCGCTCGGCCCATGCGTCGTCGAGCGGCTCGGGCTCCCAGGCGGCGCCGGCGTGCTCGGCGGCGCGGGCCAGCAGCCAGTCGGCCACGGTCGGGTTCTTGGGCAGCAGGGAACCGTGCAGGTAGGTGCCGATGACGTGGTGGACGCGGCCGCCCTCGGTGGAGTCCTTGCCGTTGTTGCCGTCGCCCATGCGCACGGTGCCGAAGGGACGCGCGCCCGGCCCCAAGGTGGTCAGGCCGGAGTGGTTCTCGTAGCCGACCACCGCGCCGAAGTCCTCGGTATCCAGGGTGATGTTGCCGATGAGGCGGGTGTCGCCGGCCACCGTGTGGGCGTCCATGAGGCTGATGCCGGGGATCTCCTGGCCCTTGGCGGTGGTGAAGCCGTGCCCGAAGAGCTGGTAGAGGCCGCAGATCGCCAGCATCGGGACGCCGTCGCCCGCCCACGCCTTGAGGGTGGGGCCGACCTTGACCAGATCCTCCTTGATGCGGTCCTGACCGGAGTCCTGGCCGCCGCCGCCCACGAGGATGTCGATGTCGCCTGGCAGCTCGTCGCCCGGGTCGTAGGAGAGGAGCTCGACGTCGTAGCCCTGCCACTGGGCGCGCCGCGCCAGCACGAGCGTATTGCCCCAGTCGCCGTAGATGTTCATGTCCCGCGGGTAGAGCTGGAGCAGGCGCAGGCTGCCACGGGCGGGGCCGTCGGTGGTGTGCTCGTAACGCGCGGTCATGACATGACCTCCTCAACGTCCGTCATCTCGCCCAGGATCGAGCGCAGGGCCAGCATCGCGGTGTAGGTGGTGAAGATTCGCATGGGGCGGTCGGTGTCGGCGGCAGCCCTGCGCATGAGGGCCACGGCCCGGCGCAGGTCGGGTTCGACGTCGGCGACATCGACGTCGTCGTAGTGCAGCCGCAGCGCCATGTCCCAGGCCCGCACCCCGGTGACGACGGTGACCCCGCCGGCGCGCAGGGCCGAGAAGTCGACGTCCCACAGCCAGGACATGTCCCGGCCGTCGGCGTACTCGTCGTTGATGGCCACGACCACGACCTCGCCGTCCTGCGCCTGGGAGGCCGCCGAGAGCAGCCCCATGCGGAAGCCGGCCGGGTTCTTGACCAGGGAGAGCTGGACGGGGCGGCCGTCCAGGGTGAGGACCTCGCCGCGGCCGAAGGCGGCCTGCACGGAGCCCAGGGTGGTGAGCAGCCCGGGCAGGTCGGCGTCCTCGCCCAGCACCTCCAGGACCACCCCGAGGGCGGCGCAGGCATTGAGCAGGTTGTGGACGCCCGGGATGGCGAAGTCGACCTCGTGGGAGGTCCCGTCGACGCTCACGGTGGCGCGCTGGCCGTTAATGGCCTCCAGGGTGACGCGTGGGCCGGGGGCCTGGCCGTCCTCCCGGGGGCTCACCAGGCCGGTGCGCAGGTCGTCGTCGGACAGGAACAGGGAGCGCAGGTCCTCGCCGGCGCCGAAAGAGACGACGCGGGCGCTGACTCCCTCCAGGAAGGCGGGGGCGGCCAGGCGCGGGTCGTCGCCGTTGAGGACGACGACGTCGCTGGTGGCCTTGGCGATGGAGTGCAGGAGGGAGGCGGTGTAGTCGATCTCGCCGAAGCGGTCGAGCTGGTCGCGCATGACGTTGAGCAGGAGGCAGGCGCGCGGGCGGACCCGGGCCACGAAGTGCACGGCGTGCGCCTCGTCGAGCTCGAGGACCGCGATGTCGGCGTCCAGGTTGCCGGCGGCGTCGACCTCGGTGAGCAGGGCGGCGAGCACGCCGCGCACGAAGTTCGAGCCGGTCCGGTTGGTGAAGACCTTGAGGCCCTGCTCGCGCAGGAGCTGGACGACCATCTTGGTGGTCGTGGTCTTGCCGTTGGTGCCCGAGACCACGATGACGCCGCGGGGCAGGCGGCTGAGGGTGCGCTCCAGGAAACCGGGGTCGGTGCGCTCCATGACCAGGCCGGGGAAGGCGGTGCCGCCGCTGCCGCCGCCGCGCATGCGGGCGGCCAGGCGCGCTGTGCGGCCGAGGGCGACCGTAAGACGAGAACGCATGGAACTCCTGCTGGCTAAAGAGAGGGTCGCACCGACGATGCGATCGGGGCGCGGATACCCATATGGGGGATGTAGTCACCCATATGGGCGACAACTGGGCGTCAGTCTAGGGCAGCGGGGGCGGTCACGGATGCGTCACGATGCTCACGTGAGAGGTATGGGTCGTGGGGTGGGACAGGGGGCTCGTCGGGGGTGGTGGCTCACTGGGGGACGACGACGTGCAGGGCGCCGTCCTCGACCTCGGCGTGCAGGGTGCGGGTGGAGCCGGCCGTGTCGCCGTCGAGCTCGAAGGGGACGGGGCGGTCGGCCTCGATGAGGACCTTCCGGGCGCGGGTGAGGGTGAAGCCTTCCATCTCCTGGCCGGTGAGGATCTGCGCCCCCAGGCGGGCCCAGTCCACGACCTTGCCGGGGCTGGCCAGGAGCAGGTCGACCAGGCCGTCGGAGGGGGTGGCCCGCGGGAAGAGCGTCATACCGCCGGTGATGGTGCCGACGTTGCCCATGAGGGCCATGACCATCTGGCGGCGCACCGGGGGCTCGTCGTCGAGCGTGATGGTGGCGGTGAAGGGGTCGGGGACCGCGTTCTGCACGGCGGCCACCGCGTAGGCGCCCGAGCGGATGACCTTCTTCAGGCCCGAGTCGGTGGACTCCATGATCTGGGCGTCCAAGCCCATGCCGGCCATGACGACGAAACGCTCCTGGCCGTCGTCGAAGGTGCAGGTGACCATGTCGATGGCCTTGAGGTGGCCGCGCAGAGCCAGGCGGATGGCGGCGTCGGTGTCCAAGGGGATGGAGAGGTTGCGGGCCAGCAGGTTGCCGGTGCCGGCGGGGATGAGGGCCATGGGCATCTCGGTGCCGGCCAGCTGGGAGGAGACGGCGCGCACGGTGCCGTCCCCGCCAGCCACCATGACCAGGTCGACGCCGGCCTCCAGGGCGCGATCGGCCATGGAGCGGCCGGGGTCGTCGGGGGTGGTCTCCAGCCAGACGGTGGGCAGCCAGCCGGCGGCACGCACCTCGGCGGCGACCCGACGGCGCAGGAGTGAGAGGTCGTCGAACTTGGTGGGGTTGTAGATGACGGCGGCGCGCTTCTCGCTGCTGGCGCGCGAGAGGCGACGGTTGACCCAGCTGGTGAGGATCGCGTCGATGCCGCCGACCCACAGGGCCAGGTTCGCGAAGGCGGCGCCCAGGAGGAAGCCGCCGATGAGGTCGCTGAGTGAGGCCAGGCCCATGTACCACTGTCCGACGGCGGTCACGGCGACGGCCGCGTAGCCCAGGACGGTGCCGGCGGCGACCATGGTGCTGCGATGGTGGGCGCGCGCGAGGGTCACCAGGACCCAGGAGGCCAGGGTCATCGCTGTGATGTGCGCATTGGGGTAGGAGTAGGTGAAGGCGGCGATGGAGTCGGAGAAGGCGGAGCCCGGGTCGGGGTGAGCCAGGTACAGGGCGATGAGGAACTGGGTGGGGATGCCGGCGGCGGCGATGGCCAGCGAGACGCTCAGGCGGCGCATGCGGGCCGTGTAAGCGTAGACGACCCAGGTCGCGATGAGCCCGAGGATGAGGGCGGGGTGGGTGAAGGTGGCGAAGGCCTCGGCGAGCTGTCCGGCGACTGACCTGGGCTGGGTGTCGGGGGTCGGCAGGAGGGCGTCGATGGCCGGAGGGTGCTGCTTGGTGTGTGGGGCGAGAGGGCCCGGGGCGCTCAGGTAGGTCCAGACGATGAAGGCCAGGGCGAAGCCGATGCACAGGAGCGCCTCGACGTACTTCAGACGCCGTGGGGCTCGAGGAGAGGGAGAGGCGGCGGAGTCGCGTGGGGACTTGTTCACGCTCGCTCGTCCTTTCCTCCGGCTGGGTGACCGGGAGCCAGCCTAACCGGTGCGCCTGTGGGTGGCATATGTCCCGGCTGTGGGGCGGGCCGGGACCGGCCGGTCCCGCCGGCGGTGCAGGGGAGTGGCCGTACGGGGTGAGAGACCGGGTGGGATGAGAGGGGCACCGTGCCCGGAGACCGCTATCGGGTCCTGTCTGCTCCTGTGAGTGGACAGGACCCGCGTCACGGACGCGTCCATGACGCGGGGGAGCGACGGTCGGGCGCCTGAGGGCTACGGGATGACGGTCATGACACGGCAGAAGGCCCACGAGCGAACTCGTGGGCCTTCTCATCGTCGGGGTATTCGGCCTGACGGCCTCCTACCCCCTCCTCTTCGAAGACCTCATGAGCAAGCTCATGGGTCTTCTCATCGTCGGGGTGCTCAGGCCTTCGGCCTGTCGACCCCTTCCTCCTCGGACGTCTCACGAGCAAGCTCGCGGACGTCCTCGTCGTCGGGGTGGCGGGATTTGAACCCACGACCTCTTCGTCCCGAACGAAGCGCGCTACCAAACTGCGCCACACCCCGTGTGCAGCAGGCGACAGCATAGCCTCCACCCACCGCAGGGAGGAAATCAGAGCCACTGAGTCCTCCGTCACGTCGGTGTTCGCTCCCTGTCGGAACCCGGTTGGCCCGAGGTGCCCACCGTGACAGGGTGCTGACGACCGGTCCTCCTACTGACTCACCCCGGAGGGCCCTCACCAGTCCAGGACCCGTCATCCTCGGGTCCATGGGTCCACCCGAAGAGACGCGCGGGTCGAGCAGGGCTTGAGAAGGCGCCCGCAGAGCCACCCGCTGCAGACAAGGAGCCCCTATGCGCATTGAGGCCGTCGTCGGCGACATCACCACCGAGAAGGTCGACGCCATCGTCAACGCCGCCAACAGCACCCTCCTGGGCGGAGGGGGAGTCGACGGCGCCATTCACCGCGCCGCCGGCCCCCGCCTGCTTGACGCCTGCCAGAAGGTGCGCGACACCGAGCTGCCCGACGGCCTGCCGGTCGGCCGCGCCGTGGCCACCCCCGGCTTCGACCTGCCCGCCACCTGGGTCATCCACACCGTGGGCCCCAACCGCCACGCCGGAGAGGACGATCCCGCCCTGCTGCGCGCCTGCTTCGACAACTCCCTGGAGCTCGCCATCCAGCTCGGCTGCACCGGCATCGCCCTGCCGGCCGTCTCCGCCGGCGTCTACGGCTGGCCGATCGCCAAGGTCGCCGAGATCGCCGTGGCCCGGGCCTGCGCCGTCGAACAGCGCTCCCACACCGATCCCGAGGCCGTCGGCCGCCTTGAGCTCATCCGCTTCGTCCTGTCCTCGCAGACCAACCACGAGGCCTTCGCCCGCGAGCTCGCGCACGTCGAGGACTGACGCGGCCCCCACCAGCCTCCTCTCGCTCCCTCGCCGCTCGAACCGGTGGGGGCAATCGACGCCGTCGGGGACATTTCATCGCGGCCGGGGACGTCTCGCGCGTGCGGGGACAGGAAGACGGTCCCCGCACGCGCAGAATGCCCCCGGCGGAAAGAAAACGCCCCCGTACGCGCGGAAGGCCCCTCTACGCTTGCCGGTATGACCACTGATGCTCACCGCGGAGATCCCGCCGCCGCTCCTGCCCGCCCCGGCGGCACCGCCGGTTCCACCGGCCCCGGCGGACGCGATCCCCTGCCTTTGGCGGGGCGCACCGTCCTGGTCACGGGGGTCAGCCGCCGCGTCGGCATCGGCCACGCCATCGCCTGCCGCGCCGCCGACTACGGGGCGAGCGTCGTCGCCCACCACTACCGCCCGCACGACGCCTCCCAGCCCTGGGGCGCTGACGACATCGACGCCGTCATGGCCTCCATCCGCACCCACCTGGTCGGCTCGGCCCGGCTCATCGACATCCCCGCCGACCTGGCCGCCCCCGGGGAGCCGGTCCGCGTCGTCGAGCAGGCCGCAGCCACCGCCGGCCACCTCGACGCCCTCGTGTGCAACCAGGCCATGAGCAGCCCCGACGGTCCGCTCAGCGAGATGACCGAGGCTGTCCTGGACGCCCACTGGGCCGTCGACGCCCGCGCCTCCATCCTCCTGGCGCAGGCCTTCGCCGCCCAGAAGGGTTTCGCCTCGCCCGCTCCCGCCCGCTCCGGAGGTCCGGGCAGTCGATCGGTCGACAACCACCGCGGCGCCATCGTCTTCCTCACTTCGGGCCAGGGCCTGGGCCCTCTGCCCGGGGAGATCGCCTATGCCGCCGCCAAGGCCGCTATCGCCGGCCTCACCCCGACGATCTCCGAGGAGCTCATTGACGCCGGCATCACCGTCAACACGGTCAACCCCGGCCCCGTCGACACCGGCTACGTCACCGACGCGGACCGCGAGGCGATCGCCGCCATGTTCCCGCAGGGGCGTTGGGGCGAGCCCGACGACGCCGCGCGCCTCATCACCTGGCTGCTCACCGATGAGGCCCGCTGGATCACCGGGCAGGTCATCAACTCCGAGGGCGGCTTCGCTCGCTGGCGTCACTGACCGCCACGCCCAGGCCCCCTGAGTGCCCAGGCCCCACAAATCGACCAAAACTTCATAGAAGACACGGCTCCGCGTCATTTATGAAGATTCTGTCGAAGTGATGCGGCGATGGTGGGGAGGGGGCGGTGAGGAAGCCGCGGGGGAGTGCTGCTCAGCGGGGGCGTGCTGGACGATGTGCTGGGGCGGCGCGCCGCCCCTCAGGCCGGCAGCAGCCGCAGCAGCGTGGCCTCGGGCCGGCAGGCCAGGCGCACGGGCGTGTAGGGGCTTGTGCCCAGCCCGGCGGAGACGTGCAGGTACATGTGGTCGGCGGCCCGCGGGTCCCCGAGACGGCCCGGCCACTGCGACAGGCCCGAGGCGCGCCCCCGGTCCAGGTCGCAGTTGGTCACCAGTGCCCCTACCCCGGGCACGCACAGCTGCCCGCCGTGGGTGTGTCCGGCCAGGACCAGGTCGACGTCGTCGGCCGACATCGCCTCCAGGACCCGCCGGTAGGGGGCGTGGGTGAGCCCCAGTCGCAGAGCCCGGCCCTCGTGGTCACGGATCGTCGGCAGGGAAGTGGCCGACTCCGCTGAGCCGGCGGCCTCGGGGACGGGGAGGACGTCACGGTTGGCGTGCGGGTCGTCGACGCCGACCAGCTCGATGCGCCGCCCGCGCACGGTCAGTGAGCCGCGCCGGTTGGTCAGGTCCACCCAGCCACCGGCGGCCTGCAGGTCGCGGATCTCCTCCCAGGGCAGGGCCTCAATGTCCTCGTCGCGCACGCGGCTGGAGGCCTTGCGCGGGTCCCGGTGCAGGTAGCGCGTCGGTAGGCGGAAGACGGTGGAGCGGTAGTCGTGGTCGCCCATGACGAAGGCCCCGGGCAGACCCGTCAGCGGTTCGAGCGCCCGCCGCAGCGGCTCCAGCCCGGATTCCAGGGAGAGGTTGTCGCCGGTGTTGACGACGACGTCGGGCTGCAGCTGCGCCAGCTGCCGCACCCAGGCGACCCGCGCCTCGGTGTGACCCGTCAGGTGAAGGTCGGCCAGGTGCAGCACCGTGAGGGGCTCCTCGTCGGCGGCGAGCACCGGCACGTCGATGCGCCGCAGTACGGGGCACCTGGCCTCGATGAGGCTGTAGGCCAGCGTGGCCGCCCCCAGGGCGGCGGTGGCGCCGATGACGGACAGGGCGGCGCGGCCGACAGTGCAGGGCGTCATGGGGAGTCGGGTCCTCTTCTGTGCAGTTGTCATTCTCGCGGGGAGCGGTGCTCACCCGTGGGAGGGAATGGGCAGGGCAGGGTCGTTCGCCACGGCCTGGGACATGTAGTCGCGCCACATCGGCACGGCCAGGTCACTGCCGTAAATCTTCGGGAAGTACACTCCTCCGATCGTCCTGCCTACAAGGCTCCTGCCGCTCTCCGTGGCGTCACCGATCCAGACCGCGGTGGACAGCTGCGGGGTGAATCCCACGAACCAGGTGTTCTCGGCCTCGTCCGTGGTTCCGGTCTTGCCCGCGATCGGTCGGCCGAAGACGGCGTCCTTAGCGGTACCTCCTGGTTCGGATGTGGCCCGGAGCGTTCTTGCTGTCTCGTCTGCGGCACCCTGGTCCATGGCCTGGGTGCAGTCGGCGCCGGGCACGGCCATGGAGGTCCCGCTGGCGTCCAGGATCTGGTCGATGGCGATGGGTTTGCAGTACTTGCCGCCGGAGGCGAAGGTTGCATAGGCGTTGGCCATGCTGATCGGTGGTACGGGTGTGCCTCCCAAGGCGATGGAGGGGTCAGGATCCAGTGGGCTCCCGTCCGCTTTGGTGATGCCTATGGAGGCGGCGAGCTTCGTGACCTCACAGACATCGAGGTCCCTGAGCATCTCGGTGAAGCCCGCATTGATGGACTGCTTCGTGGCTTCTCTGACGGTCATGACGCCGGCGTTGGTCCCGGCGACGTTGTTGACGGGCCAGGAACCGGCCGCGCGCGCGGGATCACAGGAAACTGTGAACGTATTGGGCGAGTAGTTCTTCGGTGCGGACGCGTTCACCATTTGACCGGCTGTGTGGCCAGTCTTGAGCCATTCGGCCAGGACGATTGCCTTGAACGTCGAACCGGGCTGGAAGCCGACGTTTCCGTCGGGGAGCTCGATTCCACCGTGCTTGGCGTCCGCTGCGAAGACGAGCTGGGAATCCTCATAGTTGGTGTTCTGAGCCAGAGCCTGGATTCTTCCTGTGCCGGGCTCGATCGACACGATGGTGGAATTGGCTCCGTCGGAGTCCCCGATCGGAGTTCTGGCCTGAATGACGGAATCGGCGGCACTCTGGCGCGCGCGGTCCAGGGTGGTGGTGATCTTCAGGCCGCCGCGCGTCAGGAGCTGACGGCGTGCGGAGACATTAGGTCCGAAGTTCTCCGAGCCGAGGATCTCGTTGACCACATAGGTGCAGAAGTAGGCGTAGCTGCCCGCAGCCCCACAACCTGCAGGCGAGTCCCGAACATTGAGCTTGATCTCGGAGTTGACGGCCTCATCGTACTGCTGCTTGGTGATGAACTTCTCCTCCAGCATCTTGGAGAGCACCCAGTTCCTGCGGCTCTTGGCCAGCTCCGGATGGGTGACGGGATCGTAGGCGCTGGGGGCGTTGGTGGCACCGGCCATGAGAGCGGCCTCGGCCACTGTCAGGTCCTTGGCTGACTTGCTGAAGTAGTGCTGGGCGGAGGCCTCGACCCCGTAGGTGGAGGGGCTGAAGGCGGCGATGTTGAGGTAGCCCTCGAGGATCTGCTGCTTGGAGTACTTCTGCTCCAGGCTGAGGGCGAACTTCATCTCCCGCAGCTTGCGGGCCACGGTGCTCTCGGTGGCGTCGCGGATGATCTTGTGGTCATCGTTCTTCAGGCCGGTCTCGATGAGTGTGTTGCGCACGTACTGCTGAGTCAGGGTCGAGGCACCCTGACGCGAGCCGCCGGCGTTGTTGGACACCAGGGCTCGCACCATGCCGGTGGGGTCGACGCCCTGGTGCTGGTAGAAGCGCTGGTCCTCCACGGCCACGATGGCGTTCTGCATGTTGACCGAGATCGAGTTCAGGGGCACCACGATGCGGTTCTCCGCGTAGAACTTGGTGATCTCGGAGCCGTCGGACGCCAGGAGGGTGGAGATCTGGCTGGGCTGCTGGACGTTGAAGTCACTGGGGAGCTCCTCGAAGAGCTCTGCGGATGCCTTGGTCAGCGCTGCCGTGACACCCACGAAGGGAGTGGCGAAGCCTGCGGACAGGACCCCGCCGACGCACGAGAGAGTCAGGAAGACCACGAGCATCGAGACGACCTGGGGTGGTGTCAGTGAGCGCCCGCGCGCAGAGGATTTCGCCATGGCGCCAGCCTACGTGGAATCGCTTGGAGGATGCAGTGGCGTAGACCCTCTTCGCGCTGGGAAGACCCTAGGAGGTCAGCCCCAATGCCTTCTGGTTGGTGGGGAGGCGAGGTGATTCGACGGCGTTGACGGGCGCAGGGAACGGGACGGTGCGGCCACATAGCGAGACAGTGTCGCCATACAGGTAATTCCTAAGAAATATTCAGGTGAGGGTCACGGTGACATCACGATCCATGCTGGGAGGCTGCGGTTCGGGTGCACCCTTCCGGCCGTGAGAACTGGAATCCTCGGCCGTGTGAAAGGCGAGGGGGTGATGGGGGACCGATGCCCGGCAATTGGCTCGCTATCAGAGAACTCTCCTTGAACGCGCTGGTCCGCCGCGCGCTGTCGGGGATTTGCGGCGGTCGGATTGCACAGGTCACGGGGGGAGGATTTGGTGTGCGGTGCCCGGTTGCCATACGGTAACGACTGTGACGTGACCGACAACGGCGTCGGCCGTTGAATGAATCGGGAGTGAGCATGATTCAAGACGACCAGACCTGGGCGGCCAGAGCGGCCTGCGCCGCCGTTGAGCCTGACCAGCTCTTCGGCAAGGGGGCTGAGCAGCGCGACGCGAGATCACTGTGCTTCGCATGTCCGGTTCGTATGGAGTGCCTGGCCGAGGCCCTCAACTCCGAGTCCAGTTTCGGCGTGTGGGGTGGCCTGACCGAGCGGGAGAGGCGGGCGCTGCTGCGACGCTTCCCCGAGGTCGACGACTGGGGCCTGTGGCTCGAGCGCGAGGACGACGAGCTCGTCGCCGAGATTCACGCCCGTCGCGCCCCTCGTATCCTGGCCCGGGTGCGCTGCGCCTCCTGAGGCCGCCCCCGTGTTCCTGACTTCCGGCGCCTCGCGGCGGGCTCTAGGCTGAGGCCCATGACTGCATCTTCTGAGCCTGTATCCGCCGCGCCGACCACCTGGGAGTACGTCACCGTCCCCCTCATCACTCACGCCACCAAGCAGATCCTCGATCAGTGGGGCGCTGACGGCTGGGAGCTCGTCCAGGTCGTGCCCGGCCCGTCCGGCACGGACAACCTCATCGCCTACCTCAAGCGCCCCCGCTCCTGACGAGCCGTTCGGCGACCCCACCAAGCATGACGCCGCGCCCGCGGTCCGGTATCTCCCGGCCGCAGGCGCGGCGTCATATGCGTCGTTGATGCGGGCGCCAGCGCCCGGCGGCTCATCCGGTGCGCTGTGCTGAGGGCTCGCGACCCGAGACGGGACCTCAGCGGGCGCGACGGCGCAGGCGGTCGACGTCGAGCAGCGTGACGGCCCGGCCCTCCAGGCGGATCCAGCCGCGGGAGACGAACTCGGCCAGCGACTTGTTGACCGTCTCGCGCGAGGCGCCCACCAGCTGGGCGAGCTCCTCCTGCGTGAGGTCGTGGGGGACGTGGACGCCGTCGTCGGTGGGCGATCCGAAGCGGTCGGCCAGGTCCAGCAGGGCCTTGGCCACGCGGCCGGGCACGTCGGAGAAGACGAGGTCCGCCAGCGCGGTATTCGTGCGGCGCAGGCGCTGGGCCAGGGCGCGCAGCATGTCCTTGGCCAGCTGCGGGTGGGACTCCACGAAGGTCATGAGCTGGTTGTGGTCCAGCGTCAGGAGCTCGGTGGGGGCCACGGCGGTGGCGGTGGTGGAGCGCGGGCCCGGGTCGAACAGGGTCAGCTCGCCGACGATCTCGCCGGGGCCGAGCACCGCGAGCAGGTTCTCGCGGCCGTCGGCGCTGGCGTGGCCGAGCTTCACCTTCCCGGAGAGGAGAATGTAGAGGCGGTCGCCTGAGTCGCCCTCGTTGAAGAGGGTCTCGCCACGGCGCAGAGTCGTCTGCGTCATCATGGCGCGCAGTTCCTCCTGCTCCTCCGGGCTCAGGCCCTCGAAGAGCGGGATCCTGGAGATAATGCTGTCTTCCACGGAGATCCTCCTGGTGGTTAGGGGGCTGGCATCCCGCATGCGGGAGCCCTCGGGTCTATCCTGCCACGGCTTGTGACCTGTGGCACGCCGTCGAGCATTGTAGCCTCCGTGTGTTGCAGGTCAAAGAGAGGTGAGCAAAATCGGGTGCGTCCTGTGACACTTTTGAGCCAGGGGCGGATGGAGCCGATGGTGTTGCCGACGAGATCGCGGAAAGAGGATGAGGTGCGCAGATCGACAAGCAGTGAGGCCGGGACGGCTGAGGCGGCCCCCGAGGCTCCAGAGGTCCCTGAGGTGTCGGCGGTGGCGGATCCGGGCCGGCGCGCGGGCGCCGTCGACGACGAGCTCATGGCCCTCTACCCCGACGCCGCCTGCGCCCTCGATCACGACGGCCCCTTCCAGCTGCTCGTGGCCACCGTCCTGTCGGCCCAGACCACTGACGCACGCGTCAACACGGTCACCCCCGAGCTCTTCGGGCGCTACCCCGACGCCGCCGCCCTGGGGGCGGCCCGGCGCGAGGACCTCGAGGCGATCCTGCGGCCCCTGGGCTTCCAGCGTGCCAAGGCCGGGCACCTGCTCGGCATCGGGCAGGTGCTCACCGAGCGCTTCGAGGGGCGGGTGCCGCGCAGCCGCGAGGAGCTCGTCTCCCTACCGGGAGTGGGGCGCAAGACCGCCAACGTCGTGCTCGGTAACGCCTTCGGGCAGCCCGCCATCACCGTGGACACCCACGTGGGGAGGCTCTCGCGCCGCCTGGGGTGGACGACGTCGAAGGACCCGCTGCGTGTGGAGAAGGACATTGCGGCCCTGTGGGAGCCGTGGCGCTGGACCGACGGCTGCCACCGGCTCATCGAGCACGGGCGGCGGGTGTGCTCGGCCCGCTCTCCCCGCTGCGGCGAGTGCGTGCTGCTCGAGGCCGGCCTGTGCCCCCAGGTGGGTGTCTGAGGGCGGAGCCCGCGGAGCCGACGCCGAGCCGGGCGGATGCCGTGTCGCCCCACCGCGGTTCTGTAGGGCTAGGCGAAGAAGGCCCGGCTCGAGGATGCCAGACGTCGGGCGGAGGCGGCCCGGGCCGGTGTCGGGCTAGCCCCACCTCCGATTCGCCAGATGGCCGGATGGGCTGCGAGAGACGGCGCCGTCAGGCTGGAGGCATGACTGCTCACCCGCCCCTGGCCCCCTCCGATCCGACCGCCGCCTCCGCCACATCCCAGCCATCGACCACGCCGCCTCCCGGGCCGGACTCGTCGTCGCCCGTCGCCATCCGGCTGCGCGGCCTGACCCGCGTCTACGAGGTCCCCGGACGCCAGGACGCCCGCGTCACCGCCCTGGACCACGTTGACGCCGACCTGCCCGAGGGCAGCTTCACCGCCGTCGTGGGAGCCTCCGGATCGGGCAAGTCGACGCTGCTGCACTGCATGGCCGGCCTCGATGAGCCCACCAGCGGACAGGTGACCATGCTCGGCGCCCTCACCTCCGGGATGCGGCCGGCCGAGCGGGCCCGGTTCCGCGCCCGTCACGTCGGTTTCGTCTTCCAGGAGTACAACCTCATTGCCTCCCTGAGCGCCGCCGACAACGTCTCCATGCCCTCACGCCTGGCCGGCCGTCCCCTGAGCGGCGCCCAGACCCGGGCGGCCCTCGACGCCGTCGGGCTCGCTCACCGCGCCGGCCTCAAGCCCCACCAGCTCTCCGGCGGGGAGCGCCAGCGCGTGGCCATCGCCCGTGTCATGGCCAGCCGGCCCCGGATCGTCTTCGCCGACGAGCCCACCGGCGCCCTCGACCTGGACTCCGCCGCCCTCGTCCTGGACTGGCTGCGCCGGCTCACCGAGCAGGGCACCACCGTGGTCATGGTGACCCACGACGTCGAGGCCGCCGCCAGAGCTGACGCGGTCGCCGTCATGAGTCAGGGGCACCTGGTGCAGTGGACCGGCTGCCGTGACGCCCGCCAGATCGCCGAGCTCGTCCACTCGGCGCGAGCCACGCGCGCCGCCTGACCGGAACAGGATCAGGAGAGGATCGGAGAAGATCATGGTCACACTCATCTGGAACGACCTGCGCCACCACGCCCGCCAGTGGCTGTGGTCGCTGCTCGTCGCCACGGTCGGCGGCGCCATCATCGGCGTCATCATCACCGCCTGGTACAGCGCCCTGAACTGGGCCCAGGCCCAGGGCTCGGCCGAGCTCATCAACGCCTCCCACATCATCGGCTCCAGCCTTGTCTCCTACGCGGGGCTGGCCACCGCCGTCATCCTGTCCACGACGCTGGGCCTGACCGTCTCGGCCCAGCAGCGCTCCCACGCGCTGTGGAAGGTCCTGGGCATCCCCGGCAGCCGCATCCGCCGCATCATCCTGGCGCAGGTCGGGGTGATCGGGCTGCTCGGAGGCGTCATGGGAGCGGTGGCCAGCCTGCCGCTGGTTCGCGTCTACCTGCTCACCTGGCGGGAGTTCGACGTGTTTCCTCAGAATCTACCCATCATCATGCCGGGCTTCGGGGTGCCGTTGACCATCGCCGTGACGATGCTGTTCTGCGTCCTGGGCGCGATGGGGCCGGCCCGGCGGGCGGCGTCGGTCCCCGAGATGCAGGCGCTGCGGGAGGCCACGGCTCCGCAGACCCGGACCCGGTGGTGGCAGTGGGTGGTCGTCGGCATCATGCTCCTGGGGCTGGTCATGACCCCCTTCGAGAGCTCTCTACCCATGAGTGATGCGGAGAGGGCGGAGATGGCCACGTCCGGTATGAACCTCAACGACCCGGGGGATCGCGCGATGGCCGGCGCCTCCATGGGGCTCCTCGCCGCGATCGCCGCCCTGAGCGTGCCGAACTGGACGCTGCGGCCACTGCTGACCTGGTGGACCGCCCTCATCCCGGGCCGTAGCCCCGCCTGGTTCGCCGCCCGCGCCAACGCCCGCCACCGCGCCTCCCTGTCGATGACGACGATCGTCCCCTTCGCCATCGCCGTGGCCCTGACCGGCACCGTCTACGCCGCCGTCGGGGCCGGCCAGGCCACCGGCGCGCAGGGCTCGGTCAGCGGGTTCCTCTCTGTCGGGGTTCCAACCTTCTTCATTTCCGGCGTCGGCGGGATCGCCAACATCGCCATGGTGGGGCGGGCCCGGCGCCAGGAGGGGGCGCTGCTGGGGGTCATCGGGGCGCGCACCTGCACGGTTCTGGCCTCCACGGCGTTGGAGGGTGTCATCTACGCCGTCACCGGCATCCTCTTCGGGCTGGTGGCCACCGCCTTCAGCGCCGTCTACGCCGCGCTGTACTCCGGGGGCGGGATGGCGGTCCTGGTCGCCTCGGTCCCGGTGGGGCTGCTGGCCCTCGTCAGCGGGATCTCGCTGGCGCTCGCGGTGGCAACCACCTGGCTGCCCGCCCAGCTCGACCGGCGCTCCCTCATGGACAACCTGCGCCAGCCGGTGTGAGCCGGGGTGAGGCGGCGCCGGGCGCTCCTGCCCAGCCGTACCGCAGCCGAGCCGGGCCTTTCTCGCGCAGCCCTACCGTTACTCCGTAGGGCTGCGCGAGACGTGCCCGGCTCGAGGTGTCAAGCAGAAGTGGGCGGGGCGACGTCGGCCAGGAAGGGCAGCAGCGCCCGGACGAACCCGGCCGGGGTCTCCTCCTGGGGGAAGTGGCCGGAGCGGTGGATCGTCACCTGGCGCAGGTCGCCGGCCACGTGGTGGGTGTCGCGCGCATAGGCCTGGGCGGGCTGGACCGGGTCGAGCTCGCCCTGCACCGACAGAACGGGCACCGCCACCGGCTTGTCCAGAGCCGCCGTCTCCGCCCGGGACAGCACGAGGTTGCGCAGCGGCTCCAGGGCGCTGTGGGCGGCGCCGGGCCGGGACAGGAGCTCGGCGTAGTAGAGGGCCTCCTCGGCCACCGCCTCGCGCGTGTGCGGCCCGGCCCAGGAGCGCAGCAGGCCCTCCAGGGCACTGCGGCTGCGCAGGCGGCGTTCGGCCAGGCCCGGGATCCGCAGGCTCGCGTACTGCAGCGCCGGCCCCGACAGTGCCCGGGCCCGCAGCGAGCGCAGTGCGAGCGGGTGGGGAGCGCCGACCGGGACGATCGCCGTCGTCAGGTCCGGGGCCACGTGAGGCAGCGCCCAGGCGACCTGGCCGCCGAGCCCCGCGCCCACGACCACGGCCCGCTCGTGCCCCAGTGACCGGACCACGGCGGCCAGGTCCTGGGCGAGCGTCACCAGGTCATAGCCCGACGGCGGTCGGTCCGATCCACCGAAGCCGCGCAGGTCGAGGGCCGCCACGCGGTGCCCGGCCTGCGCCAGGGCGGGGATGACATGGCGCCAGGTCCACCAGCACTCGGGGAAGCCGTGCACCAGGAGGGTGAGGGGCCCGGTGCCGGCCGGGGCCTCAGGACCCGCCAGCGCAACATGGAAACGGGTACCGCGGGCGGTGAGGTTGCGGTGGGTCCAGGGGCCGGGGCGATTGACGTCAACAGGCACGCCCGCAGCCTACTGGTCGGCGCCCGGCACTGCCTGCGGGGCGACTTGCACCGTCCGAGGGGCGCCTTGCGCTGTCCGCGGGGCCCGGCGGGGACATTCCACGCGGTCAGGTGCGTTCCGTTCCATTCGGGGACACGGCGCGCGGTCGGGGACAGGAATCCCGTCCCCGACGGCGTCGAACGTCCCCGGCAGTGCAGGAATGTCCCCACCGGCGCAGAATGTCCCCAACCGCGAAGAAAGGAGAAGGCATGACCACCCATTGCCACCATGACTCGCGTGATGGCCCGACCGACGATCCCACCGACGACGTCGGCGCTGACACCTCTGGTCGTGCAAATGCCGATGTTGCGGCCGCAGACACCGATATCGACTCGGCTCGCCAGGCGGAGCCCGCCGCCGGGGCCGACGGCGCAGCAGGGGAGAGTGAGTCGGCGCCCGTCTCACCCGGGCGCCTGGAGGCCTTCAGCGACGGGGTCATCGCCATCGCGATCACCCTGCTGAGCCTGGAGATCAAGCTGCCCGACGGCGGCGGGAGCCTCCTGCGCTCCCTGGCCTCCCTGTGGCCCGGCTACGTGGGATTCGTGCTCAGCTTCCTCCTGGTGGGGCAGGTCTGGCTCAACCATCACGCCATCTTCGTGCGAGTGCGCAGCGTCGACCAGTGGATGCTCATCTGCAACCTCTTCCTCCTGCTCGACGTCGCCTTCCTGCCCTTCGCCACCTCGGTGCTCACCCGGTCCCTGGAGTCCGGGCACGACGAGCGCACAGGCGCCGTCTTCTACGGGGCGGTCATGGTGGTCGGCGGGATGTTCTTCAACGCCCTGTGGCGCGCGTCCATCCGGGACCGGAGCCGCCTGCGACCGGAGGTGACGCAGGCGGAGGTACGGTCCATGACCCGGCGCTTCGCGATGGGGCCGTGGCTGTACGCGCTGGCCGCACTGCTGGGGCTGGTCAGCGCCTGGCTGAGCGTGGTCACCTACGTGGCCCTCATCGTCTTCTACATGGTCGGCCACCGCCCGCGGCGGGTCAGCCCAGCAGGAGGCTGAGGGCGACGTACACGCCGGTGCCGCCGATGAGTGACAGGCCGATGGAGCGCCGCCACAGGTGCAGGCCCGCCGTCGCCCCGATCCCGCCGGCAGCCGGCAGCCAGCTCGACGGCGACAGGCTCACTCCGCCCAGCGTGTAGGCTACCAGGACGATCATGACCCCCAGCGGCATCGCCTGGGACAGGAAGGCCAGCAGCGCACTGTCCTGGCGTCCGCGCAGCAGCACGAAGGGCACGATCCGGCACACGAAGGTGATGACGGCGACGACCGCGACGGCGACCGCGACCTGCGGGTTGGTGAGCATCAGCCGGCTCTCCGCCGCGACTGCGGCCCGGGCTCCCCGGGCTGGCGAGCGCGCCAGGCGTACAGGCCCACCAGCCCGACGGCGAGCGTCACCAGCGCGGTCAGCAGCGCCGCCGAACCACCCATGGCCAGGCCGATGCCGCCGGCCACCAGCCCCACGCACAGCACCCCGATATCGGGGTGGTTGCGCCAGTTCTCGATGGCCAGGACCACGAACAGCGACGTGAGCACGAAGCCGAGCAGCTCGATGCGCTCACCCACCGCGGAGGCCAGCGCCGTTCCGGCCAGTGCCCCGACGGTTGTGCCCACCACCCAGGCGGTGTGGCTGATCGCCTCCACACCCACCAGGTAGCGCCCGCTCATGGCCCGTCGGTCGCGCGCCGCCAGCAGCGCGTAGACCTCATCGGTGATCGCGTGGACGGAGTAGAGGCGGGTGAGCGCCCTGCCCCGCACCCGCTCCAAGGGGAAGCCCAGTCCGTAGAAGACGTGCCGGCCCGAGACGAAACCGGTGGACAGGGCGATGGCGGCCAGCGGCTCGCCGCCACCGGCCAGCGGCACCAGCAGCATCTGCATGGTTCCGGAGTAGATGACCAGGCTCCACACCGGCGCCCACCACCAGGCCAGGCCCTCGGCGACCAGCAGCATCCCGGCCGCCAGCCCCAGCGTCACGTATCCGACGACGATGGGGACCGCATCACGGGCCGCATCGGCGAGGGTCTGCATCCGCCGAACCGACGGCGCACCCGTCCCGGCGGTCGGCGGGGCGGCGTCGGGCTCAGTCACGCAGGCCGCGGTCGTCGTCGCGGTTGCGTTGTCCGGCCCGGCGCGCCAGGTGGGCGACGACGGCGACCATGATCGTGAGCACGCCCATGAGGATGAAGCGGCCGGAGAGGCCGTCGTCCATGACATAGGTGGACAGGGCCCTCCCCAGGTCGGAGTGGGCCTGAAGCCGTTCGACCGTGGACCCGAGGATCGACTTGGTGACCCCCGGCATGAGGACGAAGGGCAGGCCGATGACCGCACTGATGGCGCCGACGACGAAGGCCCCCAGTGAGGAGCGCGAGATCATGAACAGGGCGGCGGCGCAGGCCGCGGTCCCGCCCAGGATCTCCAGCGCGCCCATCGGGGAGGCGGCCGACGGCCAGGCCGAGGGGTTGCCGCCGGTCAGGGTGGCGGCGCCGTCGTGCACGAGGAACCAGGCCAGGGGGAACAGGACGATGGCGACGAGCACCCCGGCCCAGTGGGTCTCGGCGCGCGAGCTCGGGGCGCTCAGCACGCTGGCGCCCTTGAGGAGGATGGAGTCGTCGTCCTCGCCGGCGCCGGTCATGGCCAGGGCGGCCTGCCGGGCCCGCGAACGGCCGCGCTCCTCCGGGTCGTCGCTCTCCCCGGCATCGGCGCTCGCGGACAGTCCCCGGGCGGTGGGGGCTGCTGAGGGCCAGGCGGGCGTCTGCTGCGGGGAGGGGGCCGACGGCGAGCCCGCCGGCGTCGGGCGGTAGTCCCTGGCACTCGTGGCGGTGGGAGCTGACTGGGTTGACGGCGTCGACGGCGCCCACTCGGGCTGCGCCGTCGTCTCCGCCGGGGCGGGGGTCGGCGTGTTGGCGGGCGCCTCGGGGCGGTAGCCGGAGAGCCCGGTGTACGGGGACGAGGCGACCCGGGCCGCCCCTCCCGTCCCCTCCGTTGTGGGGGCGGAGGTCGAGGCTCCGGCGGGGAAGGCGGGGCGGACGGAGGGCGTCGACTCGGTTGAACGCGTTGAGGGGGCGCTTGCGGCAGAGCCCGTCCGGGCCAGCTGAGCCGCGGGGGTCGCCGGCCAGGACGGGGCCGAGGGGCGGTTGTCCGTCGCAGCGTTCACCGGCGCCGTGGCCTCCGGCTCGGTCGGTGACGGCGATGAGGTCACCGATGGCGCCGAGGCCGCTGACGGCGATGAGGCCGGCGCCGCTGGCTCGGCCTTGGGCCGGGGCGAGGATGTGAGCTCCGGTGAGCCCGCCGACGGGGTGGCCGGTGTCGCTGCGCCCGCCGAAGGTGCTGAGTGTGCTGAGGACGCCGCGAAGGCCGCCGAGGCGGTGGTGGCCTCGCTGAGCAGTGCGAAGCCGTCACCAGCGTCATCAACATCATCGACGTCGGGTGCGCCGGCAGGCGTCTGAGAGCCGGAGGCCCGCGGAGTCGGCGTCCAGGTCTGCGCGGCGGGGGCTGCGGAGGCCGGCGTCGGGACGGCTGCCGGCTGCGCAGTCTCCTCGAAGTCGTCCTCGGCCTCCTGATCGGCCTCGTCAACCTCACCGGCTTCCTCGACGAGCTCGTCGTCGATGCCATCGATGTCGTCGATGCTGGTGTCAGTGTCGTCAGTGTCGTCCTCGCCCACTGCGGCATCCGTTGCGTCGGTTGCAGCGGAGGGGGTCTGGGCGGAGGCGCCCGCGGCCCCGTCCGAGACTCTGGCGGCACCGGTGGTCACGGAGACGGGCACCGCCCTCACGGCAGGGGAGCCGGACTCGGGGGTGGGGATGGCCGGGGTCGTGGGAGTGAGGTCGGCCTCCGCCTCGGGGGAGTCGAGGTCCTCGGCCTCGGTCAGATCCTCCGATTCCACGGAGTCCTCGGCGGTGTCGGCCACGGGCGCGTGTCCCTGTGCGCCCGCTGCCGCGGCCGCCGTCGGCACCGTGGCGGATGCGGCGGTCGTCCGGACGACCGGCTCGCTGCTGACTGTCTCGGCCGGCGTCTCCTCCTCGTCGTCCACCGGCGCGGGCGACGGCGCCTGCGGGGCGGAGACGGCGGAGCTGATGGGTGCTGAGGCCGGTGTGGTGGCCGTTGTGGCCGTGACGGCAGCCGTCCGATGCTCCTCGGCCCGGGCGGGCTCGGGAGCCGTGGGCGTCGTGGCCTCCGCGGCGACCTGCACCGGCTCCTCCTCCACCTCACCGGGCCCCGAGGACGGAGGAATCGACGGCGGCATGCCATCGGCCGCAGCGGTCCCGACGACTGTCTCCGCGACGGCGGCGTCGTCAGGGGTGAAGGACTCAGACGGCGTTGGCGCCGCCTGAGCCGCCACCGGGTGGGGGGAGGGGGCGGCGGGGCGCAACGGGGCCTGGGCAGGGCGGTCGGCCGGGAGGGCGCCGCCGGTCTTCTCGGCTGCGTCATCGGATGCGTCAGTGGCCGTGTCGGCGACCACCCGGGCTGCGCTCGTGACAGCGCTCGTGGCGCCCACGGCAGCGCTCCTGACGGCCTCGGCGGCCTGGCTCCCGGCAGCACCGGGGAAGGACGCCTGCTCGCGGAGGTTCAGGGTGTCGTCCTTGTCGTCCGCGGCCGCAGTCTCCTCCTCCTCAGTCTTGTCCATGGCCGCATCATCGGCCGTATCGGTGTCATCGGCGTCGATGGAGGTGCTGACCGGAACCACCTCACCCTCCGCAGCCACCGTTGCCTGAGACTCGCTGGAGGCGGCCGGGGAGACCTGGGTGGCCTTGCCGGCGAGGTCCTTGAGGGAGGCCGGGACGAGGGCCTCATCAGCCTTGGTGACCGTCGCCTCTCCCGGGCGGGGGTCCGTGGCCATTGCCCGTGCGGTGGGTGTCGACGCCGTCGGGGAGGATGGGGCGACGTCCTCGGAGGGGACGGGTGCCTGCGGTGCGGTGCGATCTGTGTTGTCGGTGCTCACGAGGTCTCCTTACGCATGCACACGGTAGTAGTAGGGATGGGGATGCCGGAAGGGGCCGGTCGTCCCCAGGACATGGAGTCGGGTATGGGACCCTCAGACGCCGGAGCGCAGCCTGGCCAGCGCGTTCGCACGACCCTGACGGCGAGCCACATGTGCTCCCCAGCCGATCGCCATGAGCTCGATGCCGATGGCGGCGAGCACGATGGCGTCCGGGCCGTACGGCAGGACCCTGGAGACCAGATGGCCGCCAGGGATCATACCGTTACTGAGCGCGGGCACCGCCGCAAGAATGAGAACCGGGCCGGTGACGCGCGCACCGAGGGTGGAGCGGGCCGTCGAGGCGCCGGCCGCGGCCAGGGCCAGGAGGGAGATGAGCACGGCTGCGAGCAGCAGCGGACCGGTCTGGACACCGGGGGCGACTGCTCGCAGGTAGGCGCGGGGCAGCAGAAGGGCCGCGAGCGCCAGCCCGGCGATGACCCAGGGCAGGGACAGGAGATGAGCGCGCCGGCGTGAGGGCGGTGGCGTCGGGGTGGAGCCCACGGTCCGGTCGGCCTGGGTCAGACGGAAGGCGGCGTGCCCCTGGGCGTGGCCGGCACGGCGGGCCAGGCGCATCCCCCAGGAGCCGCCCAGCCACAGGCCCGCCAGGACGAGCATGAAACCGGTGCTGACGAGCCGCTGTAGCCAGGGCTCGGTCAAGGAGGCCGCGTGAATGGGGGCCAGGAAGACCATCGACTGGGCGGTCAGCGCGGTCAGCCCGGTGGCGAGCGCGCCCAGCGAGGAGCGGCTGGCGAACAGGACGGCGGCGGCCGAGGAGAACAGCAGGAGCGCGCCGAGCAGCAGGCCGGTGCGCAGCGTCGAGGCCGGGTCGGTGGCCAGGCCCAGAAGGGTGGAGGCGCCCAGGGCGAAGATGACTCCGACGACGGCGGTGAGCACGTAGTCGGGTCGGCGACTGCGCGGTGGCCGGCCCGATGCGCCAGGGGTCGCGGGCGGCGGGCCGGAGCCCGGGGCGTGATGGGAGGGGGAGTCACTCACTTGATCGAGTCTAGGGGGTGCACCCGCCTCGTGCGGACTTCGTTGAGGAGAGGGGCCGTAGGGCTCCTGACGGTGTCTGTGGCTGCCGGTGTCCCCGGTGTGCCACAGTGGGGGCGTGGTGCGAATGTCTGTGGGGATCGGGCCGTCGGCGGCAGGGGGACCGAGGAGGCCCACGGCGCAGGGTGCGGTGAGCCGGCCCGGCGTGTCGACCGAAAGGTCGAATACTGGTGGGACCGACGGGTGTGCGTCAGCCGGGGCGTCTCCCGGTGGAGCGCCTCCGTCCGAGGATCCTGCGTTGGAGGCGCTCAGAGCCGTGGCCGCCGATGAGCGGGTGCGCGCCGCCGAGGCGGCGGTGCGTGAGGCCTGCTCCGAGCTGCGCTGGAACGAGGCCCTGCGGCGCCGGTGGCGTGAGGCCCGCGCCGAGGCCGCGATCCGGGGCGCCATCGCCTCGGGTGGCGTCGAGGGGGCGGTAGTTTCCGCCGACGTGCTGCGTGAGCAGGTGGCCGCCGGCTCACTCACTGAGGCCGCCACCGGTGACCCGGGCCTGGACGCCGTGGCCGGGCTGTGGCGCGCCGGTGCTCGCCTGGTCGGCTGGATGCCGGACCTGGTGGGCCGGGGCAGGCCGGTGGTGCCCCCGGCGCGCTCGCTGCTGGCCGCGGTGCACCGCGACGTCGTCGGCCCCCTGGCGGCTGGCGGCCGGGTGGGGCTGGAGGAGGTCGGCGCGCCGCGCACCGGGCAGGTGCGTGCCCGGGAGGGCGGTCCGGGGGATGCGCCGCAGGGCGAGGAGCTGGCGGTGAGGCTGGCGGGACTGGTTGAGCTCATTGAGGCGCAGCGGGCACCGGTGCTGGTGCGGGCGGCCGTCGTGCATGCCGAGATGCTGGCGGCACGGCCCTTCACCGCCGGGAACGCGGCAGTGGGGCGGCTGCTCGTGCGTCACCTCCTGGTGCGTGACGGGCTCGAGCCGACGGGGACGGCGGTCACCGATCTCTATCCCGGGCGGGTGCCGGCGGCCTACGCCGAGGCCGCCGGTGCCTACGCCTCGGGCACTATGGACGGGGTCGTGGCCTGGGTGGTGTGGCAGGCCGAGGCGGTGCTCGCTGGGGTTCAGGAGGCCCAGCGCCTGTGCCGGGCGGTGCAGGCCGGCACCTGGCGGGCCGGGTGAGCGGGCCGGGTGGGCCCCTGCGTGGGCCCGGCCGAGCGATTCAGATGCCGCGGGCGCCGCGCGGGCCGCGTCGGGCGACGAGCCAGGCGGCGGTGCCCCCGACGGCCAGCACACCGGCCACGTGAGCGATCACCGAGGCCCGGGTCGACAGGCTCGGGGGCTCCCAGCGCGGCCGCAGCCGCACCGGGCGGGCGAAGTCGCGCACCGGCCAGTCATGCTCCTGTGCCAGGCGCCGCAGGTCCCGGTCGGGGTTGACCGCGACGGGATGGCCGACGGCGCTGAGCATCGGCTCATCGGAGATGGAGTCGGAGTAGGCCCAGCACCGGGACAGGTCGATGCCGTGGGCGGCGGCGTCCTCGCGCAGCGCCACCACCTTCTCCGCGTGCAGCATGGAGCGGGAGATGCGCCCGGTGAACAGGCCGTCCTCGCCGACCTCCATGTGGGTGGCCACGGCCCGGTCGGCCCCGACGAGGCGGGCGATGGGGGAGACCATCTCGGTGATGGAGGCCGAGACCACCACGACGTCGTGCCCGGCCCGGCGGTGACCCTCAATGAGGTCGAGGGCCTCGGCGTAGACGGCCGGCTCGATCGCCGTGGTCAGGGCTCCCTCCACGACCTCCACCAGGTCGCGGCGGCTGATGCCGGCGGACATGAGGGCCAGGTGCTCCATGAGGCTGCTGGACCGCCGGACGCCGGCACCCACCAGGAGATAGGGGAGCTGGGCGATGAGCCCGTGGGCCAGGGCCCGTGAGGAGATGAGGCCGCTGCGCCGCATCGGGGTGCCCAGTGCCCAGGTCGACGACGTCGCCAGGATCGTCTTGTCCAGGTCGAAGTAGGCCGCCGCGCGGTGCCCGGTGGGTGAGGGGGCGGCGGCGGAGCGCTCCGGCGCCACCGGTGGGACGGTCGGTGCCGTCACCGGTGAGGTCGCTGTCAGTCGGGAGGGGTCGCTTGCGCGGTCCTGCGCGCTCATGCCCCCCATCACATCACGAGCCGGACCCCGGTGTCAGGCGTGTCAGCCCCGCAGTGGCCTCCGTCATCGCCGGCGGTTCCGTGGCCGGCTGTGACCGGCTGCAGCGGGCGCGGGGCCACAGGCCCGTTTCTGCAACCCGTCTCCACAGGCCCGACGACGTCGATGGGCGCAGCCGCGGGCGGGCCCGCACCCTGGTGGGGAGCCGCCCGCGGTGCTGCGGTCCCCGCGGTACCGCCGTGCGGGGCGCCGGTCGGGGAGCCGTGGAGACGGCCGGCAGGCCGCGGGGAAGACACGGCAGGACGGTGGAGACATGTGGGAGAGGGAGACGATGTCGGTGAGGATGCCTGTGAGGGAGGTGCGCGTGCCCGCGGGGGACGGCACATGGCAGGTGGAGCAGGCGGAGCAGACGGAGGAGATGGAGACACTGACCATTCCGGCAGTGGCGGAGCCCGGGGACGAGGCGGCGCCGGGGCGCACGCAGGTGTGGGACGGTCGGGATGTCTCCTTCCCTCCCCTGAGGCCCTCCGCCGGCCGGCCTGTGCAGTCCGGTGGAGATGCGCGGGCGACGGAGGACAGGGCGTGTGAGGGGACAGAGCGCTCGGGCCACGTCGCCCAGGTCCTGGCCGTCACCGGTGCCCGCGGGGGCCTGGGGGCCAGCGTCCTGCTGCTGCACCTGGCGTGGGCGCTGGGCCGAGCGGGCAGGCGGGTGGCGATGATGGACCTCGACCCCACCGGCGGCCTGGACCTCCTGTGCGGGGAGAGCGTCCTGACCGGGCTGCGCTGGGCGGACCTGCCGGCCGATGAGTCGGCCTTCCGGCCCGGCCACCTCGTCGGGGCCCTGCCCGTGTGGCACGCCATGCCGGTCCTCACCGGGGACGTGCGCGGAGGGCCCCGGCCCTGCGTGGAGGCGGTCCTGGAGGCGATGCGGGCCGAGCACGACGTCGTCCTGGTGGACCTGCCCCGAGGGGCGCTCCCGCCCCCGGGAGCCCGGGTCCTGATCGTCACCGGACTCGACCTGCGCTCGGCGATCGCCGCCGAGAGCATCGTCTCACGACTGCGGGGTGCGGTGCCCGGCGGTACCGAAGCCGCCGACACCGCTGCGGGGGTGCCGGTCTGGCTCGTGGTGCGCCAGGTGGGCGAGGACGTCCTCGCCGAGGACCTCGAGCTCATCACCGGCTGCCCGGTCCTGGGGCAGGTTCCCACCGACCGGGTCCTGGCCAAGCGGCTGGCCCTCGGGGAGGACCCGGTTCGGGCCCGCTCGGCCATCCGGCGCGCCGCGAGCGCCCTGGCCCGGGAGCTGCTGCCCCGGCTCCCTGGCGCTGCGGCACCGAACCGGGCGAGGAGCGCCGCCGGACCCACCCCCGAGCCGGCTGATGCGGTAGCCGTCCGAGGACCCAGGGAGACGGGGAACCAGTCAACGAGCCGGCCACCGAATCCGTCAACGAATCAGTTAACGAATCAGTCCAGGAGGCAGCCATGGTCCCGGTGAGTCCCGATCAGCCCGGCGTTCCCGGTGGGGTCGCGGGAGGCGACGGCCCCGAGCTCGCCCGCGTCCGCAGCGCCCTCGCACGCGGCGTGGGCCTGGATGAGGCCCTCAACGACGCCGCCGCCCCCGCCACCGGACAGGTGGGGATGGCGCGTCTCGGGCAGCGGGTGCGCGCCGACGTCGACGGCGCCGGGCCACTCCTCCAGCCCCTCATCGAGACCGACGGCGTCACCGACGTCCTCGTCAGCGGCGGGCGCACCTGGATCGACCGGGGACACGGCCTCGAACCCGTCCCCGCAGCCGCCATGGACGAGCCCGAGGTGCGGGCCCTGGCCGTGCGCATGGCCGCCTCCGCCCACAAGCGCCTCGACGACGCCTGCCCCGTCGTCGACGCCACCCTGCCCGACGGCACCCGCCTCAACGCGGTCCTGCCGCCCCTGAGCGCCGACGGCACCCTCATCAGCCTGCGCACCAAGCGCCGCCGTGGCTTCACCCTGGACGAGCTCACCGCCGCCGGCACCGTCGCCCCCGGCCTCGACGAGGTCCTGGCCGCCCTCGTGACCGGCCGCGCCAGCTGCCTGGTCACCGGCGCCACCGGCACCGGCAAGACCACCCTCCTGGCCGCCCTGCTCGGACTCGTCCCGGTCACCGAACGCATCGTGTGCATCGAGGAGGCCAGCGAGCTGCGCCCCCACCACCCCCATGTCGTCCACCTCCAGGAGCGCGGCGCCAACGTCCAGGGCGTCGGGGCGGTCTCCATGACCTCCCTGGTGCGTACCGCCCTGCGCATGCGGCCCGACCGGATCGTCCTGGGCGAGTGCCGCGGCCCCGAGGTGCGCGACGTCCTCACCGCCCTCAACACCGGGCACGAGGGCGGCTGGGCCACCCTCCACGCCAACTCTCCCGCCGACGTCCCCGCCCGCCTGACCGCCCTGGGGGCGCTCGCGGGACTCGATGAGGCGGCCGTCGCCGCCCAGGCGGCCAGCGCGCTCGACGCCGTCGTCCACCTGCGCCGACAGTCCGGCACCGCCGGGGCGCGTCGCTTCGTGGCCTCCGTCGGCGTGCTGCGGCGCGAGACGACCCCGGCCGGAGCGGTCCTTGTCTGCGAGGAGGCCCTCCGCGTGGCCGACGACGGCCGCCTCAGCCCCGGCCCGGCCGCGGAGGCGCTGCGAGAGCGGATCGGCCCGCAGGTCTTTGCCCACACCGGCCTCGACGGACTGCCCGGGCCGGGGGAGAGGAGACCCACATGACCGGTATGGCCAGCATGACCGGCATGACCTGCCTGAGGGGGCCCGTCTCCCTCCTGCCCCCGGCCGGGCACCTGGCCGGCTCCGCGAGCGGACCGGTGCCGGGCGCCTGGATCGCGGCGGTCCTGGTCGCCCTGGCCGCCGCCGTGCTCCTGCTGCCGGCCCGCCGCGGCCTGCCCCGCAGCTGGACCACGGGCGCCCCCGCGGTCGAGGAGCGAGCATCGACCCCGCAGGCGGTTCTCTCCGCACTGCGCTCCCGACGCTCCGGGGCGCCCGAACCGGACCTCGGTCTGCTGCTCACCGAGGTCGCCAGCCTCCTGCGCGCCGGTGCGACCCCGCAACGGGCCTGGGTGCGCGCCTGCCAACGCGCCGGCCTGACCGAGGGCGCCGAGCCCGATGAGGACGGCGTCCCACCCGTGCTGCGCGCGCTCGCGGACCTCCAGCACGACTCGTGGCTGCCCCGATGGAGCGACGGGCGCCTGTACTGGCGCCCGCCCCCGAGGGGACGGCGGACCCGGCAGCGGCGGGCCACCGCCGCCGGGGTGCCGGGCGCCATCGCCTCCTGCCGCCTGTCGACCGCCCTGGGGGCACCCCTGGCTGACATCCTCCAGACCGTGGCGGGCGGGGTCGCCGAGTCCGGTCACGCCGAGGCCTCCCGTCGGGCCGCCCTGGCCGGCCCCCGTACCACCGCGCGGCTCCTGGCCTGCCTGCCCGTGGTCGGCCTGGGACTGGGAATGCTCGTGGGTGCCGACCCCGCCGCCCTCCTGCTCGACGGCGGCGTCGGTAGCGCCGTGGGGGCGCTCGGCATCGTGCTCATGGTGGTGGGGCACCTGGTGACCAGGCGCCTGGTACGCGCGGCGACGGCTGACGGCGACGTCGTCGATGAGGCCCTGGTCCTGGATCTGGCTGCCGCCGCACTGAGTGCCGGGGCCTCGGTGCCCGGGGTGCTGACCGCCTTGGGCGAGGCCCTGGAGGAGGAGGGGGCCGGCGTCGTGGGGCGGGCCCTGCTGCTGGGCGCCCCGTGGGAGGAGGCCTGGCAGGCGCCCGACGACGATCAGTGGCGGGCGCGGCGCTCCCGCCTGGAGTCCTGCCTGCGCCCGGGCTGGGAGGACGGGGCCTCGCCGGCGGCCCTCCTGGCGGCGACGGCGGCGAGCCTGCGCGCGGGGCGGCACGCTCGCGATGAGGAGGCCGCCGAGCGCCTGGCGGTGCGCCTCGTCCTGCCGCTGGGCGCCTGCCACCTGCCGGCCTTCGTCATCCTGGGGATCGCTCCGGTCGTCGCCTCAGTCGGCATGAGCATGCTCACCGGGTGAACGCACCCCGCTCTGCCAGTGCCCTGCCCCCGGAGGCGCTCCCGCCCGCCCAGCGGCCCGAACACTCCCGGCTGATGGCGGAGAACCGGGGACTCCTGACCCTTCGGGTGCGCGAACCCCCGGCGGCCTGGCACGATGGAGGCATGGCACTGTCGAAGAAGCTCCTGAGCCGCGACGAGGTCGTGGTGCGGCACATGCACACCCACATCAAGGTCCTCCTGTGGCGGTTCGTCGTCGAGATCCTCCTGCTCGTGGTCGGCGTCGTCGCCTCGGTCATGGCCCCCGCCACCTGGCAGCCCTGGGGCGTCCTGGCGATCTGGGTGGTGATCCTCGTCGTAAGCGTCCCCCTGCTGATTCTGCCGTGGCTGCAGTGGTACATGCGCACGTACACGGTCACCACCAAGCGCATCATCACCCGCTCCGGCATCATCAGCCGTGTCGGCCACGACCTGCCCCTGACCCGGATCTCCGACATCCAGCTGGACAAGGATGTCAGCGACCGCTTCTTCGGCTGCGGCACGCTGGCCCTGCAGACCTCCGCCGATGACCCGCTCCTCCTGCACGACGTCCCCCAGGTGGAGATGGTCCAGGTCGAGATCTCCAACCTGATCTTCGACGACACCCAGGGCGCCATCGACGCCGATCCCCGCAGCTGAGCGGTACTGGCCCGTAGACACCTAGACAGACGGCGGCCGCCGGCTCTTCCTGGGGAACCGGCGGCCGCCGTCGTTATTGTGGTGATCGTGTCGGGGCCGGGTCAGTCGAGGGTCTCGACGACGCCGACCGCCTGGGCCACACCGGTCAGGGTGGCGGCGATGCGCGCGGCCTCCCAGACTTGCTCGGTGCTCAGGCCCTCGCCACGCACGGTGGCCTCGTGGGCGGTCACGCACTTCTCGCAGCCGTTGATGGTGGACACGGCCAGGCTCCACAGCTCGAAGTCGACCTTCTCCACACCGCCGGAGGTGCCGATGATGTTCATGCGCAGGCCCATGCGCTCGTTCTCGTAGGCCGAGCCCAGGAAGTGGCGCGTGCGGTAGGCGACGTTGTTCATCGCCATGATGGAGGCCGCGCCCAGGGCGGCGCTGATGGCCTCCTCGGACAGGTGGGTGCGGGCGTCCTCCATGACCTGGACCAGGACGGACTCGTTGCGGGTCGCGGCGGCCGCGGCCACGAAGGTGCCCCACTGCTGCTGCTCGGTCAGTGAGGAGGAGCGGGACAGGGTGGACAGGTTCAGGGAGAGGTCCTTGGCCCACTCGGGCAAGGCGGAGCGCAGGTTGTCGATGCTCATGTGTTCTCGTTTCGTCGTTCAGGTGGTGGAGGTCAGGGGACTGGGGCGGGGCCCGTCAGCTCATCTCGCCCAGGGCGTCGATGGTGGCGGCGCCGGCCTGCCAGTTGCAGGCGCACAGCTCGTCGGACTGGAGGGCGTCGAGCTGGCGCAGGACCTCCTCGGTGTTGCGGCCCACGGAGTCGGCGGTCACGGAGACCGACTGGATGACGTTGTGGGGGTCGATGATGAAGGTGGCGCGGTCGGCCTCACCGGTGGCGCGCTTGATGCCCAGGGCATCGGTGAGCTCGCGGTTCAGGTCGCTGGCCATGGGGAAGGGCAGGTCCTGGAGCTTGTCGTGGCTGCGGCGCCAGGCGTAGTGGGTGTACTCGTTGTCCACCGAGACGCCCACGACCTCGCAGTCGCGGTCCTTGAAGTCCTGGTAGAGGTCGCCGAAGGCGGCGATCTCGGTGGGGCACACGAAGGTGAAGTCCTTGGGCCAGAAGAAGACGACGCGCCAGGTGCCGGCGGGAACCTGCGAGGAGACGGTGGTGAAGTAGTCCTCGGGCTTGCTGGCCTCAACCTCCTTGAGGTTGCCGGGAACGACGGCGGTGAGCTCGTAGGCGGGGAACTGGTCTCCGATGGTGAGAACGGCCATGGGTGCCTCCTGAATGATGCGAATCGCGGTGCGAGTTGGTGCGGGCCTGCGCCGGCCTGTGCCGGCCCAGGTGGGGCCGGTGCGGGGCGGCTCCGTCGGTCCAACCGTAAGGCGCCAACGCCATAGGTGCAACTAAAAGTTGTCCTATCTTTAAGAAGGTATACCTTATCTGGTGACGCTGCGGTGACACGACCCAGGGGAACATTCGCGTCCGCTGCGCGGGGCTTCCACCCGCCGGTCCGCTCAGTCGGAATGAGCCGCCGTCCCGCGGTGTTGCCCCACTACCGTCGCACACCAGGTCAGGAGAAGCCATGAGTCCTCGTCTCAGCCGGATCAGCGTCCTCGAGCAGGTCCCACTCTTTGAAGGGGGAGAGGTTCGCCGGACTCTGGAGGACCTCGTCCGCCTGGGGCGCGGCCTGGAGGAGTCCGGCTACCACCGCTTCTGGCTGGCTGAGCACCACAGCACCGGAGCCTTCCTGTCGTCGGCGCCCGACCTGCTCATGATGCACATCCTGGACGCCACGAACAGCATCCATGTGGGCTCGGGCGGCGTCATGGCCATGCACTACGGCTCGCTCCAGATGGCCGAGCGCTTCGCCACCCTGGCCGCCCTCCACCCCGGCCGCGTCGATATGGGCCTGGGCCGCGCCCCCGGCGGGGACATGCGCGCGGCCGGAGCCCTCAACCAGGGCCGCGTCATCGATCCCGACGCCATCAACACCCTCATTGAGGAGACGGTCGCCCTCCTGCGCGACGACCTGCCGGCCACGCATCCCTACGCCTCCGTCGAGGTCCAGCCCCGCCCGACCCAGCTGCCGGAGGTCTGGCTCCTGGGCTCCTCAGGGCAGTCGGCCGCCTGGGCCGGAGTCCGCGACCTCAACTACGCCTACGCCCAGTTCTTCACCGGCCGCCAACAGGTCGAGATCATGAACCACTACCGCGCCCACCTCCCCGAGAGCCGGGGGACCCGGGCCGACGGCGCACCCCACCGCGGCGGCGGCCACGGCTCCATCCACGGGGGCCAGACCCTCTCCGCCCTGTGCGTCAGCGCCGCCGCCACCCGCGAGGAGGCCCGTGAGCAGGCACTCGTGGCCGCCGACGCCCGCTTCAGCCTGCGCACCGGCCGCCCCATGCGCTTCCGCGACCCGGCCACCCTCGACGCCGCCTACCGCGCCGAGGTCGAGCGCTACCTCGAGCGCGACACCGCCATCATCGTGGGTACCTATGACGAGGTCGCCCGGGCCCTGTCCTCCTTCGCCGAGAATCACGGCACCGAGGAGGTCATGCTCATCAGCTACATCGATGACGTCGAGGTCAAGACCCGCCAGTACGCCGAGCTCGCCTCCCGGCTCCTGTGAGCCGGCGGTCTTTTGCCTCCGCACGTCTGAGGCGTGCTCGGTAGGGATCCCGGGCAGGATGGTCGCCCTGGAGCCGACGGCGGGCCGAGGGGAGAGGGCTGCTGGGTCACTGGTGTCCATGGTGCTGACATCACCCCCCGCACCGACGCCGCACGCCGAAGATGAACCGCAGCATTCCAGGGATCCTCTGTGGCCGTTTCGACGGTGGGCCCGTTGATGTCAGCGCTGTGGACACTGGGCCGAGCGGGAGTGAGTGTGTGGCAGAGCCCGGTGCCTTCGTACAGGTCCTGCCCCCGCCCGACCCCTCTGTCTGACCCCTTCTGGCTCCCGTGCGAAGGCCCGGAGGCCGTGACTCGACGTCGGTTCCACCCTGAGTCTCACCTCGGGCTGGTCTACTGCACGCGGGTTGGGATCTACTGGTCAAGGGTTGTGCGTACTGCACGAAGGCCCTGCCTACCCGAAGTGCACCCGACCCTCCTCCAGTAGCACCCCACCCTCGTGCAGTACACGCCCCGCACCACCCGAACGAGTGTGAGCAGCCGAACCAGCCCCGACATCAGGGCATTCGATCCTCGTCGAGGCCAGGAGCCAACACACCTGTGAGCCGGAGGGTGCCCCTGCGGCGGGGCGCCCGATGCGAGCGGCGCCCCGCGTTACGGTCGGTTTCATGAACCCTGCGAGCGCCCGGTCCGCGTCCGAACCGTCGTCGTCCTTCCCGCCTCCGACGCTCACGCCCGAGCAGGCGGTGAGCCTGCGGGTGGACCTGGCCGAGTCCGGCTGGGGAGTGGAGGCGGTGGCCGCGCTCCTGGGCGAGGTCGCCAACGCCGCCCTGCGCCGGGAGATTCGTCTGCCCGCTCTGCAAGCCGTGCGCACCGCCCTGGCCGCCGGGCCGGCCCCCTCGCCCGTGGCCATCCTGACCGCCCTGTTCATGCTCGGCGAGCCGGTCCCCGCCACCGCTCTCGACGCCGCCCTGCCCCGCACTGCAGCGGCGGGCGCGGCCGCCATCGGCCTGGTCGGCGAGCCCGATGAGACCGGATGCGTCCGTGCCCGCCTCGACCTGCGCCCCCATGAGGCCGTCGACGACGCCGGCGAGGTCCGCTGGTGGGTGGCCTCCGATCTGGGTGAGCTCGTCACCGGCCGGGTCCTGGCCCCCGACCACGTCCTGGGTGTCGGTGGCGCCGGCCTCACCCTGGCGGGCCTGACCCCGCGCACCCCCGTGCGCACCGCCTTGGACCTGGGCTGCGGCTGCGGCATCCAGACCCTCTACCTGCTGCGTCACGCCGAGCGCGTCGTCGCCACCGACATCTCCGCTCGCGCCCTGGCCTTCACCGCCTTCAACGCGGTCCTGGCCGGCGTGAGCGTCATCGGTGCCCCCAACGCCGACACCGGCTCCGGTTTTGAGGCCGGCTCCGACTCCGGTGCCGGCCGCCTGGAGCTCCTGCGCGGCTCCCTCCTGGAGCCGGTGACCGGCCGTCGCTTCGACCTCATCGTCTCCAACCCTCCCTTCGTCCTCACCCCGCCTGCGGTGCGCGAGGCCGGTCTGCCCCTCATGGAGTACCGCGACGCCGGCGGCCCCGTCCTGCCGGCGCTCGTCGCCGGGCTCGGCGAACACCTCGAACCCGGCGCGGTCGCCGTCATGCTGGGCAACTGGGAGCACCGTGGCGTCGGCGCGTGGAGTGACGCCGTGGCCGCCTGGATCCCCGAGGAGCTCGACGCCTGGGTCATTGAGCGCGAGGTCCAGGACCCGGTGGAGTACGCCACCATGTGGCTGCGCGACGGCGGCCTGACCCTCGAGCGTGATGCCGGGGGCTTCGAGACCGCCCTGGAGGCATGGATCGACGACTTCGAGGACCGCGGAGTCCGGGGCATCGGCTTCGGCTACCTCATCGTCCACCGTCCCCGGCGCCCCCGCGAGCCCTGGCGCCTCCTGGAGGAGGCGACCACCTCCGGCCAGGGGGTCCTGGGCCCTCATGTCGCCCAGGTGCTGGAGGTGCGCGAGCTGCTCGCCGGTCTCGATGACGAGGCCGTCGCCGACCTGCGCCCGGTACTGGCCCCCGACGTCACCGAGGAGCGTCACCTCATCCCGGGGGCCGCCGAACCCACGGTCATCCTGCTGCGTCAGGGCGCAGGGCTGGGACGGACCCTGCAGGCCTCGACGGCGGTGGCCGCCCTGGCCGGGGTGGCCGACGGCGAGCTGAGCGTCGGGCAGGTCGCCTCCGCGGTCGCCGCGCTCAGTGAGCTGAATCGTGCGGATGCGGCCGCGCTGCGCGCGGAGATGGTCGAGGCGACCCGGCGCCTTGTGACCATGGGTTTCCTCACTGTCGACTGAGAATTACGCGCCGAAAAAAGTTCAAAAAGGCTCCTGCTTTCAGTGAGCATGCGGTAGGTAATCTCTCTTTTTTGAGACTGGCGATTTATGTTCGCCGCCTGCCCTTAATTATCGTGACCTCCCCACCATGAACGATGCACAACTGTGACGTAGGGCGATCTGCGGTATCTCTGGGGAAAGTGGTTGTGTCGCGCAAAGATGCGCGATTGTTGTTCTCTGAGGGGGCTCTCGAGTATCGGGATGCTTGTGGGAGTTCTACATTTCTTGGCAGCCAAGTTTGTGGCGCACCTCAGCGCTACCGTCTCTCATGATCGGAATCACATCGGCATGCCCCGCATATCAAGGTGCTCGCGAAGCGGGCACGACGGAATTCTGTGCAAATTCTTTGCCGCGTTCAGCTCTGTTGCCATTGTTTCGGTAATGATGGTGGCTTTTCCGTGGCTGGTGCCGTCTGTGGATGCGGCCACGAGCGACCTCAGCGTCCCCCTGGGGGAGACCGAGGTGCAGATCGCGTACGTGCGCAACACCGAGGGGAGTGACGTCATTGCCGATTGGGCGGACGGCTACTACTACTCGGCGCTCCCGTGGCAATGGGCCGCCACTCGGGCCTGCATCCGCTACTCGCCCGCCGGCGGCGACTACTCCACCGGTGTGGTCAAGGGGAGCAGCGGATCCTACGCCACCGTTGGCTACGGGCGCCGGGAGCTCGGCGGGAGCTGCCCGGGCTTCGAGGGGGACCCCTCCTGGGGCAGTCAGTCCTCCCTGGGGTTCCAGCCATCCAACACCACATCCGTCAAGGCTGGCCAGGTTTTTCTTGTCGGAATGATGAGGCACGTCAACCGTCCCATCTACTCCGATACCAGCGCGGTCACCAACCCGGCCAGGCCGGAGACGGCCTACTACGGGAGCTTCACTGTTCGGACGGCCGGAACGATCGAGGCGAACTTCCCCTGGGTGGAAAAAGACACGATTAACACCTGCACTGGAAAGATCGATTCCGACGGCAGGCTGATCGTTGGAGACTACGGCAGGGAGGGGGAGGTGATCCCGACTTCTTATGCCTATGACTCCAGGGGAAATGTTGGACGTTATGGGCGCAACTACGTGTATATGTACCAGAATAACCGTCTGGTGCGATTCGATGGATATATGTCCCAGGACTACACGGACAAAAATGGGCGCAGCTGCTCGGACGACATCCTCGATATCAAGTCCGACCGCTCGGACACGGCCTGGACCGACCCGAGCACCGGCATCAGGTACAAGCTGAAGCTCTGGGGATTCGTCAACAACGGGAGCTCCGACAACTGTCAGGCCCAGCTGTCCAAGGCTGAGTCCGCAGGCCTTGAGGAGCGCTTCATCACCCGAGAGCAGTCCATCTCCTACGGGTGCCTCTACGGCTCCCTGGAGCAGGAGCGCCCCGTCACCTTCGCCAAGGACATCAAGGCCGACCCATCCGTCCACGGGTCGTTGACAATTCCTCAGTTCACCTACCTCAACGCCTCACCCGAGGGCACCTACGGTCACGAGAACTGGGGCACCCCCTCCGGACTCACCCCCACCTGGAGTGGCGAGGCCGTGGACCCGCGGACCTACACCCTGCTGGCCCCCAACGACGCCGCCACGGTTCAGGAGGCGCAGGCCGACCCGCAGGCCGTTGTCGACCGCAACACCGGCGATGTCCGGACATCCGGTTGGTTCCTCCGCAACGTCACCTGTACGGCGGGGACTCGGGGAGCGCCGCTGCTGCGCCGTGACGGAACCACCCGCCTGGACCAGTCCGACTCGGTGGACCTCGACAAGCGCACGATCCGCCTCGATGAGACCCAGCTCGCTGAGCGTCAGGACGAGGTCGCAGTCAAGTGCGTCTGGCACAACGAGTACGTCGTCGGCCGCGGGCGCGTCACCCTCGTGGCCGTCGTCGACGTCGGTCACGCCAGGCCCGAGCAGTGGACCCTGACCGCCAAGCCCGCCACCGAGGGTCTCTTCGGGCAGAAGACCATCACCGGCGCCAGCGGTACACCCGCCGTCAGCAAGGTCTACACCGCCGGCGGCACCTACGTCCTCTCCGCAGGCAAGGGCCCCGAGGACTACTCGCAGAACGGCCCCTGGGTCTGCACCGATGACGATGGCAGTGACACGCCCGTCAGCAGCGACAACACGTTCGTGCTGGGCGAGGGCAGGAACGTCACTTGCGTCGTGCACCAGAAGCCCCAGCAGACTCCCGTCAGCGCGGTCAAGACCGTCGACGGAGCCTCCGACGCCGCCACGGCCGGCTCCTACTCCCTGAGCTACACCTGCACCCCGGGTCCCGGCGGCAAGGCCATCTCCGCCGGCAAGATCACGGTGGACGCCAAGGGCAACGCCGCGGACCTGCCCGCCCAGCGCGTGGGCGCCACCTGCACCGTCACCGAGGACGCCCGTGACGCCAGGGGGCTCAAGCAGCCGGGCTCTCCGGCCGGTGGAAGCCTCAGCTGGAAGCACCCGGCCGCCTTCAAGGTGGTCACCAGCCCGGGCGACCATGAGAAGGAGGTCGCCTCCACCGCCGTGGCCCCGACGAGGGACAACGCGGGTGGCGTCACCTTCACCGTCCCCGACTCCACGCAGGGCGCCGTGAGGATCAAGGTCGTCAACTCCGTCCTCCCGCACGCCGGTATCGCCAAGACCTTCACCAAGGTCGCCAAGAGCGCCGAGAAGGTCAATGGCCGCACCACCTTCGACCAGACCTACACCATCACGGTGACCAACCCCTCCGCCAAGGCGGGCCTCACCTACGACCTCAACGACGCCTGGCAGGCTCCCCGCGGGGTCACCGTCCACAAGGTCAGCATCTCCGGCGGTGCCATCACCGGCACGGAGACGCCTCAGGCCGGGGTCGCCTACACCAAGACCGGCATCACCCTGCCCGCGGGCCAGAAGCACATCTACACGGTGGTGCTCAACGTCTCCGGTCCCAACGCCGGACTGCCCGGTGTCCAGGGGACCTGCACCCCCGGAGCCGTCAGCCAGGGCAAGGCCGTCTACAACAAGGCCTCGGTGACCACGAAGGGCGACGGGCAGCCCAAGGAGGCCGCAGCCTGCGGCACCCTGCCCATCAGCCCCCGGTTCAAGGCCTCCAAGACCCCGCTCGACGTGGTCCGTAATGGCGACGGCACCTTCACCTCCGGCTACACGGTGACGGTCACCAACACCTCCCTGGCTGCCAGCCCGGTGGTCGCCGACCTCACCGACACCCCGCAGATGCCCGCCGGCACCTACCTGCACAAGGTGCGGATCCTGGAGAAGGGCGTCGACGCCCGGGGTGTCGCCCTTCCCACCATCAACCCCACCACCGGAACCCTCAACGGTTCGATCACCCTCATCAAGGCGGGCACCGGAGAGAGCCTCGCCGCCGCTCCCCGGACCGGGGCCGACGGCGGCAGCCGAACCTTCACGGTACAGATGACCTTCACCGTTCGCGAGAGCACCCCGGGCTACAACGAGTCCGACTTCCAGTGCGGTCACCAGCGCGCCGACGGCAAGCCCTCCGGCCTGGTCAACACCATCGCCATGGAAGGCGACACCGACGGCGGGGGGAACAACCACGGCTGCCTGTCCACCTCCGGCAGGCTGAGGTTCTCCAAGGAGGTCACGACTCAGCCGGGCAACGGCTCGACCTTCGACGTCGTCTACACCGCGAGCGTGACCAACGAGGGATCGCTGACCGCGTCCACCGGGCCGATCGACGACAAGCCCTCCTTCGCCCCCGGGCTCAACCCGACCCTGGTCAAGGTGCAGCGCGAGACGGGGCCGGCCCGGACGGTCTCCGCCCAGCCCGACGGCTCCTACCGCCTGTCCGACAACGAGCAGCTGTACTCGGGCATGACGATCCGCTACACCGTCACCTTCACGGTGAAGATCGACCCGTCGGCCTCCGGATACCGCGATGACCTGCTGTCCTGCACCACGGAGAAGGCACGCCTCGTTCCCGGCCACGGCCTGTACAACAAGGTCGTTCCTCAGGCGGGCAAGGACTCCGACACCCGGCCCGACCACGACGTGGCCTGCGCCAATGTCTCGCCCCATGCCGGCAAGCGCGTCCTGTCGATCGTCAAGACCGGTAGTCAGGGCCCCCTGGATGACGCGGCCTTCGACATCTACCCGATGGACCCCTCCACCCCGGGTGCCAAGCCCCTGACCAACGGTGTGACCTTCACCGGCGGCAAGGGAACCGGAACCTTCACCACCACGGGACTGGCCATCAACCGCGAGTACTGGCTGGTGGAGACCAAGGCTCCCGCCGGGCACCAGCTCATGGCCAAGCCGGCCCGCTTCAAGGTGACCGACACGGGCATCGAGATCATCACCGCGACTCCAGACGGCTCGGCACTGACGGTCTCGCGCAGCGGGGCCAGCAAGTCCGAGGACACGATCACCGTCCGAGACCTCCAGGTCGGCACCCTTCCGCTGTCCGGCGGACGCGGCATCGGAATGAACATCGCCGTCGGGATCGCGGCCATTACCGGCGCCGGCCTGCTGGCGCTACGTCAACGAAAGACTTCCTCGTTCGGGCGCTCGGCCTGATCGCGAGAAGAACCCACGACTCCGCTCCGTCGCGCGCGGGTCACCCCATTCATCCCTCATCCATCCCAACAACACAGGAGAGAACAGAAATGCACTCCCTCACCACGCGCCGGGGCCTCGGCCTCGCCGCTGCGATGACGCTCGCCGCTGGCGCGCTCGTCGCCCCGACCGGCGCGGCGGCACCCGCTGACCCGAACGGCTCCACCATCGACCCCGACGCGGCCACGACGCTGACCATCCACAAGTGCGAGCAGACCGACACCAACGGCGTCAAGGAGGGTGACGGTAACGAGGACCCTGCAGCCGAGTGCAAGCCCGTCTCCGGCGTCGAGTTCACCATCACCAAGCTGAGCGTGGACCTGACCACGTCCGAGGGCTGGGAGACCCTGGCCAAGCTCAAGGGCGACGTCTCCCAGACCAAGGATTTCAAGTCCGGTACCGTCCAGAAGATCACCACCGGTGGTGATGGCCTGGCCGCCTTCACCGACGCTCAGACCGAGGTCGGCGCCTACCTCGTCAGCGAGACCAGGACCCCGGACAAGGTCATCCCCGCCGAGGACTTCGTCGTCACCCTGCCGATGACCAATCCGCAGGACACCACCGCGTGGAACTACAACGTCCACGTCTACCCCAAGAACACCATCTCCGGTGTGGACAAGCAGGTGACGGACAAGCCGGCCCCCGGCTCCGGTCACGACATCACCTACACCATCACCACCTCCATCCCGAAGGTGGACTACCCGGGCGGTGCGCGCATCAAGCGCTACGAGGTCGTTGACCAGCTCGACAAGCGCATCAAGAAGGACGCCCTCACCCCGGTCGTCAAGATCGTCGGTCAGAACGGGATGACCCTGGCGAACACCACCGACTACACCCTCATCACCGCCGATGGCGCCGACCACAACTGGGCCACCATCCAGCTCACCGAGGAGGGCCGCCGCAAGGCCTCCGAGGCTCGTTACAACGGCAACGGCGAGACCAAGATCCAGGTGACCCTGACCGCCACGTTCGACGCCAACGTCGACCTGGAGGGAGACCTGTCCAACACCGCGGGCCTCATCCCCAACGACAGCCCCAACTTCACCTGGGACCCGAACCGCCCCGGCACGAAGGTCCCCGGCATCCCCACCACCCCCGCGCTGTCCAAGTACGGCAAGGTGGTCGTCACCAAGACCGGTACGGACGACCTGGCCGACAAGACCACGTACAACGGCGCCCAGTTCCAGGTCTACGAGTGCACCAAGACCGCGAGCGGCGCCACACTGCGTGACGCCGACCCCAGCACCTCGACCGTCGACCCGCTGACCATCGGTGGGCAGAAGACCTTCACCACCTCCGGCCAGGGCGTCGTGGAGATCAACTACCTGCGCGCCAACGACTACGTCAACGGTGTGGCGAAGTCCCAGGACCAGCTGACCGCCGAGGACCACTACTGCCTCGTTGAGACCAAGGCGCCCGAGGGCTACAACCTCCAGGCCGACCCGATCCCCTTCCGCGTCATGGCTGAGAAGGCCACGGCCAAGGCCGCGACCGCGGTGACCGTCACCGACGTGCCGAAGAACGCCGGCTTCCGCCTGCCGCTCACCGGTGCCAACGGCGTCATCTTCCTGACGGTCGCGGGCGCCCTCCTGGTGATCGGTGGCGCGGTGTCCGCCTACGCCAACAAGCGCCGTCACGCCGCCAGGCACTGACCGCTCCTGACGGCCACGGGGCGACGAGCCCCATCCGGTCGTCATCCTGCTGACTGCTCACTGCGGGGGAGGCGGGAGAACCCGTCTCCCCCACGGGGCGTTGCAGGGATCCTCCCTCCCCATCGGTAACCCGCCACCGATCCCCATCCGCCCCTCACAGCGAGCTCCGCAGACAACCCGACGAAGGAAGGCACGGTTCTCCGTGACAGCGCTACCCCCATTACTTCGCGACCGCATTACCCGGCCCTGCATGAGCCGGGCCGAGAAGGGGCCCGACGGCGCGGCTCCGCGGCCCGGCCCGGGCGAACCGGTCTCCCCTGGGACCGGCCCGGACGAGGCGGCCCGCCGCAAGGTCCTGCGCGAGCACTTTCTGACCTGGCTCCCACTGGCCCTGGTCCTGCTCGGCGTCGCCGTTCTCCTGTACCCGGTCATGGCGACTCGGCACAACAACGATGAGCAGCAGCGCCTGGCCACGATGTACACCGCCTCCGTGAACGCGGCCGGGCCGGAGGCCATCGCCGCGGAGCGCGCCTCCGCCGAGACCTACAACAACAACCTGGAGAGCGCGCCGATCCTCGACCCCTGGCTCGAGCTGCAGCGTCCCGACACCCCCCAGTACCAGGCCTACCTCCATGAGATGGACATCGACCCGGTCATGGCCCGGATCGTCATCCCCTCCATCCACGTGAGCCTGCCCGTCTAC
This sequence comes from Actinomyces oris, assembly GCF_001937665.1. Lineage (GTDB taxonomy): Bacteria > Actinomycetota > Actinomycetes > Actinomycetales > Actinomycetaceae > Actinomyces > Actinomyces stomatis. Next base: position 26,957 of record NZ_MSKL01000009.1, on the reverse strand, counting down.
CACGGCACCGACAGCCGTACCCTGGCGGAGGGGGTCGGGCACCTGTTCGGCACGAGCCTGCCGATCGGCGGCCCCTCCACCCACGCAGTCCTCACCGGTCACACCGGGCTGTCCACCGCGACCATGTTCGACAACCTCAGCCAGGTCAAGAAGGGCGACGCCTTCTACATCTCCTCCCTGGGGCAGACCCTCAAGTACGAGATCACCGACATCACCGTCGTCAAGCCCGATGAGACCGACTCCCTGCGCAAGGTCCCCGGACGCGACCTGGTCACCCTCATCACCTGCACGCCCTACGGCGTCAACTCCCACCGTCTCCTGGTCACCGGTGAGCGCGTCCCCATGGACCCCACGGCCGCCGCGGCCGAGGAGGCCAAGGCCCTGCCTGCCCCCATGCAGACCTGGATGAAGGCCATCATCGCCGCCGTCGTCGTCATTCTGACGATCGTCACCGGCATCCTCGTGCGCCTGTGGTGGATGCGTCGTCGCCGGCGCTCCCGGGGCGCCGGTGGACGGGCCGCCAAGGACTCGGCCGCCGCGGCTCGGAGGGACCGGCAGCCGGCCCCCGGGGGCGCAGCCCCCTGACGGGCCGATCACCGAGGCCGCCGGCGCACCGGTCGATGACCCGCTCAGCGACGTGGAGGCACACGAGCCGTGAGCAGTCCCGCACAGGAATCGCTGCTGACTTCCTATTGGATGGTGCGGGCGAGAACCTACGATCGGCCGGTGGCCTCCTTCCAGACGCAGACCTCCCGCTCCCTGGGACAGCTGCGTCTGCGCGGAGGTCTGCTGTCCCTGTCCTGCCTGGCGGCGACGCTCGGCCTGTGGCGACTGTTCGTATTCACCCACACCGGCCAGGTTCTTGACGCCATGGCCCTGGAGGGCTCGGAGATCGGCTCGCACTACGTGAGCGCCCACGCCCGCACCCTGCTGTCCGTGGTGTCCATGCCGGCGGCGGTCGTCCTCGTGGTGACGATCCTCGTCATCGGTCTGCTGCGGCGCAGCCACCGGCGCGCCGTGTGGGCCGTCGTCGCCGTGGCCGGGGCCAACCTGACCACCCAGATCCTCAAGTACCAGTTCCTGTGGCGGCCCGACTTCAACATCACCGAGCGCTGGGACAACGCCAACACCCTCCCCTCGGGGCACACGACCATGGCGGCCTCCGCCGCGGTCGCCCTCATCCTGCTGTCCGGGCGGCGCTGGCGGCCGCTGTCGGCCTGGGCGGGGGCGCTGTTCACCATCGCCATGGGCTACTCCACCCTCGTGTGCCAGTGGCACCGCCCCTCCGACGTCCTGGCCGGGATCTTCGTGCCCGTGGCCTGGGGGGCCTTCGCCGTGGCCGGCGGGGCCTGGCGCGCCCCCTGGTCCCTGCGCGAGGGAACCGGGGAGGAGGGCTCCGGTGAGGTGCCCGAGCTGACCACCGTGGGGACGATCCCGGTGACGGCCGCCGGGCCGCGTCTGTGGCACCAGTTCGTCGGCAACATTCTGTTGGCCGTTACCGGCATCGTGTGCACCCTGGGGGCGCTCGGTCTGGGGGCCTGGGTGTGGCGGCACCTGGACGGTCCGGACTCGCGCTGGCAGCTCTTCGGTGCCTACGCCACCGGGTCTGTGGCCGTCGTCGGCGTCACCTGCCTGTCCCTGTCCGCGCTCGTCTCACTCACCGACTGGGGCCGCACCCGCCGCAAGCACGACCCCCGCCATCGCGACTGACGGGCACTCGACGCCGTCGAGCACGTGAGCCCTCGCCGAGGGGCGTTCGTTGTCCGCTCCACGAAAGTCGGGACCTACTGGCCACGGGTTGTGCGTACTGCACGAAGGCCCGACCTGCGTGGAGTACAGCCGACCCTCTTTTAGTGGCTCCCGGCCCTCGTGCAGTGGCCGGCCCTGAGGGGTGGGTTCTGGACCCTAATCCTCGACAGTGGCGGCCGGGAGCCTGACGGTGAAGGTGGTCCCGTGGTCCTCGGGAGCGGTGGAGGAGTCGACGTCGATGCGGCCGCCGTGGGACTGGATGATCGCCAGCGCGATCGACATGCCCAGGCCCGTCGAGCCGGTGCGCCGCTCACGTGAGGAGTCCCCCCGGGCGAAGCGCTCGAAGAGGCGCTCGCGCACGTCCGGAGCGATCCCCGGGCCGTCGTCGTGGATGCGCACGATGAGCGTGCCGCCCTCGCGCGCCAGTGTCGTGGTCACGTGGCTGCCGGCGGGGGTGTGGACCCAGGCGTTGGCCAGAAGGTTGACGATGACCTGACGCAGGCGGGCCTCATCACCGATGACCAGTGGGGGCTCAGGCAGGAAGTCCTCGGCCTCCTCGGCAGTGGCGTCGGCCGGCGGCTCCAGGACGGCCAGGTCCAGCTGCCAGTCGTGGTCGGGGCCGGCCGCACGGGCATCGGCCACCGTGTCCACCAGGAGGCCGACCAGGTCCACCTCCTCGCGGCGCAGCTCGCGCCCGGCGTCCAGGCGGGCCAGCAGCAGCAGGTCCTCGACGAGGGCCGTCATCCGCACCGACTCGGAGTGCACGCGCTCCAGGGCGTAGGTGGCCTCCTCCGGCAGGTCGGCATCGGCCCCCTCCCGGCGGATGAGCTCGGTGTAGCCGCGGATCGAGGCCAGTGGTGTGCGCAGCTCGTGGGAGGCGTCGGCCACGAACTGGCGTACCTGCGTCTCTGAGCGCTGGCGCGCGGCCAGGGCGGACTCCACGTGCCCCAGCAGCGTGTTGAGGGCGCCGCCGACTTGCCCGACCTCGGCCGAGGAGTCCAGGTCCGCCTTCTCCACGCGGTCCTCGATGCTCACCTCGCCGCGCTCCAGCGGCTGAGAGGCCACGCGGTGCGCGGTGCGGGCCACCCGCTCCAGGGGCGCCAAGGAGGAACGCACCATGGTCCGCCCGGCCAGGGCCACCACGAGGGCTCCCACCAGCGCCACCGCCAGCTCGATGAGCAGCTGGGTGCGGATGAGCGCCTTGTCCCCCTCCAAGGAGAGCCCGGTGATGACCGTGCTGCCCGAGGCCTCGTCACGCGTGGCCACCACCCGGTAGCTGCCCAGGTGGTGCAGGTGGACGGTGACGGGGTGGTCCTCGGTGGCCTCGGACAGCAGCAGCCGGCAGTCCTCCTTGGAGATGGCCGCGTAGTGACCGTTCTTGTCGATGTAGGCGGCGGCCTCGCTGCCGGCGGCCGATGTCTGCGCGGTGATGAGCGTCAGCGTGCCGGTGGACTGCCCGGCGGCGTCGAGGCCGGGAGGGACCCCCTGCTTGTCGGGGGCGCCGTCGGTCCCGCCCGTCCCGTCGGGCTGGCCGTCGGGTTTCTCCGCGCCCTCCTGGGCCGTCTCCTCGGAGGCCTTCCTGGCCTCCTGCGTCAGGTCGTGGCGCTTGTCGGCGGCGCGCTGGGCGGCCGCCATCAGCTGACTGTCCGTCCGCGTCATGAGGGTGTGGCGCAGGCTGACGGTGGAGAAGGCGCTCATGACCGCCGCCATGACCAGGACCAGCCCGAGCACCCCGACCACCAGCCGGGTGCGCAGACTGCGAGGAGGCGTGAGCAATGAGCCGGGCCGCCACGAGCGCAGGCTCATCCGCCACCTGGTCGGTGCTGGCTGCTGGGACATCTGCGGGTGCTCAGGCGCGCTCGTCCGTGCCGGCAACCGGCTTGAGGACGTATCCGACGCCGCGCATCGTGTGGATCATGGGCTCACGGCCCTTGTCGATCTTGCGGCGCAGGTAGGAGATGTAGAGCTCGACGATATTGGCCTGGCCGCCGAAGTCGTAGTTCCACACCCGGTCCAGGATCTGCGGCTTGGACAGGACCCGGCGGGGGTTGCGCATGAGGTAGCGCAGCAGCTCGAACTCGGTGGCGGTCAGCTGGATCTCGTCGTCACCGCGCCAGACCTCGTGGGAGTCCTCATCCATGCGCAGGTCCCCGACCTCCAGCAGGGATGCGGGCTTCTCCTCACTGGCCCCGGAGCGGCGCAGCAGGGCGCGCAGCCGGGCCACGACCTCCTCCAGGGAGAAGGGCTTGGTGACGTAGTCGTCGCCGCCGGCGGTCAGCCCGGCCACCCGGTCCTCGACGGCGTCCTTGGCCGTCAGGAACAGGACCGGTACATTCGGGTGGTGGCCACGCACCCGACGCATGACCTCCAGGCCGTCGAAGTCGGGCAGCATGATGTCCAGGACGATGACGTCCGGGTCGATCTCCTGGGCGGAGCGGACGGCTGCGATCCCGGTCCCGGCGGTCGTGACCTCCCAACCCTCGTAACGCAGGGCGGAGGCGAGCAGGTCGGCGAGCATCTGCTCGTCGTCGACGACCAGGACGCGTAAGGGGGAGCCATCGGCGCGGGTGAGGTTCTCGGTGGGGGCGTTAGTCACGTCGTCTATTCAACAGGAAGGCGCTGTGCTCGACCACAGCGCAACCTGTGTCTCGACTGTGTTACCGATCTGAGACCGAACGGTGACGCAGTGACGCGAGTGCTGTGACATGCTTATGCGGTCATGCGTCTTGGTTGTTGATCTCCACATTCGTGTGCACCAGAACGTTACTCCGTAGCGTAGCCCCATAGAGAGCGGCCCAGTGGTATCTCAGCCGTCTCCTCATCCAGTGTGTCGCCGCCGGTGAGCCGGCGCCGACCTCATTTCCCTCATACAGCAACAGCAGGAGAGTCATGGAATACGTCGATGGCAACGAGCGCCGCTTCGGTGCCGAGGACCTGTTCTTCTCAACGACGGATACCAAGGGCGTCATTCGCAGAACGAACCGGGTCTTCGATTCGCTGTCCCGTCATAGCGCCGAGGAGCTCGTCGGCTCTCCGCACAACATCATTCGGCATGATGATATGCCCGCTGGAGCCTTCAAGCTCATGTGGGATGAGCTCGAGCAGGGGCGCTCCTCCTGCGTCTACGTGCTCAATCGGGCCAAGGACGGGTTGGACTACTGGGTCTTCGCCACGATCGCCCCGCTGACCGACGGCTACCTGTCCGTGCGTGTGCGCCCGACCAACCACGCCATGTTCACCCCCGTCAAGGAGATCTACGCCCGCGTCCGGGCCGCCGAGCGCGCCTACGCCGAGGAGGGCCACGGACGCCGGGAGGTCGCCGAGCACGGGGCGTCGCTGCTGACTGAGGAGCTGGCGAGGCTCCAGTACCACGACCTGCACAACTTCGCCCGGGCCGCCCTCCCGCGCGAGCTGGCGCTGCTGGTCGTCGAGGGCGTCCGAGTGCCGCCGCGCGCCGAGTCGGACGATCCCATGTTCGCCGTCCTTCAGGCCGTCGGGGCGATCGAGCGGGACACCGACGAGCTCATCTACCAGCTCGGCGAGTACCAGGAGCTCATCAACGGCCTGGGCTCCTGGGCCGGCGGAGTGCGCTCGGTCATTGACCGGGCCAACCGTGTGGGCTCCCTCATGGAGGAGGTGACCAGTCCCGACGGCGAGTCCTCCGTCCCCACTGTCTCCGAGCGCGTCAAGGAGCGCGGGGCTCAGGCCGTCGAGGTGCTCCGTCAGCTCAACTCCTCCCTGGTGGCGCTCTACGAGGCGGCCTCCGAGGTGCGCTTCCGCAGCTCGATGATGCGTCTGCACACCCTCATGGCCGGCATCTTCGCCGCCGCCGTCCTGGACGGTCAGGAGGGGGAGTCCGCTGACGCCATCGGTGACCTCGCCGAGGCGATGCTCTCCGACCTGGAGGAGCTCGTGCCCTCCTGCCAGGAGGCGGCGAACCTGGCCGAGCGCCTGGAGGGCGATCTTCGCTCCGTGGTCAGCAACCTCGACCGTGTCAAGCGGCCCTTCCAGCGCTGGATCCGCGCGCTTCAGGATGAGGGGGCCCAGGCTCTCGTCGAGGGTGTCGACGCCGAGGCCGCCCTGCAGGAGGCCATCGCCGTGGGTGAGCAGGGCTTCCCGGAGACGGCCTCGCTGGCCGAGCTGGCCGCCAAGGCTCGCGGCGTCGTCGTGACCCTGGACGAGTCCGTCATCCGTGAGCGGGTGGCGACGGTCCGCGAGAGTCTGAGCCGCCTGGGGGAGTAGTTGGTGATAATCCACAATATAGATTCCACCTCATTGGTGACAATGTCATAAATAGTCTTCCGCGGGCCCGCGCGTGTCATTAAGGTTTTTCCGGCACTGTGCGAGGAGCTAAGGAAATGGTCCTCGACGAGGTGCTCCCGCGAACCATCTACCATGAAGGAGAGCACCCATGGAATCGCAGGTCGGGTACGAGCGCTTGTTCGATCCACAGGACATCTTCTTTTCCACCACGGACCTCAAAGGTGTTATTAAGAACACCAACCGGACATTCGATACGCTCTCGCGCTACTCGCGTGAACGTCTCATCGGGGCTCCGCACAACATCATTCGTCACCTGGACATGCCGGCCGGCCTCTTCCGCCTCATCTGGGACGATCTGCAGTCCCAGCGTCCGGCCTGCGGCTACATCACCAACCGCGCGGTGGACGGTCTGGACTACCGGGTCTTCGCCACGATCGTGCCGCTGCGTCAGGGGTACCTCTCAGTGCGGATCAAACCGATGGACGCCGTGACCCGGGACAAGGTCGAGGAGGCCTACCGCCGGGTGCGTGCCAAGGAGCGCGATCTCGAGGCCCGGGGCGCCTCGCGCCACCAGCTCGGCGAGTTCGGTGGTCGCGAGCTGGCCGCGGAGCTGACGGCCCTGGGCTTCTCCTCGTTGCACGACATGACGCTGGCGACCCTGCCGCGTGAGGTGGCCGCCCTGGTCAACTCCGGGGTGCGCGTGCCGGCGGTCGCTCCCGAGAGCCTGGGCGCCGTGGCCCGGATCCTCAACACGGTGGCCGCCATGGAGAAGGACACCAACGCCCTGGTCTTCGAGCTCGACGAGTACCTGCGCCTCATCACCACCATGGAGGCCACTCACGACTCCGCTCGGATGGTGGAGGCGCGGGTGGGTCGTATCGGTCAGCTGGTCTCCCACGACGTCGGCAACAGCACCCAGACCAAGACGCAGATGCTCGCCGAGCGGATCGCCGAGCTCACAGGGGCCGCGGGATCGGAGCTGACCGGACTGCCTTCGCGGCTCAAGGTCCTGCACCAGTCGGTCACCGAGCTGCGCTTCTCCGTGGCCCTCATGCGCCTGCTCACCCTCATGGTGGGGCGCTTCGCCCAGTCCATCCTTGACGGCAGCGAGGTGGATGCCGTGCACTCCCTGACGGACCTGTGCGAGGCGCTCGAGTCCGGCTTCCGCGGACTGGACCCCGTGCTGCGGGCCGTGAGCGGTCAGGTCGCTCAGCTCAACGACGCCCTGCACACGGTCACCTCCAGCCTGGACCGCGCGGCTAGGCGCCTGGGTCAGTGGGTCGACCTGCGTGGTGGTGGGGCCGGCTCCTCGGGCTCGCCGGTTGTTGATGAGGTCGCCCAGCTCGCCTCGCGCGGCTTCCCCGAGGTCCGCTCCTTGGCCGAGCTGGCCGCTGAGTGCCGCGGACTGCACCTGCCCTACGACGAGAACATCGCCGCTCAGCGCCTGGCCGCCGTACGCGGTGCCCTGGCCGAGCTCATCTGAGACGAAAGTCGTTTTTCCGAACACTGCCTGGTTGGAAAAGGTGGGTGGTGCGTTACAGTCGGCTGAGAGCCGGCACAGTCCGACTCCCCACCGTCCCCCTTCGTCGGGGCCCGGATCGCCTGGATCGTCATGATCGCGCGGAGGTCGCAGGGGCCCGCCGACGTCGTGAACCAGCCGCGGCCAGCCGCGCACCACCCGTGAGGAAGGCTTTACGTGTCCACCAAGCTCGTCATCGTGGAGTCCCCCAACAAGGTGCGCTCCATCGCCGGCTACCTGGGTCCGGAGTTCGACGTCGAGGCCTCCGTGGGGCACATCCGCGACCTGCCGCAGCCCTCCGAGCTGCCCGCCACCATGAAGAAGGGGCCCTACGGGAAGTTCGCGGTCGACGTCGAGGACGACTTCACCCCCTACTACGTCGTCAACCCTGACAAGAAGAAGACGGTCGCCCAGCTCAAGAAGGCCCTCAAGGATGCCGACGAGCTCTACCTGGCCACTGACGACGACCGTGAGGGCGAGGCCATCGCCTGGCACCTTCAGCAGGTCCTCAAGCCCAAGGTCCCGGTGCGCCGCATGGTCTTCACCGAGATCACCCGCGAGGCCGTCACCCGGGCCCTGGACAACACCCGCGACCTGGACATCCACCTCGTCGACGCCCAGGAGACCCGCCGCATCCTGGACCGCCTCGTGGGCTACGAGGTCAGCCCGGTCCTGTGGCGCAAGGTCCGCGCCGGCCTGTCCGCCGGGCGCGTCCAGTCGGTGGCCACCCGCCTCGTCGTCGAGCGGGAGCGCGAGCGCATGGCCTTTCGCTCCGCCTCCTACTGGGGAGTGGAGGCCACCTTCTCCACCGTCCTGTCCGCAGTGGACGTCGCCGCCCGCCAGGACGCCTCCTTCACCGCCCGGCTCGTCACCCTCGACGGGCGGCGCGTGGCCACCGGCCGCGACTTCAACGACGACGGCCAGCTGCGTCCCGCCGCGCTCAAGGCCTCCGCCGTCCACCTCCACCAGGTGGGGGCCACCGCGGTGGCCGAGGCCATCGGTCGGGGAGAGCCGCGCGTGGCCGGTGTGGAGGACAAGCCCTACAAGCGCCGCCCGGCGGCACCCTTCACCACCTCCACCCTCCAGCAGGAGGCCTCCCGCAAGCTGCGCATGAACCCGCGCGAGACCATGCGCGTGGCGCAGGGCCTCTACGAGAACGGCTTCATCACCTACATGCGTACCGACTCCACGGTCCTGTCCGGTCAGGCCGTGGCCGCGGCCCGCTCGCAGGTGGCCGAGCTCTACGGGGCCGAGTACGTCCCCGAGCGCCCCCGCGTCTACGCCTCCAAGTCCAAGGGCGCCCAGGAGGCCCACGAGGCGATCCGCCCCGCCGGCGACCACTTCCGCACCCCGGCCCAGGTCTCCGGCGAGCTGACCGGTGCCCAGTTCCGTCTCTACGAGCTCATCTGGAAGCGGACCGTGGCCTCGCAGATGGCCGACGCCGTCGGCTCCACCGCCACCGTGACCGTCGAGGTGCCGCTGACGCCGGCGGCCGGCGAGTCGCGCGACTCGGGCCCCACCTTCTCCACCGCCGGTCTGACGGCGTCGGGCACCGTCATCACCTTCCGCGGCTTCCTGGCCGCCTACGAGGAGGGACGCGACGCCGAGCGCTACCAGGACGACTCCGGCGCCGCCGCCAAGGACTCCAAGGACGTGCGCCTGCCCGCGATGATCTCCGGCCAGGAGCTGGCCCCCCTGGCCGCCGAGGCCGCCGGCCACGAGACCACGCCGCCGCCGCGCTACACCGAGGCATCCCTGGTCAAGGCTCTCGAGGAGCGCGAGATCGGCCGCCCCTCGACCTACGCGGCCACCATGTCCACGATCTCCGACCGCGGCTACGTCGACCACCGCGGCCAGGCCCTGGTGCCCACCTGGCTCGCCTTCGCCGTCACCCGGCTGCTCGAGGAGAACTTCGCCGAGCTCGTCGACTACGACTTCACCGCCTCCATGGAGCGCGACCTGGACCGGATCGCCGCCGGTGAGGAGGACCGGGTCGCCTGGCTGCGGCGCTTCTACAACGGTCAGGGCGGCGCCGTCGCACAGGAGGTCGCCCAGGCCGCCGCCTCGGGTGATCTCGACGCCGCGGCCGCCGCGCTGCGCGCCCACGGTCTCAAGGGCCTGGTGGACAACCTCGGTGAGATCGACGCCCGCGCCGTCAATTCCATCGAGATCGGTGAGGGCATCACCCTGCGGGTGGGGCGTTACGGCCCCTACCTGGAGGACGCCGAGGGCAAGCGCGCCAACGTGCCGGCCGACCTCGCCCCCGACGAGCTGACCGTGGACAAGGCCCGCGAGCTCTTCACCCGTGCCGCCGACGATGGCCGCGAGCTCGGCGTCGACCCGGTCAGCGGACACGTCATCATCGCCAAGGACGGCCGATACGGCCCCTACGTCACCGAGGTCCTGCCAGACCCGGAGGAGACGGCCGGGGCTGAGGCCTCCGCAGCCGCCCAGGCCGGGGAGGCGGCGACCAAGACGGCGAAGGCGGCGAAGTCCACGAAGACGAAGAAGGCGGCCAAACCCAAGCCCCGCACCGCCAGCCTCCTGCGCTCCATGGATCTGTCGACCGTGACGCTGGAGCAGGCCCTGGACCTGCTGAGCCTGCCGCGCGTCGTCGGGCAGGATCCTGAGTCGGGCGAGGACATCACTGCCCAGAACGGCCGCTACGGGCCCTACCTCAAGAAGGGCACGGACTCGCGCTCCCTGGAGACCGAGGAGCAGATCTTCGCCGTGACCCTGGAGCAGGCCCTGGAGATCTTCGCCCAGCCCAAGCGGCGTCGAGGGCAGGCGGCCGCCCGCGGGCCGCTGCGTGAGCTGGGTCAGGACCCGGCCACTGACAAGCCGGTGGTCATCAAGGACGGTCGTTTCGGCCCCTACATCACTGACGGGCAGACCAACGTGACCGTGCCCCGCAGTGAGGACCCGGCCACCATCACCGCCGAGCGGGCCTTCGAGCTGCTCGCGGACAAGCGCGCCAAGGGCCCGGCCAAGAAGCGCACCACGCGCAAGACCACGACGCGCAAGACCGCCGCCAAGAAGACGACGGCGAAGAAGACCACCGCCACCAAGAAGACCGCCGCGAAGACGGCGACGAGCAAGGCGGCTGCTTCGAAGGAGGAGTAAAAGGGGCCGCGGCGGTGGGGCGGACCACCGCCGCCGGTCTCAGCCGGGGACATTCTGCGCGCCGGGGTGCGTCTTCCTCCGGTCGGGGACAGTCCGCGCGTCCGGGGACCGGATTCCTGTCCCCGACGGCGTCGAATGTCCCCGACCGTACGTAAGGGTCCTCGTTGGCGCAGAATGTCCCCACACGCGCAAGCTGGGTGCCCCGTGATCATCGTCGCGGCCTGTGTCGCAGTTCTGCGACAGTACTGCGACGAGGAGGGGACAATCGGCCGGTATTGTATTTTTTGTACAACTCCCCACACGTTTCCTGAGAGGATCCCATCATGCGTCTGCCCAAGATTGTTCTCGCCGGCACTGCTGCTTTGGCCCTGTCCCTGAGTCTGGGCGCCTGCTCCCTGTCCGTCAACGGTTCCGGCTCCGGGGACTCCGGTACGCCGGCCGCCCAGGCCGAGCAGAAGGACTCTCAGGGCGCCGGCTCCAAGGACTCGTCCAAGACCGATGCCAAGGAGGCTGCGACGGCCGACTCCCAGACCTCCTCCGGCGGCTCGGCTCAGGCCCCCGCCGCCTCCAGCAGCAAGGACGGCGATCACGACGACGACAAGGACGGTGACGACGCCCCCATCACGGACGCCACCTGGAAGGACATCCAGAGCAATGGGCAGCGCACCGAGGTCTCCGGCACTTACTCCGTCCAGGGATCCGGAACGACGCTCAACCTGGTCGGCGACCTCGAGAAGCTGACGGTTCAGGGCTCTGACGTCAAGATCGCTGCCGAGGACATCGACGACCTCACCGTCCAGGGCTCCAACGTCACCGTCTACGCCCGCGACATCGACCACCTCAACATCATGGGCTCGGGCGTCACCGTCCACTGGCTGGGCGACGACCCGACGATCCAGGACACCGGTGCCAACAACACCACCGGGAAGCTCAGCCAGTGAGACTGCCGTGACCCAGCCCGCTGCCCCGGCTCCGTCCGCCACCGTCCTGCTCGTCGACGACGAGGCCCCCATCCGCCGCTCGCTGGGCCCCTACCTGGAGCGCGGCGGGTGCCGGGTCCTGCTCGCCTCGGACGGGGTGGAGGCCCTGGACCTCCTGGCCTCCTTCCAGGTGGACATCATCGTCTCCGACGTCCTCATGCCCAGGATGGACGGGCGGGAGCTGGTGCGGCGGGTCAGGGCCGGTGGGGCCTGGACCCCCATCATCCTGCTCACCCAGGTGGACGCCTCCTACGAGCGGGTCTCGGCCCTGGACGACGGCGCCGACGACTACCTGTCCAAGCCCTTCGACCCCGCCGAGCTCGCCTCCCGGATCCGCGCGGTGCTGCGTCGCACCCGTGGCGTGGCCCAGCCGCTGACCTCCGCCTCCCGGCTCATGGCCGGAGAGCTGCTCCTGGAGCGGACCTCGCGGCGAGTGACCCTGTCGGGGCGCGAGGTGACGCTCACCCCGAAGGCGACGATGCTCCTGGACTACCTCATGAGCCATCCCGGTGAGCTCCACACCCGTGACGACCTGCTGGCCTCCCTGTGGGGCATCGACTTCGCCACCTCGACGCGCGCCGTCGACCACCGTATCCGCGAGATCCGCCAGGCTCTGGGCGACGACGCCGCCCACCCCATCTACATCGAGACGGTTCCCTCCGTCGGCTACCGATTCCGGGCCGAGGTCCGGGCATGAGCCTGTCGCCGATACCACCGTCGCCGCAGCTGCCACCCTCGGTTCCACCGCGCGCGGCGCCCGTGCAGGACGGCCGCACCCGTTACCTGGAGCCGGCGGTGGACACGGGTGGGCCGCGCACCATGCCGGTCACCCGGCCTGCAGCGCAGGGCGCGCCGCCGGTCGGCTACTCGATGGCGGGGGATCCGGTGGGCCGCCAGCAGGCTGCGGCCGAACCCCAACCCGTCGAGCCCTTGGCCGGAGTCGTCGCCGAAGCCGCCCCGACCCACCTGGACCCCGCGACGAAGAAGCCCCGGCGGATCGCCTGGATCGGATGGGTGCTGGCGGTGGTGGCCGTTGCCGTTGCGGCGGTGGTCTCCTATGCGATCCTCGGACTGGACCCGCTGGTCGTCTCGACGGCGATGCCACTGGTGGTAGCGGAGATCGGGATCGTTCTGCTGCTGGTTGCCCTGACTGTGACCGTGATTCGCCGCAGGCTGCGCCTGGCGGTGCAGCAGGGGCGACGTCAGGCCCAGGAGGAGGCGTGGTCCCGTCACCAGCAGTTCCTGCGTCGACTGGACCATGAGCTGAAGAATCCGCTGACGGCGGTGCGGGCCGCCGTCGCCGACCTGCCACAGGCCCGGCCCCAGGAGCTGCAGGCCCGGGTCGACGTCGTCGACGCCCAGGCCCGCCGTATGGGGCGCTTGGTGACGGACCTGCGCAAGCTGGCCGACCTGGAGACGGCCGCACTCTCACTGGAGGACGTCGATATCGCCGAGACCGTCCACGACGCCGCCCATGCGGTCGGTGAGGAGGGGGTGGCGCGTGGCGGCGCACCCAAGATCCGCCTGGATCTGCCCCAGGTGCCGTGGCCGCTGTCGCATGTGCGCGGTGACGGCGACCTGCTGTACTCGGCCGTCTACAACGTCATCTCCAACGCCTCGAAGTACACCCGGCCCGGCGGGACCGTGGAGGTGCGCGGTCGGGAGGAGTCCGGAACCGTCACCATCGAGGTGGCCGACACCGGGATCGGGGTGCCGCAGGCGGACCTGCCGGCGGTGTGGAGCGAGCTGGCCCGGGCCGGCAACGCCCGGGGCCTGCCGGGCTCGGGGCTGGGGCTGGCGCTGGTCTCCACGATCGTGCGCCGCCACGGCGGCAGCGTGCGCATGGCCTCCCGTGAGGGTGTGGGAACCCGCGTCTGGCTGAGCCTGCCCGTGGCGGGCCCATCGGATACGCCGTGAGCGCTTGGTGTGCCGGCGGTCGAGGCTGAGGACGCCCCTGTCACCCCACTGGGGCCTGTCGCAGGACTGCGACAGGGTGGGAACCGCGCAGCGACAACGATTCAGTAACGTTCGGGGCATGACGAAAGCACTCATCTCCCTGCCCTCCCTCTCCCTGATCGCCGCCCTCGCGCTGAGCGGGTGCTCCCTGTCCGTCGGAGGCGGTTCATCGTCGCAGGCTCAGAAGTCGCAGACCCAGGTCACCTCGGACTCCGAGGGCTCTGCCGGAACCACGGACGGGGCCGCCGCCTCGGCGACGGGAACGGCGGGCTCCTCGGGGCAGGCCGTTGCCGGCTACGAGCCCGGACAGATCCCCCCGATCCCCATGATCTCGCTGCCCGACCTCAGTCTGCTCACCCAGTCCACCGGAGTCTTCACCCCGGACCTCACGCGCTCCATCACCTCCCAGCCCGGCGTTACCGTCAGGCCCGCCCGCTGCGACGCGAGCGGATCGCTCGTCTCCGGCTCGACGGTCCTGGGCGGCGACGGCTCGATGACCACGAGCTCGGGATCCACCTCGGTCACCAACAACGGTGACGGCTCGGGCACCTTCAGCGACGGCAAGGTCTCCATCACCAACAACGGTGACGGCTCAGGGACCTACTCCGACGGCAAGGTCTCCATCACTGTCAACGGTGACGGATCGGGCACCTACAGCGACGGTCACGTCTCGGTCACTGTCAACGGCGACGGCTCAGGGACCTACAGCGACTCCTCCACCGGTGAGTCCATCACCCTCAACGGTGACGGCTCGGGAACCTACTCCGACGGCAAGGTCTCCATCACCAACAACGGTGACGGCTCGGGAACCTACTCCGACGGCAAGGTCTCCATCACCAACCTCGGTGACGGCAGCGCCATCGTCGACGGCTCCTCGATCTCCGCCAAGCCGGTCCCCAAGGCCGGCAAGGTCGGCACCTTCCCCTCCATCGACGCCGCCAAGCCGGTGCAGTCCTGCGGCACCGTCATCACCCTGGAGGACAGCGTCCTGTTCGACTTCGGCTCATCCGACCTGCGCTCCGACGCCTCGACCACCCTGACCAACCTGGCCACCGTCCTCAAGGACTCCAAGGCCCCCAAGGTCCAGGTGCAGGGCCACACCGACTCCGTCTCCGACGACGCCTCCAACCAGACCCTCTCCGAGCAGCGGGCGCAGGCCGTCTCAGGCGCCCTGAAGTCCGACGGCGTCACCGCCTCGATCGAATCCGTCGGCTTCGGCGAGACCAAGCCGGTAGCCCCCAACGAGAACCCCGACGGATCCGACAACCCCGGCGGTCGTCGCCTCAACCGCCGCGTCGAGGTCTTCGTTCCGACCTTCTGAACCGTCCGACCACCAGGTCGGCTCGTCATATCGCCCGCCCACCCACACCGCATCTGAATACCGGAGAAGAACCATGTCCCCGACCACTCATCCCCTCCGTCCCCGTCGTACGGCCGCCGTCATCCTCGTGGCCCTGTCCCTGACCGGCATCAGCGCCTGCTCCATCTCCGTCGGCGGAGGCTCGTCCGACCAGGAGACCGCCGCAGCAGCGGGCCAGGAGGAATCGGCCCCGAAGCAGTCGGCGGCCGCCTCCCAGGCTACGACGGCGACGACCGACTCCCAGGCGCCCCAATCGGAGACCACTGCGCCGAGTGCGCAGGAACAAACCTCGCCTACCGCCGTCGGTTCCAGCGCCCCCGCGGCCAGCGCCCCGGTGGCCAGCGCCCAGCCCGCAAGCGGCGACCGTCCCGGTGCTCGGGCGTCCATCACCGACAGCGACTGGCTGAGCGACCTCGAGTTCGTGGACCGGACCGTCTCGGCGAACCCGTCCATGCTCCTGGACAAGTCCAACGACGACGTCCGCATCGAGGGTGACGTGGATAGTCTCAGTGTCACCGCCAGCAACACGAAGGTCTTCGTCGACTACGTCGGCCTGCTGACCGTCTCCGGTAGCAACGTGACTGTCTACGTCAAGGACGTCGACCGCGTCGTCATCAAGGGAAGCGGCGCGGAGGTGGTCTGGGCCGGCAACACTCCGAAGGTGGAGGATTTCGGGACCAATACCGAGACCCGTCTCCAGGGAAACGGGGACTGAGTCCGGACTCGCCCCGCCTTCCCCATCCGGTGCCGTAGCGGCAGTCCACAGCGAGCAGTGGCGGCGTCTGAGGGGCGCGGTGACCGGACCTGTTCCTGAACCCGGCGACTGGGTCTGCTCCTGGGCCCGGTCGCCGGGGTCGTCTCTGAGTCGGCCTGCACCGCCCCTGACCGCCGGTATCCCGCAGTATGCGGGTGGAACAGCACTTGACTCCACTGTGCACCTACTGTCTATAGTGTGCATGTACAGAAGGAGTTGCCATGCCGCTCTCGGTCGTCCTGTCCAACACGGCAGGAGTTCCCATCTACGAGCAGATCGCCCAGCAGGTCAGGGACGCGATCCTGACGGGCCAGGTGGAGGCCGACGAGATGCTGCCCTCGATCCGGGCTCTGGCCCGGGACCTGCGTGTCAGCGTCATCACCACCACCCGCGCCTACTCCGACCTCGTCACTGACGGCTTCCTGGCCAACGTTCCCGGCAAGGGCTACTTCGTCCTGCCCCGGGACTCCGAGCTGGTGCGCGAGCAGGTGCTGCGGGAGGTCGAGGAGCACCTCGACCGCGCCGTGGAGCGCGCGCGCCTGGCCCAGCTCAGTGACGAGGAGCTCCACACCATGCTTCAGACCATCATCACCACCTCCACCACCTCCAAGGACAAGCAGTGAACCCTGTCGAGATCTCCCACCTGACGAAGCACTACCCGGACTTCAGCCTCAGCGATGTCACCTTCTCCGTCCCCGCCGGCTACGTGACAGGTTTCGTCGGGGCCAACGGCTCGGGGAAGACCACCACCATCAAGGCCGCCCTGGGCATGATCCACCCCGATGCCGGCTCGGCCACCACCCTGGGCCATGAGCGCATCGGCGTCGTCTTCGACGCCCCGCCCTACAACCCCGAATGGCGCCTGAAGGACCTGGGCCGTGGCATCGGGCGCTTCTACCCCGCCTGGTCCCAGGAGCGCTACGACGCCGAGCTCCAGGCCGCGGGCCTCAACCCCACCAAGAAGGTCAAGGAGCTCAGCCGGGGCATGGGCATGCGCCTGCAGATGGCGGTGGCCCTGGCCCACGATCCTGAGCTGCTCATCCTCGACGAGCCCACTGGTGGACTGGACCCCCTGGCCCGAGCCGAGATAGTGGACATGCTCGCCCAGTTCATGGTGGAGGAGGGGCACACCATCCTGTTCTCCACCCACATCACCTCCGACCTCGATCGGCTGGCCGACTACCTGGTCATCCTCAGCCGGGGCAGGGTCGTGGCCAATGGCACCGCCGAGGAGATCATCGGCTCCTTCCGACTCGTGCGCGGCACCCCCGAGCACCTGACTGACGCCGTGCGCCAGGCCAGCCTCGGGCTGCGCAGCACGTCGCTGGGCTGGGAGGCCATGATGCCGGCCGACACCGCCGAGGCACTGGCCGACCGTATCGTCGTCGAGGCTCCCACCATCGAGGACCTTGCCGTGCACATCGCCAAGGAGGCGGGCCGTGAATGACCTCATGACCGCGGATCTACGCGAGCACCCCGCCGAGGCAGCCGCGGTGGCCGAGGTGCCGGCCGGCTCGATGACGAGGGGCGCCGCGGCCGGGCCCGGACGGGGCGCTCGGGTGATCTCGCTGGTGCGGTTGCACCTTCTGAGCCTGCGAGGTCCTCTGCCCTCCCTCCTCGGCCTTCTCCTCATTATGGGCGCCGTCAACTTCGTCTCCGGAAGTATCGTCCCGGTCAGCGGATTCCTCACGGGGGCCGCCCTGGCCGGGGGCCTATCGGGAGTGATCGCCGAGCGCTCCGGCATCAACCGTCTGCTGGCCTCTCTGCCCGTCTCCCGGGCCGACGTCGTCAACTCCTACTGGGCGGTCGCGGTGCTGCATCTCCTGGCCGCCTCGGCCCTCTACGCGGCCATAGGCCTCCCCCTGGGTGTGCTCCCGGGTGATCTGCTCGACGTTCCCCTTGTCGTCATCACGGGGCAGGCCCTGGGAATTCCCGTGTTCCTGCACTTCGGGCGTTGGCGTGGCCTGCTCGTCTGGGCGAACGCGATCGTGGTCCTGGCGGGGTTGGGTGCGCTGGTGCTCAGCTTCAGGCCGATCCGGGACCTTGCACTGCGGACGACGACGGGCCACGGCCTGCTCCTGGCCCTGGGGGCCTGCGCCCTCGTCGGCCTGTGGGCGCTGAGCCACCGCCTCTACCTCAAGCAGGACCAGTGAGCGCCACGATGATGGGGACGACGACGGGGACAGCGCCCGATAGCAGCCGGGGCATCGGAGCGACCGCGGCGACTGGGCCGGCAGGCCCTGAGGGCAGCGGCGCGACGGCGCTCGCCGGGGTGGGGGCGGTGCTGCGACTCGACCTCATCGTGCTGCGCCGTCGTGGTCCACTGCTCCTCCTGCCCCTGGCGCTGGCGCCGTTCATCGCCATGGACGTCCTGGCCGGCCGTCTGCAGACGACGGTGATGGTGGGCATCGCCCTGGGACTGTGCGCCCAGTACGCCCAGGGCGCTGTCGAGTCCGCTCACCACATGGAGCGCCTCTACGGGGCGCTGCCGCTGCGGCGCAGCGAGCTGGTCGGTGCCCGCTGGGTCGAGGGGGTCGCCCTGGTGCTCCTCTCCGGCCTGGTCTGCGTACCGGCGGCCGCTCTCACCGGTGACTGGGGCGGTCTCATGGCCGGCCTGCTCGTCATCTGCCTGTCCACGGCCCTCGGGCTGCCCCTGTTCCTGTGCCTGGCCCCCGAACGGGCCCTGTGGGTGTGGGGGCTGTGCCTCGGGGCGGGAGCCGGGGCCCTCTACGGCGGTATCCCGCTGCTGGCAGGACCCGCGGCCGAGGTGCTGGGCGAGCCGGTGCCAGTCGTCCTGGCTGCCCTGGCCTGCCCCGCCCTCCTGGGCGCCTCCCTGGTGGTGGCCCTCCGCTGGTACGGGCGCCAGGACCACTGAGACCCCACAGAGAAAGAACGACGTCAGGAGATCGACCATGCCCGAGTCCGTGCCCACGTCCGAGTCCGTCGTGTCCGCTGCGCGGACCGTACCCACTCCGCCCACTGCCGCCGAGTCCTGCAGCACTCAGGTTCCCAGTGCGCCTGCGGCAGTGCGGGGGAGGGGCGCCCTGACCCGGTGGGAGACGGTGCGCGCCGTGATGCGCCTGGAGCTGGTTGCCTGGAATCAGGTGTACCTGACGACGATGATAGGGCTGATCCTCATCGCGCAGGCCGGTATTACCGCGCACCGCTGGCTGGGGGTAGTGCTCCCGCTTCCGCTGGTGCTCGTCCTGGCGATCTTCCCACCATTCCTCCTCCTGACCCTGTGCGGGTTGGTGTGCCTGACCCTGTGGGATCCCTCGCGCTCCTCAGGGGCCCTACGGCTCTACGGGGCATTGCCCGTGACCCGCTCGGAGGTGCTTGCCGGCCACTACCTGCTCAGCCTGGCCTACGGGGGTGCCTCAGTCCTCCTGGCCGTCATCCATCTCCTCGGGGCCCTCGGCGCCGCCGATCCCCTGGTCTGGGCGATCGTGCTGGCGTGGGTGGTGGCAGTGCTGGGGATCTGCGCAGTGATGTTCCCGGTGCTCGCCAGGTACCGCAGCCCCCTCACGGGGATCGTGGTCATGATGCTGGTGATCGCAGTCCTGGGCCTGCTCGGCGGGTTCGTCAAGGGCTCCGAGGCGGTATCCCTGACCGCCGCCTCCCAGTCCGGGATGCTCCTGGCCCTGACGGCCCTGCTCCTCGTGCTCGTTCCAGCGGGACTGGGCGTCTCCTGGATGATCTGCCGCCGCATCTACACCCGGCAGGACCACTGAGGATCAGGCGATGTGAGTGGGACGCGCTGTTGACGGTTGATCAGGAACATAGAGTCACGAAGAAGGACACGATCATGAGTGAGTCCACTGCCGTGCGCCCAGCCGACGCGCCTGCGGCGTCGGGGAGTCGCGGGGCCGGCGCCCTGACCCGGTGGGAGACGGTGCGCGCCGTCATGCGCCTGGAGCTGCTCTTCACCTGGAGGCGACGGGATACCGTGGCGCTGCTGGGGCTGTGCGCGCTCGGTGCCCTGGGAGCGGCCGTGCCCGGAGTGAGGGGGTGGCTGGGGCCCTTCTCCCCGGACAAGCTGGTGTACTACCTGCTAGCCGCGGTGTTGATGGTGGGCCTGATGCTATGGCGGCCCTCCCGTGAGGCCCGGATGCGCCAGCTCTACGGGGCACTGCCCGTTACCCGTCTTGATGTCCTGGCTGCCCGCTACCTCCTGCTCGCGGTCGGCTGGGTGATCCTGCTCCTCGGGAGCTCCGCAGCGGTGCTGCTCGGAGGTGCGGCATCGGATGATGCCGTGGGCCTGCATCTGACGTTCCTGATCGGCTTGGGGGTGATTGTCGTGGTGATGCCTCCCCTGCTTGTGGCCCGCGGCGGAACCTCCTCCCTGCCGGTGCTCGACCTGTTGTGGGGCCTTGCCTTCTGCGTCGTCGTGACTCTGCCCGCGGTCATCGGGGTGCTGATCGCGCTGGAGGCCATGCCCCAGCAGGTGGTGCTGGCCGACGGGCTCGGGCTCATCGCCGTGCTCTCCGCAGTGGGGCTGGGCGCCTCCTGGTGGGGCTGCCGCTGCATCTACCTCAGGCAGGATCACTGAGGGGGCCGCCTGAGAGCGCCAGTGGCGGTGGCCGGTAACGTGTCGCCTCACGGAAAGGGCGTCGCCTCGCCCAGTGCGCTCGCCGGCGACCGGTCAACGCTCCCGGGGCCTTCCCCATGGACCGTTACCCTGGGCCTGTGACCACCGCTGCCCCGCCCGCTGCTCCCGGCGTCCCCGTTCCGCCTACGCCCAGCCCCGGTCTGTTCATCTCCTTCGAGGGAGGAGACGGCGTCGGCAAGACGACGCAGATCCGTATCCTCGCCGACCTTCTGGCCGCAGCGGACGTCGACCACATCCTCACCCGTGAGCCGGGCGGCACGGAGCTCGGCGTCGAGATCCGCCGCCTCCTCCTGCACGGCGGGCACGTCGCCCCGCGCGCCGAGGCCCTCCTGTACGCCGCCGACCGCGCCCACCACATCGCCACCCGCGTGAGGCCCGCCCTCGAGCGCGGCGCCGTCGTCCTGGCCGACCGCTACCTCGACTCCTCGGTCGCCTACCAGGGGGCAGCCCGTTCGCTCGGCCCCCAGGAGGTCCGCGACCTCTCCCTGTGGGCCACCGAGGGCCTCCTGCCGGACCTGACCATCCTGCTCGACGGCGACCCCGACCTGGCCGAGCGACGCACCACCGGCCGCGGCGCCAAGGACCGCCTCGAGCAGGAGGGGGACACCTTCCGCACCTCCCTGCGCCGGCAGTTCCTCACCCTGGCCCAGGCCGAGCCCGAACGCTTCGTCGTCGTCGACGCCGATCGGCCCGTCGACCAGGTGGCCGACGACGTCATTGAGGCCGTTGTCGCCGTGGTGCGCCGTCACGGTGTTCACCTCGCCCACGGCGGGACCCACCAGGGCGTGCTCCTCGGCCTGGAGGCCTTCGTGGAGGCCGCCGCCCGCCGCAGTGCCGCAGAGCCGGACGAGGAGGCGCGCTCATGAGTGTGTGGGAGGACGTCGTCGGCCAGGAGAGCGCTGTGGCAGCCTTCACCGCCGCTGCCCAGGCCGCCCGCCAGGCCGCTGAGCAGCGCGAGGCGCAGGCCGCCGCCGGAGACGCCCCCGAGGCCGTGCGAGGCGGGGGAGCGGGCTCAGGAGCGACATCGCCGGTCGGGCTCGCCATGACCCACGCCTGGCTGGTGACCGGCCCGCCCGGCTCGGGCCGCTCGAATGCCGCCCGAGCCTTCGCCGCCGCCCTGCAGTGCACCGGTCCCGTGCCCGGCTGTGGGCAGTGCAAGCCCTGCCGTGACGTCATGGCCGGATCCCACCCCGACGTCGTGCGCCTGACCACCGAGAAGCTCATCATCACCATGGAGGAGGTCAAGACCCTCATCGGCGAGGCTCAGCGCCGCCCCTGGACCGGACGCTGGCGCGTCATCCTCGTCGAGGACGCCGACCGCATGGCCGAGCGCACCACCAATGTCCTGCTCAAGTCCATCGAGGAGCCCCCGCCCCAGACCGTCTGGCTGCTGTGCACCCCCAGCGCCGACGACGTCCTGCCCACCATCCGCTCCCGCTGCCGCCTGGTGACGCTGCGGATCCCGCCGGCCGACGCCGTCGCCGAGCTCCTCGTGCGCCGAGACGGCGCCGACCCCGAGCTGGCCGCCCGAGCCGCCCGGGCCAGCCAGTCGCATATCGGGCTCGCCCGCCATCTGGCCACCGACGCCGGCGCCTGGGACCGCCGCCGCCGTCTCCTGCTCGCCCCGGTCTCGCTGCGCAGCGTCGGTGACGCCGTCCTGGCCGCCGCCTCCCTGGTCGATGCCGCCGAGTCCGAGGCCAAGGAGGCCACCGCCGAGCGCGACGCCCGCGAGAAGGTCGAGCTCACCCGCGCCCTCGGCCTGGAGAGCGACGGGAAGATCCCGGCGGCCCTGCGAGCCCAGATCCGTCAGCTCGAGGAGGACCAGAAGCGCCGCGCCAAGCGCGCCCGCACCGACGTCCTGGACCGGGCCATGATCGACCTGCTGTCCTTCTACCGCGACGTCCTGACCACCCAGATGGGCAGCGACGTCGAGCGCGTCAACCTCGACCTGGCCGACGCCGTCGACCAGGCCGCCCGCACGACCAGCCCCGAGCAGTCCCTGGCCCGCATCGGGGCCATCGAGGAGTGCCGCAGCCGCCTGCGCTCCAACGCCGCCCCCCTGCTGGCCGTCGAGGCGCTCATGGTGCAGCTGCGCCCCCAGGCCGAAGGACGGTGAGCCCCCCCTGCCCCATCCGACCTGTGATGTGGCGTGAGGTGTCCTCCGTAGGGCCGGAGCACCGGCCGACGCAACCTCCAAAACCAAGACGGCCACGGCCGGGTGTGCAAGAGTCGTGACATGACCGTGACACAGTCAGGGGCCGAAAGCGGTGGCCGCGCCGCTCGGTTCGAGCCGATCATCCGTAGGTCGAGCCCGCAGGAGCGAGTCATCGCCTGGGGGCTCATCGCCGTCGGCGCCCTGGGCGTGGCCATCGGGGCGGCGATCATGACCTACGCGCAGTACCGGGGGATGCTCGCCTGCTTCGCCGCGGCGGCACTGTGCCTCCTCATGGGGTACCTGACCCTGCGGCCGCGGACCGTCTTCGACCGAACCGGTATCCACAGCAGGACGCTGCTGCGCTCCTACGACGTCGCCTGGCCCGGCTCCCGGGACGACTTCGTCATCGCTCGAGACCCCCGAACTGCTCGTCCCATCCGCGGCGCAGGCCCGAGCGTGCAGGCGACAGTGCGCAGCGAGGCAGGCACGGTGGCGCTGGGAGGAATGAGTACTCGGGCGCTCACCGAGGCCCGGGCTCACTACCTCATGGAGGAGGAGCTCGATCGGATATGGGCCTGGGCCGTGTCCTGGGGGCTCGTGCATTGCGAGGATCCGCAGGACGATGGGGCTCGCGGGGGAGAGAGCAACGGTCCATCTCATCCCTGAGAGGGATCACACACTGACCGATCGGTTCATACCATCTTCGGTATGGAAACGATAACGAGAACGAAGCATCATCCAAGGAATTGCTCCGATCGGTCCTTGCTCCCGGTTGTGGACAAAGGGGGACGATCCGGAGGCCTCCGGCATCGTCGGGTGTCTGCTGGGGCGCTGGCTGCTGTGGCGGGTGTGTGCCTGGCGGTGGGGGCCGGCGTGGTTCCTGCGGCTGCGGTGCCTGCTGCGGGGCCGGCTCCGGCAGCCTCTTCCAATTCCAAGGCTGCGGTGCCCAAGGGGCTGGAGTCCTTCTATGGTCAGAAGGTCGAGTGGTATGACTGCGTGGCCACTGCCGGGGTGGAGAAGTCGGCTGACAAGACCGGTTTTCAGTGCGCCAAGGTCACAGTGCCGTTGGACTACTCCCAGCCGGATGGGCAGACCATTGAGATCGCGATGAAGAAGCACCTGGCCACCGGCTCGACGCGCCAGGGCACCCTCTTCATGAACCCCGGCGGCCCCGGTGGGTCCGGGGTGGACAGCGTTGGCGTCATGGCGACGACGACCTTCGCCGGCGTGCAGAGCGCCTACGACATCATCGGCTTCGACCCCCGCGGCGTCGGCTCCTCCACCGCCATCACCTGCACCTCCGACACCGAGGTGAAGGCCATGGCGGGGGCCGCTCCAGTCAACGCCGCAGCCGGCGCCACGACATTCGAGCAGCGGGCCGCCGCCATCTCCACGCAGTTCAAGCAGCTGGAGGCCAGTTGTGCGGCGAACACCAAGCCGGCCGGGCTGCTCGACCATGTGGACACCGTCTCGGTGGCCCGAGACCTTGATGTTCTGCGGGCGCTGTCCGGGGACCAGAAGCTCAACTACGCGGGCTTCTCCTACGGCACCTACCTGGGCGCTCACTACGCCGAGCTCTTCCCCGCCAACACCGGGCGGCTGGTCCTCGATGGTGCCATGGACCCCAGCCTGACCTACAGTGAACGCAGGCAGGGGCAGGCCCTGGGCTTCGAACGGGCGCTGCGCAACTACGTCGCCTGGTGCCAGTCGGGGCAGAGCTGCCCCCTGTCCGGTGATGTCGACGCGGGCGTCCAGCAGATCGGAGACATCTTCACCTCGGCCAACCAGTCGCCCGTGCCCTCCTCGGACCCGAACCGTCCGGTCACGGGCGAGGAGATGAAGCAGGTCGTGGGGCTCCTGCTCTATTCTCCGGAAGCTGCTTGGGGCACCGTGAATGAAGCCCTGGGACAGGTCATCAACCAGCACGACGCCTCGACCTTCAGGACCATCGTGGACCAGCTCACCGCTCACCCGCTGGTCAACATGGGTGCGACGGTCGGCATCAACTGCCTGGACTACCGGGTCGAGGGCGACATGGCCGCCTGGACGGCGCAGAGCAAGGAGCTGGAGAGAATCGCCCCCCGCTTCGCCACCATCTCGGAGGCCGGTGACCTCGGCTGCCAGGCCTGGGGGCATACCGGCACCCAGCCGCCCAAGGCGCTCCACGCCAAGGGAGCCGCACCGATCCTCGTGATCGGGACGACCGGCGACCCGGCCACTCCGCACGAGTGGGCCGTGGCCCTGTCCGATCAGCTGGAGTCCGGCCAGCTCCTCACCTGGGAGGGCAACGGGCACGCGGCCTACTCGAATCCCGGGCACGGCCCCTGTGTCACCAAGGCGGTCGACACCTACCTGCTCACCGGCACCATGCCCAAGAAGGGGCTGACGTGCCACGGCACGGAGTGAGCCCTCGAGGAACCGCCGCCCTCTTGCAGGTTCCGCACTGAGGATCGTCAAGGAGTGCTGCGGATGCTCATCACCGTGGTTGGGACGCTGGAGTCAAGCGCCCCAACCACGGTTCTTTTTCGTCCCTCAGATGCCTGCCGATGACATGGGCATGTTCCGTTTAGCATTTGTAATATGGCGACCATGAAAAATGATGTGAAACACTTTTCCTGTTCGGGTCGAACCGCTTCAGGTCGTCGGGTGGGTGCCGGGGTGCTGGCTGCTGTGGCGGGTGTGTGCCTGGGGGCGGGGGCCGTGGTTCCTGCGGCTGCGGTGCCTGCCGCGGGTCCGGCTCCGGCAGCCTCTTCCAATTCCAAGGCTGCGGTGCCCAAGGGGTTGGAGTCCTTCTATGGTCAGAAGGTCGAGTGGTATGACTGCGTGGCCACGGCAGGAGTGGAGAAGTCGGCTGACAAGACCGGTTTTCAGTGCGCCAAGGTCACAGTGCCGTTGGACTACTCCCAGCCGGATGGGCAGACCATTGAGATCGCGATGAAGAAGCACCTGGCCACCGGCTCGACGCGCCAGGGCACCCTCTTCGCCAATCCCGGCGGTCCCGGCTACTCCGGGGTGGACATGGTGGAGAACAACGAGACCCAGTTCTCGCCCACCGTCAACCAGGCCTACGACATCATCGGCTTCGACCCCCGCGGTGTCGGCTCCTCCACCGCCGTGAACTGCACCTCCGACACCGAGCTGGAGGCGGCGTCGGAAGGTACTCCGGTCAATGCCGGAGAAGGCGGCATGACGTTCGAGCAGCGTGCCGCCGTCATCTCCGCACAGTTCAAGCAGTTCGAGGCCAGTTGTGCGGCAAACACCAAGCCGACTGAGCTGCTCGACCATGTGGACACCGTCTCGGTGGCTCGGGATCTCGACGTGCTGCGGGCGCTGTCCGGGGACCAGAAGCTCAACTACGCGGGCTTCTCCTACGGCACCTACCTGGGGGCTCACTACGCCGAGCTCTTCCCCGCCAACACCGGCCGCATGTTCCTCGACGGCGCCCAGGACCCCAGTCTCAGCTTCACCGAGCTCATTAAGGGACAGGCTCGGGGCTTCGAGCGGGCGCTGCGCAACTATGTCGCCTGGTGCCAGTCGGGGCAGAACTGTCCCCTGTCCGGTGACGTCGACGCGGGCGTCCAGCAGATCGGGGGCATCTTCACCTCGGCCGACCAGTCGCCCGTGCCCTCCTCGGACGTGACCCGTCCGGTGACGGGCGACGACATGAAGCAGGTCGTGTCGGTCATGCTCTATTCTCCGGAAACCGCGTGGGACACCCTAAATGAGGCATTTGGAGAGGTCGTCAACGAGAATAACGCCTGGGCCTTCAGGTCTATCGCGGACCAGCTTGACGCTCAGCCCCTGGCCAACACCGGTGCGTTGATCAGCGTCAACTGCCTGGACTACCGGGTCGAGGGCGACATGGCCACCTGGAAGGCGCAGAGTGAGGAGCTGCAGAAGATCTCACCCCGCTTCGCATCCACTTTCGATGGAGTCGAACTGGGGTGCCAGGCCTGGGGGCACACCGGCACCCAGCCGTCCAAGGCGCTCCACGCCAAGGGGTCCGCACCGATCCTCGTGATCGGGACGACCGGCGACCCGGCCACTCCGTACGAGGATGCCGTGGCCCTGGCCGATCAGCTGGACTCCGGCCAGCTCCTCACCTGGGAGGGCAACGGGCATACGGCTTACGCCAGCTCCGGGAGCGGCCCCTGCGTCACCAAGGCGGTCGACACCTACCTGCTCACCGGCACCATGCCCAAGAAGGGGCTGACGTGCCACGGCACGGAGTGAGCCCTCGAGGAACCGCCGCTCTCCTACCGGCTCTCCACTGAGGATCGTCAAGGAGCGTCGTGGGTACTCGTCACCATGGTTGGGACGCTGGAGTCAAGCGCCCCAACCACGGTTCTTTTTCGTCCCTCAGATGCCTGCACATGACGCGGGCATGTTCCGTTTACTGTTTGTAATATAACGTTCATGAAAAATGGCGTGAATGAATTCACCGGTCCGCGACGAGTCGCTTCAAGGCGCCGTCGGGTGTCTGCTGGGG
>NZ_MSKL01000008.1:36122-178536 GCF_001937665.1 Actinomyces oris | reverse complement strand
GAGTGGGCGTCGGCGTGGGCTTCGGGACCTCCGTGTAGGTGTTGGTCACCGTGACAAGGGTGGCGCTGGCAGCGCCCTCCTTGATCGCGAAGGCTCCGTTGTCGATCTTGGTGTCGACCGTGTAGCCCTCGCGCTCAGCGCCGCCGTCAGCCTGCTTCTCCTTCTCGGTGACCTCGCACTTGGTACCCACCGGTACGGACGGGCCGTCGACGGGCGTGCCGTCGCCCTTCACCTCAAGGGTCCCTTCGGAGCCGTTCTCACACGTGTAGGCGATCTGGAAAGTCTCCTTGGAGAAGGCCTCCTTGTTGCTTCCCTCGACCTTCTTCACGACGGAGAAGGAACCGGTCTTCTGAATGACCTCGTTGTACAGGCCCACAGCCTGCACGGAGGAATCGACCGAGAACGTCACGGTCTCCGGCGTCTCAGTGCCGTTGACGGAGAAGGTCTTGCCTCCCCAGCCAAGGGCCCCGGGAAGGGCCGCTGCGGACGTGTCCTCCGTCAGCGTGATCTTGGTTCCCTTGGGGAACTCGCGCAGGGTGTCCCCGGCCTGCTGCTGGCCCGCAGCCACCTCAACGGTGTAGGGGTTCGACGTCGGCTTGTTGGCCCAGTTTGGGTATTCGGCCTCGGTCGTGCCGTTGGGGAGCTCGTAGGCGACGTTCACGCGGATCTTGGTGTCCGCAGGGACGTCGTTCTGGTGAGCGCCGGTGACGTACTTCTTGACCCCGAAGGATCCGAAGCCCTGCGTCAGCTGCACGTCGTAGGAGATCGGGTCCTTGTAGGCCATCTGTGCGGACACCGTGGTGTTCTTACCGCCGTTCAGGGTGGCGCTGTTGGTGTAGACCTTGCCCGGGACGATCTTGCCGCCCTCGGCCAGGGACTGGTAGACGATCTCGTAGTTCGCGTTCTTGGCGAAGTTGCCGTCCGTACGGGACAGGGTGATGGACGCAGTGGTCCCGTCGGCGCCGATGGTCGGCTTCAGGGTGAACTTCCCGTGGTCGGTGTTCATGGCTGTGCCATCGGCCTTGGCGACGTCGAAGTAGCCGTCGGCGCCACCGCCGAACTCCTCGGGGTTGACCCGCACGTACCAGGAGCCGAGATCCGAGTTGAGCTTCTGCCCGCCCCCGGAGACGTCGTTGAAGGTGACGGTGTTGACGTTACCCGCCTCCGCTCCCAGGTGGTTGGCGATGGTCGTACCACTGAACTGGATGTGCCAGGTCAGGCTGCTGGACTCGCGCTTGAGGGAGTTGGCGTACTTGCCAAGGTCCTTCTCAACCCATGCGATAGGGAGAATCCGCTCGTTGTTGGGGTGGAAGACCTCGACCTCGGTGCCGTTGGCGTCGAAGGTGGTCTTGTTGTCCTGGGTCACCTTCTGGGCCACGATCATCTGGTTGCCCGAGCCCTTGAGCTCGGTGGCGGCGCTGATCGCGGCGTTGAAGGTGCAGGTGAGGGTCTCGGTGGTCGTGACGCAGTCACCCACCTTGGTGCCGTTCCCGAGAACAAGATCGTCGTGTCGACCGATCTCGCGGTACCGGTACTCCGCCGGAAGGCCGATGCTGAAGGACTCGTCCGGCTGCGGATTGGCGGTAGAGGCGTCCCAGGCGAACTTCATGCGAACCGGGTCCTCGAGATGCGCAGTCTTGTTCGGAAACTCAGTTCCATCCTTGTCTGCGAGGATGAGAGGACTGAAGGAGACCTTCACTCCGGTATTCTGGTTCGCGCTCGCATGAGGTGCTAATAGCGCGACAAAGCTACCCAGTGCGACCAGCAGTACGCCGGCGAGCAGAGTCGCCACGTACTTGCGATGCACAGAGAGGTGCTGTAGGTGCATTCGTTATCTCCATCTTCATGGGTTGACATTCCTGTGTTGTGGGGAAATACAGGAATCCGTCGAGATACTATGGGGTGAACCTTAATGGCGGACGCGCAAATTACGTTTTGTAACCATTGTGTTGCCGTATTGGTATATTCGTTGATCGGATGATTGTGCGCGCGTACCGGGCGTCGCCGTGTCCAGGAGGTCGAGCAGGCCTGAGCGCGGTCCGGTCGCCGGGGAGATATCTCCATGGACTGCGGCACGGTTCTGCGTTCATCGTGACGCCATGAGTTCCATGGTGGTGAGTCGTCGTGCGCTTGCGGGGCTGGTCGCGCTCGGTGGTGCCGGCGTGGTGCTCCGACGGGATGGTGGTGGCGCCTGTCCCCGGCCGGTGCGGGATCCGGGGGTTGAGACCAGGA
The DNA here is from genome assembly GCF_001937665.1 of Actinomyces oris. Lineage (GTDB taxonomy): Bacteria > Actinomycetota > Actinomycetes > Actinomycetales > Actinomycetaceae > Actinomyces > Actinomyces stomatis. The sequence continues at coordinate 176,304 of NZ_MSKL01000008.1, read as the reverse complement.
TTCGCAATGATGGTGATGACGTGGACGGTCGTCTGTGGGAGACGGTGGCGGCGAGCTGGCGGACGGACATGAGGCTGCGGTTCACCGGTTCCTTGAGCGGGGACTACCTCGACTACGACGGTCCTGAGGGGCTCGGTTCATCCCGCCAGGATTTTGCGGAGATGCCCAAGCTGGTGCATGAGGATGACAACTGTGTGGTGGTTCAGGCGGGGGCGGGGGTGTGCGCGCTTGAGCGTGCCGATGGGCGGGTGCGTTGGTCGGTGGCGTTGGAGGCTCCTCAGGGGGTGGTGGCCGGGGGCGTGTCGTGTGGATTGGTGTGGACTAATGCGGGTGCCGTGGATCTGGGGACCGGTGAGGTCAGGAGAGTGCCCGAGGCGGTGTCCCGGGCGGTCAACCTGGTGGCCGGTGAGGGCGTCGTCGTGACCGTCGTGCCCGGCTACGGTGGCAGAAGTGAGCTCGTCTGCCTGGAGTCCCGTGGCTGCTCGGAGAGGTGGTGCACCGGCATCGACGACCCGGGTACGGCGTCACTGATGCTCGACTACGAGGACAACGAGGTTTCCATCGGGCTGTCGGACCGCTACGACCTGGACAGCGGCGAGTACAACCTGGTGCTGGTGGGCGTCCGACGCATCGGGCCCCGGGAAGGGGTCTTCGTCGTCGTCGACACCGAGGCCGGCAGGAGGATGCGGGTAGTGGTCGACGACGACGGGACGGCGGTCGCGGTCCGTGCGTTCGCGCCGCAGGAGGGAATGAAAGACGCGGGCTACCGGGAGGAGCATACCTCCGGCGAGGAGCTGTGGTCGGTGCCGTTGGAGGCCCGCCCGGGCGCGGTCGTGGCCGTCGACTCCGCCCTGGGAGAGCTGGGGTCCTCCTTCTGGGTCATGGACCTGGACGATTCCGGTGCGCTGCACCTGGCGCACTGGAGGCCTGGCCCTGCGTGAGCGCGGAGCCCCTGCCGACGATAGGTGCCGGTGACCGCACGTTAATCGGCTCCGCCCCCGCGGCGGGCCCGGCAGCGCGATCGGTACCCTGCCGGGGATCCTTCAGGCTCTGTGGCATGTTGACGCGGGATGACGGAGCGTCGTCTAGCGTGTGTCGCGGCCTGATCGGGCAGGCTGGCTCCCGCACCCCGCGGGCGCTTGGCGGCCCGTCCCCTTGTGCAGAACAGGAACGACGTTGACAAGCCTCGACACCTTCCACTCCCGCTCCATCCTCGACGTGGACGGCCGCGGTTACGAGATCTACCGCCTCGACGCCGTCCCCGGCATAGAGCGTCTGCCCTACAGCCTCAAGGTGCTTGCCGAGAACCTGCTGCGCACTGAGGACGGCGCCAACATCACCGCTGACCACGTGCGCGCCCTGGCCGCCTGGGACCCGGCCGCTGAGCCCGACACGGAGATCCAGTTCACCCCGGCCCGCGTCGTCATGCAGGACTTCACGGGTGTGCCCTGCATCGTCGACCTGGCCACCATGCGTGAGGCGGTCGCCGACCTCGGCGGCGACCCCGAGGTCATCAACCCCCTCAACCCCGCTGAGATGGTCATCGACCACTCCGTGCAGATCGACTCCTTCGGCCTGCCCGGCTCCCTGGAGCGCAACAAGGAGCGTGAGTACGAGCGCAACGCCGAGCGCTACCAGTTCCTGCGCTGGGGGCAGGGGGCACTGTCCAACTTCCGCGTCGTCCCGCCGGGCACCGGCATCGTTCACCAGGTCAACATCGAGTACCTGGCCCGCATCGTCTTCACCCACGAGGCCGACGGCGTCACCCAGGCCTACCCCGATACCTGCGTGGGCACCGACTCCCACACCACCATGGTCAACGGCCTGGGCGTCCTGGGCTGGGGTGTGGGCGGCATCGAGGCCGAGGCCGCCATGCTGGGCCAGCCCGTCTCCATGCTCATCCCCAAGGTCGTGGGCTTCAAGCTCTCCGGCGCCATCCCCGCCGGTGCCACTGCCACCGACGTGGTCCTGACCATCACCGAGATGCTGCGCGCTCACGGGGTGGTGGGAAAGTTTGTCGAGTTCTACGGAGAGGGCGTCGCCGAGGTGCCGCTGGCCAACCGCGCCACCATCGGCAACATGAGCCCCGAGTTCGGCTCCACCGCCGCGATCTTCCCGATCGATGAGGTGACCCTGGACTACCTGCGCCTGACCGGCCGCTCCGAGGAGCGCGTGCGCCTCGTGGAGGCCTACACCAAGGCCCAGGGCATGTGGCACGACCCGGCCCGCGAGCCCGTCTACTCCGAGTACCTCGAGCTGGACCTGTCCACCGTGGTGCCCTCGATCGCCGGCCCCAAGCGCCCCCAGGACCGCATCGTCCTGTCACAGGCCAAGGAGTCCTTCCAGGAGGTCCTGCCCACCTACGCCTCCCAGCCATCCAAGCCGACGCCGGTGACCTTGGCCGACGGTACTGCCACCGAGCTCGACCACGGGCACGTCGCCATCGCCTCGATCACCTCGTGCACCAACACCTCCAACCCGTCGGTGATGATGGCCGCCGGCCTGCTGGCCCGCAACGCCGTGGCCCGGGGCCTGCGCTCCAAGCCCTGGGTGAAGACCTCCACCGCCCCGGGAAGCCAGGTCGTCACCGACTACTACGAGAAGGCCGGACTGTGGCCCGCCCTCAACGAGTTGGGATTCAACGTCGTCGGCTACGGCTGCGCCACCTGCATCGGCAACTCCGGGCCGCTGCCGGCCGAGGTCTCCCAGGCGGTCAACGACGCCGACCTCGCCGTGGTCTCGGTGCTCTCGGGTAACCGCAACTTCGAGGGACGCATCAACCCCGACGTCAAGATGAACTACCTGGCCTCCCCGCCCCTGGTCATCGCCTACGCCCTGGCCGGGACCATGGACATCGACTTCGCCACCGAGCCGCTGGGCCAGGACTCTGAGGGCCGCGACGTCTTCCTGTCCGACATCTGGCCCGACCCTACCGAGGTCCAGGCCGTCATCGACGCCACCATCGACCGCGAGATGTACACGCGCGACTACGCCGACGTCTTCGCCGGTGACGAGCGCTGGCAGGGCCTGGACACCCCCGAGGGGGACACCTTCGCCTGGGACGAGGAGTCCACCTACGTGCGCAAGGCCCCCTTCTTCGAGGGACTGACCATGGAGCTCACCCCGGCCACCGACATCGAGGACGCCCGGGTGCTCGCCCTGCTGGGCGACTCGGTGACCACCGACCACATCTCCCCGGCCGGCGCCATCAAGGCCGACTCCCCGGCCGGCCGCTACCTGGCCGAGCACGGCGTGGCCCGCGCGGACTTCAACTCCTACGGATCGCGCCGCGGCAACCACGAGGTCATGATCCGCGGCACCTTCGCCAACATCCGCCTGCGCAACCGGTTGCTCGACGGCGTCGAGGGCGGCTACACCCGTAACTTCCTCACCGGCGAGCAGGAGTCGATCTTCGACGCCTCCCAGGCCTACCAGGCCGCCGGAATCCCGCTGGTGGTCCTGGGCGGCAAGGAGTACGGCTCGGGATCCTCACGCGACTGGGCCGCCAAGGGCACGGCGCTGCTGGGTGTCAAGGCCGTCATCGCCGAGTCCTTCGAGCGCATCCACCGCTCCAACCTCATCGGCATGGGCGTGGTGCCCCTCCAGTTCCCTGCTGGCCAGAGCGCCGAATCGCTCGGTCTGGACGGTACCGAAATCTTCTCCGTCACGGGCCTGACGGCGCTCAACGAGGGCACCACCCCGCGCACCGTCGCGGTCAAGGCGCAGAGGGCCGACGGCTCGGAGACCTCCTTCGACGCCGTCGTGCGCATCGACACCCCCGGCGAGGCCGACTACTTCCGCCACGGCGGCATCCTGCAGTACGTGCTGCGCCAGCTCGCGAGTTCTTGAGAGCTGGTGCGCTGATGGCGCGGGGCGATCGCGGATCGGCGATCGCCCCGCGCTTCAGTTGATGGGCACTGTGGGGAGAGTTCTCTCGTTGGTCTGCAAGCAGGTCTGGAAGGAGTCTGCTTGCCCTCGGGCGCGAATGTCAGTAACTTCATGGCTATGACTATTAGCCAACTTGAGGTGCCGGGCGGCACCATCGCCTACGAGGTGCATGAGCCTGCCGGTGCAGGTGCCGGATCGGACGCAATGAGCCGCCGGCCGCTTGTCGTCTGCTCACCGGCCATGGGGGACGTGCGGGACGTCTACGCACCGCTGGCGCAGTCCCTGAACGAGGCGGGCTTCCGTGTTGTCACTGCGGACCTGCGCGGTCACGGGGACAGCTCAGCAACCTTCACCGCCTATGGTGACGAGGCCACAGCATCCGACCTCATTGCCCTGATCGAGGCTCTCGACGCCGGCTCCGTCGTCGTCGTAGGAGCCTCCATGTCCGGAGCTGCTGCGGTGATCGCAGCCGGGCGCCGCCCCGACCTGGTGTGCGGGCTCGTCCTCGTCTGTCCCTTTCTGCGTGGGCCGCAGAGTCGAGTCAAGACTCTCGTGCAGCGCACCATGCTTGGGATCGCGCTGATGCGCCCTTGGGGTCCTGCTGTGTGGAACAGCTACTCGGCCAGGTTGTGGCCGGGACTGCATGACGCTCGGCAGCGAGCCACGAGCCTGGTGGATCTGCTGCGCCGCCCGGGGCGCTGGCGCGCCTTCTGGGCCACGACTCGCACCGACCACCGCGTCGTCACCCCCTGGCTGGACAAGGTGGACTGTCCCGTCCTCGTGGTCATGGGACAGAAGGATCCTGATTGGAAGGACCCCATGGCCGAGGCCTCCTGGGCCGCTCGTGCCGTTGGTGAAGGGATGGGAGAGGTCATGATGGTTTCCGACGCAGGGCACGCCCCGATGCTGGAACGCTCCGACGTCGTCGGGCCGCGTGTGGTCGACTTCGCTCGGCGTATCGTCGCGGGCAACGCCGGGTCGGGGTCGGCGGGGGAGAGGTGAAGGAGAGGGAGATGCCCAGAGCAGGGCTGAGTGCCGAGCGCGTGGTGGAGCGGGCGGCGCAGATCGTTGACGAGCATGGTCTTGAGGCGCTGTCCCTGAGTCGTCTGGCCGCCGATCTGGGAGTCGCGCCGCCGAGCCTGTACAAGCATGTTTCCGGTATGGGTGACCTGATCCGAGGAGTCTCCGTGCGGGCGGTGGACGAGCTCGCCGACCGCCTGGCGGCCTCCGTCATGGGACTGGCCGGACGTGACGCCCTGCGTGCCCTTGCTGAGGCTTACCGAGGCTTCGCCCATGAGCATCCCGGGCTCTATCCGATGACCCAGGTTCCCGTCGAGATGTCGGACGGGAGTCCGAGTCCGCTACGTTCATCCGCGGCTCAACGCACGGTTGCCATTGTTACCGCGGCGCTGGCCGGCTACCGCATTCCCGATGAGCGGGTCGTCGATGCTGTGCGAATGACCCGGGCATCGCTTCATGGCTTCGTGGATATCGAGGTCCACGGGGGCTTCGCCATGGACGTACCCATTGACGTGAGTTTTGCCACGCTCGTCGACTCTCTGGATGCCGCATTGATTGCTCTTGGTGGACAGCAGGGTGGCTAGGTATCAGTGAGGGCAAAAGGATAAGTCGCTTCAATGACCGGTTGGAAGGAGGTGCGTTGCGTGAGGCTTCCCCGGGTGCTGCCGGTGATCCGCTGAAGGCTCCCGCAGTCGCCCTGGAATAGGGCCCCCTCGCTTCCCGTTGCCCTAGCGTTCAGATCACGCCGAGTGGCGACCGCCTAAGGAGATGCGCACCCATGTCCCAGCCCACCGTCAATAGCGACGCACTCAACCAGACAGACGTCCCGGTCGAGGAGGTCGACCTTCTCGTCGTCGGAGGGGGGAAGGCCGGCAAGTCCTTGGCGATGCTGCGCGCCAAGGCCGGCGACAAGGTCGTCATGGTGGAGCGGGACAAGGTGGGCGGCACCTGCATCAACGTCGCCTGCATCCCCACCAAGACCCTCATCTCCGCCGCCCGTGTCCTCCATGAGGTCCAGGGCTCGCAGGCCTACGGCGTCACCCTGCCCGAGCAGGACGGCGGCGCCGACGCCCTGGCCCAGGCCCGCATCGAGCTGGCCTCCTTCCGCGCCCGCAAGGAGGCCGTTGTCGGCGGCATGGTGGCCGCCCACGAGAAGATGTTCCCCGCCTCCGGCATGGACTTCGTCAAGGGAACTGCCCGCTTCGTGGGGGAGCGCACCGTTGAGATCACCCTGAACGACGGCGGCCTGCGGCGCGTCCGCGGCGCCAAGGTCCTCATCAACACCGGCACCACGCCGTCGGTCCCACCGATCGAGGGCCTGGCCGACGTGCGCTACTGGACCAGCGAGGACCTGCTCACCCTGCCCGAGCTGCCCACCGGGCTCGTGGTCCTGGGCGGCGGCGTCATCGGTGTCGAGATGGCCTCCCTCATGGGGCTCCTCGGCGTGCCGGTCACCATTGTTCACGCTGGGGAGCACATCCTGGACCGCGAGGACGAGGACGTCGCCGCTGAGGTGACCGCCGGCCTGGAGGCCCTGGGGGTCACGGTCCTGGCCGGTGCTCACGCCTCGAAGGTCGCCACTGCTACCGACGGGGGCGGCGTCGTCGTCACCACCGACGACGGGCGCGAGGCGACCGGCTCCCACCTGCTCGTCGCCCTGGGACGCACCCCCGTCACCGCCGGTCTCGGCCTGGAGGCCACGGGCGTGGAGCTGACCGAGCGCGGCTTCGTGCGCGTCGACGACCACCTGCGCACCACCGCCGAGAACGTCTACGCCGCCGGTGACGTGGCCGGGACGCCACAGTTCACGCACGCCTCCTGGAACGACTTCCGCGTCCTGCGCGACCTCTTCGCCGGCAAGGAGGCATCCACCACCGGACGCCTCATCCCGTGGGCCGTCTTCACCACGCCCGAGCTCGGGCACGTGGGCCTGACCGAGACCGAGGCCCGCCAGGCCGGCTACGAGGTACGCGTCGCCAAGACCCCGACGGCGGCCGTCCCGCGCGCCAAGACCCTGGGCCGCACTGAGGGCTTCTTCAAGGTCGTCGTCGATGCCCGCACCGACCTCATCCTGGGCGCCGCCATCATCGGTGCCGAGGCCAGCGAGGTTGTCACCAGCATCCAGATGGCGATGCTGGGTGGCCTGACGTGGCAGCAGGTGCGTGACGCCGTCATCACCCACCCCACCATGAGCGAGGGACTCAACATCGTCCTGGACTCCCTGGGCTGAGAACCTGAGGTCGGGCCCCGCCTGAAAGGTCTGAATGACCTGCTCAGGCGGGGCGCACGCCCAGGCTCTCGACGCGCTCGGCCCCCGGCAGTGCCACGAGCAGCGCCCCGGGCACCAGGAGCTTGGAGTGGCGCACGCCCGAGCCGATGAGCACGGTGGCCCGGTCCGCCACGGCGCCGTCGATGAAGAGCCGCCAGTCCTCGGGCAGGCCGACCGGGGTGATCCCGCCGTACTCCATGCCGCTCATCTCCACCGCTCGTTCCACCGGGAGGAACGAGGCCTTGCGCACGTCGATGCGCTTCTTGACGACGTGGTTGACGTCGGCGAAGTCGGTGGCACGCACGACGCAGGCGGCGATGCGCTCCTGGCCGGTGCGCTTGCCGGCCACGAGCACGCAGTTCCCGGTCGCCTCGGGGTCCAGGGAGTAGTGCGCGTTGAGGGCGTCGGTGTCGGAGTGGGACGGGTCAATGGGGACCACCTGCGCCTGACGGGCCAGGTCCGCGCCCTCGGGTGAGGCCGCCTCCAGCGCCCGCAGCGCGGCGGCCACGGGCTCGGCGAGCAGATCGGTACGCTCCAGCGCCGGCTGCCAGCTGATCTCCGCAGCGAAGACCTCAGCCGGGTCACGCAGCTCAGTCATTCCTCTCATCCTCTCGACGACGTGGAGCGCCTCTCGATGCGCTCCACCAGACGGGTCCTGACCCCGGGCCACTGCTCCGGAGTGATGGCGAACATGGCCGTGTCGCGCGTGCGTCCCTCCTCACCGGGCGCCAGGGAGGGCTGCCAGGCTCGTAGGACACCCTCGAAGGTCGCGCCCAGTGCCGCGATCGCACCGCGGGCCACCTCGTTGCGCGCGTCGGTCTTGATGTCCACGCGGTCCACGCCCCAGCCCTCGAGGGCCTGCGTGAGCAGCAGGAGCTTGGCGGCCGGGTTGACGGCGGTGCCGCGAACAGCCGGCGAGAGCCAGGAGGAGCCGACCTCGACGGCGAAGAGCCGCCCGTCCGGCATCCATCGGGGCGTCAGGTAGGCGGTGTGACCGACGACGCGGCCGGTGGCGACCTCCACCTGGGCGAACGGCGCGTAGGTGCCCGTGGACCGACGGGCCAGACTGCGGGTCACGTAGTCCTCGACCTCGCCAGGTGCCGGCACCGTGGCGAAGGGAGTCGTGGTGGCGTCCTCGGCGGCCCGCTGCAGACCCGGCACGTGCTCGGGCGTCAGCGGCTCCAGGCGCACGATGTCGCCGGCCAGGGAGCCACAGGTCAGGACGGGGGACGGGGCATGCGAATCAGCGGTGCTCATACTGCCGATCATGGCAGTCGGAGTGTGGACGTCGTCGGGATGCCTCAGCATGTGGTCTCATTGTCCCCGTGCTGCACGTCATCTTCTTCGAGCCACGCATCCCGGGCAACACCGGGGCGGCGATCCGCCTGAGCGCCAACACCGGCTCCATGCTCCACCTCGTGGACCCCCTGTTCGACATGGACGACGCCAAGCTGCGCCGCGCTGGCCTGGACTACCACGACCTGGCCAACACGCGCGTTCATGCCACCTGGCAGGAGTGCCTCGAGCAGGTCCCCGGACGCATCTTCGCCTTCACCTCCCACACCGAGCGCCTCTACACCCAGGTCGACTGGCGCGGCGACGACGCCCTCCTGTTCGGTCCCGAGCCCACCGGCCTGCCCCAGGAGATCCTCGACCACCCGAGGGTGAGCGCCCGCCTGCGCATCCCCATGGTGGAGGGAAACCGCTCCCTCAACCTGGCCAACTCCGCCGCCATCGGCCTGTACGAGGCCTGGCGGTCCCTGGGCTTTGCCGGAGGGGCCTGAGCCCCTGCTTCAACCGTCTTCTCAGAGCATGCCGGCGGGTCGGATCGCCAGGTCCTCCACCACCGCGTCCAACGGGGTGTTCACGGCCAGGCGCACGGCCGCGGCCACCGACTGCGGCGCCATATGGTCCGCAGCCCGGTAGGCGGGGGTGGCCATGATTCCCTCGGTGCGCAGGCGCGCCGCATTGAAGGCGTGCAACCGCTCCTGCATGGGGGTGTCCACCCGACCCGGGTAGATCGAGGTGACTCGCACCTTGCCCGCCTCCTCCTGGCGCAGCGTGTCAGCCAGGGACTTCAGCCCCGCCTTGGAGGCGGAGTAGAGGACGTTGCCCGAACGGGGGGTCACTCCGGCGCCGGAGTTGATGAACACCGTCAGCCCGCGGGCCTCCCGCAGCGCCGGCAGCAGCAGACTCGTCAGATACGCCGTCGCCACCAGGTTGAGGTTCAGGACCGCCCGCCAACGTGTGGGCGTGATCTTGTCAACGGCACCGGGTGCCTCCATGCCGGCGCTGTGCACCAGCACGTCGAGGCTCTCAATGTCGATCCGGCTGACCAGTCTGGCCAGGGCCGTGTCATCGGTCAGGTCGACCGGGCAGATGAGAACTGCCGTCTGGGACTCCTCCTCCAGTGCGAGCGCCAGCTCCTCCAGGTCGTTGATGGAGCGGGCCAGCAGGATGAGGTTGTGGTCCCGGGCCAGGTCCCTGGCCACGGCCAGGCCGATCCCGGAGGTCGCTCCGGTGATGAGCGCGATGGGGCGGCGCTGGTGGCGGCCGGAACCGGCGCGTGTGAAACCATGGGCGGGAGTGAAGGGGATGGACTCCCCCTGACGGCGACGTCGGCCCGCCTTGGAGGACGAGGCGTCGACCTGGGCGATCTGTGGGCTCACTGGCCGTCCCTGAGGAAGGCGGCGGACCCGGGCTCCCCGGGCACGGAGTAGGTGGCGATGAGCGTGGCCCGGGCGATGCAGTGAGGTGCCAGGGTGAAGGCCGCCTTGGCGGGACTGGCCTCGTCGTTCAGGCCCAGAGTGTCCACGTCCAGGGCGGAGACGGTGAAGACGTAGCGGTGGTCGCCGTCGCCCGCCGGCGGGTAGGGGCCGAACCAGGCGTGGTCGCCCGAGTCCCCGGCCAGGTGGAAGGCGGCACCGTCGAGCTGAAGGTCGCTGGCCCCCGCGCCCCGCTCCAGCGAGGTGACCGAGGCGTCCAGGTCCACGATGGTCCAGTGCCACCAGCCCGACATGGTCGGAGCGTCCGGGTCGAAGCAGGACACGACGAAGGACTGCGTCTGCTCGGGGAAGCCCGACCAGCTCAAGGCGGGGGAGACGTTGTCGTGGATACCGGTGAAGATGTCCGGGATCCGACCCTGCTCGGTCAGATCCGCAGAGGTCAGCGTGAAGGAGGGGACCGAGGGCAGGAGGCCGGTAGGGGCCGGCGGGCGGGGGCGAGTGAGGTCGGCTGTCATAGGTGTACCTCCAGGCAGGTGATGGATAGGGGTGGTGGCCTTCCATGAGGGCACAGCCCCAACTGTAGACGCCTCTCCGCAGGCCCGTCCCTGTGGATCTCCTGTGGGATGGGTCGGTGGACTCATCTCGCCGTGAGACCTCCTTGTGACCGGCACCCCCGATTGATGTCGCAGTGGAGCGTTATCCTGAACCACATCCGTCGAACGTATGTACAGAAACGGGGGTGTCATGGGAGCCTCGACAACGCGTGCGCCATCAGGCGCCCAGAACCGCCTCAGTCGAGCCCGCCTCGCCCTGAGACTGGCCGAGGAGCGTACCGGACTGCGTGACTCAGCGGCCCTGAAGGTGCAGCGTGCCCTCTCCTCGGCATCGACCAGCACCCTGTTGAGCGCATCAGTCGACTCGTCTCGGGCAGCACCCCCCACTTCTCCCGCATCCTCCACGGCGCTCTCGGCCTGGCAGGACTCCGGCGTCCTCACTCTCCAAGGATCCACCACCCTCCTCCTGGCCGCTCTCGCCCTGCGCCAGGGAGAGGGCGGCTGGTGCGGCGTCATCGGGGGAGACGAGCTGGGCTGGTGTGCAGCCACCGAGGTCGGACTCGACCTCAACCGGGTCCTCACCGTTCCAACATCCCTCCTCGAGGACGGCTCCATCCTGACGGTCACCGCCACTCTGCTCGACGGCGTTGATGCCCTCCTCATCGGCGCCGCCGTCGCCGCACGCCTGCGCCCCCAGCACCGCAGACGCCTGCTGGCCCGGGCGCGCGAACGCGGCCACCTCATCCTGACCCCCGCCCACTGGGAAGGCGCCCGCAACCTCCATGCCGGCCCCCTGACCCCCGACACCGGAACCAAGAACACACCTCCCGCTCAGGCTCCGGTGGAGACCCCCGGAAAGCCCTCTGCCGACGCCGTCGTCATTCCCATCGGGCGAGGAGACTCACCCGCCCCGGTGCGAGCCGTCGAGATGCCGGCCGGGTACCTGCAACGCCTCAGCTGGACCCTGACCGACCCGCAGCGCCCACGACTCACCGCGACCGAAGAGCTCACACTCTCACTGTCCGCCGAAGGACTGCGCACGGGCTCCCACAACGCCGTCGACACCGTCGATCCGGACTCCAACCCGCAGGAGGCTGCCGGATGAACCCGCCACAACCGACCTCGCCGTCCGGGCCGCCCGCCTCCAGGCTCGTGGCCATCTGGGTCCCCGACTGGCCCGTCGTCGCCCTCACCCTGGAGGCCCGCCAGCAGCGTCGACACTCCCGCGCACGCCAAGAAGCCCCTCACCTGCCGGACCCGGCCACCGAGCCCGTCGCCGTCGTCGGTGCTCGCGGAGTCCTCGCCGCCTCAGCCCCGGCTCGCCGCGCCGGCATCGCCACCGGCATGCGACTGCGCACCGCCCGGTCCCTGTGCCCCGAGCTCACCGTTCTGCCTCCCCAGGAGGAACGCCAAAGCCGCGCCTTCGAAACCGTCATGGAGGCCCTCAGCTCGCTCCTGGCGGACCCCATGGTGGCCCGCCCCGGGCTGGCCCTGTCCGGCGTCAGAGGACCCGCCGCCTGGATCGGCGGAGAAGAACCCCTCGCCTCAGCCCTCGTGGAGACCGTCACCCAGGAGGCCGACGTCGAGTGCCAGATCGGCATCGCCGACTCCCTGTCCGGAGCCGTCCTGGCCGCCCGCCGAGGCGTCATCGTCGAACCAGGACGGACCCCGGAGTTCCTCGCCCCCTGGCCCCTGAACGCACTCCTGAGCTGCCTGCCCCTCAGCCGTCTACGGCGCGACGCCCGCCCCCTGCTGGAGACCTTCACCCGACTCGGCCTGCGCACCTTGGCGGACCTGGCGGCCCTGCCCCGAAAAGACGTCACCACCCGCTTCGGCCCCCTGGGGGAGAGACTCCACCACCTGGCCGCCGGCACCCACCACGAGGCCCCCGCCATGCCCCGGCCGGTTCAGGACATCACCGTCGCCTCCGAGCTCGACCCTCCCGTGGAACGCGCGGACACCGCAGCCTTCGCCGCCCGCCACCTCGCCGAGAACCTGGCGGCCCGCCTCCTGTCCGCAGGGCTCGCCGTCGGACGCCTCTGCGTTGCCGCCCGCTGCGAGGACGGCACCGACCTGGCCCGAACCTGGATGCTGGAGGACACTCCCACCCCCACCGAGCTCACCGACCGCGTGCGCTGGCAGCTCGAGGGGTGGCTCTCCGGACGCTCCGGACGCCCGCCCTCCTCCGGACTGACCCACCTGAGCCTGACGGCCCTCGAGCTGAGCCCGGCCACAACCTCCCAGGCAGGACTGTGGCAAGCGCCCGGACAACAGGCCCAGGCGCGCGCCCGCCGCGCCGCCGAGCGTGTGGAGTCCCTCCTGGGAGCCGGAAGCATCCTGGTTCCCAAGGTCGTTCCCGGGCGCGACCCGCGCTCGCGGGTACGCATGATCCCCTGGGGTGAGAGTGAAGGTGTAGGCGGGGCCGCGGGTGATGAACCGGCGCCCTGGAGTGGTGCTCTGCCCGAGCCCTCGCCCTCTGTCGTCCTGCCCCGGCCGGTTCCTGTGTGCCTCACCGATATTCGGGGGAGAGAGCTCGGCGTCGACATCCACGGTCAGCTCGACGGCGTCCCCGGCTTCCTCAGCGTCGACGACGGTGCGGATGACGCTGAGGACGATACTGTTGAGAGTGCGCCCCGGATGGAGTCCGTGCTCCTGTGGGCCGGTCCCTGGCCGGTCGACGAGGGCTGGTGGACTTCTCGAGGGCCTTCGCGCCGTGCCTACCTCCAGGTGGTTACCGACGTCGGGCCTCCCCGCCTGCTGGTGCGATCAGGCCGGTGGTGGCTCGATGCCGTCTACTCCTGAGAAGGTATCTGATGGTGTGGTCGCAGGGGCTGGGCGCCGTCGCCCCTTCAGCCACAGAAGCGCCAGAGTCACCAGGCACAGCCAGGCCAGTCCCAGGGACCAGCCGGCCAGAACATCGGTCATCCAGTGGTAGCCCAGGTAGACGCGGGAGGTCCCCACCAGCAGGGTCGCCCCTGCCGCCGCCATGATCGCCAGGGCCCGGTACAGGGTCGCCGCAGTGGATGTCAGAACCATCCCCGCCAGCAGGCCTGCAAAGACGGCCGTGTTGAAGGAGTGCCCCGAGGGGAAGGAGGTGGTCAAGGCGGGATCGCCCAGAAGAGTGTCTGTCGAGGGGCGTGTACGCCTGAAGGTCTCTTTGAGCGCCACCGTCAACAGACTGGAGCCGACCATCGTGAGGGTCAGGATCAGTGCGCGCATACGGTGGCCCCGCATGAAGAGGAGGACGGCGCAGATCGCGGTCAGGATCGTCAGTCCCACGGTGGATCCCAGGGCGGTGAACACCTGCATGATGACGGTCAGAGCCGGGTGGCGCTCATCCACGGCCCAGGTGGTGACACTCTGGTCGTGAGGCGCCAGCCCCGTCCCGGAGCTCGTGGTCAGGGCCAGCCAGGAGAACAGCGACAGTGTGATGACGGCGGTCGCGGCCAGTGTGCCGGCTTGCCTGGTGCGCCAGGTGTGAGGCAGGTGGTCGAGTGAGAGCATGAGGGGAGGTTATCCGTGCTGGTCTGGACGAGGCTATGCGTGCGCCATGGGCCGGCTGAGTGACGTCGTGGTGTGTTGCCTGTGTCTGGCTCGCTTGGCGGGTAGCATCCGGCCCGAGTGATCTGATCCGGTTCAGGAGGACCCGCGTGGCCAAGCTCTACTTCCGCTACGGAGCCATGAACTTCGGTAAGTCCACGGGATTGCTCCAGGCCGCCTACAACTACGAGGAGCGCAGTCAGCGTGTCCTGATTCTCAAGGCGGTAGTCGACACCAAGGGTGAGGACTCGGTCGTCTCCCGGCTCGGGGTGTCGCGTCGTGTCGACCTTATCGTCGACACCGACGACGACCTGCGCACCCTGGTGCACCGGCGTGCTCTGGCCGGTGCACGGCCCGTCTGCGACGAGGTTGATGCTCCGCAGGAGGCCATGTCCTTGCGAGAGGTTCTTGACTGCGTGCTCGTCGATGAGGCCCAGTTCCTCACGGCCCCCCAGGTGGACCAGCTCATGGAGATCGCGCTGATCGACGACGTGCCCGTCCTGGCCTACGGGATCCGCACCGACTTCCGCACAGTCAGCTTTCCCGGGTCACGGAGGCTGCTGGAGATCGCCCACTCCCTGGAAGAGCTCAAAACCATCTGCCGTTGCGGGCGCAAGGCCATCTTCAATGCCCGCAAGGTGGGGGAGTCATTCGTCTTCGACGGCGATCAGGTGGCCATCGACTCCGGGGATGTCACCTACGAGTCGCTGTGCGGCAAGTGCTACCTCGCTGCCGGTGGGAGCCTTCCCGATCGGTGAGCCGGGCTCCGGGACTGTGCTTGTGCTGGCGGGAGTACAAGGCTCACCGAGGGGGCGGGCCCCTCACTCCGAGATATTCCTTGTACTTAAGGAGTTACAAGCGTTATCGTGAAACTGTGAATGTCTCCTACGCACTCATCGCAGACATCATCCGCTCGCGCGACCTCCCTGATCGCAGGCGCGCTCAACGCGTCATTCACGAGACTCTGGACCGGGCCGCTGAAGGTCTGGCGTTGACGCAGCGCCCGTATGCCACGGTCGGTGATGAGCTGCAAGCAGTCTCGACGACTCTCGCCGACGCGCTTGCTCTCACCCTGCGCACACACCTCCTCCTGCCCGAAGGGTTGGGCCTTCGCTTCGGTATCGGTGTCGGAACGATCTCCGAGGTTGAGGGTGTGGCGGGGCGTCTGATTCAGGACGGCTCGGCGTGGTGGGCTGCACGTGAGGCGATTGAGAGCGCGCATCGCCTCCAGGATGAGGGGAGGGCATTCGTGCGTACCTGGCTGCGCATTCATCCGGATGTGGTCAGCGGCTCAGGAGGGGGGCAGAGCGAGCGAGAGGGGCTCGTTAACTCCGTCCTGATCCTGCGTGACCAGGCGGTATTCCGCTTTCAGCCACGTCAGCGCCGCATGATGGCCGGACTTCTCATGGGGATGACCCAGGTTGAGGTGGCCCGTCAGGAGAAGGTGAGTCAGCAGGCCGTGTCTGAATTCGCTCGTAGTGCTGGTTCCTCCTTGCTGGAGGTTCAAAAGCTCCTCGATGGGTTGAGTGGGAGGGGTGGGGGAGAATGACGGCCCTGCTCGTTCTGCTGCTTGCCGCCGCCTCCGTGGTTGACAGCTCCGCCTGGGCGGGTGGGAGGTCGTCCCGGATGCCCGCCGGGGTGAGACTGCTGGTGGGGGTGTCTGCGGTCGCTGCTCTTGGCGTCCTGGTCGGGTGGTCCATTCTTCATCTTGGGGCAGGAGGCATTGTCGTCATCATCCTGGTGGTCACCGCATGGATGTGCTGCGGCCTGGTTTCACAGGCCCGGTGGGAGAACTTGTTGAGGTCCCGTCGGCAGGAGCAGGTGGGGCGGGGCGCCTCCGAGGACCGCGCGAATCGGCTGGAACCGCATGTCCGCCTTGTCCACGCGGGCCTGCTGCTCCTCGCTGTGGGGCTCTGCGTCGTCGTGTCTCAGCCGGTTGGATCTCGGGCCGCCAAGATGAGCGTCGCCGTCGGAATCATCGTCCTCCTGACTGCTCCGGCCAATCGAGTCGTCGCCGACATCCTTGCTGCTGCTCGCCACTCCTCGCGGGAGGGCGGGGAGGCTGTTGCGGCTGGTTGCGAGCCTTCGCAGGAGAGCGGGAGGCAGGATGGGTTGGGGGGCTCAATGCGTGGCGGGCGCTGGATCGGTCCGCTTGAGCGAATCCTCATTCTCCTGCTCGCCTCCGTCGAGGCGCCTGCTGCCATCGCCGCAATTGTTGCCGCCAAGGGTGTGATCCGATTCCCCGAGATCAGCGAGGACAAGGCGGGGCAGAAGGCCGAGGAGTTCCTCATCGGCTCCTTCGTCTCCTGGATTCTGGCGGTCCTGGGCGCTGTGACCATTCACCTCGCCTGAGTCGCGTCACGTCGGGGAGGAGGTGGGGTCGGGCTGGTGGGTTCAGCCCAGCCTGAACCCACCAGCCCAAACCGAGCGCCCCAAACCGGATCACCCGAACCGAACGCCTCGAACCTGCATTCCTGAACTAGCCCACCCGGACCGGACTTCCCGGACCGGCTTACCCAAACCGGTTGGCCGGTTCAGGTGGGCGAGTTCGGGACGTGAGGCAAGGGCCGGTCCCACTCCGTCTCCGTGTGCCTGGGGCCAGGAAGGTCGAAGCCCCAGGTTTTCGTTGCTGTTCCAGCGATTCTGGAGCCCGTTTCGGTGTGCAGGTGGTGGGGGGGGGCTCAGGCTATACTGTACATATGTTCGAAGATGGTGTGCTTCCTCATGTCCCGGTCGGTGGTGCGGCCGGGGTGCTGGGTGTGCCTGCCGGGGGCGCGTCGGCGGGGGCTGTGGGCTGCGCTGAGGACGTGGCGGGTCTGCTGGGGTCCTTGGTCGCTGGTGGAGCGCTGGCCGGTGTGGTGGAGGGGCTGCTGGCCCGCCTGCTGGTCACCGTCCAGGATCACCACGACGACGACAGCGGCGGTGGTGGTGAGGGCTCTGATGCTGACGGTGCCGGCAGTGTTGATAGCGAGGGCTTGTTCGCTGGCGACAGCGGGGACGATGCGGCCTTGGTGGCTGCCGCTGAGGGACACAGGGTCGTGTCCGTGGAGGAGGCCGGCGCCTCGGGGATCATGGGCCTGGGGGCGCGGGATCTGGGGGAGCTGGCTGCGGCCTGTCACCGTCTGGTGGCGTGGGCGTCGTGGGGTGAGTCCCTGGCGGCGGCGTGCCTGACCGCCTGTGGTGAGCTGTCTGCTCATCCGGGTCAGTGGGGGCCGGACGGTCGGGTCTCGTCGGTGGTGGGGTTTGAGGAGCGCAGGTTCAACGCCACCTGCCTGCTGTCGGCTCGCCTGGGTCTGTCTCGGAGTCGGGCCGGGCAGATCGTGGATCACGGCAGCGCCCTGATGAGCATGGGTTTCAGTCCGGTTGAGGCCATGGAGCGGTGCGGGGTGCTGGATGCAGCCAAGGCGTCCTTGGTGACTCGCTGCCTGGGAGACGTGCCGGCCCCGATGGCGCTGGCCGTTCAGAAGCGGGTCCTGCCTCAGGCTCCTAGGCGCAGCGTGTCCCAGGTAGGACGCGACATTGAGCGGGCCCTGATGGAGACAGACCCCACCGGCTACAGGGAGCGCGTCCGGGCCAACCAGGAGCGTCGGTGCGTGTCGCGTCCCAGGCCCGCCGGTGAAGGCGTCTCCCAGGTCCGCCTGCTGCTGCCGACCATGGATGCGCTGCTGCTGGACGCGACCCCGGACGCGATCGCCGCCAGCGCGCGGGCCTGCGGCGAGCAGCGCACCCCGGCCCAGCTGCGCGCCGACGCCCTGACCTCGATGGCCCTGTCCACACTACGCACCAGCCAGCAGACCGCCTACCAGGCGACCACGCATGCCTTCGACGACGGCACCAGTGCCGGCACTGGCGGTAGTGACGGTCTGGGCAGCGCCGGTGGCTTTGGTGGTGGTCTTGACGGTTTGAGTGAGCTGGGTCCAGTGCCTGCCTCCTTAGCTCCTCCCAGGCGTTCTGCCTCCCTGGGTCGTCTGCTGCCTGACGGAGTGCCCCTGGAAGGCCTCCTGAGCAGCTTGAGCTCCTTGGTGGGGTCCGCCAGCCCGTGGTGGACACCCTCAGGCACCGGACACCTCCCCCTCCCCAAGAACATCCACATCGACGTCCAGGTCACCGTCCCCCTGAACAGCCTGGCACCACCGGGAGACCCCGCCAGCAGCGGTGACCCCGAGGGCAGTAAGTGTATTGACGACTCTGAACCTGTAAGGAGAACTCTGCCCACCACTAGTGGGAGGAGTCTGCCCGGACCCGGCCCGGCCACTCCCGCCTCCCCGTGCTCGACTGCTCCCGTCTCCCATCCCGCTGCCTCGTTGTCTGCTGCGGGCGGGGTCGCTGAGGTGTGGGTCGGGGCGCGCAGCGCGGCGGTGCCGGCCATGACTGCCTGGGCCCTGGCCGCCGGCGGGACCTGGAGGCGCCTGATCACCGACCCGGTCAGCGGCACCGTCATGAACGTGGGCCGCACCCGCTACCGTCCTCCGGCCGGCCTGGCCGACCTGGTACGCGCCCCGCGACCGGGCCTGCGTCTTCCCCACCTGCCAGACCCCCGCCTGCCGGTGCGACATCGACCACCTCACCGCCTGGAGCCAGGGCGGAACCACCAGCCTGGACAACCTCGCCACCCTGTGCGAGGCCCACCACCGCCTCAAGCACACCCCTGGCTGGACCCTTACCCGTGACCAGGCCAACGGGACACTGTCCTGGCACACCCCCGACAGGACCGTCTACCAGCGCCACCCAGACGGCACCATCACCCGCCACCCCAAGAGGGTCGGGCCCCACCAGCGCTACGTCCCCGGCACCGTCGTACCGGGGGATCTGAGCAAGCAGATCAGCCCCGACATCCTCAACCGCTTCAACCGGGCTCTTGACAGAACACTCGACGACCAGGTCCACGCCCCCACCGCTCTCGACACCAACACCAACACCAACAGCAGCCGCAGCCCCCGCCTCGAGACCCGCGGCCCCCAACCCGGCCAGAAAGCCGGAGCCTACGAGACCACCCCCTACCCCAAAGCCACCCACACCCTCGGACTCGCACCCCTCATCGACGCGGCCCCACCCTTCTCACACTCCAGATGCCACGGACAGACATGACCAGTCGACACCGCTATGCCGAGCTCCACGCCCACTCCGCCTACTCATTCCTCGACGGGGCCAACGAGCCCGATGACCTGGCCTCGGCCGCTGTCGAGCTCGGTCTGGAGGCCCTCGCCCTGACCGATCACGACGGCGTGCCCGGCATCGTCAAGCATGCCCAGGCGGGTCGTACCCACGGACTGCCCACCATTCACGGCACCGAGCTCACCCTGTCCGACGGCTCCCACCTGCCCGCCTTGGCTCGCAACCCCACCGGTTACCGTCGCCTGGTATCCGCCATTTCTCGGCACAACCTGGACACAGGGGAACGCCGAGAACCGGCCCACGACCTGCCCACGCTCGCCTCGGCTCTCCGCACTGACCCCACCGGCCGGACCGAGGGAGCCGCGGGAACCTGCCTCATCCTCACCGGCACCGCCAACGGTCCTCTGCGTCGGGCGCTGGGCGACCCTCGCCGCCCCGGCACCTGGGACCTGAAGGCGGCAGACGCCTGCCTGGGTCACCTCGCCGATCTCTTCGCCGCTCCTGACCGAGGCAACCTCTTAGGCGCCGGATCCACGACCGGTCGCCCACAGGTGGAAGGGGACGCCGCTATCGGCCTGGCCGTTGAGCTCACCCTGGATGGAGGCCCCACCGACGCCGCCCTCACCGAGGCCCTGACCCGCCTGGCTCACGACCACCGGCTGCCCCTCGTAGCCACCGGAGCGGTGCGCTGCGCCCGTCCCACCGACGCCCGTCTCGCCGACGTCCTCACCTCAACCCGCCTGGTCACCGACCTGGAAGGCTCCCGCGGGCATCTACCCGCCATCGGCCGCTGGCTACGAGGAGCCCAGGACATGGCTCTGCTCCACCGCCGCAGTCCCGACGCCGTCGATCTGGCCGCCGAGCTCGCCGAGGACCTCGCCTTCGACCTGTCGCTCATCGCTCCGGGCCTGCCCGATGCCGATGTCCCAGAGGGACATACTCCAGCCAGCTGGTTGCGCGAGCTCACCCGCCAAGGCGCCACCCGCCACTACGGCACCCCGCAGGAGCACCCCCGGGCCTGGGAGGTGCTCAACCACGAGCTCGAGGTCATCGAGTCCCTCGGATTCCCCGGCTACTTCCTCATCGTGCACGCCATCGTCGAGTTCTGCAGGCAGTCGGGAATCCTGTGCCAGGGGAGAGGGTCGGCGGCCAACTCCGCAGTCTGCTACGCCCTGGGAATCACAGCCGTCGACGCCGTCAGGCACCAGATGCTCTTCGAACGCTTCCTGTCCCCGAGGCGAGCCGGCTACCCGGACATCGACCTCGATATCGAGGCCTGCCGCCGCGAGGAAGTCATTCAACATGTCTACTCCCGATACGGCAGAGAGCGTGCCGCCCAGGTCGCCAACGTCATCTCCTACCGGCCCCGATCCGCAGTCCGTGACGCCGCCCGAGCCCTCGGCCACCCCGCCGGCGTGCAGGACACCTGGGCCAAGCAGATGGAGCGATGGACCTCGGTGCGCCCCGGAGGGCTGACTGGGCAGAGCGACGAGGTTCCCGAGCCGGTCCTCGATATCGCGGAGAAGCTGCTGCGGCTGCCCCGCCACCTGGGGGTCCATCCCGGAGGCATGGTCCTGTGCGGCCGCTCTGTCACCGAGGTCTGCCCGGTGCGCTGGGCCGCCATGGACAATCGCTCGGTTCTCCAGTGGGACAAGGACGACTGCGCCGAGGCCGGGCTGGTCAAGTTCGACCTTCTGGGCCTGGGAGCGCTCACTGCCCTGCGTCTGGCCTTCACCACACTGGCAGAGCGAGGACAGACCGTTCCCGACGCCGTGACGGAAGGAGAGGCGCGAACCTCCCAGTCCGGCCGCCCCTGGGGGCTGCACACTCTCCCCGAGGAGGATCCGGCCGTCTACAGACTGCTCACGGCCGCGGACACGGTCGGGGTCTTCCAAGTCGAGTCGCGTGCCCAGATGGCCACCCTGCCCCGACTTCGCCCCCAGACCTTCTACGACATCGTCGTCGAGGTCGCCCTCATCCGCCCCGGCCCCATCCAGGGCGACGCCGTCAACCCCTACATCCGCCGCCGGCTGAAGCGTGAGGAGATCACCTACCTGCACGACTCCCTCAAACCCGCCCTGACCAAGACCCTGGGAGTGCCCCTCTTCCAGGAACAGCTCATGCAGATCGCCGTCGACGCCGCGGGGTTCAGCCCCGCCGAGGCCGACACCCTGCGTCAGGCCATGGGGGCCAAACGATCCATCGAGCGCATGGATGCCCTCCGCGACAAGCTCATAGCCGGAATGAGGTCCCAGGGCATCGACACGCCCACCGCGGAGCAGATCTACAGCAAGCTGCGGTCGTTCGCCGAGTTCGGCTTCCCCGAGTCCCACGCCTTCTCCTTCGCCTACCTGGTCTATGCCTCGGCATGGCTCAAGGTGCGCAAGCCCGAGGACTTCTATGCCGGGGTCCTGGCCGCTCAACCCATGGGCTTCTGGTCCCCGCAGTCCCTTGTCGCCGACGCCCGCCGCCACGGTGTGCGCGTCCTGCCCGCAGACATCAACCGCTCACTGGCACAGGCCACCGTCGAGCAGCGGGAGAACCACCGGGATGCAGATCGATCAGGCCAGTGGGAACCGCTGAGCCCTCATCCCGCCGCCCCATCCGCCCTCGATGTCCACGATGACCTCGCGGTGCGTCTGGGCCTGGCCCCGATCAAGGGCCTGGGGGAGCGGGCTGCGCACGCCATCGTTGCCGAGCGCCGTGCCCACGGCCCCTACCGGGACCTGGCCGATCTTGCTCGACGCGTGAGCCTGAGCCGCTCCCGCCTTGAGGCGCTGGCCGCCTCAGGAGCCCTGGACGGCTTGGGGACGGAGCGCCGCCAGGCCCTGTGGGCTGCCGGGGTCCTCTCCGACGAGCACGGCCGCCGTCGCGACTCCTCCCGTCGAGGACAAGGCGCGTGGTGTCAGCCCACGCTTCCGGGGACCGCTGTCGGCGCCCAGGCCCCGACCCTGCCGACCATGACCGACCGTGAGCGCCAGGCCGCCGACCTGAGCCTGACCGGAGTGTCCACGCACGGCTCGCCCCTGAGGCTGCTGCGCCCCGCACTGGCCGCCGACGGCGTGCTGAGCGCAGCCGATCTCTCAGGTCAGGAGCATGGGAGCCGGGTGCGGGTCGCCGGCGTCGTCACCCACCGGCAGCGCCCCCACACGGCTTCCGGCATGATCTTCCTCAACCTGGAGGACGAGACCGGCCTGCTCAACGTCGCCTGCAGAGCCGGCATGTGGCGCCGCTACCGCAGCGTCGGCAGACGTGCCGTGGCCCTCATCGTGCGCGGCACCGTGGAGAAGGGAGACGGAGTCGTCGCGCTCATGGCCGAGCACCTCCAGGTCCTCCCCGGTGTCCCCGGCACCGGCAGCCGGGACTGGTGCTGACAGCGGCTCCTCTCACTCCTTGCGGGAGGAGTACGCGGGCAGCTCACCCGTGACCGGGGCGTCCTTGGTGTGCAGCTCGGAATAGACGGACCAGAGCACGCTGATCAGCGGAACCGCGACGATCGCGCCGAGCAGACCGGCGGCGTAGGTCCCCAGGGCGACGCCGATGATCACCACCACGGGATGCAGCGAAACCTGACGCCCCATGATGAGGGGCTGGAGGATGTGCCCCTCGATCTGGCCAATCCCCGCCACCCCCACGCCGACAACGATCATGGTGACGAAGCCGCCGGAGGCCAGGGCCACCACCATGGCCACGATCATCGCCAGAGGAGCGCCGATGATCGGGATGAAGGCGCCGATGAATACGAGCACCGCCAGGGGTGCCGCCAACGGGATCCCCACCAGCTGGAGGAAAATCCCGGCCATGATGGCGTCGGTGAGTGCCACCAGCACGGTGCCACGGGCGTAACCGGCGAAGGTGTACCAGCCAGCGCCCGCGGCCCGGTGAGTCGACTCCCGCATCGTGGCAGGCAGCTCGTTGAGGAACCAGCGCCACATCCTGCCCCCGGAGGCGAGGAAGAAGATGGTGACGAACAGTGCCAGGGCCAGGACTGTGAGCACATCGACGACCGCACTCGCGTTGGAGAGCAACTCCGAGGCCAGGGAGGGGGCATTGGACTGCAGATAGTGCTGCCCCTGACGCAACCAGAGCTGGAACTGGTGATAGATCTGCTGCTGTGTCAGGTGCAGCGGCCCGTTCTCCAGGAACTCCATGATCGTGTTGAGGCCATCACCGAACTGGGATGCCAGGGAGTTCCACTGACTGGTGACCGAGGTGACCACGTACGTGACCAGTCCGGCGATGGCACCGATGGTGCTGAGCAGTGCCAGGAAGGTTGCCGGGTAGCGGGGCATGATCCTGGCGAAGAGGTTGACCATCGGTTGGAGGATCGAGGTGAACACCAGCGCCATGAACAGGCCGACGAAGACCGGGATCACCTGTGAGGTGGCGTAGAAGACAAGACCGATGACAATGATGATGCCGAGGCCCAGCCAGGCCCCCATGCCGCCCCGCACCAGCCAGGCGGGCAAGGAGTCCATGATCGTGGAGCGGGTCGTCACCGTCTCCGGGAAGGAGACCGAGGGCGCCACGCGCACATGGGTGGTGGACACCGGGGGAGTGGTTGGCCTCACCGCTACGTCTTTGTCCGAGTCCGACTCCCAGCGCAGCTGGTGGTCGCGATCCGCCTGCCTGCGTCTCTCCGCCCAGTCGATGCCCCGGTCCAGTGCTGTCCGGGCATTCTTGAGCCGGCTCAGCAGGCCGCTGCTGCTGAGGATGTCCCGGGAGGACTTCTTCTCCGAGTCGGGCCCCTGAGCCGTCTGCTGGGAGCCGGGGCTCTGTGAGGACTCGGGAACCTCGGTCGACGTGTCCTGCGTCGGATCCTGTGACGGAGAGCTGTTTGTTGTCATGGGGTGAACGTTCAGTCCTTCGCTGGTCATCGGGCTGACGAAACATCTTCAGCCTACTAGCGTGGCCCCATGACCGCCCCGAATGTCGGCAATCCGACGCGCCCCACCTCTACGAACCAGATGCGTCTGCCTCGCACCGCCGCGTTGGGGCCAGGGCGGGGAGGACAGCAGAGACTTCTCATCGACGCTCCTGCCGGAGCCGCGGAGATCTACCTCCACGGTGCCACCGTGACCTCCTGGGTGCCGCGCGGTGGCTCGGAGGTCATCTTCACCTCACGGCAGGCGGTCTTCGATGGTTCCACCGCCATCCGTGGAGGAATCCCCCTGTGCCTGCCGGAGTTCGGCGTCGGCATCAACGGTGACGCCGTACCGAAGCACGGGTGGGCTCGCATCGCCCCCTGGCGGCTGCGCACGGTGACCACCACCGACGGCGGCGGTGTCCGCGCTCTTCTGAGCGTCAGCCGTGACCGCCTGATGGCGCTCTACGAGGTCGAGGTCGGTGAGACTCTGCGCCTGGGACTCAGCCTGCGCAACGAGGGGACCGAGCCCCGTACGGTGGAGGCGGCCGCCCACACCTACCTCTCAGTCCACGACGTCACCGCCAGCGTCATCAGCGGGCTCGCCGGCGCCTCCTGCAGTGACAATCTGGCTCGCAGTCCCAAGGAGGCCCGCCACGTCCAGGAAGGCGATGTGACAATCTCCGGACCCGTGGACCGCATCTACGACTCCGCCGAGCCGATCACCGTGACTGATCCTGGGCATCAGCGCACTATCCGCGTAGACAAGCGCAACGCGCCCTCAACGATCGTGTGGAACCCCTGGTCCACGTACAGTACCCCGCTGCCGGACATGGCTGACGACGAGTTCCCCGCCATGGTGTGTGTCGAGAGCGGAGCGGTGCGTGAGCACGCTCCGACCATCGCTGCTGGGGCGAGCTGGTCGATGCAGGTGACCTTGAGCGTCGAGAGTACCGGAGTGTGATGGGAAGCACTTGAACGTGACTTGGTGGCCTCGGTGGCCGTCATGCTAAGTTTCTCTGCGTCGCCGGGGCGAGGTCCTGGCGAGGCCGCTGAAAGGCGGAGGAGACAACACAAGTCCGAGTGGCGGAATAGGTAGACGCGCTAGCTTGAGGTGCTAGTGCCTTATTAAACGGGCGTGGGGGTTCAAGTCCCCCCTCGGACACCACCAACATATGATCCCCGGAACCAGAGGGTTCCGGGGATCATCGCGTCTCCGTCAGGAGACCTCGGTCAGCTCCATTCGGGACGGTAGAGGTCGGGGCGGGGAGGCATGCAGCACATAATGAGCGGCACGATTCCCAGTCCAACGCAGTAGAGAAGCAGGAACAGCCCCGACTGCCCGGTGTCATGAAGGCGACGGACCATTATTGCGAGCGACGGAATAATGATCGCGAAACCGTAGAGTATGAGCAGACCCAAGATGATGAGCGGTGCTAAAGGCATCTCTTCAGCGCCAGACATTGCTGCCGAAGCACCGATGGCCACTGCCAGTATGTAGAGACCAAGGGGGATGAGCACCTGGAACAGTAGAAATGACCACCAGAACTCGGCCTGAGATGCATAGCCTCGGAACTGGGCGTAGCGCTGGAAGTAGCGCTTGGCGGCCTCGCCGATGCTTGCGCCAGGCAGTGGGGCGACGTCGGGGGCTAATGACGTAGCCCCGAACTGGTTGGGGGTGCCGTAGGGTGCTGGGCCACCCGGGTAGGGGGCTGGGCCGCCATAGGGTGCCTGGCCGCCGTAGGACGGCTGCTCTCCGTAGGGAGCGGGGCCGCTTCCGTAGGACATGAATCCTCCAAGTGAGACGGGGTAGGGAGTTGTGAATGCCTTCATGGTCGAGGCATCCGAGTGGATGCGTCTTCTAGTTTCAGAACGGCATGCGTCCAACAGCCTAAGGGAAGGGAACTGGGCACGTCATCTTCGTCGTTGCTACCACGGTGGGGAGTAGTCCCTATACCGAATCGCAGGGCGGCCGTCCCGGTAGAGTGAGCCTTTATGCGCTCTGTTACCCCAGTGAGCACTCCTCCGGGCGCGCAGCACCGTCCCGAGCTGCTACGTGCGCGCGCCGGGGTCTGTCTGGTGTTCCTGGCCAATGGTCTGGGATTCGCCAACCTGGTGCCGCGTTTCCCGGAGATCGTGGCGGGGCTGGGGCTGAGCAAGAGTGCCTTCGGACAGGCCGTGGCCGCAGCCGGTGTCGGGGCTCTTGTGGCGGGGCTGGCAGCGTCATGGCTCATCTCCCGCCTGACCTCGGCCAAGGTCGCCAGCCTGGGCATGATCGTGGTGGCTCTGGCCCTCCTCGGAGTGGGGCTGGCTCGGTCGTGGGTCGTCCTGGCGGCCTGCCTGCTGGTTATGGGAGGGACGGACTCCATTGTCGATGTCGCACAGAATGCCCACGGGCTGCGGGTCCAGCGCCGTTGGGGAACCTCCATTGTGACGAGCTTCCACGCCTCGTGGTCACTGGGGGCGGTCCTAGGAGCAGCCATGGGTCAGGCCATGGCCGGAGCCGGAGTGGGACTGGGAACTCACATGGTGCTGACGGCGGCGGTGCTGTTAGGCCTCTCGGGAGGTCCCCTGCTCGCGGGCTGGTTCCTGCCTGGGCACGACCGCGCTGATCGCGCCCCCGATCCGTTTAAGGATCTCGACGGCACCCCCGAGATGAGCTCGGCGCCCTTGCCTCGTGGCGCCCTGCCGGCCACGGTCCTCGTGCTCATCGTTGTCAGTCTGCTGTGCGCCGCCTCGATGTTCCCCGAGGACGTCGCCATGAACTGGTCGTCCCTGCTTCTGTCCGAGCAGGGTGCTGGCGCCGGTCGGGTTGGGCTGGGGCTGGTGGCACTTCAAGGAATGATGATCATTGGGCGTCTGGTGGGCGACCGCATCATCGACGCTGTCGGTCAGCGAGCCGTGATCGCCTGGGGCGGGGCGCTGGTCACCCTCGGAATGAGTATCGCCCTCCTGCTCTCCTCCGTTACCGGGACGCTGCTGGGGATGGCGATCTCCGGGGCGGGGTGCGCCGTCGCCGTACCCGTGGCCTACTCCGCCGCCGACGACGTCGAAGGGCTTCCGCCCGGGCTGGGACTGACCATCGTGTCCTGGCTGGCCCGTCTGACAGGCCTTCTGGCGCCTCCGGTTGTCGGCCGGCTCGCTGACGACCACGGACTGTGGGTGGCTCTGGCCTACGGCCTGCTGGGAGGCCTCATCATGGTCACCTGCTGGCCGGTCCTGCACCGCAGGTCTGCCGGGGACGAGGAGACAGGGCGGACGCGAGGGTCAGGCCAGTCCCACGAGGCGTCGTCGTCCGGCGTCCCGGTGACGCGCCCAGACAATACTGACCACAACGGTGGTGGCCGTGGCGATCACGGTGAGTCCGATGTACACGGGGAGACTCAGGAATAACGCTGATACCGCTGAAGCGTCGGTTGAGCGTTCTGAGTGGCGTTGAATGAAGACCAGGACGCCTCCTGCCGCACACAGGACCCAGAAACCGGCCGCTGCCGCGTTCCAGTAGTCCTGTCGAAGGCGCGCCGCGCACCAACCGGGAAGATTGTCAACATCGACATCTCGAAGGCCTATGCGGCGAGGCGCGTCGTCTCCGGGAACCTGCGTCGGGTAAGCCACCAGGAGCCGGTCGCAGGCCTGTAACGACGGTATCAGGCCTATTCCGACCATTCCTGTGCAGACCAGAATGGCGAAGATCGTCCGGTCGGTGCTGAGAACTGCCCCGACTCCACTGAAGACGTAGATCAGGGCAAAAACGAGGATCATGAGGGATGAGGTGAGCAGGAGTTTTACTCTGCCTCTTCTGACGGTCTTGGTGACACTGTAGGCGTCGGGCCAGGCCGGTCCCATACGGCCATCAAGAGTGACTCCCCGCCTGCGCGTCTCACTATGAGGGCGGGTGATGAGGTCGGGACGTAGCCCCGCTTCAACGTCGAGCGGGCGCGACGATCCTGGCTGCTGCCCAGTTATCTGGGTGAGGACTGAGCGTAGGAGCTGCCACTGCTCCTCGGCGACGAAGTCCGGTGTCCGCAGGATCCAGGTGCTCCGGAGCCCAATAACCGTGATGAGCACGCCCAGGACGATGAATCCAGCAGGTATGAGCAGTAATGGTGAACCGAATGCGAAGGAATGGCCGTAAGCCTCATCGTCGATTCTCATCATGGGTGTGGCTATGATGAGAATGGAGAATGCGATGAAGGAGAAGAAAACTCCGAAGCCGGTTATAGCCAGCCTGCTCCACATTCCCGGACCCCACTGCCGGCCAGGCGCCGCAGTGCCCGGATCGTAAGAGGAGATGGCGGCCTTGACCGCCTGCTCAATCTGCTCTTGGCCGGCAATGGATGCCGGCACTGTGAGCCGTTCACGAACCAGGGGGAGCCTGGAGGCGGAGCCGAGCCCGGACTCGTAGTAGTACGTGCGCGTGGTCCCGCCATCAGACGAGGCGCTGACCGAGATGTTGCTGACGCGGGCCGGGACCCTCTGCTCGACCGTGACGACTGCGCCTTCCTGACGTACTCGCACGGCAGGGAGCTTCCAGCGTGCGATTGCGGGGCCATGACGACGACTTGCAGGTACGGGGCTGGGCATACTCATGTGGGCTTGTCTCCGTGGGGTGTGGGCAGAACTCAGATGAGTCCTGCCTGGTGGCGCAGTTCGCTGTCCTTCTGCTGTATCCAGTGCCTGCCGATCACAACGGTGGCGAGTGCTACAGCGATGACGACCAGCGCAAGGACCGAGTTCTGTATCAGTGCGTAGGTGTGAGCCTCCTGCGAGGAGGGGCTGGTCGAGAAAGCAGTCTGATTCAGCATCACAGAGGCGAATATGGCGAGAATAGCCACGACGAACTCAATGATGAACACGATCGCAGCAAGGTTCCAGTAGCGTTCGCGCCGGCGCGCATCGCACCACGCGGGTAAGGAGGCGGTGTCGACATCCTCCCAGCTGAGCTCTCGCGGTTCTTCCTCTCCGGGCATCGTACTGGGATAGGAAACGAGAAGGCGGTCGCACTGCCGGGAGGTGTGGGAGAGGATCGCACCGAAAACGCTGACGCCGCCGAGCAGAGGAATGAGTGTGAGCTGTCCGGCGGCGATGAACAGCAGGAAGATCAAAACCCCCACGGTCAGGAAGACTGAGGCGAAGACGGTCATGCCGATGAGGGTGCGCCGGCCCTGCCTCACGCGCTTGGCGACGTCGTAGGCATCCGGCCATGGGGGACCCATGCGCCCGTCACGGGTGACTCCTCGCGTGAGGGAGTCTCCGTTCGGGTGAGTGATGAGATCCCGGCGCAGGCCGGCCTCAATGTCCAGGGGGCGCGACGAGCCGGGCTCCTGCCCTGCCAACTGGGTCAGGGTCTGACGCAACAGCCCCCACTGCTCCTCGGCCACGAATTTCGGGGTGCGCAGGGCCCATGCTGCACGAGCGCCGACGACTGCAATGGCGAGTGCAACGAGGGCGAAGACGCTGGGAAGAACTGTCAAGACCTTCTGAATGCCGGCGAAGGGATCGCCCGGATGCGAGATGGAGGGGCTTCGGTGGAGGGAGACGGCGAGGTACAGGCCGAATCCCGCCATTCCTAGCGCGGCGACGGTCTGCAGCAGCCGCAGCAGCGCATCCCCACTGAGCTGAACGGACAGCGCCGCCGTGCCCGGGTCGTAGGCGGCGATGGCGTGGTTTACGGCTTGACGAACCTGCTGCTTACTTGCCGCACTGGCCGGAATGGTCAGACGCTCCTTGACGAGTGCCACTGATGTCGGAGATCCCAGTCCGGCTTCATAGATCGGAGTCTGATGCTCGTCGTGGAGGCTACTGGAGTCATCCCTGCGACTCGTGTGAATGCTCTCCACGCGGGCGGGAACCCTCTGCTCGACCGTGATGACATCGCCGCGTCTGCGTACCCTCACTGAGGGCAGCATCCAGCGGGGAATGGCGGGACCGTGACGGCGGTTCTCTGACAAGGGGGTGGTGCTCACGCAGGCTCTTCTCTCCTTGGTGCTTCGCCTGTGAGCATAGGGCAGGAATCGTCCTGGGAGATGATTTTGGGGAATCCATCAGGAGCGCAGACGGGGGAGGCGTTAGCATCGTCTCCCATGGATCCCTTTGAGATGACTGTTCCTGCGGATGCCGGTCTGCCCGCTCTTGTCCTGTCGGTTCCGACCGGCGACGACCTCGACCGCATCACCGAGATCTGCCAGGACGCGGACATCCAGGAGTGGACCTTCGTCCCCCACAGCTATCAGCGCAGCGACGCAGAGTTCTTCGTCGAGCAGGTCGTGGCCAAGGGCTGGAGCGAGGGGCGCGAGCTCACCTGGGCGATCCGCGAGGCAGACGCCGGCGCCTCTCCGCACCTGGTGGGCATGCTCGGCATCACCCTGAGCGGCCCTGAGGACGCTCGGACCGGCGAGGTCGGTTACTGGCTCGCTGCTGCGGCGCGCGGGCGCGGCACCATGACCCGTGCCGTCGCCGCCCTCATCGATATGGCCTTCGACCCGAAGGGCCCCTTGAACCTGTCCGCGCTGAGGTGGCGCTGCGACATCCATGAGACGAGCCGCGGCCCCGTGCCCAACTGGACCTCCTGGAAGGTCGCCTGGTCCCTCGGCTTCCAGCGGGAAGGGCGAGTGCGCCGCTTCCTGCCCAACGACGGTCGCCTCCATGATGGCTGGATCGCCACCCTACTGCCCGAGGACCCGCGTGAGCCGCAAGCTCCCTGGGACGGGCCCGTTGGCGCAGACGACGTGCTTCCCCTGGTGGCGCACAACGGCGTCGGAGAGCGGGAAGGTGACGACCCCGAGGCCCTGGTGCGCCGCTTCCACCATGTCTACGGGCTTCCCATCCAGACCGACGGTGCCAGCCTCGAGCGCGAGAGCCTCGACATGCGCATGAGCCTCATCGCCGAGGAGTTCGCCGAGCTCGTCGGCGCCGTCTACGGGCGAGCGGCACGCAGTGAGATCGAGTCGAGCTACCGCCGAGCCATGGCTGCCGACGACGGTGCTCGTGACACCGTCGAGACCGCCGACGCCCTGGCGGATCTCATCTACGTCATCTACGGCATGGCCCTGGAGACGGGGATCGACCTGGCGGCCGTGCTCGCCGAGGTGCAGCGCTCCAACATGTCCAAGCTGGGCGCCGACGGCCGGCCGGTCTACCGCGAGGACGGCAAGGTGCTCAAGGGGCCGGACTACTTCGCACCTGATGTGGCTGAGGTGCTGCGCCGTCGGCGCCTGCGCTGAGAAAGAGCCATCGGTGCGACCATAACTTTACTGTGCATATAGTAAAGTTATGGTTGTGACTCGTACCCCCGGACTTCGCGCCTGGGCGGCCCTGGCCGTCCTGACTCTTGCCGTCACTCTGCTGGCCATTGACTCCACGGTGCTGGCGCTGGCGATCCCCTCACTGAGTACCGACCTGAGCCCGACGGCCAGCCAGCTGCTGTGGATCGGCGACATCTACTCCTTCACCCTGGCCGGCCTGCTGGTCACCATGGGTAATGTCGCCGACCGCATCGGTCGGCGACGCCTCCTGCTCGTCGGGACGCTCGGCTTCGGGGCCGCCAGCATCATGGCGGCCTTCGCGCCGAGCGCGGGAGCCCTCATCGCCGTTCGAGCCCTGCTGGGTGTCGGTGGCGCCACAATCATGCCCTCCACCCTCTCGCTCATACGCAACATCTTCCCCGATGCCCGCCACCGCACCACCGCCATCGCCATCTGGTCCGCCGGCAGCTCCGGCGGCACCGCCCTGGGGCCGCTGGTTGGCGGAGTCCTGCTCGAGCACTTCTGGTGGGGCAGCGTCTTCCTCATCAACGTTCCCGTCATGGCGGCCGTCATCGTCACGGGCCTGTGGCTCCTGCCGGAGTCCAAGAACGAGCAGGGCGCCCCGGTGGATCTGGCCTCCGCGGTCCTGTCGGTCCTGGCCATCGTGCCGATCACCTACGCCGTCAAGTCCTTCGCCCACGACGGCCTGACGGCCGTTGCGGTAGCGGCGCTGGTGGGCGGCCTCGCCGCCGGATGGCTGTTCATCAGGCGTCAGCGCACTCTGGAAACACCACTGATCGACGTCGAGCTCTTCAGCCGCCCCGCGTTCACCTGGGCGATTGCGGCCACTGTCCTGGCGATCTTCGCCTTGGCCGGTCTGCTGTACTTCTTCTCCCAGTACCTCCAGCTCGTTCGGGGCTACTCCACGCTCCGAGCGGGCCTGACCGAGGTGCCCGCATCACTGGCCTCCATCGTCGTTGTCGCGGTCGTGGCCGCGGTGGTGCGCCGACTCGGCAACGGTCGGGCGCTGGGAAGCGGCCTGCTCATAGCCGCGGTGGGGCTGATTGTGGTCGCTCTGGGGGAGTCCTACGGCGGAATCGTGGTGATCTGCGTCGGCCTGCTCATCATCGGCGCAGGCATCGGCCTGGCCTTCACGGTCTCCACCGGAGCGGTCCTGGGGGCGGTGCCGGCTGACCGCGCCGGAGCGGCCTCCGCCATCTCCGAGACCGGACTCGAACTGGGAGTAGCCCTGGGGATCGCGGTGCTCGGCACGATTCAGGATGTCGGTTACCGGCTCCTGCTCGGACAGGCCCCCTCCGGGCTCCCGGGGCGGGTCGCCGACGCCGCCGAGCAGTCCCTGGCCACCCTGGCGGGTGTCATCGATCCGGGTGACCCCGGGCAGGCCGAGCTGATGGTTCAGGCCCGAGAGGCATTCACCCGCGCCATGCAGGCCACCGCCGTGATCGCTGCCGGTATCCTCCTGTTCGCGGGTGTGATGGCTGCGCGTCATATCCCAGCGGCAAGTGAGGAGAGCTCATGAGAACCTCGAAACGGGACCGCATCATCACGGGGGCGCTCGAGCTCGCCCACCGTGACGGTTTCGATGCACTCACCTTCGACACCCTGGCTGAGCACGTTGGTCTGAGCCGCGGCGGAGTCATCTATCACTTCCGCACCAAGACCGAGCTCCTGGAGGGGATCGCGGCAGAGTTCCTGGAGCGGTGGCGGACTGAGGCCCTGGCTGCGCTGGGCGGGCCCCTGGAGGAGGCGAGCCGGACCGAGCGCATCGAGGCACTGACTCGCTCAGTCCTCGACGGCGAAATCCTGCCCGGCGAGGTCAGCTTCATGCTCTCGGCCACGCCGGAGGCGGAGATGCTCAAGGATGCCTGGAACACGCTGCGCCGGGAGTGGGTGGGTGAGCTCCGTGAGCTCACTGCCACGCAACGCGTGGCGCTGCTGGCCGTGGACGGATGGTGGGCCAACCGCGCCGTCGACACTGACAGTCAGGACCCCGACGATCCCGAGATCGCTGATCTCATCGTATCCCTGGCCGCCGGGAACGTGCCGTGAGCAGAAGCTCTTCACTGCCTGCGACACGGACGAGATAAGGACTAATGACCCACACGAGTCTGCTTGTTGTTCTTGAGAAGCTCCGGTCACATGGCACGATGGGCCCATGAGCGAGACCACCGACGCTACCGACCTCCCGGAGTCGAACGTCTTCGCCAGGCCATGGCCGCTCGACCTGGGACTACCCGGCTTCACAGCCGTTGACCACGCCGACATCGAACCGGCCATTCGTGCTGGAATGGCGGCCGAGCGTCAGCAGTGGGAGGCGATCGCCGCCAATGAGGATGAACCCACCGTTGCCAATACCGTCGATGCGCTGGAGCGATCCGGTGAGCTCTTGGAACGTGCGCTGACCGTTCTGGATGCCCTGACCTCCGCCACCGACTGCCCGGACCTCGACGAGCTCGAGGAGGCCCTGGCTCCCGAGCTGGCGGCCCACTCCGACGCCTATCACCTCGACTCACGTCTTTACCGCCGCTTCAAAGCCCTCGACGACCTCGTTGCCGCAGCCCCTGACGGACAGGACGCGTGCGACGCCGACGGCACCGTCATCGACGCCGAGGCCGCCCGCCTCATCCGCTTGACTGTTGAGGAGTTCGAACGTAATGGCGTCGGCCTGGAGGAGGCGGAGGCGCACGCGCTCAAGGAGATCAACGCCCGCGTCAATGCGCTCAAGATGCGCTTCTCCGTCCTGGCCACCGAGGCCATGCATGCCGCCGGGGTCACCAACGTCACGGTGCCACCGGCCCTCGCCTCCACCCGGCCCCACAGCGCCAGGCTCGCCCTGTTGGACAAGTCCATGAGTCGAGGGCTGGGGGAGCAGGGCGCCTCCGGCGACACCCGCAGCATCGTTCTGGAGCTCGCCCTTCTGCGCGCCGAACGGGCCGCCCTCCTGGGCTTCCCGCATCACGCCGCCCTCGTAGCCGCGGAGTCCGCCGCCCGAACCACCGAGGCGGTCTCGGAGCTGCTGGGACGGCTCACGCCGCCGGCCATGGCCAACGCCCGCAGAGACGCCCGGATCTACGCCGCCCGTATGGACCTGGATCCGCAGACCCAGGCGGGCGAGACCTTCGGCCCCGCCGACTGGCCCCTCTACGAGGCCGCTGAGCGCAAGGAGCGCTTCGGCGTCGACGACGGGGTCCTGGCCCCCTACCTGGAGCTGTGGAGCGTCGTCACCAAGGGGGTCTTCTACGCCGCCAATCGTCTTTACGGCATCACCTTCCACGAGCGCGAGGACCTGGCCGAGCACATGTACGCCCCGGGCGTGAAGGTCTGGGATGTGCGAGACGGCGAGGACTCCCAGGCACCGGTTCTGGGACTCTTCATCGGCGACTACTACGCCCGAGCAGGCAAGTCCGGCGGCGCCTGGATGGACAGTCTCGTCACCGGCTCAACACTCACCGGCCGCAAACCGGTCGTCATCAACTGCTGCAACATCGAGCGACCCACCTCCGGTCCGGCTCTGCTGACCTGGGACGAGGTCATCACCTGCTTCCATGAGTTCGGGCACGCCCTGCACGCGCTGTTCTCCGAGACCCGCTACCCCTCAGCCTCCGGAACCGCCGTACCCCGTGACGTCGTTGAGTTCCCCAGCCAGCTCAATGAGAAGTGGGCGCTTCACCCCGAGGTGCTGGCCGGCTACGCGCGCCACGTGGACACCGGTGAGCCCCTCCCGCCCGAGCTCGCCGAGCAGCTGCGTGGTCAGGGCACCTTCGGTCAGGGCTATGCCACCACCGAGTACCTGGGAGCCGCCCTCCTCGACCAGGCCTGGCACACCCTGGCCCCCAGCGAGATCCCGAGGAACGTTGCTGAGGTGGAGGACTTCGAGCACCGGGCTCTGGCCGAGGCCGGAGTCGATGACGCGCTCGTGCCTCCCCGCTACCGCACCACCTACTTCTCCCACGTCTTCGCCGGAGGCTACAGCGCGGCCTACTACGCCTACATCTGGAGCGAGGTCATGGATGCAGACGCCATCGAGTGGTTCACCACCGATGGCGCGATCAGCGGAGACCTCGGCCTGAACCGCCGTACCGGAGAGCTCTTCCGCCGCGAGTTCCTCTCCCGCGGCGACTCCCGAGACCCTCTGGCCTCCTATCGCGCCTTCACCGGGCGCGACCCCGGCATCCTGCCCCTTCTTCAACGTCGCGGACTGGCCTGATGGACGCAGTTCGCATCTTCACCCTCTCATCACCGGAAGGAACATAATATGGCTCGCGTCACCATCGTCGGCGGTGGATACGGTGGCATCACTGCTGCCAAGGCCCTCGACGACGTCGCCGAGGTCACCCTCGTGGAGCAGAAGGACACCTTCGTCAGCCATGCCGCAGCGCTGCGCGCGGCGGTCGACCGTGACTGGGCGGAGAAGATCTTCCTGCCCTACGACCGGCTTCTGACCAACGGGCACGTCGTTCACGGAACGGCGTTGACTGTGCGAGGCACCACCGTCGAGGTCTCCGGTCACGGGCAGATCGAGGCCGACTACCTGGTGCTGGCCACCGGGACCGCCTACCCCTTCCCCGCCAAGCACATGGAGTCCCCCTCCGTCATCGCCAAGGCCCGCATCGAACGCGTTCACGCCAACCTTGAGCAGTCCTCGCGAGTCCTCATCGTGGGCGCAGGCGCCGTCGGTATCGAGCTGGCCGGCGAGATCACCTCGGCCTTCCCTGACGTCAAGGTGACCATGCTGGAGGCCGCCGACAGGATTCTTCCTGCTGGCGACTACAAGCCGGAGATCCGTGAGGCCATCTCCGACCAGCTCACCCAGCGCGGGGTGGAGATCGTCACCGGTGACTCCCTCAGCTTCCTGCCGCCGGTCGACGTCGGCGTGCTCTCGCCCTTCCGGGTCACCACCCAGGGCGGGCGTCAGCTCGAGGCCGACATGTGGTTCCGTGCCTACGGATCGGCGGCCGCCACCGGATTCCTCAGTGAGGACTACGACGAGGTGCGCCACTACGACGGCACGATCCGCGTCGACGAGTACCTGCGGGTGGTGGACCACCCCGGTGTCTGGGCCATCGGCGACATCACCGACGTGCGCGAGTCCAAGCGCGCTGACGCCGCCCGGGCCCATGCCCGAGTCGTCGCCAGCAACATCGCCGACATCATCGCGGGCCGGGAGCCCTCCGCGACCTACACGCCCGCAACCGAACGGATCATCCTGCCCCTGGGGCCCGACGGCGGTGCCTCCCAGATCCTGCGTGACGGTGTGCGCGTGGTCGTCGGCCCCGAGGAGACCAGCAAGATCAAGGGGGAGGACCTCTTCCTGGGCTTCATCCGCCAGGAGCTGGGAGTCGAGCCGGAGGCGTGATCGGAGACGACGCGGTCCGGCAATGCCGTCCACCTGTGCGCTGTGCGGGGGATAGCCGGTAGTGTGTCCCACATGACGAACGATCCGCGGTCCGCGCTCAACCGACTCATCGCCGCCTTCGAGGCGCATCTGGATGCTGCCGCGACCGGTGACGAGCTCTCCCCGGCCGTGGTCGCGGCTGAGAACGCCCTCCAGGACGCCTTCTTCACCTACGACGACTCGCTGTTCACCGCTTACGGCATCGAGCTCCCCTTTGAGGCCTTCGACTCCGACGGCGACGAGGAGGATGACGATGACGACTATGACGACGACGGTGAGTACGACGAGGATGATGACGACTACGACGATGACAGCGATGATGACGAGGACTACGACGATGAGGACTGACTACTGACTGAGGTCCGTCGACTGGCCATCGTTCAGTGCGGGGTCTGCGCCAGGTGCGCGGACCCCGCACTTCTCTGTGCTCAGAAACGCTCGGGGTAGCCGAGCTGCAGGGAGGTGACCTCGTCCAGGGCATGGCGGATCTGGACCGGAAGCTCCAGGTCGTCGGCTGACAGCACGCCCTGGAGCTGAGCCGGAGTGCGCGCCCCCACAATGGTCGAGGCGATCCCGGCGGCGTCGCGGGCCCAGGCGAGCGCGACCTCGGCCGGCTTACGGTCCAGGCCCGAGGCGGCAGTGGCCACAGCCTCGACCACGCCCCGGTGCGGGTCGCTCAGGTAGGGGGACACGTAGGAGCGCAGGTGGGGCGAAGCTGCCCGTGAGTCCGGTGGAATCGTCGCCCGGTACTTGCCGGTGAGCACGCCCCTGCCCAAGGGCGCGTACCCCAGGATGCCGAAGCCCAGGGCCTGCGAGGCGGGCCTGAGCTCGCGCTCGATGCCCCGGGAGAGCAACGAGTGCTCCACCTCGACGGCCGCCAGCCCCGGACCTCGGCCGCACTCGCTGAGTAGGTCGTGCATGCGCACCGATGCCCAGGCCGGATGGTTGGCGATGCCTACGTACCGGGTGCGTCCGGAGGAGACGGCCAGGCTCAGAGCGTGGGCCGTCTCCTCCAGGGAGGTGCTGGGATCCGGCACCTGGACCAGTAGGAGGTCCAGGTGGTCGGTGCCCAGGCGGGCCAGACTGGTGTCGAGCGTGTCCAGCAGTGAGCCGCGGGAGGCATCGGCCACTGAGGACCGCTCCCCGGTGCGCCAGGTGCGCACCCCGGCCTTGGAGACCAGGACGAGGTCCTGGCGATCCACGTGCTCGCGCAGGAGCGCACCGATCACCTCCTCGCTGACGCCCTCGCCGTAGGAGGCGGCCGTGTCCACGAGCGTGCCCCCGGCATCGAGGAAGATGTCGAGCTGTTCCTTGGCCTCGAGCTCATCGGTGTCCCGGCCCCAGGTCATCGTGCCCAGGCCCACGGAGGACACTCGCAGGCCGGTCCGGCCGAGTCTCCTGTGCTCCATAGGCCTAACCGTAGCGGCTCGGCCTACTTGCGCACGGTGATGGTCCAGGCCGCGTCGCCGGTGCGCTCGAACTCGGTGACGGTGTAGCCGTTGTCGGCGGCCCAGGCGGGCAGTGTCTGGGTTCCCTGGGTGCAGTCGAAGCCGATGACGAGCTCGTCGCCGATGCTGAGCTCTTCCATGGCCTCTTCCGCCTCGATGACGGGGAAGGGGCAGACCTGGCCGGTGGTCTCCAGAACAGTGCGCATGAGTCTCTCCTTGATGCGGTGCGATGAGAATGCGGAGGGCGGTTGGGGGTGAGTGAGATGGTCACGGAGGTGCTGATGTGACCTCACACGGTGGCGGGCACACGGGAGGCGGCGCGTTCGGTGCGACGACGCTGCCGGGGACGGATGAGCAGGAACCAGGCGGCCGCCCCGACCCCCAGCACCTGGAAGACGAGCGCGATCCAGCCCTGCCATGACAGGAGCGAGGTCTGCACCAGGGCATTGCCGATGGAGCAGCCACCTGCCCAGACGGCGCCGATCCCCATGAGGATCCCGCCGGCGATGGAACGCTGAATGACCTGGGCACTGGGCACCCGAACCCGGAACTCGCCGGAGGCCTTGGCCGCGACGTAGGAGCCGAGCAGAATGCCCAGGACCAGGAGCACACCCCAGTCGAGCCGCTTGGTGTCACCGGTGACGATGAGGTTCACCAGGTTCGACGACGGCGTCGTGATCCCGAGCCCGTCCGGGCGCCCCGAGGCCCAGGACGTGGGCCAGGCGACGATGGCGACGACGCCCACGAGGAAACCGGTGACCAGAGGGTTCCACTGCTTCTCCAGCAGCAGGCGAGCCAGTCCCGTGCGCTGCGCGGGCAGCTGGATCTGCGTGGGACGGCTGCGCTCCAGGACGACGAAGCGGTGCACGATGACTCCGGTGATGCCTGCCAGGATGAGGACTCCGCCCCAGCTCGGCAGACCGATGGTGGCCGGGATAGTGGTGAGGTCGGTGACCCACAGCCCTTTGACCCAGGTCGTCACCCCTGAGAGGA
Organism: Actinomyces oris; assembly: GCF_001937665.1. GTDB lineage: Bacteria > Actinomycetota > Actinomycetes > Actinomycetales > Actinomycetaceae > Actinomyces > Actinomyces stomatis. The sequence goes on along the minus strand of NZ_MSKL01000008.1, from coordinate 137,227 downwards.
GTCCCGTCTTCGACGCGGCCGCAGTGGTGGCATAGGCCACGAGCGCGAACCAGGAGCCCACCAGGCCCTCGCCGGCGCGGTAGTAGGTCCCGGTGGCGCAGCCTCCGGCCAGGACGATCCCGACTCCGAAGAGGAAGGAGCCGGCAACGGTGGCGACCACCGACAACCTGGGGATCTCTGGGGTGATGGAGCCCGCTCCGGTCAGGACGGCGACTCCGACCGCCTGAACGGCGATGGCCAGCAGGAAGGCTGTGAACCAGCGCCAGGAGCGGGAGACCCACAGATCGCGGAAGGCTCCGGTGATGCAGAAACGGCCCCGTTGGAGGATGAAACCGAGGACGGCTCCAACGACGAGCCCAGTGAGAATGGTGGGTGACGGCACGGTGTGGTCCTTGTCCGGCTGCTGCTGTCGAGTGCGAGCAGCCTGTGTGGGGGACCGGTGACGCAGCACGGGTGAAGAAAGTACAGAGACAGGCCACGTCATCCGGTGGGGGAGTGAGGTGGAGGCCTGGCTGGACGTGGCTGATGGGGCGCCGTCTCAGGAGCGCCGGGAGCCGGGGAGAACGATCTGTCTGAGACCGCCTCAGAACGCCCGAACCAGGCAGCGCATACACATGCCGGCTCCGCGCGAGGCGGTGCGGGCTGTGTGGGCCTGGACGACGTTCATGTGCTTCTCCATGGGAAGTGGTTGGTGACGGTTGTCAACCGCCACGGACTGTATCCGACGGCTTCTCGCCGTGGCAATTCCAGGACGGTGGCTGAGATCAGGCGGCAGCGCGGCGGGCGCTCAGAAGACGGGCGATCCCGTCGTCGGGCACCTGCGGTGTGCTGCCACCGAAAAGCGGGCACTGGGCCTGGAAGGCGCACCAGTCGCACAACCGGGAGCGGCGGGGGCGGAAGGAGCCGGTGCGAGCGCAGTCCTCGACCTCGTCCCACAGGTGCGTCAGGCGCGTCTCGGTCCGTTCCAGCTCGGGCAGGCGAGGATCGTGAGTCAGGACCCGTCCGTCCTTGAGATAGACCAGCTGGAGACGGGCCGGCGCCCGCCCGCGCAGGCGCCACAGGACCAGCGCGTAGAAGCGCATCTGGAACAGCGCCTCCTCCATGAAACGCGTGCCGGGGCTTCGGCCGGTCTTGTAGTCGACCACTCGCATGGCGCCGTCGGGAGCCACGTCCAGACGGTCCACGAAGCCCCGCAGGAGCAGACCGTCACCGGTCTCGGTCTGGACGAAGAGCTCGCGCTCGGCCGGTTCCAGGCGCTGGGGGTTCTCCAGGGTGAAGTAGGTGCGGATGAGGCCGCGAGCCTCCTCCAGCCACGTCTCCACCTGGCCGGTGTCCTCGAACAGGTCCATGACCTCCGGGTTCTTCTTTCGGTGAGAGGCCCACTGGCCGGGCAGGAGCTCAAGCGCCGCCTCAGGGAGGCGATCTGAGGCCGGAAGATCGTAGAGACGTTCCAGCACGCCGTGAACCACGGTGCCCTTGTGCGTGGCCAGCGAACCGGGCTCGGGGAGGCGGTCGACCGTGCGCAGACGGAACATGAGCGGGCACTGCATGAAGTCCTTGGCTCGGGAGGGGGACAGGGCTGCGCGGTGCCCACCGCTGGAACCTCTTCTCGGACCACCACTGGCGCCCGGACCGGTGGGCCTGACGCCGGCCTGAGGCGATGAGCTGGAGACGGAGTGCGGCTCGGGGGACATGGGCACGACGCTACCGCGAGGAGGTGACGTGTTGCCGGATCTGGCCGGAGGAGACGAGCCCTCCTCCACAGACCGCGCCCGCCGGCGCAGACATCCGCGGCTGTGGCCCCCGAGTGAATGCGGCAACCGGCTTCCGACGGCGTTAGGCTCGCGCCCATGCCTGCCTCCACATCCACCGGCGAGTGGGTCGTCGCCCGCATCGGCGGCGCCCCCGTCGTCATCTCGCCGACCTCTCTCCTGCTCGGCCTGCTCATCGCCGGCAGCTGGTACCCACTGGTCTCTGCGGCCCTGGGCGCCTTCGGGACCACGACGGTGCTGCTGGTGGTGGTCTCCACGGTCCTGGGCGTTGCGGCATCGGTCATGCTGCACGAGCTCGCCCATGGACTGTCCGGCACCCTCATGGGCAGGCGCCCCACCCGCTACGAGCTCTACCTGTGGGGCGGGCGCACATCCTTCGGACCCGCTCGCGAGTGGAACGCCTGGAAGGACCTGGTCACCTCCCTGTCGGGACCTGCCACCAACCTGCTCCTGTGGCTGATCGGAACCCTGGTGCAGGAATCCGTCCCCCTGTCGGTCCCGGTGGCCTTCACGGTGTGGGCCGTGACCCTGGTCAACCTGGCCCTGGCCGTCTTCAACGCCCTACCGGGTCTTCCCCTCGACGGCGGCTACGCCCTGGCGGCGCTCGTGGTCCAGGTGACCGGCAGCCGTAGGCTCGGCCTCAAGGCTGCCGGCTGGGGCGGGCTGGTCGTGGTCGGCGGCGTCGTATGGTGGTGGGTCCTGCGCCCACTCGTGCTCTACGGCCACCGGCCCGACATCTTCAACCTGGTCCTGGTGCTCATGGTGAGTGGATCGATCGTGGTCTCCAGCTGGCAGGTGCTCGAGCTCGGGGGAGGAGCCCGAGCGGCCTCCAAGCTGGACCTGCGCGAACTGGCCCGACCCATGCGCGTCGTTGGTCCCGACACCCCCGTGTCGCAGGTGCGTGAAGCGCTTTCACAGGGAGCCGCACTCGTCCTCGTCGCTGACGGATCCGAGCTCGTCGGCACGGTCGACGAGGCCGCCCTCAAGGAGCTCGGGCTGTCGGCCCCCGTGGACGGTGTGACCGCGAGACAGGTCTGCACGGTGCTGCCGGCCGCAGCGGTGACGACTGACCTGAACGGGCAGGCGGCCGCCGACGCCATGAAACAGGCCCGGGAGGTCTCACGCTGGTTGGTGCTCGTGGACGCGGGGAGCCTGGCCGGCGCGGTGCCCACCGGCGCGCGCTGAGAGGCAGCGGCGGCTGAAGTGACCAGCTGCCCGGCTAGGCTAACGTCATGGTAGAGCCGAATCAGCTGGACCCCAGTGCCGCGCACCGCTCCCACTTCACCGACAACCGCGCCAACTGGGATGATCGCGCCGCCCTCCACGAGGCCTCCGGCTACGGCATCGCTGAGCTTCTCGCCTCACCCTCAGCGGTCACGAAGGATGTCACCGATGATCTGGAGCGGCTGGGGGACCTGGACGGCCTCGACGTCATCCATCTCCAGTGCCACCTGGGACTCGACACCATCAGCCTGGCCCGACTGGGAGCGCGACGTGTCGTCGGACTCGATATGTCTCCGCGGTCACTGGAGCGGGCCCGGGAGCTGGCACGACGGGCCGAGGCACATATCGAGCTGATCGAGTCCAACGTCTATGCCGCCCGTGAGGTCGTGACCGGTGACTTCGACCTGGTCTACACCACTCTGGGTGTCCTGTGCTGGTTGCCCGACATCGACGCCTGGGCACGCGTTGCGGCCTGCCTGCTGCGCCCCGGCGGACGCCTCGTCCTGCGTGACGACCATCCGGTCTTCATGGCCGTGGGAGACGACACCTCGCACGGGCTCATCCTCCATGAGCCCTACTTTCAGAGGCGCGAGCCCATGACCTGGGAGAATGAAGGTTCCTACGTGGAGACGCCTGAAGGTGCAGCGCCGATCGCCCACACCCGCAGCCACCAGTGGAACCACGCGGTGGGAGAGATCCTCACCGCGCTGCTGAGGGCGGGCCTCGTCCTGGAGGAGGTGAGCGAGACCCGTGTGAGCTCTTGGTGCCGTTGGCCCGGCCTGATGGAGTCTTGCGAGGGCGGCTACCGTTTCACCGACCCCGCGGTGCGCGACATGCTGCCCCTCCAGGTCGCCGTCGTCGCCCGCCGGCCGGCCGAGCCGTAGATCGACGCGGGTGCTGTGCCATGTGCCCTGACTACACTGCGTGGTGATGAGCCAGTACGAGCCCGCCCCAGAGCCTGATGCCCTCGCAGCGCAACCGCCCTCCCAGCGCCCGGCCCCCCAGGAGATCCTGGGACAGGCCGGTCGCCGTGGCCCCTTCCGCTACGGTGAACGCATCCAGGTCACCGACACCAAGGGCCGCAAGAACACCTTTCTGCTCGACCCCCACGGCTACTTCCAGTCCGTGCGCGGTTCCTTCCGTCATCGAGACGTGGTCGGCATGGACGAGGGCACCGTCATCGAGACCGACACGGGCCACGAGCTGCTCCTGCTGCGCCCCCTCCTGGCCGACTACGTCCTGTCCATGCCCCGCGGCGCGCAGGTGGTCTACCCCAAGGACTCCGGTCAGGTCATCGCCCTGGGGGATATCTTCCCCGGTGCCCGCGTCCTGGAGGCAGGTGTCGGCTCCGGTGCACTGACCATGAACCTGCTCTCAGCCATCGGGGAGGGCGGCCACCTGCTGTCCATCGAGCGCCGTGAGGACTTCGCCCAGATTGCCGCCTCCAACGTGGACGCCTGGTTCGGCCGCCACCACCCCGCCTGGGAGCTGCGCACCGGGGACTTCGCCGACGTCGTCTCCGCCCGGGTGGAACCGGGCAGCATCGACCGGGTGGTCCTGGACATGCTCGCTCCCTGGGAGAACGTCGAGGCCGCCTCCGTAGCCCTGGCCCCGGGCGGACTCTTCCTGGCTTACGTGGCCACCGTCACCCAGCTCTCCCGCACCGTGGAGGCCTTGCGTCACAGCGGGTTGTTCACCGAGCCCGAGTCCTGGGAGTCCATGGTGCGCACCTGGAACGTCGACGGGCTCGCCGTGCGCCCCGACCACCGCATGGTGGCGCACACCGGCTTCCTCCTGACCGCCCGCCGCCTGGCCGCCGGCTCCAGCCCCCTGACCCGCAAGCGTCCGCCCGCCCGCGGTGCCTACGACGAGGGCGGCTACTGGCTCCCCGACGACGTCAAGGAGCGCACCAGCACCGATAAGAAGGTCCGCCGCGTTCTGCGTGACTGCCGGGCCAAGCAGCCCACCGACGCCACGCCCGTTCAGAGCGGGACCGCGGATGACGGCCAGGACGGCGCTCACCATGCCTGAGACGTCCACGGCCGGCGCCGGCAAGGCTCAGCCACTGGGGATGCCGGCCAAGGACTTCACCAGTCACCAGCTGCGTGAGGCCCGCGCTCAGGCCGTCAGCCTGGCGGCCAAGAACGAGCGTCTCGTCGCGGCGCTGGGCACCGCCCGCGAGCGCATCACCGAGCTCGGTCAGCAGCTCGACGCCGTCACCCACCCTCCGGTCACCCTGGGACTGCTCACCGGTCTTCCCGGCACGAGGGAGGCTGCAGACGCTGCAGATGCCACCCAGGCCCGCGAGGTCGCCGTGAGCCTGTCGGGCCGTCAGATGCTCCTGCACGTCCACCCCGGCATCGATGACACCGAGCTGCAGGTCGGGCGGCTCGTGGCGGTCAACGACCAGATGCTCGTCGTCGCCGCTCTTCCTGAGCCCCGGACCGGTGAGGCCGTCACCCTCGAGGAGACTCTTGACGATGCCCGCGTGCTGGTGACCACCGGCGCAGGAGGCACCCGGATCCTCACCCTGTCCTCGGCTCTTCGCCGTATCGCCGGGGTCGGTGAGGGGCTCAAGCCCGGTGACACCCTGGCCGCCGATCTGCGCGCCGATGTCGCCACGACTCTCATCGAGCGCACCAGCGTCGAGCAGCTCGTCGTTGCTGAGACACCTGATGTCTCCTGGACGGACATCGGGGGCCTGGGACCGCAGATCGAGCAGATCCGCGATGCCCTCGAGCTGCCCTTCACCCACCCCGAGCTCTTCCATGCCTACGGCCTGCGCGCCCCCAAGGGGCTGCTGCTCTACGGCCCACCCGGATGCGGCAAGACCCTCATCGCCAAGGCCGTGGCCACCTCACTGGCCGGTTCGCCCAACGCCTCCGGCGTCACAGGGCGCCCGCCCGCGTTCCTCAACATCAAGGGCCCCGAGCTGCTGAGCAAGTTCGTCGGTGAGACCGAGCGGCAGATCCGCGCCATCTTCGACCAGGCCCGCAAGGCCGCTGCCGAGGACCGGCCGGTGGTCATCTTCTTCGATGAGATGGAGGCCCTCTTCCGCACACGCGGCACCGGCGTGTCCTCCGACGTCGAGACCATGATCGTGCCCCAGGTCCTGGCGGAGATCGACGGCGTGGAGTCTCTGCGCAACGTCGTCATCATCGGTGCCTCCAACCGTGAGGACATGATCGATCCCGCCATTCTGCGCCCCGGGCGCCTGGACGTGAAGATCCGTATCAACCGGCCCGATGCGGCCGGTGCCGAGGAGATCCTCGCCCGTCACCTCACTGCCGACCTGCCCCTGGCTCCGGGAGAGCTCGCGGCTCACGGGGGAGACCGCGAGGCCACCGCCGCCTCCTTGCGCCGAGTCGTCATCGAGGCCCTCTACGCCCGCAACGAGGCCACTGCCGTCCTGGAGATCACCGAGGCCCACGCAGCCAGTGGTACCTCCACTCGTGTCCTTCACCTGGCCGACCTGACCAGTGGCGCCATGCTGGCCGCCATCGTCTCTCGCGCCAAGACCGCCTCGATCAAGGATGAGCTCGCCGGGGGAGAGGGCGGGCTGAGCGCAGCCAGGCTCCGCTCGGCCGTTGAGACCGAGGCACGGCAGAACGAGGAGATCACCGGCGCCACCACACCTGAGGGGTGGGCTCGGCTCATCGGCGCCCGTACCTCGCAGATCCGCAGTGTGCGCAGGCTCGGCAAGGAGGGCACATGAACGACGTCGGCTTTCAGCCCGGTCCGGTGACGCGTCCCGTCGGCCTGGAGACCGAGTTCGGGGTTCTGCACCCGGGCGACTCCTACGCCAATCCCGTGGTCCTGTCCACCATGGTGGTGGAGGCCTACTGCACCGGCGCCGGTGTGCCCACGGCGCGGTGGGACTACGAGGGGGAGGATCCACTGGCAGATCTGCGTGGCGGCAGGCTCCGGCGCTCCGCCGCCCACCCCAGCCAGCTCACCGACGACCCCGCTCGCCCGGCGCCGTCGGGTGACGCACCACCGGCGGCCGCCGGGGTGCCGGCGGATCCTCCGCCGGCACCCTGGGGCTCACGCGCCCGCCCCAGTGCCGCCGAGGCGGCGCTGCCCCGGGCGACGACGGCGGTTCTGGTCAATGGCGCACGCTTCTACGTGGACCACGCCCACCCCGAGTACTCCTCACCCGAGGTCCTCAACCCCCGCGACGCCCTGGTCTGGGACCGCGCCGGTGAGGTGGTCGCCCGGCGCGCCATGACGGTCCTGGACAACGGGGACAATGGGGCCGGGGCGCCGGCGGAGATCGTCCTGTACAAGAACAACGTGGACGGCAAGGGCGCGGCCTACGGTGCCCATGAGAACTACCTCGTGCGGCGCGATGTGCCCTTCGAAGAGCTGGCCGCGGTCCTCACCCCCTTCCTCATCACCAGGCCCGTCATCGTCGGCGCCGGCCGGGTCGGGATCGGACAGCGCAGTGAGCGTCCCGGATTCCAGATCAGCCAGCGCGCCGACTACGTCGAGTCCGAGATCGGCCTGCAGACTACATTTAACCGCCCCATCATCAATACCCGCGACGAACCGCACGCCGACAATGCCCGCTGGCGCCGCCTCCACGTCATCAATGGCGACGCCAACCGCTTCGACGTTCCCATCTACCTCAAGGTCGCCACCACCGACCTGCTTCTGTGGTTCCTGGAGCAGGCGTACGCCGCGGGCTCCGGCCGATTCAAGGAGGCTCTGACTCGCCTCAGCGCCCTGGCCGTCACCGGCGACCCCGTCGAGGAGCACTGGGCCCTCTCCCACGATCCCACCCTCTCCCATGAAGTGCGCACACAGGGCGGGGCCATGACCGCCCTGGCGATTCAACGCGCCTTTCTCGACGCCGTCAGCCCGGCCGTCACACGTTCCGAAGACGCCCAGGCCCGGCGTGCGCTGACTCTGTGGCGGCAGGCCCTTGACGCCCTCGAGCAGTGGCGCCACGACGGATCCGGTCCGGCTGCACAGATGCTGGAGTGGGTCGCCAAGTACGAGCTCTGTGAGGGACTGCGACGCCGGTCGGGAACCGGGTGGGACGACCCCCGTCTGGCCGCACTCGACATCCAGTGGGCCGATCTGCGCCCGGGACGCTCCGTCGTCGACAAGCTCGACGCCGCCGGCAGGATCCATCGGCTGGTCACCGATGCGGAGATCCAGCGCGCGGCCGACGAGCCTCCCGAGGGCACGCGTGCTGCCGTCCGTGGAACCGCCATTCGCCGTTACCCGCAGATCGTGGGCGCTTCCTGGACCTGCCTCCTCCTCGACGTCCCAGGCGCCCCCGAGCTGGCGCGTCTGAGCCTGCCCGACGACGTGGTCGTCGGCTCCGATGAGACGGCGACCATCCTGGAGGAAATTGGTCGCCGGGCGGCACCTGAGAGACACTGACTCTCACAGTGCGCTCACCAACGGTGCGCTGCTCGAGAAGACGAGTGAAGGAGCAACACATGACGCCGCAGCACGCCAGTCAGTCCCACGGACAGGTCCGTCGCGCCGGCGTCGAGACCACTGGCGCGGACACTGACGAGCAGATCAGTGCCGGGAAGCAGACCTCGTCGACCACACAGGTCAGTGACGTTGACAGCATCCTCGATGAGATCGACTCGGTCATTGAGACCAACGCCGTAGCCTTCGTCCAGGGCTTCGTCCAGAAGGGCGGCCAATGAGCATGAGCGGCTCACGTCCCGTGGCTCGGCGCATCATCGGGGTGGAGACCGAGTACGGCATCACCTGCGCCCCCGCCACCGACGGCCCCCCTCCCATGGACGCCGACCACGCTGCTCGTGAGCTCTTCGAACCCGTGGTTCAGCGCTCGCGCTCCTCGAACGTCTTCACTCGCGGGGGCGCTCGCCTCTACCTGGACGTGGGCTCCCACCCCGAGTTCGCCACCGCCGAGTGCGACCGCCTTGAGGACGTGCTCGCCCAGGACCGCGCCGGCGAGCTCGTCATGGCCGATCTCGCCGAGCAGGCCAACGCCCGCCTGGCCGCCTCAGGTGTTCCCGGGCGGATCCATCTGCTGAAGAACAACCGCGATGCCGAGGGCAACGGCTTCGGGTGCCACGAGAACTATCTCGTGCGCCGTCGTGGAGACTTCTGGAACGATGCCCGTACTCTCGTACCCCACCTGGTGACCCGGCAGATCCTCGTCGGTGCCGGCCACATCGCAGAGGACGGGGAAACGCGCCCCGCAGGCAACGGGCTCAGGGGCTACGTCTTCTCCCAGCGGGCCGACCAGATGCGGGACGCCGTCTCCTCGGCCACGACCCGAGCCAGGCCGCTGATCAACACCCGGGACGAGCCGCATGCCGATGCCGAGCGCTACCGGCGCATGCATGTCATCGTCGGGGACTCCAATATCGCTCAGGGATCCACCCTGCTCAAGGTGGCAGCCATGGACCTGCTCTTGGACTACCTGGAGCACGGGGGAGACCTCGGTGACCTGGCCCTGGCCGACCCCATGAAGGCCATCCGCGACACCTGCCATGACATGAGTGCGGGCGTGCTCCTGGAACGAGCCGACGGACGGACCATCACACCGTTGGAGATGCAGGCCGAGCACCTCGGGCGTCTACGCGATCATGTTGCACGAGACATCGAGATCACTGCTCTCCACGAAGCCGCACTGGATCTGTGGGAACGGGGGCTCGAGGCCCTCCGCCTGCAGCAGCCCGAGCGCGTGGACACGGAGCTGGACTGGGCGGTCAAGCACCAGCTGCTGACTCGCTACTGCCGGCGGCACAACACCGATCTGGCCGACCCTCGGGCGACCCGGTTGGCCCTCGCCTACCACGACGTCTCTCCCGGCCAAGGACTGCGTCAACGGCTGGAGAGCGCCGGTCTCCTGCGCCGATTCGTTGACGATGAGACCTGCCGCCGGGCGGTGGACACCCCGCCCGCGACAACGCGTGCACGCCTGCGTGGCGCGGTCGTCGCCAAGGCCGAGGATCTGCGCTGCGACGTGAGTGTCGACTGGGTGGGCATTCGACTCGACGACGGAGTCTGCTCACCTGTTACCCTGAGTGATCCCTTCTGCGCCGTGGACGAGCGCATCGATGCACTCCTGGAGAGCATGGAGCGTTCGGCAACCGATCTTCCCATCGGGGTGTGAACGGTGAGGCTCACGGCACTGGCAGGGCGATTGACGGAAGACGCAACATGAGTACTACCTCCTCCCCGGATCCCGGAGCGGGCACGCCTCTGACACGGCGGCAGCGCCGTGCCCTCGAACGTGCTCAGCAGGCCCAGCAGGAGGCACTGACCCAGGACCTCCCGGCGCATTCCCAACCTGTTGCGCAGACACGACCCGCCGGTACTCCGTCCACCAGTGCCCACCCAGCCGGCACGCCGGCGCCTCATACCGAGGCGCAGCCGCAGTGGCAGCCGCAGGCAGCCGGCCGGGCGCCCGTGCCCACGCAGAACTCCTCCCATCGCGGGCGACCCGTGGCCAGCGCGCCTGCGTCAGCGGCACCGCGGGTCAGCAGCCATGATCTCCACAGCGCGCCCATGCCGCCTGCGCGAGCTGATCGACACGATCCGGCTGATGAGCCCGGGCACCCGCTGGATGAGGCGATCACCGGGACGCAGGAACCAGAACCGACGCAGCGGCGACGGACGACCCTGGGAGGCCCGCTGGGCCGTATGCCCAGGGGACCTCTGGCAGTCGGCCTGATCGGTGTCGTCGTCCTTGCCATGATCCTGGTGCCGCTGGCCGTCAACAAGCTCGTCTCCGGAAGGAACGGAGCGGGTACCAGCACCGCGGCCCAGTCGACCGTGCTGGACGGCAACGCCCCCCTCAGCCAGCTGCTGAAGGTCAACGGACGGGTCGGATCGGGGTCGGCTCCCTCCATCACCTTGAACGACGACGCCTCCCTGTCAGCCCCCAGCTCGGTACTGACCGACGTCGTCGAGACCGGGAAGGGGCGCGCGGTCTCCGAAGGGACGCCAGTGATCCTGCAGGTCTCGCAGTTCTCCGGTCTCGACGGGCGCAACACGACGGGTAATGAAGAGGGGTACAAGCTCTGGCAGGGCATGCTCGGTCCTGACGTGGGGGAATACATCAACGCGGCGGTCTCCGGCCAGCGCGAAGGCACCCGCGTCGTTCTTCGCGAACCGGCCGATGAGGAGGACGGCTCCAGGACGACGAAGATCACCGTCGTCGACCTCCTGCCCACCACGGCAACGGGGGAGGAGAAGCAGCCGGCGGCCGGCACCCCCTCCGTCAGTGAAGGAAAGGACGGCTCCATCGCCGTCAGCAGCGCCGGACTTCCCGCACCAACTCGAGCATCCACGGAAATCCTCATCAAGGGCACCGGCCCTCAGATCGGTTCCCAGGACCGTCTCATCGCTCGTACCACAATGGTCAGCTGGGCCACGGGCCAGCCCCTCGAGAAATCGACCTTCGGTTACCAGGAACCGCCCAAGCAGCTCGACATGAGCAACGCGCTGGTGGGAGTCTCCCAGAACCTGGTTGATATCACGGTCGGCTCACGGGTGGTCCTCTCACTGCCTGCGGAACAGGCGCAGGGGAAGGAACCCGTCGTCGTGGTGATTGACGTCCTCGCCAAAGACCCTGCTCAGGCTCCCGGAGGGGCCGAGGGACATGCGGGTAGCGCTTCAAGCGCCACACCTCAGACCTCCACCGGCCCGACACCCAAGGACCTATCATGAGCGTTGCCATTCGCATCATTCCCTGCCTGGACGTCAAGGACGGTCGTGTCGTCAAAGGCGTCAACTTCCAGGGCCTCAAGGAAGCCGGAGACCCCGTGGAGCTGGCCTCCCGCTACGGCGCTCAGGGGGCTGATGAGATCACCTTCTTAGACGTCTCGGCCTCGCATGAGGGACGTTCCACCATGCTGGACGTGGTCTGCCGTACTGCCGAGCAGGTGTTCGTTCCGCTGACTGTCGGTGGTGGAGTACGTTCAGTCGACGATGTGGATCAGCTGCTGCGGGCGGGGGCGGACAAAGTCGGCATCAACACCGCGGCCATCAACCGTCCCGAGCTGTTGACGGAGGTGGCGCAGCGTTTCGGCAACCAGGTGGTCGTCCTGTCAGTGGATGCGCGTCGGTGTCCTTCCGGTGTCTCCACGGCCTCTGGCTTTGAGGTCACCACTCACGGAGGGCGGACCTCCACCGGGATCGACGCCGTCGCCTGGGCGGTTCGCGGTGCCGAGCTCGGCGCCGGGGAGATCCTCCTGAACTCCATGGACGCAGATGGGGTCACCCAAGGATTCGACACCGAGATGATCGACGCCGTTCGTCGACGGCTCCGGGTGCCGCTCATCGCCTCCGGTGGCGCCGGATGCCCGCAGGACTTCGTCACCGCGGCCAACCATGGTGCTGACGCCGTTCTGGCAGCCTCAGTGTTCCACTACGGAGTCATGACCATCGCCGAGGCCAAGAATGCTCTGCGAGACGCGCACCATCCGGTGCGTTGAAAAGATGGGAGACTGACTGTGGGGTGGTGGCGGTGTAGCCGGTGTAGCGGCACCACCTGATGTCCTGGTGACCGCCCATGTGGCCAAGTCCGAGGAGAGCTCGTGAGCCACGACTATGACAACGAGCCCAGCCACTCACGTGGCGGGAATCCTTGGAGGCATCCGGGCGGCGAGAAGAACTGCCTGAAGGGATGTGCCCTTGATCTGGCGGATGCCGGTGTTCTCCACTCCGGAATCATTTACGTCATAGCAATATCAGCTGCTCGCGTGGTGGCGCGAAGGCCATGGAGGGTCATGAGCATCGAGGCTGGTGGGGCGTTGTCCCCATGGAGATGCGAAGTCATCCCTGGGGAGTGATATGCCTACTCATGTAGGCTACGTGCAGCACTTCATCCTCGGGGAGGAATAATGAGTGACTTGAATCCGTACCAAGCGGATCCTTATCGTCAAGGAACTGCCGGTTCTCAACCCTACTTTGCCGGATCTCACATGGCCTCCCATGTCGATTCCGGTGCGTCTTCGGCTCCGGGCGGCTACTACAGTACTGATTACCCCGGTGGGCAGTCGTACCCCTTCCCGGCGGTGTCGGGAAATCAGATGGCCCCTTATCCAGAGGCTGGCCGGCAGCCTGATAGTCAGGTTTACGGTCCGCCCTACCATCAGCAGTACCCCTATCCGTCATATCCGTCCGCTCCTTATGGACCGTACCCGCCATATGGTCCGGGTGCGTCCTGGGGGGCGTTCTACGATCCGCGTCGGCATGAGGCCAACACCCTGGGTGGATGGGCGCTCGGGCTCGGTATTGCGAGTATCTTCATGAACTGTTTGTATCTAGGCGCTGTCCCGGGTGTGCCGGCGATCATCGTGGGGATTAACGGGATGCGCGCGGCCGATGAGGGGCGTGCCTCCAATAAGGGACTTTCGATTGCCGGAGTGGTGATGGGGGCTATAGGCTCTGTTATCAGTGCCTGCTTCTTCATGCTGTTCGTGATGGTGATTTTCAATGATCTCTAGGTCTGAAGGCTGCTGTGAGAATGTATCGAAGACGAACCACTGCTCCGGTGGGAGCTCGAGACTCGGAAGGCAGATAGGACTGGGCCTTCTGATGGCTCTCCCCACCTTGCCGGGCGGCCTCATCGTGTTGCGCGCACTGACTCTGCCCCGCAGCTCCCCGGGGCTTCCCGACCTCTGCCCGTTTCACCGTGTCACGGGGCTGTGGTGCCCTCTGTGTGGAGGCACCAGGGCGACTCGGGAGCTCATTCACGGCGACCTGTGGGCAGCCATGGGCTACAACCCCTTTGCGCTCGTGCTGGAGGCGCTGGCGGTTCTTCTGGTGGTGCGCTGGTTGTTCGTATCTGCCCGAGGCCGGCGACGGCCGCTCGTCACCGGCGGGGAGGGCATTCTTCTTGGGGCAGCGCTGGTTGTCTTCGCATTCGTGCGCAACCTGCCCGGCATGTGGGTCTACCTCGGTCCGCTGCTCGGACCTCCGGGCTGAGGGGCTCCTCGCGTGCATAATGCAGTCGTGGCTCTCGATTCTCAGATCTCTGCGCGTCTGAAGCGCAACGCCGACGGACTGGTCTGCGCCGTTATCCAGCAGCACGACTCACGTGAGGTCCTCATGGTGGGGTGGATGGATGATGAAGCGCTTCGTCGCACCCTGGCAGAGGGGCGCGTGACTTTCTGGTCACGGTCTCGCCGTGAGTACTGGCGCAAGGGGGACACGTCCGGACACGCGCAGTATGTCAAGTCCGTCCATCTGGACTGCGATGGCGACGCGCTCCTGATCGAGGTCGATCAGGTCGGAGCGGCCTGCCACACCGGTGAGCGCAGCTGTTTCCTCACCGGTGGTGATCTGGGGGCGCACGTGGGAGAGCGTCCCTGCTGACCGCTCCTCGGCCAGCAAGGTTTGGCGATTTGCAACAGACGGCCTCGGACCGTCACGATGGATACAGACAGGCGCCCTTCCGGAGCGCCGGCAGGCGAGATCGGGGAGGTGTGTGATGACCTCGTTCGAGGCGATGGTGGCCGAGGCCAAGGCGGCCGCCGACCGTCGCGCTTCTCTGGTTCCCCTGTCCAGTCTGCGAGAGGCCTCCCGCCTGGTCCCCGGTGCCATCAGTGCCCTGCCCAGCTTGCGCACCGATGACCGGGCGGTCACGGTGATCGCCGAGGTCAAGCGCTCAACGGCCACGTTCGCCGACCTCAGCGGCGTTGGGGATCCGGGGATGCTGGCCTGCTTCTACGCCGCCGGCGGTGCCGCCTGCGTCTCAGTGGTCACGGGGCCGAGCGCCACGCGAGGCTCTCTCAAGGACCTGGATGCCGTCAGGGCCTCGGTGGATCTTCCCGTCCTCGCCAACGACCTGGTGGTCACTCCCTACCAGGTGCACGAGGCCCGGGCTCACGGCGCCGATCTGCTCATGCTCGACGCCCGCCTCGAGACCCTGGTGCTCGAAGGGCTCATCGAGCGGGTCCACTCCCTGGGGATGGGTGCCGTCGTCGAAGCTCGCACCCGCCGTGAGGCGCTGACCGCTGTTGATGCAGGCGCCTGCATCGTCGCCATCGACACCCGGGATCCTGAGACCCTGGCCGTCGACTGCAGCATGTTCGATCAGGTCACTGACGTTCTACCGCCTCAGGTCGTGCGGATCGCAGCCGGAGGAGTCAGAGGGCCGCACGACGTCATGAGTTTCGCGCGCTGCGGCGCCGACGTCGTCCTCGTCGGTGAGGCCATCATCCGCTCCACCGACCCCCAGCAGTTCGTCGCCGAGCTGGTCGCCGCCGGCGCCCATCCGGCACTGATCCCCTCCGCCCATCGAGAGGTTCTCTGAGTGCCTGTCGCACCGCTTTCCGCCATGATGCCAACGATGTCAACAATGCTGACGATGCCGGTCGCGGCCGTGCTGCCCGCAGGCATACCGAGCCCGTCCTCGGCCGTCTGGTACCTCGGGCCCATCCCGGTCCGGGCCTACGCGTTGTGCATTCTCACCGGGGTCTTCGTGGCCGTGTGGTGGTCGGACCGACGCTACCGGGCCGGAGGAGGCAGGCCGGAGGTGGTCCTCGATGTCGCCATCGTGGCCGTCCCCGCTGGAATCGTGGGTGCTCGTCTTTACCACGTGATCTCCTCACCCGACGACTACTTCGGCCCCAACGGAGACCTGTCCCGTATCCCCCAGACATGGCAGGGGGGCCTGGGAATCTGGGGAGGCATCGCCGGTGGAGTCCTGGCCGGGGTACTCCTCCTGCGCCATCGTGGCCTGCGTGTGGCTCCGCTGGCCGACGCCGTCGCCCCGACGCTGCTGGTCGCTCAGGCGATCGGTCGACTGGGAAACTGGTTCAACCAGGAGCTCTACGGCGCCCCGACGACTCTGCCCTGGGGACTGCGGATCGACGACGCTCATCTTCCAGCAGGTTCCACCTACCCGCCCGGGACCCTGTTTCATCCGACCTTCCTCTATGAGGCCCTGTGGAACTTGGCCGGGGCCGTCCTTCTGGTGTGGATCGGGAGAAGGATGGTTGCCAGCAGCGGGGTCACGGGCGGGAGACTGCTGTGGATCTACCTCATGGTCTACACCGCCGGCCGGGTGTGGATCGAGATGCTGCGCATCGATGAGGCCGAGACGATCCTCGGTCTGCGACTGAACGTGTGGACCTCCATCGTCATCTTCCTCGTCGGCGCCATCGGGCTGGCCCTCACCTCCCGGCGTCCCCTCAGTGACGCCATCGACAGGCCGGGGCGCGGAGCGAGGAAGGGGCGCTCGGAGCGTGAGGAGGACGACTCCGCTGAGGACGACTCGCCTGAAGGCGTCTCGCCGTCAGAATCCGCGGCCGTGGCGTCGGCCGTTCCGGACCAGACGGATGTGTTGTAGGGACTGAATCATCGGGGACCGGCCCGTCACTGAGGCGGCGGAGAACCGGGTGAGGATGGTCGCAACCTGACGAGTGACGGGATTCGTCCTCGTGCACAGGGCCGGGAGTCCCGTATTCTGAACCCATGCGTAGAGCCAAGATCGTATGTACCCTCGGACCCGCTACTGACTCCCCCGAGCAGGTGCAAGCGCTCGTGGACGCCGGCATGAACGTGGCGCGCATCAACCGCTCCCACGGTCGCGCCGAGGACCAGGAGGAGGTCATTGCCCGCATCCGCGAGGCAGCCGCCGCCTCCGGTCGGGCCATCGCCATCCTGGTCGACCTCCAGGGCCCCAAGATCCGCCTGGGGCGTTTCGTCGATGACCAGAAGGTCATGCTCAACAAGGGCGACGAGTTCACGATCACCATCGACGACGTCCTCGGCACCGTCAAGCGCGCCTCCACCACCTTCAAGGGGCTTCCCGGCGACTGCCGCCCCGGCGACCGGCTCCTCATCGACGACGGCAACGTCGCGGTTCGCGTCGTGGCCGTCACCGACACCGACGTTGTCACCAAGGTCGAGGTGCCCGGCTACGTCTCCAACAACAAGGGCATCAACCTGCCCGGCGTCGCCGTCTCCGTCCCGGCCCTCAGCGAGAAGGACCGCGAGGACCTGCGCTGGGCCCTCAAGATCGGTGCCGATCTCATCGCCCTGTCCTTCGTGCGCGACGCCGACGACATCAAGGACGTCCACGAGATCATGGACGAGGTCGGTGTGCGTATTCCGGTCATCGCCAAGATCGAGAAGCCCCAGGCGGTGGAGAACCTCTTCGACATCGTCTCCACCTTTGACGGCATCATGGTGGCCCGCGGTGACCTCGGTGTGGAGATGCCCCTGGAGGCCGTTCCGCTGGTGCAGAAGCGTGCCATCGAGCTGGCTCGTCGCCAGGCCAAGCCGGTCATCGTGGCCACCCAGGTCCTGGAGTCCATGATTCAGAACCCGCGGCCGACTCGGGCTGAGGCCTCCGACTGCGCCAACGCGATTCTCGACGGCGCTGACGCCGTCATGCTCTCCGGTGAGACCTCCGTGGGTGCCTACCCCATCGAGGCCGTGCGCACCATGGCCAGCATTATCGAGAACGTCGAGGAGCACGGAGGGGAGCGCATCCCCGGCCTGGGCTCCTACCCGCAGACGCGCGGTGGGGCTCTGACCCGCGCTGCCGCCGAGATGGGTGAGCACCTCGATGTCACCTACCTGGTGACCTTCACCCAGTCCGGAGACACCGCCCGACGCCTGTCGCGTCTGCGCTCTCCGCTTCCGCTGCTGGCCTTCACCCCGCTGCATGAGACACGCAACCAGCTCGCCGTCTCCTGGGGCGTGCAGTGCTACGAGGTGCCCGAGGTCGAGCACACTGACGAGATGGTGGCCCAGGTCGATGAGATCCTTCAGGACAAGCACCTGGCCCAGCCCGGGGACACTGTCGTCATCGTGGCCGGCATGCCTCCGGGCACGCCTGGCTCGACCAACTCGATCCGCGTCCACACCGTCGGTGAGACGGGTGACTACAAGATCTGAGCATCACCGCTGAAAAGGGGGCTCCCACCAGATGGTGGGAGCCCCCTTCAGTCATGAGTACCTCCGGTGGGACTCGAACCCACAACACTCCGATTTTGAGTCGGATGCCTCTGCCAATTGGGCTACGGAGGCACGCCGCCGGCTCTGCGGGGGCGCTAACAGCGAGATCATACTAGGATCACAGCCGTGAGCAATGAGTCCAGCACCACCAAGTCCCGCCGGGTGCTCGTCGCTGAGGACGAGACCCTCATCCGCCTTGACATCGTCGAGACTCTCACCGACGCCGGGTACGAGATCCTCGCTGAGGCCGCAGACGGGGAGGAGGCTGTCCGTCTGGCTGACGAGCACACCCCTGACCTGTGCGTTCTCGACGTCAAGATGCCGGTGACCGACGGCATCACCGCAGCGGAGAGGATTCTTGAGAAGCACAACTGCGCCGTCGTCATGCTGACCGCCTTCTCCCAGACCGAGCTCGTCGAACGAGCCAGCGCCGCCGGCGCCATGGCCTACGTCGTCAAGCCCTTCACCCCGGCGGACCTCATTCCGGCACTTGAGATCGCCATGTCGCGACACGAGGAGATCCTGTCCCTCGAGAGTGAGATTTCTGACCTCACCGAGCGCTTCGAGACCCGTAAACGCGTCGACCGGGCCAAGGGGCTGCTCATGGAGCGCATGGGGCTGAGCGAGCCGGAGGCATTCCGGTGGCTGCAGAAGACCTCCATGAACCGGCGTCTGACCATGCGTGAGGTGGCCGACGCCGTCATCGAGCAGGTCGGTGCCGCCAAGAAGGACTGATCGTCTTCTGTCGCGCGGTGCGTCAGGTGAACAGACTGCGCAGCGTTCCGACGGCGATCGTCCGCTCGTCGTCATCAGTGACCGTGACCTGGTAGACCACGGTACGACGGCCGCGGTGCAGGGGAGTGGCGGTGGCCTTCACCCAGCCCTGGGACACGGATCGCAGGTGGCTGACCGTCAGTTCCGCCCCGACCGGGATGGCATCATCGGGCGCTGCCGCACGCGCTGCCACCGAGGCGGCCGTCTCGATGATCGCGGCAGTGGCACCGCCGTGCAGGATTCCGACGACCTGCCGTGCTCCATCGACCGGCATCCTGACTTCGGTCAGGTTCGCGTCGCGAGTCACCACCTCCATTCCGAGGGTGTCCATGAGTGTGCCCTCCTCACTGTCCTCCAGCACCGCGTGCAGTGCCGAGGAGGCGGAGACGGCGGAGCCCGCGGGACGAGGGTCGGGGTACGGGCGCCGGGAAGGGTCCGGGAAGGCCACGGCAGCGGCGCTCGCTCCCGAGTAGGAGGCTGCAGTGACGCGGCCCACGGGCCCCAGCGGCCCGACGACCGCCGGTGAGCCGGGGGAGTCGGCGGAGACAGGGGAGGCATGAGAGTCACAGGACTCTCCTACGCTGATGGGGGAGAGGGGCGAGTCGGACTGTGGATGGCTCATGGGCCTAGGCTGGCACGGTGAGCACCACTGCGACCAGCCCTGCGACGAGCCCAACACCTCAGCCCACCTCGGAACCGGTTCCCGAGAGGCTTCTTCTCATCGACGGACACTCGATGGCCTTCCGCGCCTTCTACGCGCTGCCCGTCGACAACTTCACGACGTCGACCGGTCAGTCGACCAACGCCGTCCACGGCTTCGTCTCCATGTTCCTCTCGCTGCTGGACAACGAGCAGCCGACGCACGTGGCGGTCGCCTTCGACCTGCCGGGAGGCACCTTCCGTACAGAGGAGTATGCCGAGTACAAGGGGACCCGCGATGAGACGCCGCAGCCCTTCCTCGGGCAGGTCGAGCTCATCCAGGAGGTCCTGGAGGCCATGGGCGTCAAGGCGATCACCGCACCGGGCTACGAGGCCGACGACATCCTGGCCACCCTGGCGACCTCGGCCCAGGCCGAGGGCATGGAGGTTCTCATCTGCTCCGGAGACCGCGACTCCTTCCAGATGGTCACTGAGCAGTGCACGGTGCTCTACCCGGTCAAGGGCGTCTCAACGCTGCGTCGCATGACGCCCCACGAAGTGGAGGAGCGTTACGGGGTGACGCCCGATCGCTACCCCCACCTCGCCGCCCTCGTGGGGGAGACCAGTGACAACCTTCCCGGAGTCCCGGGCGTGGGCCCCAAGACCGCCGCCAAGTGGCTCAACCTCTACGACGGGCTCGACGGCGTCATCGCTCATGCGGATCAGATCAAGGGCAAGGCCGGACAGGCCCTGCGCGATCACCTCGACGACGTCATGCGCAACCGCCGCCTCAACCACCTGCTCACCGACCTGGATCTCGGCGTCGTTCCCCGCACCGACCTGCGCCTCCCGGGCGCCGACCGCGCCGGCCTGGCACGCGTGTTCGAGACCCTGGAGTTCCGCACCCTGCACCAGCGGGCGCTGCGCATCCTGAGCTTCACCGACACCTCCGATCATGCCGAGCCGGGTGAGGGAGAGGGAACCGGCGCCCTGAGCGCGCTGAGCGATCTGGAGATCGTCTCGCTGGGGCATGATCTTGCCGCGGGTCACCTGTCACAGTGGTTGGAGGCCGGCCTGTCGTCGGCCGACGGAGACGGTTCCCGTCCCCTCGGTGTCGATGTTGTCGGCGTCCTCAGACCCGTCGAGGGTGATGCCGCGCTCGTCTCGTTGTCCGACGGCTCTCGGGCGGTCGTCATCGACCTCACCGAGATCCTGCCCGAGGACGAAGCGGCCCTGGCCCGGCTCCTGGCCGACGTGGACCGCCCCAAGCTGGTGGCCGATGCCAAGGGAAGCTGGCACGCACTGAACGCCCGGGGACTCACGCTGGACGGCGTCGTCGCCGATCCCTCCCTGGCCGGTTACCTGTGCCGTCCTGAGCAGCGCAGCTACGACGTCGATACTCTCACCCAGCGCTGGCTCGGCATCGATCTGGCCGCCGTCAATGAGGGCGGCGCCTCGGCCGACAGCGGTCCCGGTGACTCCCAGAGCGCCTTCGACCTCGAGGCCCTCGCCTCCGACGCCGTTCCCACGGCCCACCTGGCCAGTGCGCGTCGGGCCGCTGTCCTGCTCCCGCTCCAGGTCGTGCTCGATGAGCAGATGGCCGCTCGCGACGCCGTGGGACTGTTCACCGACCTGGAGATGCCCGTGGCCGCGACCCTGACCGTCATGGAGGACGCCGGCATCGCCGTCGACGACGCCGTGCTCGCAGCCCGCGAGACCGAGCTCGACGCCCGCGTGACCCACGCCGCCGAGGGCGCCTACGCCGCCGCAGGGCGAGAGCTCAACCTCTCCAGCCCCAAACAGCTCCAAGCCGTCCTGTTCGACGAGCTGAAGATGCCCAAGACCCGCAAGACCAAGACCGGCTACACCACCGACGCCGATGCCCTGGCCGGGCTGTACGCCAAGACCTCCCACCCCTTCCTGGAGCACCTTCTTGAGCACCGCGACGCCATCAAGCTGCGGCAGACGGTCGAGGGACTGCGCAAGGCGATCCAGGCCGACGGGCGCATCCACACCACCTTCCAGCAGACCATCGCCGCCACCGGGCGCCTGTCATCGACCGACCCCAACCTGCAGAACATCCCGGCCCGTCACGAGGAGGGGATGCGTATCCGTGAGGCCTTCGCCGTCGGTGAGGGCTACGAGTGCCTCATGACCGCCGACTACTCGCAGATCGAGATGCGCATCATGGCGCACCTGTCCGGAGACCAGGCGCTGATCGAGGCCTTCCGCAGCGGGGAGGACCTGCACCGCTACGTTGCCGCCCTGGTCCACGGCATCGAGGTCGAGGACGTGAGCGCCCAGCAGCGCAGCCACGTCAAGGCCATGAGCTATGGACTGGCCTACGGTCTGTCCACCTTCGGACTGGCTCGTCAGCTCGGTATCGACAACGCCGAGGCGGCGGACCTGAGGAACGCCTACTTCGCCAGGTTCGGAAAGGTTCACGACTACCTGGAGTCCGTGGTGGAGCAGGCGCGCCGGGACGGATACACCGAGACGATGTTCGGGCGCCGCCGCTACCTGCCCGATCTGACCAGCGACAACCGACAGCGCCGTGAGATGGCTGAGCGGGCCGCGCTCAATGCTCCTATTCAGGGCAGTGCCGCAGATATCGTCAAGAAGGCCATGATCGACGTCGACAGCGCGCTGACCGAGCGGGCACTGAGCAGTCGTATCCTCCTGCAGATCCACGACGAGCTCCTCATCGAGGTCGCGCCTGGAGAGGCCGAGACGGTCGAGAGCCTCCTCAAGGAGCAGATGGGCGGGGCGGCCGAGCTCTCGGTCCCACTGGACGTCGCTGTCGGACGAGGGCGCACCTGGCGTGAGGCTGCCCACTAGAGACCCTCTCCAGGACCCTCGATCATCGCCCGAAGAAGCCGTTGATATGTGAATGAGATCGTCGCGTCATCCTTTCGACACCTAGTTGTCAGATGACGTGAGCGATTGCACGCACATACGGGATAATGCTTGAGCATCGTCTAGTTACGGATTCGTCACGTACTGCTAAGGTTCACTCGTGCGCTCCTGGGCGTCTCCTATGAGAGTAATCCAACCAGGATGATGAATTGGTCCGGGCTGATTCACGTCACTGGGGAGCGTGCGGTCCCTATCAACCCGATCCAACTATCCGCATTCGGAGCATCCACTCAATGACAACCACTACGCCCAGCCCCGCCCCGGTCGCCGTCAACGACATCGGTTCGACCGAGGAGATCCTCGCCGCTGTTGACGAGACCATCAAGTACTTCGATGACGGCGATATCGTCGAGGGCACTGTCGTCAAGGTCGACCGTGATGAGGTCCTCCTCGACATCGGCTACAAGACCGAAGGCGTCATCCTCGCTCGCGAGCTGTCCATCAAGCACGACGTCGACCCTGATGAGATCGTCTCCGTCGGTGATGAGATCGAGGCCCTCGTCCTGCAGAAGGAGGACAAGGAGGGGCGCCTGCTCCTGAGCAAGAAGCGTGCGCAGTACGAGCGCGCCTGGGGCACCATCGAGCGCATCAAGGAGGAGGACGGCGTCGTCACCGGCTCCGTCATCGAGGTCGTCAAGGGCGGTCTCATCCTGGACATCGGTCTGCGTGGATTCCTCCCCGCCTCCCTGGTGGAGATGCGCCGTGTTCGCGACCTCCAGCCCTACGTGGGCCGTGAGCTCGAGGCGAAGATCATTGAGCTGGACAAGAACCGCAACAACGTGGTCCTCTCCCGTCGCGCCTGGCTCGAGCAGACCCAGTCCGAGGTCCGCACCAACTTCCTGCAGACCCTGCAGAAGGGCCAGGTCCGCTCCGGTGTCGTGTCCTCCATCGTCAACTTCGGTGCCTTCGTGGACCTGGGTGGCGTCGACGGTCTGGTCCACGTCTCCGAGCTGTCCTGGAAGCACATCGACCACCCCTCCGAGGTCGTCGAGGTCGGCAACGAGGTCACGGTCGAGGTCCTGGACGTCGACTTCGACCGCGAGCGCGTCTCCCTGTCGCTCAAGGCGACCCAGGAGGACCCGTGGCAGGCCTTCGCCCGGACCCACGCCATCGGCCAGGTCGTTCCCGGCAAGGTCACCAAGCTGGTTCCCTTCGGCGCCTTCGTCCGCGTCGAGGACGGCATCGAGGGCCTGGTCCACATCTCCGAGCTGGCGCAGCGTCACGTCGAGGTTCCCGAGCAGGTGGCCAAGGTCGGCGACGAGGTCTTCGTCAAGGTCATCGACATCGACCTGGAGCGTCGTCGCATCTCCCTGTCGCTGAAGCAGGCCAACGAGGGTGTCGACCCCGCGTCGGAGGACTTCGACCCCAGCCTCTACGGAATGGCGGCCGAGTACGACGAGCAGGGCAACTACAAGTACCCCGAGGGCTTCGACCCGGAGACCAACGAGTGGCTCGAGGGCTACGACGCCCAGCGCGAGGCCTGGGAGGCCGAGTACGCGGCTGCTCACGCCCGCTGGGAGGCCCACAAGGCCCAGGTCGCCAAGGCCCTGGAGGAGGAGCAGGAGTCCGGTGCTCCGGCAGCCCCCGCGGGTGGCACCTCTTACTCCTCGGCTCCGTCGGAGGCATCTGGCACGTTGGCCTCCGATGAGGCCCTGGCTGCTCTGCGTGAGAAGCTCACCGGTAACTGAGCATCCGCACCTTTTCACTGGTCAGGACTGATTTCTGACATTATCTGAGGGTCTCTGCCTGTTCCGCAGGCAGAGACCCTCAGGTGTAGGTGCCTTCTCCCCATCGCCCGGGCACCTTGCCTGTGCGAGGCTGTGGCCGGGGCTGGCACTCCCCGCTTCCTAGGTGTAGGAACCTGTACGTGACGACCGTTGGAGACGATATGAGCTATTGGGGTGGCATTGCCCGTGCTCTGGAGGATGTCGACCCCGTCTGCCCCAGTCGTGTCGCTGCAGCGGCCCTGTGGAAGGCGATCGCCGCTGACGACGTCGAGGGGGCGGCTCCGGGGAACGCGCCCGACCAGGTGGTGCAGGCGGTCTGCGCCGTCGACCGGGCGTGGCTGGTTCAGCTGGGCCAGGACCCGGACATGAGCAAGGAGAGCCTCGACCAAGCGGTGGCCTTCTGCCAGGGGCTCCGGACGGCTCACGGCTGCTCGACGCTTCCACTGCGCTATGCCCAGGTGGAGCTCTCCGCCGTCCTCGGCCTCAGGGACGAGGCCCTCGAACAGTTCCGTGAGGCGAGACTCTTCTCCTTCGGCAAGACCGATACTGGCGCGGTCCTGGCCACCGCCCGCATGCATGACGACTACTCCGGCGTCATCAGTACCGCGACGGCGACTCCGAACCGTGCCGAGGTCGATCCCGTGGAGACCGCCCGGGGGCTGGGCGCAGTGCTGGTTCCCTACCTGGCTCACCAACGGCTCGTGGAGGCCGAGGACGCCTTCGCATCCTTGAGCCGGCTCCGGCTTCCGGACGTCGTTGAGCTCCAGTCCCTGGGGGACAGGTTCGAGTACCTGGGTCTGTCCTCCCAGTGGCAACGGGCCATCGCGCTCATGCGGCACAGTCCTATGAAGGCTGTGTCCGAGGCCTCGGCCTGGAAGCTGATGAACACCGCTATCGGACTGGCTCTCGTCATGAGGGAGGCCAACAGGGCCGACTACGGCAAGCATGCCTTGGGTGCCTCGCTGAGCTGGACAACGCCCTGGGGGGATCTGGAGCTCACGGCGTGGGACACCGTCGTGCGTGCCTATGACGTCATCACCGGCTTCGTGCGCGGCATCGCCCACCGCTTCGATGTCCGCAACGGCAACAACGGCGTGTCGTACCGGGTGGAGATGAGGATGGCCGCTGAGGCCGCTGGACTCGCCAGCCGGTCCTACGGCACGGTGACGAGCGCTATGCCGGCTGATCGTGCCCGGCTGCGTAACCAGGGGGCCCTGCTCAAGGAGGTCCGCGAGCTGCTCACGCTGTCTCGTGGCTATGGCATGGAGTCGGTGCGTCAGCGTGCCATGTCGACCGCTGAGACGGTCAGCGTTTCGCTGTCCGAGGTGGTGGACGACTCCGCTTTGGAGCTGGTCGTTGACCTCCGCCTGGCCTTCGGCCGGCTCCTGGCGGCACTGGGCGCCAATGAACGGGCGGAGAAGGAGCATCTCGACACGGCGGAGCTGAGCCTGAGCCAGGGATGGACGGAAACCGCCTGCGCCGCACTGGCCCTGGCCTCGCACGCCGCTCAGGCCCGTGGAGACCGCGCTGCCGGCGGCAGGGCATGGAGCCAGTGCCGGGAGTCGATGGAGTCCTGGCCGATGAACCGGCCGGGAGAACGCTGCGGGATGCTCGTCGACGCCGTCGGTGACCCTCTGGTTGCGGTGCAGGTTCTCTCCACACTGGCGGAGATCCTGGTTGAAGGGGTGGAGGAGGACCACTCTCGCGCGCCGATCGTCCGAGAGATCATCTCGCGGGCGTCGGAGCAGGCCTCCCGGTGCGTGAGTCCCCCGCAGAACGCGGTGGAGTCCCTGGCCCGGGTCGAGGAGCGCATCGCGCCTTACGGGCGGGGCCGGGGAGGAAGAAGACGACCCGGTTCGACCACCGCGATCACCACTGACGGTCAGGCGGCCTCAGGGAGCAACTGACAAGGCGCGGCCGCGCTCCCGTATCGCCCAGTATCGCCGGCACGCTGGCCCGGCTCGGGCCGGTCACGGCATGATGGGACCATGTGCCACACACCTGCAGCCCGTACCACTCGCCGCCCGACGGACCGAGCCCTACGCGTGGGGCTCACAGGTGGCATCGGAGCAGGTAAGTCAACGGTGGCCGCGCTGCTCGAGGAACGCGGCGCGGTCGTGACCAGCGCCGACGAGGTCGCTCGCGACGTCGTCAGCCCGGGCAGTGACGGTCTTGCGGCAGTAGTGGCCGAGTTCGGGGAGGAAGTCCTTGCCTCGGACGGCTCCCTGGACCGCAGCGCCCTGGGGCGGCTGGTCTTCTCCGACGACCTGCGTCGCGCGCGCCTGGAGGAGATCCTTCTGCCCCTCATCGCAGCAGAGGCGTGGGCCCGGATGGAGACGGTTCCGGCCGGGCAGGTGGCGGTCTACGACGTTCCTCTCCTCGTCGAGGGGCAGATGCAGGACATGTTCGATCTCGTTGTCGTCGTTGAGGCCGAGCTCGAACTGCGTCTGAAGCGGCTCGCCGAGCGGGGGATGAATCGCGATGAGGCGCTGGCCCGCATTGCCGTGCAGGCAACCGACGAGGAACGCCGCGGTGTCGCTGACGTCATCGTGTCCAACTCCGGGGCGCTGGAGGACCTGAGCGCCGAGGTCGACAGCCTCTGGAACACGCGGATCACGGAGCCGGGCACCGTCGCCTGACAACGGGGGAGTTCTTCCCATCGGCGGATGCCTCCTCCCGCTCCTACCGTGGGGTGAGGGGCCACGGTGCCTCGGACACCGTCCGGCCAGACCTATCAGTCGTACGAATAGGAACCGCCATGCCGCGATCTCCAATGGTCGCCTCCACTCGTCGAAGCCTTCTGCTGCTTGGGAGTCTCACGGGG
Organism: Actinomyces oris; assembly: GCF_001937665.1. GTDB lineage: Bacteria > Actinomycetota > Actinomycetes > Actinomycetales > Actinomycetaceae > Actinomyces > Actinomyces stomatis. The sequence goes on along the minus strand of NZ_MSKL01000008.1, from coordinate 110,435 downwards.
CTGGGAATGCTGGCAGGCTGCGGGATGTGGCCGGAGGATCAGAAGGCCAAGAAACCAGTCCTGTATCTCTACCCCACGAGGACGATGCAGCTCTCGGTGTCGCTGGACTATGAGGGAAAGCTGACATACACCTATCCGACGCCGCAGACACAGGCGGAAGGCGGCGTCACATGGCATGTGACGGCATCTCCTGACGGGGACCTCACCGACGCCTCAGGGCGTCACTACCCGTCACTGTTCTGGGAGGGGGAGGGGACCATGGCTCTCACCCAGGACAAGGGCTTCGTCGTCGAGGCGGGTGCGGCTGCCGCCTTCCTGGAGGACAAGCTCTCCACCCTGGGGCTGAGTGAGCGCGAGGCGGCCGAGTTCATCACCTTCTGGGGGCCGCGGATCGCCGAGCGGGGCAGGGCCCTGGTCACCTTCGCCACCGATGAGTACGCTCGCAAGGCCGTCTACCGCTTGACTGACGTCTCCTCGGGTGCCGAGATCGTCCCGGAGACGTTCATTCGGGTCTACATCGTTATCGGGGACGTACCGCAGGCAGCGGTTCCCGAGCAGAAGCTGGTGCCTGCACCCGCACGGACCGGATTCACCGCCGTTGAATGGGGCGGAACCGAGAGGTAGAGCCGGTAGGCGGACTCAGCCCGAGCAGCTGCTGCGTCGAGAGTTTGTACGGGCAGGGCCGAGGGCGCCGACGATGGTCGCCGAGACAGCAACGATGAAGGCCATGGGAGATCCTTGAACTCGGAGGGTGAAGACAGGGTGCAGGGGAGGCCCCAATGAGCATCCACATGAATGTGGAACGGCACGATTCGGTGTCCTGCGGGGACCACCGTAATAGGTGAACTCGATCGGAAGGTTCCTTCTTGGATACAAAGACGTATCTGTGTGGTGACAGCCGGATCGCAGGATGATGAATGAGGCGACCGCGCGATCGGAGGTGTCAATGATGTCAGAGGGACCGCGTAGCCTGAGGGCATGCGTCCCGTCACCGAGCTCCAACGCGCAGCCAAGCCCTTCGAGGTCGTCAGTCCCTACTCGCCCAGCGGGGACCAGCCCGCGGCGATCGCCGAGCTGACCGAGCGTCTCAGGGCGGGGGAGAAGGACATCGTTCTGCTCGGTGCCACGGGAACCGGCAAGTCCGCGACGACCGCATGGCTCGTCGAGCAGGTCCAGCGCCCCACCCTCATCCTGGAGCCGAACAAGACCCTGGCCGCCCAGATGGCCGCCGAGTTCCGCGAGCTGCTCCCGAACAACGCGGTCGAGTACTTCGTCTCCTACTACGACTACTACCAGCCCGAGGCCTACGTCCCGCAGACGGACACCTTCATCGAGAAGGACTCCTCCATCAACGACGAGGTCGAGCGCCTGCGCCACAGCGCCACCAACTCCCTGCTCACCCGCCGGGACGTCGTCGTGGTCTCGTCCGTGTCCTGCATCTACGGACTGGGCACCCCTCAGGAGTACGTGGACCGGATGACGCCCCTGGAGGTGGGCCAGCAGATCGACAGGGACGATCTCCTGCGGCGCTTCGTGACGATGCAGTACACCCGTAACGACATCGACTTCACCCGCGGCACCTTCCGCGTTCGCGGCGACACGGTCGAGATCATCCCGATGTACGAGGAGCTCGCCATCCGCATCGAGTTCTTCGGTGACGAGATCGAGGCCCTGGCCACGCTGCACCCCGTGACCGGCGACGTCATCGACACCGTCGAGCAGGTCTTCGTCTTCCCCGCCTCCCACTACGTGGCCGGCCCCGAACGCATGCAGAAGGCCATTGAGGGCATTGAGGCCGAGCTCGCCGAGCGCCTGGCCCAGCTCGAGCACGACGGCCGGCTCCTGGAGGCCCAGCGCCTGCGCATGCGCACCACCTATGACCTGGAGATGCTGCAGCAGATCGGCATGTGCTCGGGCATCGAGAACTACTCCCTTCACATCGACGGACGTGAGACCGGCACTCCGCCCAACACTCTTCTGGACTACTTCCCCGAGGACTTCCTCCTCGTCATCGATGAGTCCCACGTGACCGTCCCCCAGATCGGCGCCATGCACGAAGGGGACGCCTCCCGCAAACGCACTCTGGTCGACCACGGGTTCCGCCTGCCCTCCGCGTTGGACAACCGCCCCCTGACCTTCGCCGAGTTCGAGGACCGTATCGGTCAGACCGTCTACCTGTCAGCCACGCCGGGCGACTACGAGACCCAGCGCTCCGACGGCGTCGTCGAGCAGATCATCCGGCCCACGGGACTGGTGGACCCCAAGGTCGTCGTCAAACCCACGGAGGGACAGATCGACGACCTGCTCGAGGAGGTGCGCATCCGTGTCCAGCGTCAGGAGCGGATCCTGGTGACCACCCTGACCAAGCGCATGGCCGAGGACCTGACCACCTATCTCGCCGAGAGAGGCGTGCGTGTGGAGTACCTCCACTCCGACGTCGATACGCTGCGGCGCGTCGAGCTCCTGCGAGAGCTGCGGCTGGGCCGCTTCGACGTCCTCGTGGGCATCAACCTGCTGCGCGAGGGGCTGGACCTGCCGGAGGTCTCGCTTGTCTCCATCCTGGACGCGGACAAGGAGGGCTTCCTGCGCTCGACCCGCTCCCTCGTGCAGACCATAGGGCGTGCCGCCCGCAACGTCTCCGGTGAGGTCCACATGTACGCCGACACCATCACTCCGGCCATGGCCGAGGCCATTGAGGAGACTGAGCGTCGCCGCACCAAGCAGCTGGCCTACAACACCGAGCACGGTATCGATCCGCAACCACTGCGCAAGAAGATCGCCGACGTCACCGACATGCTCGCCCGCGAGGACGTCGACACCGCCGACCTCCTGGCCGGCGGCTACAGGGGCCACGAAGAGTCCTCGGTGCGCAACCGGCGCAAGCACGCAGCCGAGGCCACGGTGCGCGAGAAGCTAGCCGGGGCGGCGCAGGGAGACCTCGTCGAGCTCATCAACGAGCTCACCCAGCAGATGCACGCCGCCGCCGAGGACCTCCATTTCGAGCTCGCAGCCCGGCTGCGTGACGAGATCCAGGACCTCAAGAAGGAGCTGCGCGCCATGCAAGCCGCCCAGTGACGGAGCGGGACACGCATAATTCGTGGTGCCGTTTCAGTGCTTTCGCCCCACAAGTGAAACCGGGGATCCTGCGATTTTCTCGGGCAAATGGCCAGTACTCACCTCAACGTCTTACGCGTCGACGCCGATCTGAGTGATTATGCAGGGTATTATGTACGCCGAAGAATTTCTATTGACATACAGTCGTCCTTGTCGCCTCCATTAAGTTACCGTATGGTAAGTACATGTTGTGCCAATGTGATTGCGAAGGGGCGTGAGTCGCTATGGCTGAACGTGACGTCGAGGTCGTTGAAGTGGGGGACCGGCAGGTCGCCTCCGGTAAGGTTTCATTGGCCGCACTGACGGCACTCGGGATCGGATCGATGATCGGAGGCGGGATCTTCGGTTTGCCGCAGCAGATGGCGAGTGCTGCAGCGCCTGGGCCGCTTATCATAGGGTGGCTCATTACAGGAGCCGGCATGCTCATGCTCGCCTTCGTCTATCAGCGGCTGGCTGTCAATCGGCCCGAGATCAACGCCGGTGTCTACGGTTACGCCCGCGCCGGCTTCGGTGACCTCGTCGGGTTCTCCTCCGCCTGGGGGTACTGGCTATCGGCCTGGATCGGCAATGTCGGTTACCTCGTGCTGCTCATGGCTTCGCTGGGGGTTTTCCTCCCCGGATTCGGCAGCGGCAATACTGCACTTGCCATCGGGGTCGCCTCGATTGTCATGTGGATGTACCACGTCCTGATCCTGCGCGGCATCCGCGAGGCCGCGATCATCAACTCGATTGTCACTGTCGGTAAGGTTCTACCGCTGGTCGTCTTCATTATCATCGGCCTGCTCGCTTTCAAGCTCGATGTCTTTACCCACGACTTCTGGGGGTCCGGTGCTGGTACGGGGATCAGTGGAGTGCTCTCCCAGGTCAAGAACATGATGCTGGTGACGGTGTGGGTGTTCATCGGCGTTGAAGGGGCGTCCGTGTTCTCCGAGCGGGCCAGGACGCGCGCCGATGTCGGCAGGGCGACGATCCTGGGGTTCCTCTCTGTTCTGGCCCTTCTGCTCGCCGTCAATGTCCTGTCCTACGGCATCGTTCCCCGCTCCGAGCTCGCCAGGCTGGGCGACCCATCCCTGGCCGGGGTGCTTGAGGCGGCGGTCGGTCCATGGGGGGGCGAAGTTCATTGCCCTGGGACTCGTCATCTCCCTGGTGGGGGCCCTCCTGTCCTGGTTCCTCATGCTGGCCGAGATCGTGCGCGTTCCCGCCCAGGAAGGTCTCATGCCCTCGTTCCTGGGCCGCGAGAACGCTCAAGCCGTGCCCGCCAACGCCCTGTGGCTGACCATGGGGCTGGTCCAGCTCTTCCTCATCTGGACCTACTTCAACGCCTCGACCTACACGCGTCTCATCAACCTGGCCTCAGCCCTCATCCTGCTGCCTTATCTCCTGTCCGCCCTGTTCCAGGTGCTCGTCGCCATCAAGGACGAAACCAAGGTGAAGGTATTCGATCTTGTCGTCGGCGTTCTGGGCTCGGTGTACGGACTATGGCTGCTCTATGCCGCAGGCTTGGTGTACCTCTTGTACACGGCCATCTTCTACCTGGTGGGCCTGCCCTTCTACATCTGGGCGCGGCGTGAGCAGAAGGTCAAGGTCTTCAATGGGGCCGAGTGGGGGCTCGTCGCGCTCTTCTCCGCCATGGCCGTCTATGCCATCTACGGGCTGGTCACTGGTGCACTGAGTCTTTGACCGCCGTTCTCAACCATCTTCCTGTCATCTACGACTGCACCGCTCTCGGCAGCACTTGATTGTGCTGTCACGACTTGGAATGAGGAACAATGACCGAACAGAAGCACGGAGTCTACTCCGAGGTCGGCAAGCTGCGCCGTGTCATGGTGTGCCGCCCCGGCCGCGCACACGATCGTCTCACGCCGTCCAACTGCCACGATCTGCTCTTCGACGATGTCCTGGACGTTCGCAAGGCTCAGCGCGACCACGACTTCTTCGTCGAACTCATGCGTGAGCGTGACATCGACGTCCTCGAACTGCGGGATCTGCTCGCCGATGTCCTGGACATCCCCGAGGCGCGCTCGTTCATCCTGGACCGACGCATCAACCACGCCACCATGGGCGTGGGCGTCGCTGAGGACCTGCTGGCTTGGTTGGAGGAGATGCCCTCGGCCGAGCTCGGTGAGCTCCTCATCGGCGGCCTCGTGTCCGACGAGGTGCCCACGGACGTGTTCGGCAGCTGCATCTCTCCTTACCACGTCAACAGCGACGACCCCGAGATGCTCATCGCCCCGCTGCCCAACACCTTGTTCACCCGTGACAACTCCGCCTGGATCTACGACGGCGTCGAGATGTCCCAGATGTTCTGGGGCGCCCGTCGACGTGAGGTCCTCCTGCTGACCGCCATCTACCGCTACCACCCGATGTTCGCGTACGACTACAACGTCTGGCTGGACACGGTCGACAAGGACATGGGGCACACCTTCATCGAAGGGGGCGACATCATGCCGATCGGCAAGGGCATCGTCCTGGTCGGCATGGGGGAGCGCTCCACCTTCCAAGCCGTCAGCCAGATCGCCAAGTCGCTGTTCGACGCGGGCTCGGCCGAGCGGGTCATCGCGGCCCGCATGCCCAAGGAGCGCGCCGCGATGCACCTGGACACCGTGTTCACGGTGTGCTCCGAGGACGTTGTCAACGTCTACGAGCCGGTTGTCCGGGCGATGGACACCTTCTCCCTGCGTCCTGACGAGACCGAGCGCGGCGGCATCAAGGTCACCTACGACGAGGGCTACTTCGTCGACGTCGTCTCCGAGGCCCTGGACGTCAAGCTCACCCCGGTCATGTCCACCGCAGGACGCTACGGGGCCGAGTGCGAGCAGTGGAACGACGGCAACAACGTCGTGGCGCTGTCGCCGGGAGTGGTCGTCGCCTACGACCGCAACTACTCGATCAACGCCAACCTGCGCGCCGCCGGCATCGAGGTTCTGGAGATCCCCTCCAGTGAGCTCGGGCGCGGCCGCGGAGGCGGACACTGCATGACCTGCCCGATCGATCGGGATCCGGTCTACTGACCGAACTCGCTTCAGGGCAGGGACGTTGCAGTCACGATGGTGATGTCGTTGCCGCCTCCGAGGATTCTCTGTGACGCGGCAACGTCATGCACCCCACACCTGCTCGACGGGACACTCCATGTGCCCACACCGGTGAGAACGTTAGACTCTCAGACGTTATACACGGAGGGGAGTACTCCCAACCAACGGCGACGTCGTCATCACGGTGGTGCGGGCACACACGATCCTGCGTTCCCGGCGTCGCGGCCAGAGTGGTATGCGCCTTGAGCGCCTGCACACGTGGCGGGAGGAGACCTCCGGTACCAGTTCCGTACCGGAGGAGAACACGTGGACGTCCACATCCTGGGGTGGATCGGCCTGGCGGCCATTATTCTGACCCTCATCGTGATCGACATCGTCGGTCACGTACGCACCCCCCACGAGCCCACCATGAAGGAGGCCGCCGTCTGGTCGGTGGCCTATATCGCCATGGCCCTGGTCTTCGGCGGCATCGTCTGGTTCGTGTGGGGCGGAGGCTTCGCCCAGGAGTACCTGGCCGGCTACATCACCGAGAAGGCGCTGAGCATCGACAACCTCTTCGTCTTCGTCATCATGATGTCCTCCTTCAAGGTACCTCGGAAGTACCAGCAGGAGGTCCTGCTCGCCGGCATCGTTATCGCCCTCATTCTGCGGCTCATCTTCATCCTCGCCGGTGCCGCGCTCATTGAGAACTTCTCCTGGGTGTTCTACTTCTTCGGGGCGTGGCTCCTGTGGACCGCCTTCTCCCAGGCGCGTGAGGGCGTCGAGGAGCCCGACGACGAGGATGAGGAGTACAAGCCCAGTGGCTTCGTCAAGCTCATCGCCCGCGTCATCCCCATGACTGACGGCTTCGTGGGCGGCAAGGTCATTCACCGCCATGCCGGGCGCACCATGATCACCCCCATGATGCTGTGCATCATCGCCATCGGCACCGCCGACGTCATGTTCGCCGTCGACTCCATCCCCGCGATCTACTCCCTGACCAGTGAGCCCTTCCTGGTGTTCTCCGCCAACGCCTTCTCCCTGCTGGGCCTGCGCCAGCTCTACTTCCTCATTGACGGGCTGCTCGACCGGCTCGTCTACCTCCACTACGGCCTGGCGGTCATCCTCGGCTTCATCGGCTTCAAGCTCATCGTTCACGCCCTGCACACCAACGAGGTGCCCTTCATCAACGGGGGCCAGGAGTGGCACGCCATCCCTGAGGCGTCGATCGGAGTGTCCCTGAGCGTCATCATCACCACTGTCCTGGTCACGGTCATCGCCTCAGTCCTCAAGTCGCGAGCAGATGCCCGGCGTGCCGAGGTCGCATCCTGATGTCTCGACCGCCAGGAGGAGGGGAACCCCTCGACCGATTCACTACTGTGTGACTCGTGAGCACCACGAATGCCTCTGAGTCCCCGGTGATCGGGCTCAGCGCCGCGCAGGTCGACGAGCGTGTCAGTGCCGGACGGATCAACGAGTACCGTGAGCGGACCTCCCGCAGCGCCGCACAGATCCTGCGGGCCAATGTCTTCACGATCTTCAACGGGATTCTCGGCGTCGCGCTGGCTCTCGTCCTGGCGTTAGGGCACTGGGCGGACGCACTGTTCGGATTCGTCCTGCTGCTCAACACCGCCACTGGCACCCTGGCGGAGATCCGCGCCAAGCGCGCCCTGGACCGTCTCGCTGTGCTGGAGACACCCCGCGCCGTCGTCCTGAGGGAGGGGGCCGAGACTGAGGTAGCGGTCGGAGAGGTCGTTATCGACGATGTCGTACGACTCCGGGCCGGCCAGCAGGTGCCTGCGGACGGGGACGTCCTGATCAGTGATGGCCTTGAGATCGATGAGTCGATCCTGACCGGTGAGTCCCGGCCCGTACGCCCTGTGAGCGGAGCGCAGGTCATGTCTGGGACCACGGTGACGGCCGGGACCGGACTGTTCCGCACCACAGCGGTCGGTGGGGACGCCTATGCCCACCGGTTGGCCCGGGAGGCCCGCAGGTACTCGCTCGTCGTCAGTGAGCTGCAGGCCGGAACCAACCGGGTGCTGCACTGGATCAGCTGGGTCATCGTGCCCGTGGCCCTGGTGCTGGTGTGGTCCCAGCTGCGGTTGAGCGGAAGCGTCGCCGAGGCCTGGAGCAGCGGAGCCTGGCGCCACGCGGTCGTCGCCGGCATCGCCGGCGTGGTCAGCATGGTGCCCCAGGGCCTGGTGCTCCTGACCTCCGTCAACTTCGCCACCGCCTCCCTGGCCCTGGCCAGGCGCAACGTCCTGGTTCAAGAGCTGCCGGCCGTCGAGGTCCTGGCCCGGGTCGACACCCTGTGCCTGGACAAGACCGGCACCATCACCACCGGCCGCATCCGCCTCGGGGAGATCCAGAACCCCGACGGCGAGCAGGCGTCCTCCGAGGTGCTCTCGGCGCTCGCCCTACTCAGTACGGTCGGGGAGGCCAACGCCACCGCCGACGCCATCAGGGAGGGGCTCAGCGATCTCAGAGGCCTTGGTGAGCAGGGCCTCGAGGAAGCCCGGGAACCCGGCAATACGGGCCCCTCGGCCGACGTGGAGTCGGTGCCGTTCTCCTCGCGCCGCAAGTGGTCCGCGGTTCGCGACCGGTCCGGCACCACCTGGGTGCTCGGCGCCCCAGAGATCGTCCTGGCGGGACACAGTGAGTCAGTGCTGGACCGTGCTCGTCAGATCGCCGCGCAGGGAGTACGCGTCGTGGCTCTGGCTCGATCAACCTCGCTCTGGAAGTCGGCTCGGGAAGAGGGCGACCCACGGCTTCCCGATCACCTTGAGGCCGCGGGGATCGTGATCCTCACCGAGGAGATACGCCCTGACGCTGCTGAGACCCTCGCCTACTTCCGCCTGCAGGGCGTCGATGCCAAGGTCATCTCCGGTGACAGCCCCGAGACGGTGGCCGCGGTCGCCCGCCAGGCCGGGGTCAGCGCCCCCGCCGGCGGAGAGCTCGTCGCTCTGGACGCACGTACGCTGCCTGCTGGTGCAGGTAGCGGGCATGAGGCGGATGAGGACTTGGAGCGCCTGGCCGACGCGGTTGAGGGCGCCAGCGTCCTGGGGCGCGTCACTCCCGAGCAGAAGCGGGCACTGGTGCGGGCACTGAAGTCCCGAGGGCACGTCGTCGCGATGACCGGGGACGGCGTCAATGACGCCCTGGCACTCAAAGACGCCGACCTCGGCATCGCCATGGGTAATGGAGCTCCGGCAACCAAGGCGGTGGCGCGTCTGGTGCTGCTCAAGGGAGAGTTCTCGGCCCTGCCCGGGGTCGTGGCTCAGGGACGCCGTGTCATGGCCAACACCGAGCGCATCGCCTCCCTGTTCCTGGCCAAGACCATCTACGCGTCCCTCATCGCCGTCGTCGTGTCGGCCATGGCGGTCGCCTACCCGTTCCTGCCTCGCCAGTTCACGGTCGTCTCCTCGCTGACGATCGGGATCCCCGCCTTCGTCCTGGCCCTGGCCCCCAGCAACCAGCGTTACCGGGAGGGTTTCCTCGGCCGGGTGCTCAGCCTGTGCGTGCCGGCGGGACTCATGGCGGGAACCGTGACCTTGTCCACGTACCTTTGGCTGACGCTCACCCATGCCCCGCGGGCCCAGGTGACGACGGCGACGACCCTGGTGCTCATTACCTGCGGGCTGTGGCTGCTCACGCTCACGGCCCGGCCTCTGACGAGTTGGCGTCTGGGGCTGGTTGTTCTCATGGGGATGATCGCAGTGCTCGGCGTCGTCGCCCCACCGGTACGCGCCTTCTTCCTGCTGGCCTGGCCCACGCCCGGCGTGTGGTGGGTCATTGCGCTCATGGCCGGCCTGGCCATTGGCGGAATCGAGCTGGTTCACCTGGTGCGGCGCCGGATCGTACGCGGTCGGGGATGAGTGCGCCTCTACTTCGCAGCGACGAGGCGCAGCCAGCCTTTGTGGGGATGGACGCTGACATCCACCATCAGGAAACCGGCCTCGTAGGCTGCGCCGGCTAGGGCTTCGCTGTCAGGGACGTGCATGTTCAGGCGATCCGCCCAGGCCCCCGCTGACGCCCGATCAGCGAACTCGTTTGCGATCACGAGCCTACCGCCGGGACTCAGGACGCGGCGGATCTCAGTAAGGCCGGCCTGCAGTTCCGGCCAGAAATAAGTGGTTTCGAAAGCCGTCACCACGTCGAAGAACCCGTCACGGAAGGGGAGGCTCTCCACTGAGCTCTCCACGATTCGCAGGCGTCCGGAGGAGACGGCGGCGCGGTTGACGCTCCGTGCGGTCTTGACCGCCTCAGGGGAGTGGTCAATGCCGGCCACCTCACGGCGCGTCTCCTCCAGGATCCGGGAGATGGCCTTGCCACCTCCGCAGCCGACGTCGAGTACCCTGTCAGTCAACTGGATACCCGCTGCCTTCAGGCCCCACTGGTGCAGGCGGCCGTGCCCGATGTTCATGCTGCGGAGCAGGATGCGGCCCATGAGCGAGGAAGGGCGGGAGAACTGGGACTCGGTCGGCGCAGAAGAAATCATGGGCCCATGCTCCCGGCCGGGTGGTGCGGGAGCAAGAGCCGTCAGCACATGAGACGGTGGGGAAGTAGTTCAGGCTAGGACCCCGATGACCGGGTTCCACTCGCGCGGGATGCGCTCAGAGATGAAACCGGCCTGCTGGAAGGGGTCGTCCTCAAGAAGGGACAGGGCTCCGGCCTCGTCCTCGGCGCGCACGACGATGAGGGCGTCGTGGGTGCCCACGTAGGGGCCGGCGGCCAGCAGCAGGCCCTCATCGGCCAGGCGACCGTTGAAGGCGCGGTGCGAGGGGCGAACGGCGGCCATCTCCTCGTCCTTGTCGGTGACGTAGCGGTACTCGACGGCGTAGATCTTGCTCATGGCCTCAGCATAGAGGCGAGGGCCCGGCCGTGGCCTGAACACAGGAGCGCTGGCATTCTTCCGGTGCCCTGGGTATGAGACGCGTCGAACACATGTGCGACGCGCAGGACGTGCAGTCAACCCTTAGACTCGAATCCCGTGAACGACTCTCTTATCATCCGTGGGGCCCGCGAGCACAATCTCAAGGGCGTGGACCTGGACCTGCCGCGCAACACGATGATTGTCTTCACCGGGCTGTCAGGATCGGGCAAGTCCTCTCTCGCCTTCGACACGATCTTCGCCGAGGGGCAGCGCCGCTACGTGGAGTCCCTGTCCTCCTACGCCCGTCAGTTCCTCGGCCAGATGGACAAGCCCGATGTCGAGCTCATCGAGGGCCTGAGCCCCGCCGTCTCCATCGACCAGAAGTCGACCTCGCGCAACCCCCGATCCACGGTGGGCACTGTGACGGAGATCTACGACTACCTGCGTCTGCTGTACTCACGGGCGGGTATCCAGCACTGCCCGGTCTGTGACGCCGTCATCTCCTCTCAGACCCCGCAGCAGATCGTCGACCAGGTCCGCGCCCTGCCCGAGGGCACTCGCTTCCAGGTTCTCGCCCCCGTGGTACGTGGACGCAAGGGCGAGTACTCCGAGCTCTTCGGCGAGCTGCGCGGTCGCGGCTTCAACCGTGTGCGCGTCGACGGCACCTCCGAGCGCCTCGACAACCCCCCGACACTCAACAAGCGTCTCAAGCACGACATCGAGGTCATCGTCGACCGGCTCGTTGTCCGCGAGGGCATCCGCCAGCGCCTCACCGACTCGGTGGAGACGGCGCTCGGCCTGGCAGAGGGCCTGGTCATCATCGAGCAGGTCGACCTGCCCGAGGACGACCCCGATCGGGAGCGGCGCTACTCCGAGAAGCGCGCCTGCCCCAACGAGCACCCCCTGGCCCTGGACGAGATGGAGCCGCGCACCTTCTCCTTCAACGCCCCCTACGGCGCCTGCCCCGCCTGCACCGGAATCGGTACCCGGCTCGAGGTGGACCCCGAGCTCGTCGTCCCCGACGAGGAGCTGACCTTGGCCGAGGGCGCCGTCGCCCCCTGGTCGAGCCACCAGAAGTACTTCACCCGCCAGCTCGAGGCCCTGGGCAAGGAGCTGTCCTTCGACGTCGATACCCCCTGGCGCGCCCTGCCGGCGCGTGCGAGGGAGGCGATCCTGCGCGGTAAGGACTACGAGGTCAAGGTCACCTACCGCAACCGTTGGGGGCGTGAGCGCATCTACTCCACCGGCTTCGAGGGGGTCCTCGACTACGTCATGCGCAAGCACGACGAGACCGAGTCCGACTGGTCCCGCGAGCGCTACCAGGCCTACATGCGTGAGATCCCCTGTCCCGTCTGTGCCGGGGCTCGGCTCAAGCCCGAGGTGCTGGCCGTGCGCGTGGGCGAGCTGTCCATCGCACAGCTGTGCGAGCTGCCGATCAGCGAGGCCCGAGACTTCCTGGCCGACCTCAACCTCAGCGGCCAGGCCGCCCAGATCGCCGGCAGCGTCCTGACCGAGATCAACGCGCGCCTGGGCTTCCTCGTGGACGTGGGTCTGGACTACCTCAGCCTGGCCCGTGGTGCGGCCACCCTCTCCGGAGGCGAGGCCCAGCGCATCCGCCTGGCCACACAGATCGGTTCTGGCCTGGTGGGTGTCCTCTACGTCCTGGACGAGCCCAGCATCGGTCTGCACCAGCGCGACAACACCCGACTCATCGAGACTCTTCAGCGGCTGCGGGACCTGGGCAACACACTCATCGTCGTCGAGCACGACGAGGACACCATCCGCTCGGCCGACTGGATCGTTGACATCGGTCCTGGAGCCGGCGAGCTGGGTGGTGAGGTCGTCTACTCCGGTGACATCGAGGGCCTGGCCGGAGCCGAGGGCTCGGTCACCGGCGACTACCTGGCCAGGCGCCGTCAGATCGAGATCCCCGTCACTCGGCGCAAGCGGGACAAGAGTCGTGAGGTCACCGTCGTCGGCGCCCGTGAGAACAACCTCAAGGACGTCACCGTCTCCTTCCCGCTCGGCGTGCTCACCGCTGTTACCGGCGTCTCCGGATCGGGAAAGTCCTCCTTGGTCAACTCCATCCTCTTCCAGGTGCTCGCCAACAGGCTCAACCGCGCCCGCGGCGTACCCGGCAGGCACAAGACGGTGCGGGGTGTGGAGCACCTGGACAAGGTGGTCCATGTCGACCAGTCGCCGATCGGGCGCACCCCCCGCTCCAATCCCGCCACCTACACCGGGGTGTGGGACCACATCCGCAAGATCTTCGCGGCCGTGCCCGAGTCGAAGGTGCGGGGCTATGGACCCGGGCGCTTCTCCTTCAACGTCAAGGGCGGACGCTGCGAGTCCTGCAAGGGTGACGGCACGCTCAAGATCGAGATGAACTTCCTACCTGACGTCTACGTGCCCTGCGAGGTCTGCCACGGCTCCCGCTACAACCGGGAAACCCTGGAGATCCGTTACAAGGACAAGACAGTCGCCGACGTCCTGGACATGACCATTCACCAGGCAGCCGAGTTCTTCTCCGCCTCCTCAGTCATCTCCCGTCACCTCAACACCCTGGTGGAGGTTGGGCTGGGTTATGTACGCCTGGGCCAGTCGGCCACCACGCTCTCCGGCGGTGAGGCCCAGCGCGTCAAGCTCGCCACCGAGCTTCAGCGCCGTTCCACCGGCCGGACCATCTACGTCCTGGATGAGCCGACCACTGGGCTGCACTTCGAGGACATCCGCAAGCTGCTCGGGGTGCTTCAGGGACTGGTGGACAAGGGCAACTCCGTGGTCGTCATCGAGCACAACCTCGACGTCATCGCCAACGCCGACTGGGTCATCGACATGGGGCCCGAGGGTGGCAAGGGCGGGGGAACCGTCGTTGTGGCCGGCACCCCGGAGAAGGTGGCGGCCACCGAGTCGTCCTACACCGGCCAGTTCCTGGCCCCGGTGCTGGAGGCCGCCCGCAGCTGACGCCTCTGCCCGCTCCGGTCCGGCTCTGCTGGATAGCTCGACGTCGGCTCCCCGCCGCACTCAAATGCTCCCAGGACCCATGGGGACCTGGTCGCTCTCGCGACGCTGGTCCTGCGCGAAGCGGTTGTAGAGCAGCGAGAGGACGAAGCAGACGACGCCTGCGGCCGCCAGCGAGATGACCCGAATGATCGAGTTCTGCGAGGCCACGTCCATAACGGCGAGCTTGAGCACGGACAGGAGCACCAGGGTCAGTCCGTAGTGGCGCAGGATCGTCAGACGCGCCCCGAACCCGAGGACGATGCAGGCTCCGCCCGTCAGCAGTACCAGTACTGACATGAGGACCGAACCCGGGCCGACGTCGGTGGCCACCATGACTGAGAGCCACATGAGCAGCGAGTTGCCGATCGCAAGGCTCAGGCACACCTCCGCAGACCGCCGCCAGGGAAGCAGGAGCCACGTGGCGCATGCCCCCACCCCCAGGGCGACGGCGACCAGCAGCAGCATCCAGATCGAAGAGGAGGCATCCTCGGCCCACGACAGCGTCAGCAGCGCCAGTACGGCCACTATCCCTGAGAGGATCCACGACGGTGCTGGTGCTCCTGACTGCTGTCCTGCTGGGTGGGGCAAGGCCTGACCGTGAGGACCCACCCGGTAGCGGGCGCCTCGGCACTGCCCAGTGAGCACTCGGAGAGGTGTGGCTCCGCTTGACAACGCCCCCAGAGCGATGAGTGCGATCGTCACCAGACCCGGAACCATGCGCAGGGCCGCCCAGGTGTTTTGGGAGTCCTCCACGAGGCCGGATCCCAGGAACGGGACGACGACGGCGATATTGAAGGCCATCGCCGCCAGTGCCGCCCGCAGGGCCAGCACCCGTGGCTGAACACGTGAAGCCGCGGGGTATGGGGTCGGGACCGGAGAGCTGTCTGCGACTCGGTCACCGAGACCCTCGGCCACGATCACCATGAGCGCAGAAAGCACCACGGAGATGATCAGCGACCAGGCGTCGCCGCGGGAGTAAACAGTGCCCGGGGGCGTGAGAATCGGTGCCGTCCCGAGGAGGGCCAGGATCGGGGGCGGCTCCACTCTTCCGTTCAAGACGGCAGGAAGGAGGCACAACATCGCGGCCACAATGACGAAGAGATAGGCCCTGGGGTCGCCAGTGATCGTCATCCCGACCAGTGCGAGGGGGAAGAATGCGACCTCGTGCCCGATCGCCATGGCGCGGCGCCAGCGAGCGGGGCAATAGACCGGGAGTATCGCGAGTGCCGCCGCGGCCAGCAGGAGGAGCTCGAGGAGGAAGGTGATGACGATGACGCTGTGCGCCAGGTGGAGACTCTTCTGCCCCATCAACAGGTTCCTGAACGCCAGCAGGAGGACCACCGCCGTTGGGCCCCAGTCCCAGCCGGAGGTCTCGACACCGATGCTCCACAGCCGTGTGCTGGCGTGCATCGTCTGACACACCAGTAGCAGGCACAGGATGAGAGTGATGCCGGTACCGCCGACGGTGGACAGCCGCAGCATTGGCTGCATCGGAGCGGCGATGAGGGCTGTCGCCGTCGCCACCATCGACGTCACCGGATACCACGCGGCCAGCCTCATCCGCCCTGTAGCGCGAGATAGGACGGTGCAGGTCAGTGCCAGCACCGTGACGTAGATAGTGATCATCAGCCACGTGATGAGCGCGGCCTGTGGCTGGCGCACCACGTGGCTGACTGCGAACCCGATGGTCACCAGGGCTCCGAGGGTGGAGATGACGGCGGTGAACAGCACTCGTGTGATGTGGGACATGGCCAGAAGCACGAGCCCCCAGCAGGCCATGAGTACCAGGGCGGGCTCCGGATTGAGCATTCCGTCGAGAAGAACGGCTCCCACGACGGCAACAAAGCCGAGTCCCCCACCGGTGCCCGTGATCGTGGCCGCGGCGACACGGTGACGGGGACGACTGATCCCCAGCCGGGCGCCGGCCGCTGTCATCGTGACAGCGATCAGTGCCAGCGCCAGGATCTTGATCGGGTTGGGAATGGAATCCCAGACGAGGGCCAGAAGACTGACCCCGGCAGACAGGACGAGTACTGCTGCGGCGCCGGAGAGCAGATAGCGTCCGAGGTTGCCCTCCCGCATTGCCCGCTGGGTCCAGCTGGGGACTTTCTCGGCCCCGGCGCTGCGTGTCTGGCCGGTCCCGGCCGGTCCCGCCTGATTGGTTCCCTGCATATGAGGGGCGTTGCCTGCGACGGGTGCATGACGCATCGGGTCCGGACTGGTCCAAGGAGCCGAGGCTGGCGCGGGCTCCATGGGGGTCGGCTCCGGATGACGCTGGACCGGCGGCGCCTCGTCCCGGGATGCTCGTGGGGTGTCCGAAGCCGTGGCCGTCGTGGGGTGGGCGGTCTGGTCATCGAGGAGGGCCCCGTTGACGGGGGTCTGAACGATGGGATCGTTGAGGTGCTGCAGGGGGAGGTCGGTGGTCCGGCTCGCCTCCGGGGTGCTCGCGGGCGGTGTCGTCTCGGCCTGGAGCGGAGTGCGCGTGGGCGGGACTCCTGCACGGTGGTCCTCAGTGGTGTCGGTGGCCACAGTCTCCTTCGACGTGGCAACGGGGCTGCTGCTCCTCGCTGTGGCGGGAGAGCCGCTGCTGCCTTGCATCGCAGCGGCGGAGGAGTAAGTCAGCCAGGAGACGCGTTCTGCGAGCCAGTCGATCTTCCTCTCGATGAGGTCCAGTCGCTGCAGGACCACGGCGATATTCGGGCCGACAGGGGGCGGTACGGACATGACGGTTCTCCTCGTCACTCGGTGCTCGGCGGTAAGCACGTGTCACTCAACCGATTCTTCTGAGAGTAAGGGGGAGTCGTCGATGTCGTGAAGGGGGTACAAGTACCCTGTGGACAACTTGGGAACGAGGAGAAAACTGGTTGCGCGAGAACGAACAGAGTCGAACAAAGTTCCACAAGAACGGTCAGGCTGGGATAGGCTGCGCGTCATGAGCGAGAACGGACTCACTGCAGCCCAGCACAAGATGCGCGACGCCGGTGTCGCCGAGCAGGCCATCACGGTTTTCACCCACTACTACCAGTCCCTGGAGGCGGGAGCCACAGGTCTTATCCCCGAGGAGACCATCGAGCCCCTGACGCAGATCGACTCCCTTGCTGACGTCGAGGTCAGTGAGGAGGAGGCTCGCGAGGCGCTGAGCAAGACGGTCCTCATCCGGCTCAACGGGGGCCTGGGCACCTCGATGGGCCTGGATCGCGCCAAGTCCCTTCTGCCGGTACGTGACGGCAAGACCTTCCTGGACCTGTTGGTCGATCAGGTTCTGGCAGCGCGTCGGCGCTACGGTGTGAGCCTGCCGCTGATCCTCATGAACTCCTTCCGCACCCGCGAGGACTCCCTCGAGGTGCTGGCCGGGCACCCCGAGATCCAGGTTGACGGCCTGCCCCTGGACTTCCTGCAGAACCGCGAGCCCAAGCTCCGCGCTGATGATCTGACTCCCGTGGAGTGGGAGGCTGACCCCGAGCTCGAGTGGTGTCCTCCGGGGCACGGCGACATCTACACCGCCCTGCTCGCCTCCGGTCTGCTGGACGCCCTCCTGGAGCAGGGGTATCGGTACGCCATGACCGCCAACTCCGACAACCTCGGCGCGGCGCCCTCGGCCAGGATCGCCGGTTGGTTCGCCGCCTCCGGTGCTCCTTATGCCCCGGAGATGTGCCGCCGTACGCCGGCCGACGTCAAGGGCGGCCACTTGGCCGTGCGTAAGAGCGACGGACGCATCATCCTGCGCGACACGGCGCAGACGCCCGATGACCAGATGCACTACTTCACCGACCAGTTCCGCCACCCCTTCTTCCACACGAATAACCTCTGGTTCGACCTCAAGGTGCTACGCGACACCCTGGTCGAACGGGGAGGGATCCTCGGGCTGCCGCTCATCAAGAACAGCAAGACGGTGGACCCCGCCGACTCCTCCTCGACACCGGTCGTTCAGCTCGAGACCGCCATGGGGGCCGCCGTGGAGGCCTTCGAGGGGGCGACCGCCATCGAGGTACCACGTTCCCGGTTCCTGCCGGTCAAGACCACCAACGATCTGCTGCTGGTGCGCTCGGACGTCTACGAGCTGGACGACGACGGTCTGCTGCAGATGGTCCCGGAGCAGGCCTGCACCGTGAATCTCGACCCGCGGTTCTACAAGAAGATCCAGGACTTCGAGGCCCGGTTCCCCGAGGGCGTCCCCTCCATCAAGGATGCGCGGTCGTTGACCGTGGATGGCGACTGGACCTTCGGTTCCGGCGTCGTCGCCACCGGTGAGGCGCACGTAGGCCAGGAGGGCTCGCCCGGAAGGATCGCCGACGGCGTCCATATCTGACGACGGATCGTGCCGAGGTCAGCGGGACAGTCTCACAGGCTTGTCGATGCGCATGAGCTTATCGGGGTTGCGGACGATGAGAACCTGCTGAACACCAGTCTCCGAAGCAACCAGGAAGACCACGAACTCTACGTTCCTGGAACTGCTGACCACGGCTGCGAGCTCCCCGTTGAGCCGCGCCGGCGCCACATCGAACTGTGGCGTCTTCGCGGCGATGCCGATAAGGAAGCGGGCCACGGACTCTGCGCCTCGGACGGCACGGCGTGCCGCTGAGGCCCGGCCTCCACCGTCGGACACGAGTACCGCCTCAGGAGCCAGCAGGCGTATGGTGGCCGCCAAGTCTCCCGAGCGAATGGCGCTGGTCAGCTCGGTCCACAGCTCGGGAGAGGGGGTGGCGCGTCGGTGTGTTCGTCCTTCTTGCAGCCGGGTGCGTGCACGGTGCACCAGCTGGCGCACGGCGGTGTCGGATGCATCGATGATGCGACCGGTCTCCGCCGATGACAGGGAGAAGACCTCTACCAGGAGGAATGCTGCGCGTTCGGCGGGGGAGAGGGTCTCCAGTACCGTCAGCGTCGCCTCAGAGACCGTCTCCGCCAGGATCAGGTCGTCGGCCAGTTCTGCCTCGGTGGCGACCGGCTCGGGAAGCCACGGTCCTAGGTAGGACTCCTTCCGGTTGGCCTCGGAGCGCAGCGCGTTGAGTGCTAAGCGTGTGGCGATACGGCACAGCAGCGCGCGCTCCTGCCGGACCGGTTCTCTGACGCGTTGGCGGCGCAGCCATGTCTCCTGCACGATGTCCTCGGCCTCCGCCGCGCTACCGAGCATGCTGTAGGCGAGGGTAAACAGAACGGCGCGATGTTCCTCGAAATCCTGACCGGACCTGTCGTCCATATCTGTGGGTTGGTCGGAAGCAGTCATTGAGCTGGGCCTCTCACGATGCGGTATGAGCCGGAGCGCTGAGCCTCTTCGATCAACCACTGAGTAGTGCGGTCCATGACCCAGTCCTTGACTCGCCGGGCCATTCTCCCCGTCAGGACGGGACCGTTGGGAACGTCGTCCGGACTTACGTGCTCGACGAGCCCGCGGTCGCGTCCCAGCGAGACGCAGCGCATGAGATAACCGACCCCCGTGTTGGACGGCGGTGGGGTCTTCAGTACGTCGGAGATGAGAATGTCAGCGGCTACGGCTCCCAGAGACAGGGCTGAGGCGCAGCTAGGGCGTAGATGCGGGGCCGGAGGCGCAGCGCAATCGC
Organism: Actinomyces oris; assembly: GCF_001937665.1. Classification (GTDB taxonomy): domain Bacteria; phylum Actinomycetota; class Actinomycetes; order Actinomycetales; family Actinomycetaceae; genus Actinomyces; species Actinomyces stomatis. Next base: position 90,873 of record NZ_MSKL01000008.1, on the reverse strand, counting down.
CGATCGCGGTAATCCTGGGGTCGTCGGGGGAGCGTAGGAACCTGTTGACCACGATGCGCCCGTCGGAAGAGGTCGACACTGGTGGATCGCATGGAACAGTGACCGGTGCAAAACCTGCGGTCCATATGGTGACCATGCCGGGCTCGGGCTGGCACATCTGGTCGTCGGTCACCGTGCAGCCCAGCCGACGCAGTTGGCGAGAGGCATGCTTGCGGGCTCGTACGCCGAGGTGGGAGCCGACGGTACCGGAGTCGACGATCTCAACATCGAATCCTTGCTCAGCAAGTTCCGCGGCGGTCTCGATCCCGGTGAGACCACCTCCGACGACGCGAATGCGCGTGTGTGAAGAGCCGACGAGTTCATCTCGAAGCGGCTGCAGATCGGCGATTCCGGAGATCGGCAGTGCTCCAGCAGGTGCCCGGCTGGTGCTACCGGTCGCCAAGACGACCTGGTTGAAGGGGACGGTGGCGCCGTCGGACAGATGGACGACACCCCGTTTGCGATCGATGCTCGTCGCGCGGTCGATGACAACGTCGATGGCTGGGTTGAGCAGCTCGGACAAGGGCCGTACCGGGTCTTCTTCAGCACGAAGAGCCTCGTGCAGACGGATACGCTCGACAAGGTGTGCCGAGGCACTGATGAGGCGAACACGTGTGAGGGCGGTGGCCATTGGGTGAGAAGCAATCCGGTTGGCTGCCATGATCCCGGCGTACCCGGCGCCGATGATGACGATGGTGGTGCGATGCGTTGGACTCATACCCATCAGACACATCGGCGCGTCGAATCGTGACAGTCGAGCGGAGACTGTGACGGTATCCATAGTGGGAGGCTGATTCTGAGCTCGCCTTTGCTCGTCTGCTTGCAGAGCGGGGTGATGTAAAAGTACCCGCCCTTGGGGGCGGGTACTGTCAACTTGGTGTCAGGGTGCTGTGGTGGGCGATACTGGAATCGAACCAGTGACCTCCTCGGTGTGAACGAGGCGCTCTAACCCCTGAGCCAATCGCCCGGTGCGGCGCTAACCATAGTCAGGCCTGCGTCCCCGGAGCAAATGGCTACCCGGTGAGGTGAATCACCGCGATGCTGTTTGCCTGTCACTGTGATCGTGATGCTATGGTTTTCCAGCACCGAGCGGTTCGGCCGAACCGTGAGGGATTGCGCGGATGTGGCTCAGTTGGTAGAGCATCACCTTGCCAAGGTGAGGGTCGCGGGTTCGAGTCCCGTCATCCGCTCCGAGGAGCCGGGAGCGCCGAGCCCCAGCATTCTCATGGTGGGTTGGCCGAGAGGCTAGGCACCGGCCTGCAAAGCCGTTTACACCGGTTCGAATCCGGTACCCACCTCGGGCGATTGGCGCAGCGGGAGCGCGCTTCCCTGACACGGAAGAGGTCACTGGTTCGATCCCAGTATCGCCCACCACCATGATGGAGGCCCGAGCCGGCACGGCTCGGGCCTCCCGTTGTTCCGGGGTCCCTCTGGGACTGGCGGCGACCGGCTGCTGGGCCATGTGTCGTGGACGAGGATGATTGGCGTCTACCCTAACGGGCATGGCCGACCCCTCGACGTACCGTCCTGCCCCGGGCGAGATTCCCACATCCCCGGGGGTCTACCGGTTCCTGGACGGGCAGGGACGCGTCATCTACGTCGGCAAGGCCAAGAACCTGCGTCAGCGTCTGTCCAGCTACTTCCAGGACCTCGCCGCCCTGCATCCGCGCACCCAGAAGATGGTCACCACCGCATGCGCCGTGGAATGGACGGTCGTGTCCACCGAGGTGGAGTCCCTGGCCCTGGAGTACTCCTGGATCAAGGAGTTCAACCCCCGTTTCAACGTCATGTACAAGGACGACAAGTCCTATCCCTACCTGGCGGTGACGATGGGGGAGACCCACCCCCGCGTCCAGGTGGTCCGCGGGGCCCGCAAACCGGGAACCCGCTACTTCGGTCCTTTCGTTCAGGCCTGGTCCATCCGTGAGACCGTCGACCAGCTGCTGCGAGTCTTCCCGGTGCGCTCCTGCTCCGCCGGTGTCTTCCGCCGTGCCCAGGCCTCGGGGCGTCCCTGTCTGCTGGGGTATATCGATAAGTGCTCAGCCCCCTGCGTGGGCCGTATCAGCCCGCAGGACCATCGGGCGCTGGCCGAGGACTTCTGCGCCTTCATGGCCGGCCGCACCGGCCCCTACCTGCGTCAGGTGGAGGCTGAGATGAAAGCCGCAGCCGCCGCCCTCGACTTCGAGAAGGCCGCCCGTCTGCGCGACGACGCCACCGCTCTGCGCAAGGTCATCGAGGGCAACGCCGTCGTCCTGCCCGACGCCACCGATGCCGACGTCTTCGCCCTGGTCCGCGACGAGCTCGAGGCCGCCGTCCAGGTCTTCCACGTCCGTGGCGGCCGGGTGCGCGGGCAGCGCGGCTGGGTCGTCGATCTCATCGACGACGCCGGGGACGCCGAGCTCATCGAACGTCTTCTCGAGCAGGTCTACGCCTCCCTCGTCGATCCCGCCGACGACGGTGCCGTCCACCAGAGCGGCGCTCCCGCCTCCTCGGGCACCACCACCTCCGTCGGGGTGGGTGAGCGCGCCCCCTCCAGCCCCCAGCCCCGCAGCGGTCCCAACGGTTCCAGCAGCGAGGCCCCCAGGCGCAACGGCGAGTCGGCGGCCACGAGCGTCGACGACGTCGCCCACACGGCCACCACCGCAGTGCCCCGGGAGATCCTGGTTCCCGAGATGCCCAGCAACGCCGCCACCGTGCGGGCCTGGTTGGCCGGCCTGCGCGGCGCGAAGGTAGACCTGCGCGTTCCGCAGCGCGGCGACAAGGCCGCCCTCATGGACACGGTGCGCAAGAACGCAGAGGAGGCCCTGCGGCTGCACAAGACCCGACGGGCGGGGGATCTCACCCAACGCACCCTCGCCCTTGATGAGCTCGCCGAGGCCCTCGACCTGGCCGAGGCGCCCCTGCGCATCGAGTGCTACGACATCTCCCACACCCAGGGCACCTATCAGGTCGGCTCCATGGTCGTCTTCGAGGACGGTGCGCCGCGCAAGTCCGACTACCGCCGCTTCACCGTGCGCGGCCAGGACGGAAACGGTGCCACTGATGACACCGCAGCCATGCACGAGGTCCTCACCCGGAGGTTCAAACGGCTCATCGCTGAGCAGGGACAGGGCGAGGCGGCCGCCCGCGCTGCCGAGGAGATCGAGGACGCCGAGGGTATCGCCGTTGCCTCCGGCCCTATCGACCCTGAGACCGGCAAGGCCCGGCGCTTCTCCTACGCGCCCGGACTCGTCGTCGTCGACGGCGGGTTACCGCAGGTCAACGCCGCGCGTGCCGTGCTCGACGAGCTCGGCATCGACGTCCCGCTCATCGGCCTGGCCAAGCGTCTGGAGGAGGTATGGGTGCCGGGGGAGGAGTTCCCCGTCATCCTGCCGCGTACGTCGCCCGCCCTCTATCTGCTCCAGCACCTCCGGGACGAGTCCCACCGCTTCGCCATCACCCACCACCGCAAGAAGCGCTCAGCCGGCATGACCCGCTCCGTGCTGGATGGGATCCCCGGCCTGGGGCCGGCTCGTCAGGCCGCCCTGCTGCGTGAGTTCGGCTCGGTCAAACGCATTCGGCAGGCCGAGGTGGACGACATCACCCGTGTCAAGGGGATAGGGCCGGCTCTGGCGGGTACTATCTTGGCTCACCTCAACAGTCCAGATACTCAACAGTAGTGTGATTTCACGATGTGCTGGACTGGCATCAACTCGAAAGGAAACCCTGTATGAGGATCTCCGCCCGCAACCAGCTGCCCGGTACTGTCGTCTCCATTGAGAAGGGCGCCGTCAACGGCGTCGTCAAGATCGAGGTCGCCCCCGGCGTCATCATCACCTCCTCCATCACCAACACGGCCATCGAGGAGCTCGAGCTGGCAGAGGGTAAGAAGGCAGTCGCCGTCGTCAAGGCCTCCTCCGTCATGGTGGGCCTTCAGGACTGAGGCCAGACGCTGCCGTGAGGCGCGGGTCGGCACAGCCGTCAGTGCGATCATGGTAGGGGCGGTCACGGATCCGGAGCCTTCTGAACCTGCCACCTGGCAGAAGACACAGAGAATGAGGAACTATGACTGCGCCATCGCCTGACCCCGACCTGTGCTTCCCCGCCGGCTTCCTGTGGGGTGGGGCCACCGCCGCCAACCAGATCGAGGGCGCCTACAACGAGGACGGCAAGGGTCTGTCCGTCCAGGACGTCATGCCCCGGGGCATCATGGCCCCGCCCACCCAGGCCCCCACACCGGATAACCTCAAGCTCGAGGCGATCGACTTCTACCACCGCTACGCCGAGGACATCGCCCTGTTCGCGGAGATGGGTTTCAAGGTCTTCCGCTTCTCCATCGCCTGGAGCCGCATCTTCCCGCTCGGCGACGAGACCGAGCCCAACGAGGAGGGACTCGCCTTCTACGACCGGGTCCTCGACGAGCTCGAGAAGCACGGGATCGAGCCACTGGTCACCATCAGCCACTACGAGACCCCGCTGCACCTGGCGCGCTCCTACGACGGCTGGACCGACCGCCGCCTCATCGGCTTCTTCGAGCGCTACGCCCGCACCCTGTTCGAGCGCTATGGCAAGCGGGTCAAGTACTGGCTCACCTTCAACGAGATCAACTCCGTGCTCCATGAGCCCTTCCTGTCCGGAGGCATCGCCACGCCCAAGGACAGGCTCAGCGAGCAGAACCTCTACCAGGCCATCCACCACGAGCTCGTCGCCTCCGCGGCCGCGACCAGGATCGCCCACGAGACCAACCCCGACATCCAGGTGGGCTGCATGATCCTGGCCGTGCCCACCTACCCGCTCACCCCCGATCCCCGGGACGTGTGGGCGGCCAAGCAGGCCGAGCGCGCCAACTACGTCTTCGGGGACCTGCACGTGCGCGGTGAGTACCCCGGTTACCTGCGGCGGGCCCTGCGGGACAAGGGCATCGAGCTGGAGATCACCGAGGAGGACCGTGCGCTGCTGCGGGAGCACACCGTCGACTTCGTCTCCTTCTCCTACTACATGTCCGTGTGCGAGACGGTCACCCAGTCGGCCGAGGCCGGCCGGGGCAACCTCATGGGCGGCGTGACCAACCCCACCCTCGAAGCCTCCGAGTGGGGATGGCAGATCGACCCGGCGGGCCTGCGCACCATCCTGAACGACTACTGGGACCGCTGGGGCAAGCCCCTGTTCATCGTCGAGAACGGTTTGGGGGCCAAGGACGTCCTGGTTGCCGGTCCTGACGGCCCCACGGTCGAGGACGACTACCGCATCGCCTACATGAACGATCACCTGGTCCAGGTCGCCGAGGCCATCGCCGACGGCGTCGAGGTCCTGGGCTACACCTCCTGGGGCTGCATCGACCTGGTCTCGGCCTCCACCGCCCAGATGTCCAAGCGCTACGGGTTCATCTACGTCGACCGCGACGACGACGGCAACGGCACCCTGGCCCGCTACCGCAAGAAGTCCTTCGACTGGTACCGCGACGTCATCGCCTCCAACGGCGCCTCCCTCGTGCCCCCGACGCAGGAACCACTGCGGGAGTAGTCACTGAGACTCCGCAGCCCGGGCGGCCGGCTCAGACGCTGGGACGGATCGCCTGGGCGGCGGACCGCGCCCGATCTCGGGCGACCTGCACGTCGTCGGCGTAGGCCACGACAACGCCCAGCCGCCGCCCCGGGTGGGCCTCAGGCTTACCGAAGAGCCTCAGATCCACCCCTTCCTGAGCGAGCGCCTCATCAAGACCCGAGAAGCTCACGCCCTCACCAGGGACGGACTCGCCCGTCGCCTTGATGGTCACCGAGGCGCCGGGGGAGCGCAGCGAGGTGTCCACGGGCAGCCCCAGCAGGGCACGGGCGTGCAGCTCGAACTCGCTCAGGCGCTGGCTCGCCAGCGTCACCAGACCGGTGTCATGGGGGCGCGGAGAGACCTCGGAGAAGAGAACCTCCTCCCCGCAGATGAACAGCTCCACCCCGAACAGGCCCCAACCGCCCAGCGCCGCGGTCACGCGCTCGGCCACCTGCTGAGCCCGCTCCAGGGCAACCGGGCTCAGGTGCTGCGGCTGCCAGGACTCCACATAGTCCCCATCGACCTGCCGGTGCCCGATCGGCTCGCAGAAGCTCGTCACCGTCTCCCCGGTGCCGGGATGACGCCAGCGCACCGTGAGCAGCGTGATCTCGGTGTCGAAACGCACGAATCCCTCCACGATGACCCGGCCTCGGTCCACGCGCCCGTCGGCCGCCGCATAGCGCCAGGCCGCCTCCAGGTCCTCAGGTCCGCGCACCACCGACTGGCCGTGACCCGACGAGGACATGACCGGCTTGACCACGCACGGAAAGCCCACACGCTGAGCCCCCGCCCGCAGCTCGTCCAAGGACGAGGCGAAGGCGTAGGGACTGGTTGCCAGTCCCAGTTCCTCAGCCGCCAGACGGCGGATTCCCTCACGATTCATCGTCAGCTGCACCGCACGGGCGGTCGGCACCACCCGCACCTCGCCGGCGCTCTCCAGCGCCGCCAGGGCATCGGTGGCCAGCGCCTCGATCTCCGGGACGACGATGGCGGCGCCGCTGGCGCGGATAGCGGCCGTCAGCGCCTCGGGGTCACTCATGTCAACCGTCAGGGCGTTGTGCGCCACCTGCTGCGCTGGAGCCCCCTCGTAGCGGTCGATCGCCGTGACCTCCACCCCCAGGCGGCTGAGTGCGATCGTCACCTCCTTGCCGATCTCGCCGGCGCCCAGGAGCGCCACCTTCGTCGCGCTGCTGGTCCAGGGTGTGCCCAGGACCGGAGCTGTGGGCTGCCGCATCGCGGTCTCCTGGGACTCGCACGGGAGCGAGTGCGCCTGGTCGGCAATGGGGGAGGGGCTCATGGGGCCTCCTGGTGTCGGGCGCCGGGAACCGGCGGCAGTGAGTACTGGCGATGATGAAACGCTACCGGCAAACCGGCGTCGGCGACGGGTGGACCGACCTGGACGTGCGATGCTTGGGGCATGCATGACGAGCGTCGCCCTCAGCCCTCCTCCGTCAAGCGCAAGCGGCTTCAGGACACGGTTCCCATCGAGATCCCCGCACTCGATGAGGCGACCCCTCCGGTTCCGCCGGCAGAACGTCCCGAGCTGATCATTGTCACAGGCATGTCCGGGGCGGGACGCTCGCGCGCGGCCAACGCGCTGGAGGACCTCGACTGGTACGTCGTGGACAACCTGCCGCCCCAGCTGCTGCCCGCCCTGTCCGGAATGATGACGACGGTCGGCGCCGGTGTGCACCGTCTGGCCGCAGTCGTCGACGTGCGCAGTCGCGAGTTCTTCTCCCACTTCATGGACTATCTGCGCAAGGTCCGTAACAACGGCACCGACGTCAGGCTCATCTTCCTGGACGCCTCCGACGCCGTCCTGGTCAGACGCTTCGAGTCCTCCCGCAGACCCCACCCGCTGCAGGGCAACGGCTCCGTCCTCGACGGGATCGAGCATGAACGCACTCTCCTGGGCGGCTTGAGGGGCGTGGCCGACAGCGTCATCGACACCTCCAACTACTCCGTCCACGACCTCGCCCGCCGGGTACGTGAGCTCGTGGCGCACGAGTCCGATCTGGCCCTGCGCATCAATGTCATGTCCTTCGGGTTCAAGTACGGCATCCCCCTGGATGCCGACCACGTCCTGGACGTGCGCTTCATCCCCAACCCCTACTGGGTCTCCGAGCTGCGACACCTCACCGGACGTGACGCACCAGTGGCCGACTACGTCTTCGCACAGAAGGGGGCGGCGGCCTTCGTCGACGGGTACGCCGACCTGCTCATCCCTGCGCTTCCGCAGTACATTGATGAGCTCAAGCCTCACGTTACTCTGGCTGTGGGCTGCACCGGCGGCAAGCACCGCTCCGTGGCCTCGGCGGAGAGGCTCGGGGCCAGGTTGAGGCGCGGAGGCTTCGAGGTCGTTGTTCAGCACCGTGACCTGGGACGGGAGTAGGCAGTGGGAACAACGATCGATGTGGCGGGCTGGCCCCGCCGCGGTGAGGAGGGACCGGCCATCGTCGCGTTGGGGGGCGGGCACGGTCTGTCCGCCACACTCCGCGCGCTGCGTCACGTCACCCACCGGCTCACCGCCGTCGTCACGGTCGCCGACGACGGCGGCTCGTCAGGACGCCTGCGCCGGGAGTTCGACTGCCTGCCGCCAGGAGACCTGAGAATGGCGCTGGCGTCGCTCTGCGAGGACTCCGAGTGGGGCCTCACCTGGCGAGACGTGCTCCAACACCGTTTCGAGGGACAGGGCGAGCTCGACAACCACGCTCTGGGGAACCTGCTCATCCTGGCGCTGTGGCAGCTGCTGGGGGACGAGGTCGCAGGGCTCGACTGGGTGGGGCGCCTGCTGACGATCCACGGTCGCGTCGTGCCCATGTCCTCCTCACCCCTGGTCATCGAGGCCGACATCGTCTCCGGAGGGAACCGGCGCCGGGTCAGTGGGCAGGTGGCGGTGGCCTCGGCCCGCGGACGTCTGGAGAACGTGGTGATGGTTCCCGAGGACGCCGACGCCCACCCAGAGGCGCTGCGCGCCATCGATGAGGCGGAATGGGTGGTCCTGGGGCCCGGCTCCTGGTACACCTCAGTGCTGCCGCACCTCATCCTGCCGTCCATGCGTCGTGCGCTGGTGAACACCTCGGCCCGCAAGGTCGTGGTCCTCAACCTCTCCGCTCAGCAGGGCGAGACCGACGGGATGACCATCGCCGATCACCTACGGGTCCTGCGCCAGTACGCGCCCGACCTGCGCCTGGACGTGGTGCTGGCCGACCCCTCCACCGTTGAGGACGTCGCTGATCTTGAAGCGGTGGCCACAGCCATGGGGGCCACCGTCGTCCTGCGCCAGGTGCGCACCGGCGAGGCCCTGTGCCACCACGACCCGCTGCGCCTGGCAGCCGCCTTCCGGGACGCCTTCGAAGGAGCGCTGGGGGACGTCACCGATCGCGGCGAGCATGATGAAACGTGACGCTCGACTCATTAAGGAGTTCTGCTGCTCACAATCGTTCATAATTCTCCGCGGCCGCGTCCAGCCGGCTGCCGGGTGCTGCGGCTAAGAATTCTCCATTGATACGCCTCGGGCGCCGTAAGACATCGCTCTGTCATCTCAGCCGTTTCGCCCGCTGCCTGGTCCGCGTCCGTTCGAGCAGCGAGTCGCCAGCACCTGGGATGCCCCGGCAACGGCCGCAGCGTCAACCATTCCACCCATACTGAATCACGAACCCCGACCACGAGGAGCCCGCCCATGTCGCTGACGGTCACCGTCAAGGATGAGCTTGCGCTCGTCGCTACTGAGAACGCCGCCCAACGACGGGCGGAGGTCTCCGCGATGCTGCGCTTCGCCGGAGGGCTCCATATCGTCTCCGGGCGCATCGTTGTCGAGGCCGAGCTCGACCACGGAGGAGCCGTGCGCCGACTGCACCAGCACCTCAAGGAGCTCTACGGGATGGAGCCCGAGGTCATGGTGGTCCAGGGCGGATCCCTGCACAGAGGATCCCGCTACGTGCTGCGAGTGACGCAGCGGGGCAAGGACCTGGCCCGGCTGTCTGGGCTGGTCGACGACCGAGGCCGACCAGTGCGAGGCATGCCGGTGGCCGTCATCCAGGGCGGGCGCAACGCCGCCGCTGCCGCCTGGCGCGGAGCCTTCCTGGCCCGCGGTTCCCTGACCGAGCCCGGCCGGTCCTCCTCCTTGGAGGTCACCTGCCCCGGTTCGGAGGCAGCACTGGCCCTTGTCGGGGCTGCGCGGCGCTTCGACATCTCCGCCAAGGCCCGAGAGGTACGTGGGGCCGACCGCGTCGTCGTTCGTGACGGCGAGGCCATTGGTGTCCTCCTGGAGCGGATGGGGGCGCCGGAGGCCTTCAAGGTGTGGGCCGAGCGTCGATCCCGGCGCGAGTCGCGGGGGACCGCCAACCGTCTGGCCAACTTCGACGACGCCAACCTGCGTCGTTCCGCCCGTGCCGCTGTGGCCTCGGGGGCCCGGGTCGAACGCGCCTTCGAGATCCTCGGGGACGATGTCCCCGCCCACCTGCTTCAGGCCGGCCGCTTGCGCATCGCACACAAGCAGGCGTCCCTGGAGGAGCTCGGGCAGCTCTCCGACCCGCAGCTGACCAAGGACGCCGTCGCCGGGCGTATCCGCCGGCTCCTCGCCATGGCGGACAAGCAGGCTCATGAGCTGGGCATCCCCGACACTGAGTCGGTTCTCACCCAGGAGATGCTCGAACCCTGAGCCAAGATGGGACCTCTGTCCTTGCCTCAGGGGTGGCCGATGGTCATTGGTCCCCGTGTGGGCTGGCTTGTGCATCACAGTGTTCGCCCGTGGCGTGGTCGGCGACTCCCAGCGCCTGCCCAGTGTGACTAGACTCGGCCGTGCCGGAGCTGAATCGGATCTGAGCTGAAGAAGTTCCGGAGCACACGCCATGTGTGAGAAGAGCCCAGCAACCGTGCGCCGCCAACCGGCGCACTAGGAGGACACAAAGTGACCACCCGCGTTGGTATTAACGGCTTCGGCCGGATCGGCCGCAACTTCTTCCGTGCCGCCCTCGAGCAGGGCGCTGACATCGAGGTTGTCGCCGTCAACGACCTGACGGACAACAAGACCCTGGCCCACCTGCTCAAGTACGACTCGATCCTCGGTCGTTTCAACGGCGAGGTCTCCTACGACGAGGATGGCATCACCGTCAACGGCAAGCACATCAAGGTGCTCGCTCAGCGCAACCCCGCCGACCTGCCCTGGGGCGACCTGGGCGTCGAGGTCGTCGTGGAGTCCACCGGCTTCTTCACCGACGGCGAGAAGGCCAAGGCCCACCTCGACGGTGGCGCCAAGAAGGTCGTCATCTCCGCTCCCGCCAAGAACGTCGACGGCACCTTTGTCATGGGTGTCAACGAGGGCGACTACGACAACGCCACGATGAACATCGTGTCCAACGCCTCGTGCACCACCAACTGCCTCGCCCCCCTGGCCAAGGTTCTCCACGAGAACTTCGGCATCGAGCGCGGCATCATGACCACCATCCACTCCTACACGGGTGACCAGCGCGTCCTCGACGCCCCGCACAGCGACCTGCGCCGTGCCCGCGCCGCCGCGCTGAACATGATCCCCACCAAGACCGGTGCCGCTCAGGCCGTGGCCCTCGTCCTTCCCGCACTCAAGGGCAAGTTCGACGGTCTGGCCGTGCGCGTCCCCACCCCGACCGGCTCGCTGACCGACCTGACCTTCATCGCCGAGAAGGAGGTCTCCGTCGAGGCCGTCAAGGCCGCCGTCAAGGCCGCCGCCGAGGGTGAGCTCAAGGGCGTTCTCGAGTACACCGAGGACCCGATCGTCTCCACCGACATCGTGGGCAACCCGCACACCTCGATCTTCGACGCCACCGAGACCAAGGTCATCGGCAACCTCGTCAAGGTCCTCTCCTGGTACGACAACGAGTGGGGCTACTCCAACGCCCTGGTCCGCCTGACCGCTCTGGTCGGCTCCAAGCTCGCCTGAGACCAGACCGAGAGCATGACTCTCTAGAAGACGGCGCCCGCGCCACGCTATGCGTGCGCGGGCGCCGTCCTTCCCACACCCACACCATCACCCACAACCGATGAGAGGCTTCATGAAGACCATCGAGTCCCTGGGCGACCTCAAGGGCAAGCGAGTCCTGGTCCGCTCCGACTTCAACGTGCCGCTGGACGCCGACAAGAACATCACCGACGACGGCCGTATCCAGGCCGCTCTGCCCACCCTGCGCACCCTGCTCGACGCCGGCGCCAAGGTGATCATCACCGCCCACCTGGGACGCCCCAAGGGGCAGGTCAACCCCGACTACTCCCTGGCTCCCGTCGCCAAGCGTCTCGCCGAGGTCACCGGCGTCAAGGTGACCCTCGCCGAGGACACCGTGGGCGAGTCCGCCAAGGCCGCCGTCGCAGCAGCCGGTGACGGTGAGATCGTCCTGCTGGAGAACGTGCGGTTCAACGCCGCCGAGACCTCCAAGGACGACACCGAGCGCGAGGCCTTCGCCGCCGAGCTCGCCGCTCTGGCCGACGTCTTCGTCTCCGACGGCTTCGGCGTCGTGCACCGCAAGCAGGCCTCCGTCTACGACGTCGCCAAGTTGTTGCCCTCCGCCGCCGGTCTGCTCGTCGTCAAGGAGATCGAGTCCCTGGGACGCGCCGTCAACAACCCCGAGCGCCCCTACACCGTGGTGCTCGGTGGCTCCAAGGTCTCCGACAAGCTCGGCGTCATCTCCAACCTGCTGGGCAAGGCCGACCGCCTCCTCATCGGCGGCGGCATGGCCTACACCTTCCTGGCCGCCCAGGGCCACGAGGTGGGCACCTCCCTGCTGGAGAAGGACCAGATCGACACCGTCAAGGGCTACCTGGAGATCGCCAAGGCCAACGGCGTCGAGCTGCTGCTGCCCGTTGACACCGTCGTGGCCCCCGCCTTCGCCTCGGACGCCCCGGCCACTGTGGTGCCCGCCGACGGGCTGCCCGCCGACCAGATGGGTCTGGACATCGGCCCTGAGACGCGACAGCTCTTCGCTGACGCCATCGCCACCTCCAAGACCGTGGTGTGGAACGGCCCCATGGGCGTCTTCGAGTTCCCGGCCTTCGCTGAGGGCACCAAGGCAGTGGCCAAGGCGATCTCCGAGTCCGACGCCTTCTCCGTCATCGGCGGTGGCGACTCCGCCGCCGCCGTGCGCACGCTCGGCTTCGATGAGGCCACGTTCTCCCACATCTCCACCGGTGGAGGCGCCTCCCTCGAGCTCCTCGAGGGCAAGACCCTGCCCGGTATCGCAGTGCTCAACGACTGAAGGAAGGCAACCCAGATGAGTAACCGCACCCCGCTCATGGCGGGCAACTGGAAGATGAACCTCGACCACCTCGAGGCCAACCATCTCGTCCAGGGCCTGGCCATGGAGCTCAAGGACCGCGATCACGACTACACCAAGTGCGAGGTCCTTGTGATCCCGCCCTTCACGGACATCCGCACCGTGCAGACCATCGTCGAGGCCGACTCCCTGAGCATCAAGTACGGCGCCCAGGACGTCTCCATCCACGACAACGGCGCCTACACCGGTGAGATCTCCACCGAGATGCTCACCAAGCTCGGCGTCAGCTACGTGGTCATGGGCCACTCCGAGCGCCGTGAGTACCACGGCGAGTCCGACGCCCTCGTGGGCGCTAAGGCCCGCAAAGTGCTCGACGCCGGTATGACCCCCATCCTGTGCTGCGGCGAGGCCCTCGAGATCCGCAAGGCGGGTACCCACGTCGACTTCGTCCTGGGGCAAATCCGCGCCGCCCTTGAAGGATGGAGCGGAGAGGACGTTGCCAAGATCGTCATCGCCTACGAGCCCATCTGGGCCATCGGCACCGGCGAGACCGCCACCGCCGAGGACGCCCAAGAGGTGTGCGGAGCGATCCGCGAGGCCCTGCGCGCCGACTACGGTGACGCCACCGCTGACGCCACCCGCATCCTCTACGGCGGTTCCGCCAAGCCCGACAACATCAAGGAGCTCATGGCCCAGCCCGACGTCGACGGCGCGCTCGTCGGCGGAGCCTCCCTCAAGGCGGACTCCTTCGCCGCCATGGCGAACTTCTACGCCTGAGCGGCCCGAGCCGCGACGGAGGAGGCGAGCGATCACGTCCCCGTAGCGTCTCACCGCTCACCGTCCGGGTCCCGGACACCTCACATCGCGAGGTGTCCGGGACCCTGCACGTTGCAGGTAGACTGCCAGGCGGACAGGTGGGGGCGCGGACCCTGTCGGGAGTCGCGCCGGACCCAGCCGGAGCGTGAGGCCCCCGCAGCAAGACGGAACCAACAACGAAGGGAACGTGACGTGAACGTAGTGCGTATCGTCCTTCAGGTGCTGCTCGTCCTCTCGAGCTTCTTCCTCATCATGTCGATCCTCCTGCACAAGGGTAAGGGCGGCGGTCTGTCGGATATGTTCGGAGGCGGTATCTCCTCCTCGGCCGGGTCCTCCGGCGTGGCCGAGCGCAACCTCGACCGCATCACGGTGGCCGTGGCCGTCATCTGGACGATCACGATCGTCGGGCTCGGCCTGGTCGCCAAGCTCGGCTGAGCGTCGGCGGATTCTGACGAGCACTGCGCACACGACGGATCCAGCCGTCGACACCACCCCCGATCCGCGTGGCGACGTCCTGGACCGGGGGCTACGCGGCTACCTCGCCCACCTGCGTGTCGAACGCGGGCTGAGCCCCCACACCCTGAGTGCCTACGAGCGCGACCTCGGCCGTTACCTGCGTTACCTGAGAAGCGCCGGCATCTCAGCCCCGCAGGAGGTGAGCCGCAATGACGTGGCTGGTTTCCTCGAGGTCCTGCGCACCGGATCCGACGGCGCCCGCCCGCTGGCGTCGTCGTCGGCATCCAGAACCGTGACCGCAGTGCGTGGCTGGCACAAGTTCCTCATGGCCGAGGGCACCACCTCCCAGGATCCCTCGGCCACCGTGCGCCCTCCCCAACCCGGAAGACGCCTGCCCAAGGCCCTGGGCATTGAGGAGGTCCGTCTCCTCCTGGAGGCCGCAGGCGTCGATGACTCTCCGGTGAGTCTGCGCGATCGGGCCCTGCTCGAGGTCCTCTATGCCACTGGCGCCCGCATCTCCGAGGCGGTGGGTCTCGTCGTCGACGACCTCGACACCGACTCCCGGCTGCTGCGGCTGTTCGGCAAAGGACGCAAGGAACGCGTGGTTCCCATGGGGGCCTACGCCTGGGAGGCGCTGGACGCCTACCTGGTGCGAGGCCGACCGGTCCTGGCCGAGAAGGGCAGGGGAGTGCCGCAGGTCTTCCTCAACACCCTGGGCAGGCCCCTGAGCCGGCAGAGTGCCTGGGCCGTCCTGCGGCAGGCCGCTGAACGGGCCGGGCTCATCGGGGTGGACTCCGCCGACGAGCGGCGCATCTCCCCCCACACCCTGCGCCACTCCTTCGCCACGCATCTGCTGGCAGGAGGGGCCGACGTCCGTGTCGTCCAGGAGATGCTCGGACACGCCTCGGTCACCACCACCCAGATCTACACGAAGGTCACCGTTGACCACCTGCGGGAGGTCTACGCCACCAGTCACCCGCGGGCGCTGGCCTGATCAACGAGCGCATCACCGCAGGTCGTGCTCCCGGTTCTCAGTGTGGGAAGCCTGGGTGCGCACCGGGCTACGCCTGAAAGCAGGGACCTGCCTGGGCTGTTCTCTGGCGTGTCCTGTCTGAACTGGGCGATGTCGGTCGGCTTTCGACTAGGCTGGATGACGTGAATGACTCCATCCAGCCAGGCCTGATCGACAACCCCGGCACCGAAGAGAGCGAGGAGAAGGACTTCCCCGTTCCCGCGCCGCTGGAGTCGCACGGACCCGCTCGGGTCATCTCCATGTGCAACCAGAAGGGCGGCGTCGGAAAGACCACGACGACGATCAACCTCGGAGCGGCTCTGGCCGAGCTGGGGCGCAGGGTCCTTATCGTCGACTTCGACCCCCAGGGAGCGGCATCGGCCGGCCTGGGCATCAACGCCCATGAGCTCGACTCCACCATCTATGACCTGCTCGTCGCCAGTCGTCCGGACATTCGCACGGTCATCCACGAGACCACGGTGGAGGGTCTGGACATCGTCCCGGCCAACATCGACCTGTCCGCCGCAGAGGTCCAGCTCGTCAACGAGGTCGCCCGCGAGCAGGCCCTCAAGCGGGTGCTGCGTCCAGTGCTCGACGAGTACGACGTGATCCTCGTGGACTGCCAGCCCTCGCTCGGGCTGCTGACCATCAACGCCCTGACGGCCTCCCACGGCGTCATCATCCCGCTGGAGACCGAGTTCTTCGCCCTGCGCGGGGTGGCGCTCCTGGTGGAGACCGTCGAGCGGGTCAAGGACCGTCTCAACGCCACCCTGGAGATCGACGGCATCCTCGCCACCATGGTGGACTCCCGTACCCTGCACTCACGAGAGGTGCTCGAGCGCCTGGAGCAGGCCTTCGGTGAGCAGCTCTTCGACACGCGCATCCGGCGCACGATCAAGTTCCCGGACGCCTCCGTGGCCAATGAGCCGATCACCAGCTACGCGCCCTCCCACCCCGGCGCGGACGCCTACCGCCGGCTTGCCCGCGAGGTCATCGCCCGCGGCGATGTCGCCTGAGCCGGAGGAGCAGGGGCCGCCCCGGCTGCCCGGATTCAGTGTCACGCTGCCCCAGTTCGAGGGGCCCTTCGACCTGCTTCTGAGCCTCATCGCCCGCAAAAGGCTGGACGTCACCGAGCTGGCGCTGGCCGAGGTGACCGATGACTTCATCGCCCACATGCGCTCGGACTGGGACCTGGGGCGCGCATCGGAGTTCATCGTCGTGGCCTCCACCCTCCTGGCTCTCAAGGCACACCGCCTTCTGCCTCATGACGAGGATGAGGAGGAGCCCGACCTCGAGCTGCTCGAGGCCCGTGACCTGCTCTTCGCCCGGCTCCTGCAGTACCGGGCCTTCAAAGAGGCCGCAGCGGCCTTCCGTCACCGGGCGGAGACCTCCGCACGCAGCCACCCTCGCATCGTCGCCCTGGAACCGCATCTGGCGGCGTTACTGCCCAGGCTCGTGGCCACCATCACTCCAGAGGAGCTGACGCGGCTGGCGGTCGGAGCCTTCACCCGTCCCACGGATCCAGGTGTCCAGACCGTCCACCTTCACGAGCGGGTACCGGTCGGGGAACAGCTGAACCTCATCGCCCTCAGGCTGCGCCGTCACGGAACCCTGACCTTCGCCCAGATCATTGAGGACGCCGAGCGTACCGCCGTCGTGGTGGCTCGGTTCCTGGCTCTGCTCATTCTCCACCGGCAGGGCAGCGCTGAGCTGGACCAGCCCGAGGCCATGGGCGAGATCACCGTGACCTGGTGCGGCGGCCAGGACGATCTGACCGGCATGATGACCTCCAAGAACCTCACTGAGCTCGAGGAGGAATTCGCATGAGCGAGGCCGCAGAGCCTCAGCTGCGCAGCGCCGCTGAGGCCATCCTCATTGTTGCCGATGAACCGGTGACCACCACTGCGATCGCCGAGGCCCTCGGCGTCGAGGAGAGCGTCTGCGAGGAGCTGCTCGAGGGCCTGGCTGCCGAGTACCGGGGAGAGGCGCCCGGCACCCGGCCTCACGGATTCCTTCTGCGACGTGCGGCGGGCGGGTGGCGCTTCGCCTCCGTGCCCGAGCACGCCGACCTCGTCGAGCAGTTCATCATCGGTGGCGCCACCGCACGGTTGAGCCAGGCCGCTCTGGAGACACTGGCCGTCGTCGCCTACCGGCAGCCGGTCACTCGGGGGCGCGTCGCGGAGATCCGTGGTGTCAATGTCGACGGTGTCATGCGCACCCTGCACGCCCGCGGCCTCATCGAGGAGGCCGGCGCCGAGACCTCCGGTGCGATCCTGTACCGGACCACGGGAGAGTTCCTGGAGTACCTGGGAATCGACTCCCTGGACGAGCTGCCACCCTTGGCTCCCTACCTTCCCCGTGCTGAGGCACTGGGGGAGATCGTCGAACAGGCCGATGAGATGGCCGGTAGGAGGACCCCATGACCCCGAGGAACCGCCACGCCCGAACCGAGTCCGTACCCCACAGCGACTTCGGGGCGCAGGAGTTCTACGACGAGGACGATCTCGAGGAACTGGACGAGAAGACCGACGCCGCCGACCTGGCCGCCTTCGACGCCGAGGCCATCGACGAGGACGAGGAGTCCCATCTGCTCGCCATGCGTGAGCGCGCCACCAAGGGCGGCCAGGACGACCCGCACGTCGCCTCCGGACAGCGGCTGCAGAAGGTCCTCGCCCACGCAGGAGTCGCCTCACGCCGCGCCTGCGAGCAGCTCATCGCCAACGGCCGCGTCAGCATCGACGGCATCACCGTCACCGAGGTTGGCGTCAGGGTGAACCCGCTGACACAGGAGATCCGTGTCGACGGCAGCCGGATCCTTACCAACCCCGAGCTCATCACTCTCATGCTCCACAAGCCGGCCGGGGTCGTCACCACTATGGAGGACCCCGAGGGCCGTCCGACCGTGGCCCAGTACGGACGCGACTACCTGGCCGAGCACCCCGAGCTTCCCGACTCACTGCGCCTGGTTCACGTCGGCCGCCTCGACACCGAGACCGAGGGGCTGCTTCTGCTGTCCAACGACGGCGAGCTCTCCCACAGGCTCATGCACCCCAGCTTCGAGATCGCCAAGACCTATGTTGCCATCGTCGAGGGACAGGTCGAGCCCTGGGTCCCACGCAAGCTGCGGCGGGGCATCGAGCTGGAGGACGGTGAGGCCAAGGCGGACCGAGTCACCGTCAAGGACTCCGGACCACGTGGCTCCATCGTCGAGATCACTCTCCACTCCGGCAAGAACCGTATCGTGCGGCGCATGCTGGACGCCGTTGGCCACCCTGTGACGCGTCTGGCGCGCACCAGGCTGGGACCTCTGCGGCTGGGTAACCTGCGCCCCGGTGAGACCCGCACCCTCACCGGCGAGGAGATCGCCGCGCTGCAGCAGGAGGTCGGTCTGTGAACACTCCCGAGCCGCTGACGTCGGTGTCCACGCGTGGGCCGGTACTCATCGTTGGTACAGGACTGCTGGGAACCTCGCTCGCCCTGGCGCTGCGGGCGGCGGGTGTCGAGGTGCAGCTCTCCGACACCTCACCCACGTCCCTGGCCCTGGCCCGAGACATGGGGGCGGGAACGCTCCACGGGAAGGACAGTTCCGAGCCGCGGGTCATCGTCGTGGCCACGCCCCCCGACGTGACCGCCGACGTCGTCGTCGCGCAGCTGAGTGCCCACCCGAATGCGGTGGTCACTGACGTCGCCTCGGTCAAGGAACGGGTCGTCGCCGAGGTTCGGGCCCGTGCGGGAGCGCAGGCGCGCAGGTACGTCGGCTCCCACCCGATGGCGGGTCGGGAGCGCTCGGGTGCCGGCGCCGCTGACTCCGACCTCTTCGCCGGGCGCCCCTGGGTGGTGGTTGGTCAGGACTCGGATCCGCAGGCGGAGCTGGTCATCAGGAATCTGGCGGTCGATGTGGGCGCCAGCCCGGTGCGCATGGGTGCGGTGGAGCACGATGCCGCCGTCGCCGCCGTGTCCCACATGCCCCAGCTCGTCTCCTCGCTCGTGGCCGCTCGCCTGGAGGAGCTGGGGGAGGGGGCCCTGGCCCTGTCGGGGCAAGGACTTCGTGACGTCACGCGGATCGCTGCCTCGGACCCCAGGTTGTGGTCCGCCATCATCGTGGGTAATGCGGGGCCCGTGACCGACCTGCTGCGCCGGATCAGTGATGATCTCAGTGCTCTGATCACGGGGATCGAGGCGGCCACCCGCGATCCGGACGGCCCGGAGCACACAGGCCCGGGAGCGGCGCGTGTTGCCGCTCCCGGGGCCGTCGGTGCGGTCACCGACCTCATGACCCGGGGAAACGTCGGCCGAGCGCGGATCCCCGGTAAGCACGGTGGGGCGCCGCGCCGCTACACCGAGGTCCAGGTGCTGGTACCCGACGCCGCCGGCGAGCTGGGCAGGCTCTTGTCCGACGTTGGAGCCGCCGGTGTCAACATCGAGGACTTCTCCCTGGAGCACTCGGCCGGGCAGAGCGCCGGCATCGCCCTCATCTCCGTCCTGCCGGCGGTCGCTCAACGGCTGGAGGAGGCGCTGGACACCCAGGGCTGGCGCGTCGTCGCTGGCTGAAGCCGGTTAATCCGTTGGTGGTGAGGCCTGCCTGTGTCAGTACTCATGGGGGTCTGATCCGCAGTATCGCGCTGGAGTGTGGGACGCTTGGCCCAGTTCATCACCGGAATCGGACCCTGATGGAGGGCACCATGGGAATCGTCGTTGCGATCGACGGACCAAGCGGATCGGGCAAGTCCACCGTCTCCCGGCGCGTCGCCGCCGAGCTGGGACTGGCCTACCTGGACACCGGTGCCATGTACCGGGCCGCCGCCTGGTGGTGCGAGCACGAGGGCGTCGACCTGGACGATGGGGCCGCCGCCGCCGAGGCCGTCGCCGCGATGCCGCTGCACATGGGTCTGGATCCCGAGCACCCCACCTTCACCGTGGACGGAACGGATGTATCGACCGCGATCCGCGACCCGCACATCGCCACAGTCGTCTCCAAGGTCGCCACCAACCTCGAGGTGCGCGCCGAGCTGGCGCGCCGCCAGCGCGAGATCATCCGCTTCGAGGCGACCGGGCACACTGGGGCCTTCTCCGAGGGCGCCGGCATCGTGGCCGAGGGGCGGGACATCACCACCGTCATAGCGCCGGACGCCGATGCCCGTCTGCTGGTGACCGCCTCGGAGGAGGCCCGTCTGGCACGCCGCGCCGGGGACCTGGAGGCCGCAGGCGAGCAGATCGACGCCGCAGCCCTGCGCGACCAGGTGGTGCGCCGCGACCGTGATGACGCCACGGTCTCCCAGTTCCTCACCGCACCCGAGGGCGTCACCCTGGTGGACACCTCGGAGATGACCCTGGAGCAGTCCGTCGAACGGGTCCTGGACCTGGTGGAGGAGGCCGCTGACGCCGCTGCCCAGCGGGACGCCGAGGAGGACCTGCGGGCCCAGGCCATGCGCGCCGGACTGGCCGACTACGAGCTCGATGAGGAGGACCTCGCCCTCCTGGAGGCCGACGGGGGCCTGCCCACCGGTGACAGCGTCGAGCCCGGACTGCCGGTCCTGGCCGTCGTCGGCCGGCCCAACGTGGGCAAGTCGACGCTGGTCAACCGGGTCCTGGGGCGTCGCGAGGCCGTCGTCCAGGACACCCCCGGTGTCACCCGCGACCGGGTCTCCTACCCGGCGGAGTGGGCCGGGCGCCGCTTCACCATCGTCGACACCGGCGGCTGGGAGGTGGACGTGGCCGGCCTCGACGCCGCCGTGGCCACCCAGGCCGAGGTCGCCGTCGAGATGGCCGACGCCGTCCTGCTCGTCGTCGACGCCCAGGTCGGCATCACCGAGACCGACGCCCGCGTGGTGCGGATGCTGCGTCGCAGCGGCAAGCCGGTGGTCCTGGCCGCCAACAAGGTCGACTCCCCGGCGCAGGAGGGGGACGCCGCTGCTCTGTGGAACCTGGGGTTGGGCGAGCCCTTCCCGGTCTCGGCCCTGCACGGCCGGGGTAGCGGCGAAGTCCTCGACGCCGTCATGGAGATCCTCCCGGAGGTCTCCGCCGTGGCCTCTGCGGCGCCGGAGGGGGACCTGCACCGCATCGCCCTCGTGGGGCGGCCCAATGTCGGCAAGTCCTCGCTGCTGAACTCCATCGCGGGAAGGGAACGCGTCGTCGTCAACGAGATCGCGGGCACCACCCGTGACCCGGTCGACGAGATCATTGAGCTCGACGGGCGTCAGTGGGTCTTCGTCGACACCGCAGGGATCCGCCGGCGCGTCAAGCAGTCACGGGGCGCCGACTACTACGCGGTGCTGCGCACGCAGGGCGCCATCGACAAGGCCGAGGTCGCCGTCGTCCTCCTGGACGCCTCCGAGCCGATCAGTGAGCAGGACGTACGCGTCGTCCAGCAGGCCGTCGACGCCGGCCGCGCCCTGGTGCTGGTCAACAACAAGTGGGACCTGGTGGACGAGGAGCGTCAGAAGATGCTTCTGTGGGAGGTCGAGCACGACCTGGCCCACGTCTCCTGGGCCCCCCACATCAACCTGGCCGCCCGGACCGGATGGCACACCAACCGGCTCGTGCGCGCCCTCGACGCCGCCCTGGAGGGCTGGACCACACGTGTGCCCACGGGCCGGCTCAACGGATTCCTGGGCCAGCTGCAGTCGGCCACCCCGCACCCGGTGCGCGGCGGCAAGCAGCCCCGCATCCTCTTCGCCACCCAGGTTCAGGTGGCCCCGCCCCGGATCGTCATCTTCACTACCGGTTTCCTCGACGCCGGATACCGGCGCTTCATCGAGCGCCGCCTGCGCGAGGAGTTCGGCTTCACAGGCACCCCCATCCAGATCGGGGTGCGCGTACGCGAGAAGCGTCAACGGCGCTGAGCCCCAGAGGCGTTCAGTCGCCGGCAGCGGTCTGCTCCTTGGCCCACGCGGTAACACGGGCGGCGCTCTCCTCCTCGGACAGGTCCTCGACCCGGGTCATGATCGACCACCGCACGCCGAAGGGATCGCGAATGGAGGCGAACCTGTCCCCGGACACGAAGGTGTCGGGCGACTCCAGCAAGGTCGCTCCGGCGGCAGTGGCTCGCTCAACGGCGGTGTCGACATCCGGGCAGTACAGGCCGATCGAGTAGCTGACCGGCTCCTCCGGCGGAGTCGCAACCAGGCCGGACAAGGCAGATGGTTCACCGATCTGGAGCCTCCCGTGACCGAAGTCGAGCTCCGCGTGGACGATCGACCCCTCCATCTCCACACTGTCCACGATGCGCGCCCCGAGGACGTCACGGTAGAACCGAAGCGCCCGGTCGGCGCCGTCAATGGCTAGAAACGGCGTGATGCTGGTGAATCCGTGCGGAGTCCCGTCAGTCGTGTACTGTCCAGTGGCCCCGGAAACGTTGTGTGTAGTCATGCCAACGACTGTAGGAACGATGGAGGTGCCTCCGCTTGAAGATCCGCGACAGTTCCGGAAAGGTGAGGAGCCGTGCCCGAGACGACCGCTGATCAACGGGGGATCCTCTACCCCTCCAGGCTTCCGACCTTTCATCGCGAGCCTGTCTCCGAGGCACTGGCCGACCGCGTCCGCTGGATCTGGATTCCGCGTTGGAACCTGCCTGCAGGACAACGAGATCGGCAGGAAGTGCTCCCGTTCCCCGCCTGTAATCTCGTTGTCGAGCCGGATGGGATCACCTTGCACGGCCCGACGACGAGTATCTCCTATCGCGAGCTGGAAGGTCGGGGCTGGGCCGTCGGGGCCCTTCTCAGGCCGGCGGGGGCGGGTGCACTGTGCTCGCCGTCCCTGATTCGGAACTCCCATCGCTTGCTGGAGGACCCTGACCTGAGCGCCGCGGTCGCCGGTGCTATGGCAGATATGAACACGACGACGGGCGGACAACGTGCCGCCAGTGCGCTGGCGGCCTGGGTTGCGCAGCATGCTGGGCCGCCACAAGCGACGGCGCTCATAGCCAACAAGATGGAGGATGTCGTCGCCTCCGACAGAAGCGTTCTGCGTGTCGATCAGCTGGCGAGACGTCTCGATCTTTCCATCCGAAGTCTGCAACGCCTGTGTGAGAAGTACATCGGCCTGCCCCCACTCGCCGTGATCAGACGCTATCGGCTTCAGGAGGCGGCGCAGCGGCTCCGGGAGGATCCGTCCGTCACCGTTGCACAGGTGGCCGCCGAGCTCGACTACGCGGACCACGCCCACCTGACCGCCGACTTCCGACGCGTTCTGGGCTTCTCACCGAGCCAGTACCGACAGCAGACCATGAGCGATCGTCAGGTACTCAGTGACCGGTAGCGGGCTCGAGCCTCGGGGGAGCTCTGCTTGATGGCGTCATGCCGTATCAGGACTCCATGAGGACGGGAACGGTTGGCGCCCGACAGTGGCGCGCGGCTGTGACACCCATAGACTGTAGCCATGCTGAATCCGGTTGATCCCACCACCACGCCCGCCTGGAAGCGCCTCACCGAGCTCCACGACACCATGACCCCGGACCTGCGCGCCTGGTTCGCCGACGATCCCGAGCGCGCCGAGCGCTTCTCCTACGAGCTGGGAGACCTCTACGTCGACCTGTCCAAGAATCTGCTGACCGACGACGTTCGCGACGCCCTGGCCGAGCTGGCCGAGCAGGTGGACGTCCCGGGCCGCCGCGGCGCCATGTACGCCGGCGAGCACATCAACATCACCGAGGACCGCGCCGTTCTCCACACGGCCCTGCGCCGACCGGCCACCGACTCCCTGACCGTGGACGGGCAGGACGTCGTCGCCGACGTCCACGAGGTCCTGGAGAAGATCTACGCCTTCGCCCGCCGGGTGCGCTCGGGGGAGTGGACCGGCATCACCGGCAAGCCCATCAAGACGGTGGTCAACATCGGCATCGGCGGCTCCGACCTCGGCCCTGTCATGGTCTACGAGGCCCTCAAGCCCTACGTGCAGAAGGGCCTTAAGTGCCGATTCATCTCCAACATCGACCCCACCGACTGCGCCGAGAAGGTCGCGGACCTCGATCCGGAGACGACCCTGTTCATCATCGCCTCCAAGACCTTCACCACCCTGGAGACCCTCACCAACGCCCGCATGGCCCGCGACTGGTTCCTGGCCGCCCTCCAGGCCAAGGGCATCGAGACCGATGGCGCCATCGCCAAGCACTTCGTGGCCGTGTCCACCGCCCTGGACAAGGTCGCCGAGTTCGGCATCGACCCGGCCAACGCCTTCGGGTTCTGGAACTGGGTGGGCGGGCGCTACTCGGTGGACTCGGCCGTCGGCACAGTGCTGGCGGTGGCCATCGGCCCGGAGAACTTCGCCGACTTCCTCTCCGGATTCCACACCGTCGACGAGCACTTCGCCACCAAGGCTCCGGCCGAGAACGTCCCCATGCTCATGGGCCTGCTCAACGTCTGGTACGTCAACTTCTTCAAGGCCGGCTCCCATGCCGTTTTGCCCTACGCCCAGTACCTGCACCGTTTCCCCGCCTACCTCCAGCAGCTCACCATGGAGTCCAACGGCAAGTCCGTGCGCTGGGACGGCAGCCCCGTGACCACTGAGACCGGCGAGGTCTTCTGGGGCGAGCCGGGCACCAACGGCCAGCACGCCTTCTATCAGCTCATTCACCAGGGCACCCAGCTCATCCCCGCGGACTTCATCGCCGTGGCCAACCCCGCTCACCCCACCAAGGACGGGGGAGTGGACGTCCACGAGCTGTTCCTGTCCAACTACCTGGCCCAGACCGCAGCGCTCGCCTTCGGCAAGACCGCCGACGAGGTACGTGCCGAGGGCACCGCCGAGGAGATCGTCCCGGCCCGCGTCTTCGCCGGCAACAAGCCGACCACCTCGATCCTCGCCCCGGCGCTGACGCCCGCGGTCGTCGGAGAGCTCATCGCCCTCTACGAGCACATCACCTTCACCCAGGGCATCGTGTGGGGCATCGACTCCTTCGACCAGTGGGGGGTCGAGCTCGGCAAGAAGCTGGCCCTCGAGATCGCCCCCGCCGTCCAGGGGGACGAGGAGGCCCTTTCAGGACAGGACGCCTCCACCCGCGGCCTCATCACCCGCTACCGCAGCCTGCGTCGCTAGCCCGATGCGTCACCGCAGCCACTCAGCGGCGGAGCCGTATGCAGAAGAACCGCACGTCCACGTGCGTACGGCAGGCACAGCGGATGCGCCATGCATCGGAAGGCTCCTGTTCGACTTCAACACCGAGTTCGACGCTCCGACTCCCTCCGTGCAGGAGCTCACCAGCAGGTTCCAGACGATGCTGACTCGTCAGGATGTTCTGGTCCTCCTGGCCGAGGACAGCAGTGCTGACCAGCCACGAGCAGTGGGCTTCGCGTACCTGACACTGCGTCCAACCCCATACAGCGATGGGCCGGTCGCCGAGTTGGAGGACCTCTATGTGCAGCCCGAATGCCGCAGCCGCGGCATCGGTTCCCGGCTGCTGGGGCAGGCACGCGAGCAGGTGCGACTGTGCTCCGCGCTCGAGATGCGTCTCGGCGTCGACGAGGCCGACACCGATGCCCGTCGCTTCTATGAGCGGCACGGTTTTCGGAACGTGGAGCCCGGCGAGGCCAGCCGAATGCTCTGTTATGTCAGCGATCCACAACCTTTGAGGAGGACATGATGAAGGAAGTCAGCGTCGATGAGCTGCGTCGTCGGCTTGATGCGGGGGAGGACTTGGTGGTCCTTGACGTACGTGAGCCCGACGAGGTCGCGCGCACGGCGATCCCCGGTTCAGTCAACATCCCGCTGGGGCAGGTGGTCGACCGGATGGGAGAGCTCGATGCGGCCCGGCCCACCGCGGTGATCTGCGCCGGTGGAGTGCGCTCCGCCAAGGCGGTCGAGGCCCTGATTGCTGCCGGCTACGCCGGCGAACTGGTCAACGTCAGTGGCGGCATGAAGGCGTGGCTGGGCCAGTAACCCGGTGGACGACCTCCCGGAACGGCCTCGGACTCACCGGTTCGGGGCCGTCCCGCATGTTTCAGCCTTGCCTCCGTGAACGCCTGAGCAGCTCTGCGACCGTGCGCAGGACACCGTCGTCGGTATTGGAGGGTGCCGTGTAGGCCGCTGCGGCATGGATGCCGGGGTGGGCGTTGCGCATGGCGAAGCCCAGGTCCGCGTGCTCGTAGAGATCCAGGTCGTTGAGGTAGTCGCCGAAGACGGCCGTCTGCTCCGGAAGGATCCCGAGCCTGACCTGAAGCGCCGCCAGGGCGCGCCCTTTCGAGGCCCGAGCCGACATCATGTCCGTCCAGTGCATCCCGGAGACGACGGTCTGCACGTGCGGGACCGCTGCGGTCAGTGCCTGGGAACTACCGTTCTCGACGTCGTCGAAGTCGAAGACCGCGACCTTGAGCACCTCGTCCAGCGGGATGGAGGAGAGGTCTTCGACGATCTCCAGTGCCTCGTAGTACAACCTGGTCTGTTCCAGGAAGGCCGCATCGGAGCGCTCGATGTAGGCGCAGTGCTTGCAGGCCACAACAGCGCCGACGTCGTAACCGGAGCTGGCCAGGTGACGGGTCGTGGTGATGGCGGCCTCGGCATCCCGGGCACTGATGGTGTTGGAATGAATCTCCTCACTGCCATGGACGACGAAGGAGCCGTTCTCAGCGATGAGTGGTGAGTCGTCAACAGCGGCTCCCAGGACTGCACGCAGGTTGGCCAGCTGCCTGCCCGAGGCGGGGGCGAAGACGACGCCGGCGTCTCGCATGTCCGCCACTGCCTCGATCAGCCCGGTGGGAACGCGCCCCTGACCATCAATGAGGGTTCCATCCATGTCGGTGACGACGAGGCGTAGATCGATCTCCGCGGGCAGCGGCGCGAGGAGCTCTGGCTCAAGGGGAAGACGCTTCACGGTCTCATCCTCTCAAGGATGACGCCTCGTTGGGGGTAACGGCGGTAGAGCAGTACCGAAGTAAAGACGGGCGCTTGCTGGTCCACACCGATCAGTGGACCAACAGGCGCCCGTCAGAGAAACGGCTCGCGTTCTCTCGGAGCCTTCAGCTCAGTCAGCTGGCCTGGCGGCGACGCATGACGAGGAAGGCACCGGTGCCGAGCAGGCCGGCGGCGGCGACTGCGACGGCGATGCTCGGACCAGTCGTGGCCAGCGCGGACTTCGTCGGGGTGGTGCGAGGAGCCGCGACCGCGGGAGTCGAGGACGGCTTGGCCGGGGTGCCGGTGGCCGTGACGGTCTTAGTGGTGGCCTTGGTGGTCGTGGTGGCCGGAGCGGACGGCGTCGGGGTGGCCGCGGGGGCGGTGGTCTCGGTCGCCGGAGGAGCGACCGGAGCCGCAGGAGTCGTCTCAGTGGTCGGCGTCGACGACGTGGTCTCCGGGGTCGGCTGCGGGGCCGGGGTGTCCGACGGAGGGGTGTCGTTCGTCGTCGTCGTCGTGGTGTTAGTGGTCGTCGTGGTGGTGTTGCTGGTTGTGCTGGTCGTCTGGGTCAGCGTCGTGTTGCTGACGTTGTAGGCGGCGAAGTTCTGAGTGGCGTACCACTTGCCGTCCGAGGTCTGGGCGAATCCGATGCCGATGGAGTTGACGTTCGGGTCCGTCATGTTCTTGTAGTGGCCGGGGGAGTTGAGCCACTGGTCGAAGATCAGCGCGCCGGTGTCGCCACCCGCGGTACGCCAGGCCACGTTCTCAGAGCCGGTGGTCCAACCCGCCGGGTAGGCCGACGTGAAGTCGGGGCGGTGACTCATGTTGTTGGCGGCCGCCTGCTGCTCGGACCAGTCCTGTGCGACGGAGTCCAGCTCCTGGTACCGGGTCACGGGCTGAAGGCCCAGGCTGCTGCGCAGCTCGTTGACCTTGTTCAGGACGGTGTTGGCGTACTGGGACCCTTCCGTGGTCACCTGGGCGGAAACCGCGGCGGCAGCGGCCGGCGCCCCCTGAGGAGCGGCCGGAGCGGCCGGAGCGGCCAGTGCGGCAGAGGAGGCGGTCAGCGGCACGACGGTGAGCGCAGCTGCGGCGATGACGCGCTTGATGTTCATGTGTCGTTCTCTCTGATCGGGAATGTGAGAACACAGTCTGATTTGCGCAAACGGTTATGAGTCGATGCGCAGGATGCTGTGAGACACCCTTGATGTCGGTGTTCACTCAACCACAGTCGCGCCAGCCATGCATGTTATTAGGCTGTGACTTTTCTGACCGAATTCATCGTGCGGCTGAATCGGGTGGTCAACCATGAGGGGTAGTTCTTTCGTCTTCAGATACCGATGAAAAGTGGGGACAGGTAGTGGATGGGAGGTGTGAGTGGCGTCATTGCAACGTTTACTTGATCGTGATTAAGGGTGGTGGATTCTCATGAAGGGTCGGAAATCTAAATAGACCTCATGGTTGTTATAGAGGGTGCAAATGTGAATGGTGTTGATAAGGTTAATGTCGGAAGAATGTGGGAGCGCTGCTGTCAACGCACTATCACCGAAAAAATCCGCACCCTCTTGGGAGGGTGCGGATCTTCATGCTGGTCGGGCTGGCGGGATTTGAACCCACGACCCCTTGACCCCCAGTCAAGTGCGCTACCAAACTGCGCCACAGCCCGTTGGCTCGCGGCAGAGGGCCGCTTGCAACGAGCAGAACCTTAACCCATCGGACCGCTCCTTCAGAAATCTGCTGGCGGTGAGGCCGCTCACCCCAGCGCATCAGAAGCGGTCGTCCTGATGGCGCCCTCCTCCCATGAGGGCGTCGAGCTGACGTCGCTCCTTCTTCGTGGGCCGTCCCGCACCGCGATCTCGGATGACGGCGGCCGGCGCATCCAGAGGGGACGGGCGAGGGGGAGAGGAGTCGATGTACGCGGTGCGGGCGATGGGCGCCCCCACCCTTTTGGTGAGGATCCGAGTGACGGTCAGCAGCCGGTCGAACCCATCGACGCGGTAGCGGACCTCGTCTCCCACCGAGACGTGCTGGGCGGGCTTGGCGGTCTCTCCGTTGACACGCACGTGCCCTGCCTTGCAAGCGCTCGTCGCGGCCGAGCGGGACTTGATCTGCCGCACGCTCCACAGCCAGACGTCGATGCGAGCCGACGCCGGGGCGCTTGGGGCGCTGTCGCCGCCGGGCATGGAACCAGGATGAGCTGCCATGACGGCATCCTAGGCAAGAGGCTCAGTAGCGGGACATGGAACGGCTTCGACGCCGTGAAGCTCTACGCCCTCGGCGACGGCCTCGAAGGATGAGCCCCCACCCCAGCACCAGGGCGCCGAAGGCCGTGAGCGCGGAGTAGCCAGGGCTGCGCCAGACAACGGAGCCGATCTCCTTGGCGGTGCGAGTGGCCTGCTCCGGGAGGGACACGGTTCCGTCCCCACCAGCGAGACAGTCGTCCAGGGTGGAACGCAATGCGTCCTTGTCGGTCTGGGGCAGGCCGAGCCGGTAGGCGGCGGCCACTGAGACGAACCGACGTGCGTAGATACAACGGTAGGAGGCATTGGCCGGCCACCAGCCACCCGGGCCGGTAGAACGCCAGCTCCCGGTCTCTGTGGAACCAACGGGACAGCTCGCCGGGCCGCAGGCGCCCTTGGCCTGGTTGGCCTCACCCTCAACGGCGACGAGATTCAGCGGGTCGTTGGCCGCCAGCAGCCGGGTTCGTTCATCCCACTGCCAGGCCCCGTGGGCGTAAAGGTAGTTCAGCGGCACCACATGGTCGATCTGAACAGCCGCTGAGGTCTCCTGGCCACGTGTGAAGGTAATCCTTCTGCCGGTGTAGGGATCCTGAAGCGCACCTGCCCAGACGGTGGCGTCCGGGCACACGCCCGCACCCTGGCCACGTCCTTCCTCACGAGGCTGTACGCCGTCGGCACGCGAGAAGTCGGCGTCTGTCAGGTCCCGGGCCAGGATCTCGTTACGAGTGTCGCATCCGTCACCGTCGACATCGGTCCACGCCTCGCCGAACCAGCCGGTGCGGGAGCCTCCCTCCGCCCAGGACCGGGCGGCCGGAGCGTCCTCAGGCAGTTCCGAAAGCGCCTCAAGAGAGGCGCTCGGAGACAGGATGAAGTCTCCTCTGCGGTCCCAGGGCGCCTCGTGGAGGGCGGCGAGCTCGGCGGTCGTGGACGTCGTGGACTTTGGGGAGGGGGCCGGCGAGGTCTCGTCAGCGTGGACGGGAAGAGCAGCCGTCATCCCCGACATACTGAGCGCGCCGAGCACCGAGAGGTGCGCCAGGATCCGGCCGGAAGCGTTCATGGGGCTACGGTAGCCTCACCCACCGACGGGAATTCCAGGTGTCGTCTGCCCGGGAAGCGTCAGCAGCTCGACCGAATCGGACTCAAGCAGCCATCAGGGCGTTGGCCGACTCATCCAGGTACCAGGTGGTCTGCTCTCCCCGGCAGCACGAGGCTGGCGCCTTGAGTACATCGGGGGTACCCAGCCCCAGGCGTACCGCCTCGGCCTTGCCCTCACCGCCGGCCACGACCATGACTCGGCCTGCGCGCTGCAGCGCCTCGAAGGTCAGGGAGTAACGCTCGGGAGGCGGCTTGGGCGAGTTACGCACTGCCACAGCAGGGACTCCTACTGCAAGTGCGGCCGGGTGCCCGGGAAACAGCGAGCAGACGTGGGCGTCAGGTCCCAGCCCCACGTGGACGACATCGAATCCGCCGTGAGGCAGTCCCGCCGACTCGAGCTCATGGACCATGCGAGCCGTCGCCTCATCCAGGCCGCCGACCTCGTTCGGAGCGGCCAGCCGGTGAGTCTGAGACTCTCGCATGCCTGCGGCAATGAGCGGCGCAGCCAGCAGATCGTTACGCTCCGGGGCGCCCACGGGTACGAAGCGCTCGTCACCGAACCACAGGTGGATGGCGCGACGCACCGGTTCGGGCTGGGCGACGATGAGCGGCGCGAGGGCCTCAGCCAGTGCCATCCCGCCGGAACCGCCTGTCAGTACCAGATGGGCGACTCCCCGGGCCGCCACCGCCCTGGCCAGGATCCGCATGGTGTCCTCGCAGGCCCTTCGAGCGGCGTCACCCAGTGTTGGAACCACGACGACAGCTGGTGTCGCAGCCGCAGCCGCGGCCGACTGGATCTCAGCGATGACCTGGGCGTCGGGTGTGCGGTTGTCAGCCATTCACGGGCTCCTCGAGCAGTGTGGCCAAGACCTCCTGGTAGACGAGATCGGGGGTGAGCCGGCGCAGTTCCTCATTGAGAGTGCTGATCGGTTCTCGTCGCGCCATCGTCACCACCTGGGGCTCGGGGGATCCGGGGCGCGTGATCGTGACCCGCTCCAGATCATGGCGAGCGATGATGATCTCACCGTCGTCGGTTCTGGCGGTGATGGAGGAGATGCCCTTGAAGTCCTCCTCATCGACTCGCATGACCGGCACGTCCAGCCGCAGCCGCAGCCAGGCGATCATGAGTGAGAGCGAGGAGTTTCTCGGCTCTCCGGCCACCACTACCTCCCGCAGGCTGCCTGCGCGCAGTAGCGGGTCCAGGGTGGAGGCCACCATGGCGCGCCACAGAGTGATCCTGGTCCAGGCCAGGTCGATGTCACCTCGCACGCTCACCGGTGCCAGCTCCCGCAACGCCCTGGCCGGGAAGTCCTGCGCGGGAGTGTTGGTGATGCGCGTGGAGCCCAGGCGGCCCAAGGGGTCCTGCGAGGGGACCTCGGGGACAGTCGTCGGCCACCACACGACCACTGGGGCGTCCGGCAGGAGGAAGGGGACCACCAGTGTGTCGGTGTGCAGAGCGGCCTCGTCCCAAGGCCGCAGGACCAGTGTCTCGCCGGCGCCGGCGTCGTGACCGACACGGATCTCGGCGTCCAGGTGTCCTCCTGCCTGGGCCGAGACATGACCGTCGCGGCTGCGTGGAGTCACTCGACCAGTGTCCTCCTCAGGTGGCTTGACGACGGCGATGATTCGGCTGGGATGGTCCCGGCTGGCGCCGTGCGCGGCGCACAGCGCATCCTCCAGACCCTTCTCGTCCGTGGAGATCACGAGCGTCAGCACCCGGGAGGAGCCCGAGGTCCCCTCGTGCTCCACCAGTCGGGAGACGATCCGGGAGGTGGTCGTCGCGGTCAGTGTGGTGATCATGAGCGCCTCCAGGTGCGGCCGTCGCGGGCAAGGAGATCATGGGCACTGGCCGGTCCCCAGGAGCCGGGGCGATAGCCCTCAGGGCTCCCACCAGCGCTCCAGTGCTCGATGACGGGATCCAGGATGCGCCAGGACAGGTCGACCTCGCGCTGGTGGGGGAACAGTGGGGCGTCGCCCAGGAGCGCATCGAGGATGAGACGCTCGTAGGCCTCCGGCGACTCCTCGTTGAAGGTGGCTCCGTAGCCGAAGTCCATGGAGACGTCGCGCAGCTCCATCTGGGTTCCGGGAACCTTGGACGCCAGCCGTAGCGTAATGCCCTCATCAGGCTGGATGCGCAGCACGATCGTATTGGCCCCCACGGCCGTGGTGGCAGCCGACTCGAACGGCAGGAACGGCGGCTGCTTGAAAACGACGGCGACCTCAGTGACCCGGCGGGCCAGGCGCTTACCGGCGCGCAGGTAGAACGGCACGCCGGCCCAGCGGCGGTTGGCGATCTCCAGACGCAGGGCGGCGAAGGTCTCGGTGCGTGAGTCGGCGGCGACTCCGTCCTCCTCCAGGTAGCCCCGCACCGGCAGCCCTCCCTGGAAGCCGGCGTCGTAACGGCCCCGGGCAGTGGTGAGGTCCAGGTCCAGGACTCCGTCGCGCTCCAGGCGCACGCAGTTGAGCACCTTCTCCTTCTCCAGGCGCACCGCGGCCGCCTCCATACTGGTGGGCTCCTCCATGGCCGTCAGTGCCAGGAGCTGGAGCAGGTGGTTCTGGATGACGTCGCGAGCAGAGCCGATGGTGTCGTAGTAGCCGGCCCTGGTGCCGATACCGATGTCCTCGGCCATGGTGATCTGGACGTGGTCGACGTAGCGCTGGTTCCACAGCGGCTCGAACATCGTATTGGCGAATCTCAACGCCAGGATGTTCTGCACCGTCTCCTTGCCCAGGTAGTGGTCGACCCGGAAGACGTCGTCGGGACGCACGATGCGTCCCACGAGGGCGTCGAGCTCTCGGGCGCTGGAGCGGTTGTGCCCGAAGGGCTTCTCGATGACGACGCGGCGCCAGGAGTCGGCGGACTCCTCTACGAGCCCGGAGCGGGCGATGCGCTCGGTCACCGCTGGGAACCATCCCGGGGGGATCGACAGATAGAAGGCGCGGTTGCCGCGCGTGCCCCGGGTGGCGTCAAGGTCATCCACCACCCGAGTGAGCTGGTCGTAGGCGTCGTCGTCCTCGAAGGAGCTGAACTCCACGAAGCGCATGCCCGCTGCCAGCTGCTCCCAGATGGCGGGACGCCACGGGGTGCGGGCACCCGCCCGAGCCGATTCCTCCACGTAGCCGCGCAGGTCGTCGTCGGACCAGGGGCGTCGTCCGACACCCACCAGCGAGAAGCTGGGGGAGAGCAGGCCGCGGTTGGCCAGGTCGTAGATGGCGGGCAGGAGCTTGTGGCGGGCCAAGTCACCGGTGATGCCGAACATCACCAGAACGCAGGGGTCAGCGATACGCGGAAGGCGAAGGTCGCGGGCGTCGAGAAGCGGGTTGGCCGCCCGCGTGGGCCTCGACGACGGAAACGGAGTCGCAGAGTCGGAGCTGGACACGTCAGCCTTTCTGAGATTCGACGAACGGCGGACCAGACGTCACCAGCGGGCCGTCGGCGCACTGCGGCGATCTGACAGAGACGGTGAGGTGTCTG
The DNA here is from genome assembly GCF_001937665.1 of Actinomyces oris. Taxonomy (GTDB): domain Bacteria; phylum Actinomycetota; class Actinomycetes; order Actinomycetales; family Actinomycetaceae; genus Actinomyces; species Actinomyces stomatis. The sequence goes on along the minus strand of NZ_MSKL01000008.1, from coordinate 57,156 downwards.
GTCAGGGCCGCCGTACCGGCTCGAGGAACCGTGCTGGCCGCACTCGTCACTCTAGCGCCCTCGCAAGTGGCTGACCCGGCAGGGACAGGCCTGCCGTGAGCCGTTACACGTCATTCGGGGCACGTCTGAACCACGGACGCTCCTCGTGCATGAGGACTGGACGCGGTAGGGTCATCGAGGTTGACAGGTACCGGTGGGTACTCGTCGGTGTCGTGAACCGGACTGTCGACACCCCCTTGTCGTCTCCCGGAGCGCAACCAATATCGTCCGCCACCAAGGCTTGGAACCGCAGCGCCGTCACAGGGGCTGCGGCACAGGAAAGGACTTCCATGAGCAGCTTCATCCCCGCACCGGCCACAGCCGACCTCGGTGTCTTCGGACTGGGGGTGATGGGGGCGAACCTGGCCCGCAACCTGGCTCGTCATGGTCACGCGGTCGCCGTCTTCAACCGCACGCTGGCACGCACCGAGAGGCTCATCGAACGCTACGGCTCCGAGGGCGACTTCGTGCCCGCGGCCGACCTGAAGGACTTCGTGGCGTCGCTGCGTACCCCCCGCGTGGCCATCATCATGGTCCAGGCCGGAGCGGCCACCGAGGCGGTCATCGAGGAGCTCGCCGCCCTCATGGAGCCCGGTGACATCATCGTCGACGCCGGCAACACGCTCTACACCGACACCCGGCGCCGTGAGGTCTCTCTGCGTGAGCGCGGCCTGCACTTCGTGGGCATGGGTGTCTCCGGCGGCGAGGAGGGGGCGTTGAACGGTCCGTCGATCATGCCCGGCGGTACTGCTGAGTCCTACGACCGCCTGGGGCCGATGCTGGAGTCCATCTCGGCCCACGTCGACGGTACGCCATGCTGCACCCACGTCGGCCCCGACGGCGCCGGCCACTTCGTCAAGATGGTCCACAACGGCATCGAGTACGCCGACATGCAGCTCATCGCCGAGGCCTACGACCTGCTGCGCCACGTCGGCGGGTTCACCGTGGAGGAGATCGCCGAGGTCTTCCGCTCCTGGAAGGATTCCGAGCTCGACTCCTACCTCATCGACATCACCACCGAGGTCCTGTCCCACACCGATGCGGCCACCGGTGAGGCCTTCGTCGACGTCGTCGTCGACGCGGCCGGCCAGAAGGGCACCGGTGTGTGGACCACCCAGACGGCCCTCGAGCTGGGCGTGGCGGTGCCCGCCATCGCCGAGGCCACCTTCGCGCGCGCGGTCTCCTCCTCCGCTGAGGCGCGGGCCGCTGTCCAGGCCTCCGACATCGCTCCGGGGACCACGCAGGCGACCCTGACCGATCCCGAGGAGCGACGCGCCTTCGTCGACGCCGTCAAGCAGGCCCTCTACGGCTCCAAGATCGCCGCCTACGCCCAGGGCTTCGATGAGATCGCCACCGCCTCCAAGCAGTTCGACTGGAACATCGACCTGGGCGCCATGGCCCGCATCTGGCGAGGCGGATGCATCATCCGTGCCCGCTTCCTGGATGACATCACCCGCGCCTACGACGAGAACCCGGCTCTGGCCAGTCTGCTCACGGCGCCGGTCTTCGCCTCCTCCCTGGCGAGCGTGCTGCCCGCCTGGCGCCAGGTCGTGGCCACCTCCGCCACCACCGGTGTCCCCGCCCCGGCCTTCGCCTCCTCCCTGGCCTACGTCGACCAGCTGCGCTCACGGCGCCTGCCGGCCGCCCTCATCCAGGGACAGCGTGACTTCTTCGGCTCGCACACCTACCACCGCACCGACGACGTCGAGGGCGTCTACCACACCCTGTGGGCCACGCCTGAGCGTACCGAGGAGAAGTGGGACTGAGACCGACGAGGTCTTGTGCAGGCATCGACCGCGATCATATGACGCTAGATTCTGGCGCATGACGACCACTGCGCCCGCCCGCTCAGACAGCCCCACGAACCTGCGTCACGAGGAGGCCTCCTGGCGATCGTCGGTGTGCCAGGTGCCCTCCAGTCACGTGGCCGTCGACGTCTCCGAGGCCACCGCACGTCACGAGGCCGCCTTCAGCGTGCGTTGCCTGATGCGGCTGGACATCAGGCAACGCGCCGAAGGCCTCTGGGTGGACTTCGTGGGGCAGGCGGTCGACTCGCTCAGCGTCGATGGGCAACCGATCCCGGTGGCCTGGGACGGGGCCCGCATCGACCTGCCCGTCCTCGACCCGGGTGAGCACACGGTGGAGATCACGGCGCGCGGCCTCTACTCCAACTCGGGTCAGGGGCTGCACCGCTTCCACGATCCCGTCGACGGCGCCACCTACCTCTACACCCACTTCGAGCCCTCCGACGCGCGCAGGGCCTGGCCGGTCATGGAGCAGCCGGACATCAAGACCCGCTTCTCGCTGGAGGTCACCCACCCGCACGGCTGGACGATCATGTCCAATACTCGTCCGGAAGCAGGAGGATCGAGCCCCCAGACCCCGACAGGCACCGACTCCGCCTGTGAGGTGACATCCTTCGCCGCCTCCAGGCCCCTGCCCAGCTACCTCACCGCACTGGCCGCAGGCCCCTGGCACCGAGTGACCGGGCAATGGGCGTCTCCGAGCCGTCCGGGTCTGACGATCCCCTTGTCCTGGTCCTGCCGAGAGAGCCTGGCCGAGCACCTCGACGCCACCGAGCTCCTCGACCTGACCCGCGCCGGTCTGGACCTCTACGACCGCGCCTACGACTACGGCTTCCCCTGGGACTCGTACGACAGCGTGCTCGTCCCGGAGTACAACCTCGGAGCCATGGAGAACCCGGGCTGCGTCACCTTCAACGAGGACCTCTACCTCTTCCGGGGGCCGGTCACCCGCTCCCAGAGGGCCGGACGCGCCAACACGATCCTCCACGAGATGTGTCACATGTGGTTCGGCGATCTCGTGACCCCCACGTGGTGGGAGGACACCTGGCTCAAGGAGTCCTTCGCCGATCACCAGGGCACCTGGGCCGAGGCCGAGGCGGCCGGCTACACCGAGGCCTGGGTGAGCTTCGCCTCCACCCGTAAGGCATGGGCCTACCTGGAGGACTCCCGGCCGGCCACCACCCACCCCATCGTCGCGCAGGTCGACGACGTCGAAGCCGCCCGGCAGGCCTTCGACGGCATCACCTACGCCAAGGGCGCCGCCGTCCTCAAGCAGCTCGTCGCCCACGTCGGCCAGGAAGCCTTCCTCAATGCCTCGGGGCTCCTCTTCGAGTGCAGAGCCTACGGCAACGCCTCCCTGGACGACTTCCTGCACGTGCTTTCCCAGATCTCAGGCCACGATATGCACGACTGGGCCCGCGCCTGGCTCCACACCGCAGGCCCCTCGGTCATCACCGACGAGCTGGTCGTTCACGAGGGGCGGATCGCCTCCTTGACCCTGAGGCAAGAAGGAACCGACCCGGTGACCGGACAGTCCGTGCTGCGTCCGCACACGCTCGTCGTCGGCCTGTACTCCTTCGACGGGGACGGTGCGCTGGTGCGCACCCACAGGCTCCCGGTCTCCCTGGAGACCGGGAGCCTCGACGTCGCCGAGGCCGTGGGCCTGCCCGCTCCCGATCTCGTTGTCGTCAACGACGAGGACCTCACCTATGCCATTGTGAGGCCTGACGATGCCTCGCTGTCCTGTCTGATCACCTCCCTCGGCTCCCTGCGCGATCCCATGGCGCGTTCCCTGGCCTGGTCGATGCTGCACAACCTCGTGCGTGACGCGGTCATCGATGCAGCACTGTTCGTCCAGGCCGTCCTGGCGCACGCCGACGATGACACCGAGCCGAGCACCTTGACCATTCTGCTGAACCAGGCACTACGAGTCGCCAGCAGGTATGCCGGCCCGCATACGCGTCGCGCACTCCTGGAACGCCTCCTGGCCGATGACTCGACGGAGCCCCCGGGACAGAAGGATCCGGTCGTCCTGCACGGAGGGTGGGGCAGGCTCCGTGCCGCTGCGCCGGGCTCCGACGCGCAGATCGTGCGCGCCCGGGCCTGGCTGGATGCCGCCGGGCAGGCGGGGCTGCTCGGTGAGGGGAGGAGCGTCCAGGTGTCCGCACGTGTCCGCGGGATTCTGGAGGGCGCTCTGCCCGGCCTGGAGCTGGATGCCGACATGCGGTGGCGTGCCCTGACCGCCCTGGCGCAGCTGGACGCCGTTCGTGCCGGCGAGCTCGAGGCGCAGCAGAAGGCGGACCCGACGGCCAGTGGCATCACCCATCACCTGAGGGCCTCCAGCTCGATACCCCGCCAGGACCTCAAGGCCGAGGTCTTCGACCGGCTTCTGAACGACACCTCGCTGAGCAACGACCACATCGACGCCCTGGTGGCGGGCTTCGCCGTCGATGCTCATCGGGATCTGACCGCGGCATTCACTTCCCGCTACCTTCACGAGCTTCAAGGACTGTGGGCCGGGCGTGGTCAGGAGATCGCCACTCGGTTGGTCGTAGGGCTCTTCCCCGCCAGCGGGGACGAGGCGGATGCTCAGGCGGTCGAGGACTGGCTCGCGAAGCACCCCGAGGCGCCGTCGGCACTGCGCCGGCTCATCCTCAAGAGCGTTGACGACCTGAGACGTGCTCTGACCGCCCGACGTACTGGTTCAGCAGATCTGTGAGGGCCAGATCATCTCCGCCTCTGTGAGACCTTTGTCCTAGCCTGACCAACATCAATGACGGACCGTGATCCGTTTGAGACCTTTATTCGGCGCTCCCGGCCACCTCGAGGGCCTTGTCGGGCGCGTGCAGCGGGTAGGCTGCTCGTCAAACATGGAGAGCCGTGTCGTGGTGTTGACTCGACGGCGGTGCAACGAACGGTATGGTGGTCCCTGAGGCGGCGCACCGGGCGCCGCAACGAACCGAGGGGCAGGAATAATGTCGAGCAGTCCGATCGAGCAGGATCCCTCCTCCACACAGACCTTTGGGGTCGTCGACGTCGCCAACTCAGTTGACTCCCCGGTGGTGGGGCTGAGCCAGCAGGACGCCGCCGCGATCGCTGCCCTGCCGTCGGGAACGGCGCTTCTCCTCGTCCACCACGGCCCGACCACTGGTGCGCGGTTCCTCCTGGATGCTGAGGAGACGACCGTGGGACGCCACCCGCGTGCCGACATCTTCCTTGACGACGTCACCGTCTCCAGGAAGCACGCGGTCTTCTCGTCTCTGCCCGATGGTGGGTACGGGGTTCGTGACTCCGGTTCGCTCAATGGAACGTATGTCAACCGCACGCGAGTGGAGCAGGTGGCTCTTCGCTCCGGCGATGAGGTCCAGATCGGCAAGTACCGGATGACCTACCACCCCGGCCCCCAGGGCGGAGCCGCGTCTCGGTGAGCGCCGCAACCGCACGAAGCAAGAAGCGAGATGCCCCCTCCTCCTTGCTCGAGGCCTCTGAGCGCCCGGCAGGCGAGACCTGGCCCCGCGGCATCTCTCGAGAGCCTGTGATGAAGATCGGGCAGGTGGTGGATCTCCTCAAGGTGGAGTTCCCGGCCCTGTCGATCTCCAAGGTTCGTTATCTCGAGGGCGAGGGGCTCATCAGTCCTCACCGTGTCGGCAACGGTTACCGTCGCTATTCGCAGGCGGACTTGGAGCGTCTGCGCTATGCCTTGGCTGTGCAGCGGGACGAGTACCTCCCGTTGCACGTCATCCGTGACCGTCTGGCGCTCCTGGACGCCGACGTCGAGGCCCCCGCACCACAGCCCGTTGCCCGGGTGGTCGCCCGGGATGGTCAGATCGTCGACGACGGCCCCATGGACCTGGAGGCTCTCCTGGCCCACTCCGGCGCCAGTGAGTCTCAGATCGAGGAGCTCGTCGCCGTTGGGCTCATCAGCCCCGATGTCCGTGGGCGTTACAGCCAGCAGAATCTGAGGACCGTGCGCCTGGCCATGGAGATCACCCGCAAGGGAGTGCCTCTGCGCAACCTGCGTGCGGTGCGAGCCTCGGCTGAGCGGGAGGCGGACACGATCGACCAGGCAGTGGCCCCGCGCCGGTCGCGGTCGCGTAGCGCCGGTGAGGAGACGGCTCGGGAGCTGGCCGAGCTCGTCGCGGACCTGCACACGATTCTGCTGCGTCGCGCCGTGGATGCGCTGGGCTGAGGGCGAGTGCACGCACGCCCGGTAGGCGGTCGCCTGGCCGGGCTGTTTTGTATCGACAAAGGTCAGCGTGCATCGTGTGCGTGTTCCTAGGACAGGGATGACCGCCTCCCGTAGGGTTGGAACGTGCCATTGATGCAGTTGGTGGGTGTCAGATCCACCGATCCTGATGACGGCTTGGTCGCCGTCCTCGTGGAGGACGGAGGGCCGGCGATGCTGGCCATCCCGGTGACGGCGCACGAGGGGCTGGTTCTGCAGGCTCACGGCTCACACAGATCGCCGTCGTGGCCCAGGCTTCTCGATGACGTCGTCGAGGCATTGGGTGGTCGCATCGGGCGTACTGAGCTCGACGTCGACGATGACGCGCGCATCGTCGCCCGGCTCGTCGTTGAGACTCCTGCCTGTGCGAACCAGGTGATGACGGTTGCCTGTACTCCGGGGGAGGGGCTGCTTCTGAGTGGTTACCATCGGTTTCCGGTGCATGCCAGCAGGTCGCTGACGCGCCTGAGAGCTGTTGATCTCAGCGACGACCATGGCGCCGAGCGGCTTGCGCAGTGGCAGCGAACGCTGTCGGAGACCGATGACCTGGCCGACGACACGCGGGACTGATGTGACTCGTGTGACTGATGTTGTGATCTATGGCACGTGTTGTCAGTGTTGTGTTACCGGTGATCTGGCTCCATCGCAAGGAATTGTCGACACGTGCGTGCAGACCGTTGACCTCAGCTGGAGATTCATGCCTGACGGCACAACGAGTTGGGGCGTGCCCTTCGTTGAGCATCGCCTCAACTGGCCCTATCGTGGAGCCGTGGCCGCACGAGGCGGGCCGCCGCGCCAGTTTCAGGTGCGTGTTCTTCCGGTGACAGGAGCAGGTCGTGAGCATGAATGAAGCCAGTGCGATAGCAAGGCCTCAGCGTACTCAGGGCATGCTGTTCGGCGACCCGTTGCCGCAACTCGATGCGGACTCGGGCTACCGAGGGCCGGTGGCCTGCCGTGCCGCCGGTATCACGTACCGCCAGCTCGACTACTGGGCGCGCACCGGACTGGTCGAGCCGTCGATTCGGAGCGCCAAGGGATCGGGCTCTCAGCGGCTCTACTCCTTCCGCGACATCCTGGTCCTCAAGGTCGTCAAGCGCCTCCTGGACACCGGGGTCTCGCTGCAGCAGATCCGCACGGCCGTCAGTGCCCTCCACTCCCGCGGCGTCGAGGACCTGGCCTCCATCACCCTCATGAGCGACGGCGCCTCGGTCTACGAGTGCACCTCGGCCGATGAGGTCGTTGACCTGGTCGCCGGCGGCCAGGGCGTCTTCGGTATCGCTGTGGGGCGGGTATGGCACGAGGTCGAAGGAGCGCTGGCGGATCTTCCCGTCGATCACGCCCAGGCGCTCGGGACGCCGCTGGTCGAGGATGAGCTGGCCAAGCGTCGCGCCGCCAAGCGGCAGCAGGCCATCTGAGCGCCGCGAGACGCGCACCATTCAACTGCTTGTTCGCCGAGGCTGGAACCCGTCGTGACGGTTCCAGCCTCGAACGTATTCTGGCTTCGTCAATTCGACTCATGACAGGGTGGATGCCGCCGCGGTGCGGCTTTCCGGTGTCGCTCTCAAACCAGGAGGCAAGATGACTGGAGCTCCAAACCGTACCCTGGCCGACCTGCGGATCAGCCCCATTGGCCTGGGAGGCAACGTTTTCGGCTGGACGGCTGATGAGGCGACCTCCTTCGATGTACTGGACGCTTACGTGGATGGCGGTGGGAACCTCATCGACACTGCCGACGGATACTCCTACTGGGCCCCGGGGAACTCAGGAGGGGAGTCGGAGACCGTGATCGGAGCGTGGCTCGCCTCGCGCGCTGTCCGTGAGCGCGTGGTTCTGGCCACGAAGGTCTCCACCAAGCCCGACCGTCCAGGTCTGAGCGCGGACAACGTCCGCCGGGCGCTGGAGGAGTCGCTATCGCGTCTGCGCACCGACGTCATTGATATCTACTACGCCCACTTCGACGATGAATCCACTCCGCTGGAGGAGACAGTCTCCGCCTTCGAGGAGGCCCGCCTCGCCGGCAGGATCCGGCATGTGGGACTGTCCAACTACACGCCCGAGCGCATCCGGCAATGGTTCTCCATAGCCGACTCCCAGGGGGTCGCTCGGCCCATCGTCCTTCAACCCCACTACAACCTTCTCCACCGAGACGATGTTGAAGGCCCGGGCGCCAGGGGAGAGGTGGCGGCCGAGCTCGGCATGGGTCTCATGCCCTACTTCGCCCTGGCTGCCGGTTTCCTCACAGGAAAGTACCGCAGAGATGAGCCGATGAGTGGCGACCGAGCTGGAATGGTCGCTGATTACCAGCGGCCGGAGTGCTATGACGTCGTTGAAACCGTCGCCAGAGTGGCGGCGGATCACGGAGTGGAGCCCGCAGCCGTAGCACTGGCCTGGCTGCGTGATCGTCCCGGTGTCACTGCTCCGCTGGCCTCAGCACGCGATCTGAGTCAGCTGCGGCCGATCATGGACGCTCTGACTCTCGAGATCAGTGACGAGGAGACCCAGGCGCTCACCCGGGTCTCCGACGCCGCTCGCTCCTGACCCGCTGCGGGGGCCGGCGTCTACTGGGCGCGCCTGCCCAGAACGTAACGGCGGCTGTATCCGTCGGTGAGGTCGGTGATGGTGACGCGAACCAGACCGGCCTCATCGACGCGGTAGTGCTCCTGAATCCGCGGACCGTGATCGCGTCGCTCCACCGAGTAGTTCCTCAGCTCCTGGTCGTCGACGTCCCGCAGCGAGACCTCGAAGGGGAAGACGATGTCCTGATAGGGAGCGATCTCGCCGCGAGGCTCACCGCCCTCGTCGACACCGGCGCACTCCACGAAGCGGTACCAGCCGATGTTGTGCGCTGCATCGTACTCGCGGGTCAGCACCGTTCCCTCCCGGCCACCGGGTGAGGCCTGGACGGACTCGGGACTGAGGATCGCGTCGAAGGTGAGACGGTGCCCGCCGTCGGCCTCGCGGAAGACGCCGAAGCCCCGGGAGAGCCGGTCAGTGAGGTCGTAGTCGCTGGTGCGGTCCGCCGCGATCGCCAGGCCGATGGCGGTGGAGGCCCCAGGGTAGGGGGAGCGGTGAACCCGACGACCGAAGCGCTCCCGCAGGAGCCTGGGCACCAGAGGGAGACCGGAGGCGCCGCCGACCAGGTAGACGCCGGCGATGTCAGTCAGGTCCGGGCTCCCATCGTCCAGCCTGCCCACCAGTGGCGCCATCGTGCCCAAAGAGCGCTCAATGAGCGGTGTGCAGGTCTGGTACAGGTCGACCACGGGCAGGACGACGTCCTGACCCCTCAGGACGATGAGCACTCGACGGCTCTGAGGAGTGAGGTGCTCCTTGGCGTCCCGGCACTGGTCCAGCAGGTCGTCGAGCTCGGTGGGGGAGAGGTCCTCCTCGGTGATACCCGCTGCGCTCAGGGCCATCGTGGCCATGAGCAGGTCGACGTCGTCACCGCCCAGGTCTCCCAGGCCGTGAGAAGCCAGCACCTCGTGAGAAGTGCCGACGACGTCGACCAGGGAGGTGTCGAAGGTGCCGCCACCCAGGTCATAGACCAGAACCCGGGTGCGTCTGGAGGAGACGGTGGTCGCCTTGCGATGCGTGTACTCGAATCCGGCTGCACTGGGCTCGTTGAGCATGGCGGCGACACGGAAGCCGGCCTGCTGGAAGGCCTCAAGAGTCAGGAGGCGTTGGGCCCCGTAGGCGTGGGCAGGAACCGCGACAACCACTCGAGTGCGTGCGATGTCGACGCCCCGTTCAGCGAGCTCTGCTTCAAGGTGACGCAGGTAGCTGGTGAGAACCTCCAAAACGGAGAAGGTCTGGTCTCCCAGCCGCACCGGTGTCGAGGCCGTCAACGTGGGGGAGGCCAGGACCCGTTTGAGGCTGCGCAGCAACGGAGCCCCGTGATGGGCGGCCCGCCTGGCAGCGAAACCATGGACGAGCACACCTTCGTGCAGTGCTGTCAGCGAGGGGATGAAGTCGTGCTCGTCGCCGTGCTCGTCGGTGAAGCTGATAACGGGGTAGTTCCCCCGATCAGCGCGTGCGACGACGGTGCGTGTCGTCCCCAGGTCGATGCCCAGATCGATGTCTGTCGCCGACTCGGAGTCGATCCCCTGGTCGGGGAGGGTGCCGCTGCTAATGCTGTCCAGGCTCTTCGTGGTGTCCGCTGCCATGCGGTGACCCTATCGTGACGGACCCCTCCTTCTGGGCTAAGCCACCACGTCAAGGGGTACTTGAGGAACGTGACAATTGGCTCAGCGGCTTTGCCCCCGAGATGGGACGAAAGACCGTGTTGCTGGGTACTGGACATGACGGGCTTATGGGATGCCGGGAACCGGTGAGAAGCTCGTATGCGATTGGTTAGGCAGCAGGGGGGTCGGCGGGTAACAATACTGGTGGGTTGCGCTCACGCGACCCGGGCCTCCGCAGCCGCCTGCCAGGGCGGTCGAGAGGGTCACCCAAATCTCCCATCGGGAACGGTATGAGCACCATTCTCTTCCTCGTGATCGTTGTCGTCGTGACGGCCCTCGTCTTCGACTTCACGAACGGTTTCCACGACTCGTCCAATGCGATGGCGACGTCGGTGGCGACAGGCGCCTTCACACCCAGAAGAGCGGTTCTGGTCGCCGCCGTGCTCAATGTGATCGGCGCCTGCCTGTCGACAGAGGTCTCCAAGACGATCTCTCATGGGATGTTCGATGACACGGTGATCGAGGCGGCGCCGGCCATGATCTTCGCTGGTCTGGCCGGCGCCATCCTGTGGAACCTGGCGACCTGGTTGTTCGGACTGCCGTCGTCGTCGTCCCACGCGTTGTTCGGGGGACTCATCGGAGCGGTGGTGGTGGCCGCCGGGGTCCAGGGAGTCCATTGGGGGACGGTGATCTCTAAGATCATTCTGCCTGCCGTCATCGCTCCGGTTGTGGCCGGGGTGGCGGCAGCGCTGGCCACCGCACTGGCTTACCGCATCGCGCATCCGACCAACCCATACTCCGAGAGGCTCTTCCGCAACAGTCAGCGGGTCACCGCATCGCTGGTGGCCCTGTCCCACGGCACGTCTGACGGGCAGAAGACCATGGGGGTCATCACGCTGGTGCTCGTGGCCGGCGGCTACCAGGAGGCCGGTACCGGCCCCCACTGGTGGGTCATCGCCGCAGCGGGCCTCGCCATCGGGCTGGGCACCTACTCGGGCGGGTGGCGCATCATGCGCACCATGGGGCGTGGTCTGGTGCATGTTGAGGCGCCGCAGGGCTTCGCGTCCGAGACCGCCTCGACCGTGGCGATCCTGGCCTCCTCCCACCTGGGCTTCGCCCTGTCCACCACCCACATCTGCACCGGTTCGATCCTGGGCTCAGGGATCGGCCGGGGCACCGAGGTGTCCTGGAGGACTGCCGGCAAGATGGGGATCGCCTGGTTGGTGACGCTTCCGTGCTCAGGCCTGGTGGGGGCCGCCACGTCCTATGTCGCAGTCAAGGGCGGGGTGCCGGGGACGATCGTCGTCATCTGTCTGCTCATTCTCGGAGCCCTGGCCATCATCCGGCAGGCGGGGCACAACCGGGTGGATTTCTCCAACGTCAATGACGCCTCCGAGGTCGTCGTCGTCAAGCAGGATCCAGAGCTGGGACGTGCTCCGCTGACGCTGGACGAGGTGCGTTCCGAGATCGTCAACGGCGCGACGGACCAGGACAGTACGCATCGGATGACGACAGGATCCATGGCATGACCGGTATGGCGATCGACTGGGGCTCGCTGGGGCTGGTGGCGTCAGTGACGGTACTGGGCACCGCCTTCATCCTCACCATCTGCTCGCTGGCGGCTCGCATGCTGGCCACTGTGCACGCCAAGCACGAGGCCGGCGAGGTCGAAGGGGTGCGCCTGGCTCAGGTTCTGGCAGGCGTCTTCATCGCCATTGCCGCCGTGATCGCGCTGTTCGGTCTGTGGCTCATCGTCCCGTACTTCCACTGAGCACCCGCTCATTCACACTGCCCTTTCGCGGCGGGGCATCCACTGAGAATCGCCCCAGTACACGATAGTGGTCCTGCTAACATCACATCGTGACTGAGGACCTCAAGGACCTGGCCCTGGATGCGATTGCTGCGTCTGTAGCGGCTGATGACCCGGACTACCCGCGCTTCCACGTCGTCCCACCGGTGGGGCGACTCAACGACCCTAATGGGCTGCTGGTCGACGGCGACACCTACCACGCCTTCTACCAGTTCAGTCCCTTCCACCCTCACCGCAAGCTGGTCTACTGGGGGCACTCGTCCTCGACAGATCTCCTGCACTGGCGTCACCATGAGCCCGCCATCATCCCGGACTCGTCCTACGACCGCTCCGGTGCATACTCCGGCAACGCGATCGTGTTGGAAGGGGCTGAGCTCGACGGCGCAGCCGCTCAGGCCCCCTACCACCTCTTCTACACCGGGAACCTCAAGGACCCCGTCACCGATGAGCGCACCGCCAGCCAGTGCCTGGTGACCAGCGGCGACCTGACCGACTTCACCAAGTGGCCCGGCAACCCCCTCATTCCCACCCACGCCGAGGGCTACACGGCCCACTACCGTGACCCGCAGGTCTTCAGGGATCCTGACCGGCCGGGGGAGTACCGAATGCTCATCGGGGTCCAGCGCGTCAACGAGACCGGTGCCGCAGTGCTGTACCGTTCCCGGGACCTGGTCTCCTGGGAGCTCGAGGGAGAGCTGAGCTTCCCCGGGGCGGGAGGCACCTTCGACTCCTTCGGGTACATGTGGGAGTGCCCCGGCCTGGTGCGGCTGAAGGACGAGGACACAGGCGAGGACTGGGACGTTCTCATCTGGTGCCCACAGGGCATCAAGCCCGGCCGGGAGGGCTTTGAGAACATCTTCCCCTGCGTCTACACGGTGGGTCGTCTCGTGGGTACAGAGCTGCGAGAGACCGGCGGGGTCTTCCACGAGGTCGACCGGGGCTTCGAGTTCTACGCCCCTCAGATCTTCGCCCGGTGCCCCTCCGAATCGGGGCCGGTGCTGCTGACCGGGTGGGCGGGCAACGCCTCCGAGGACGATCAGCCCTCCATCGAGACCGGGCAGTGGGTCCACGCCCTGAGCATTCCTCGGATGCTGAGTCTCAAGGCGGGTCGGCTCATCCAGCGCCCTGCTGCCTCGCTCCCGTATGACGCCGGCGAACCGGCACTCGTGGGTGAGCGCCTGAAGGATGGCCGCTATGAGGTCGACAACCTGAGTGGGCACCGCAGCTGGCAGCTTCGCCTGGAGGCCGACACTGAGCGGACCACGGGGCCGTGGGGACTGCGGGTCGGATCGGATGACTCGCACGTGGACATCACCCTGGACGGGCAGGTGCTCCGGGTGGATCGCTCCACCTCCCGCTATACCCAGCACGGTTCCATGCGTGCAGTGACACTTCCTGAAGGATGTGAGCCGGTGCTGGAGATCATTCACGACCGCTCGCTGACCGAGGTCTTCGTTGGCGACGGGGCGCTGGTCCTCACACTGCGCAGCTTCGTCGACATCAACAGCTCGGGAACGCGGCTGATGGTGGAGGGGAGTCTCGCGCTGACAACCGGCAGCACGAGGACTTTCATGCCGTCCTGAATTCTTCTCAACCTCGCGCCATGACAGGAGAAAAAGGCTCCTGAGCAGGGCGAGGACAGGAAATTGACCAGGCCCCTCTCTCCGGTTGCAGGGTGCTCTAACTCACTGTAATGTGACGATCGATTGACACAGGTGTGGCCGCAGGGAGTCAGCGATGTTCCCGACCGTTGGGTTTCCCCGCCCTCCCAGCTGCTGCGGTCCCATCACGAGAAAGGAAACCCTCGGGTGGCAATGGATCACGCCCGCGTGGCGAAGGATGTCCTGACGTATGTCGGTGGCGCCAACAACATCAACGCAGCGGCGCACTGCGCAACGCGCTTGCGTCTCGTCCTCAATGACATGGACAAGGTCGACCAGAAGGCTCTTGACAAGGACCCCGATCTCAAGGGCACCTTCATCGCAGGCGGTATGTTCCAGATCATCGTGGGACCGGGAGACGTCGACCTCGTCTTCTCCGAGATGATCCAAACCGGAGGGGTCAAGGAGGTCTCCAAGGACGAGGCCAAGGAACAGGCGGCCAAGAGCGGCAACCCGCTCTCCCGCTTCATCAAGGCAATTGCGGACATCTTCGTCCCGCTGCTTCCGGCCCTGGTCGCCGGTGGTCTCATGATGGCGATTCACAACGTCCTCACGGCCGATTTCTTCACCGCGTCCTCCTTCGTCACTTCGGACAACCCCACTGGCGCCTACGGGCTCGTCGACAGGTTCTCGTGGCTCGCCGACTACGACGACGTCATCAACCTCGTCTCCTCGGCAGCCTTCGCCTTCCTGCCGGTGCTCGTCGGCTTCTCCGCAGTCAAGCGCTTCGGTGGCAACGTCTACTTGGGCGCGGCCATGGGCGCCGCCATGGTCTCCACCCAGCTGACCAGCGCCTACGAGATCGAGACGGCTCGGCAGGCCGGCACCATTGAGGTATGGCACCTCTTCGGCCTGACCGTGGACAAGATCGGCTATCAGGCCATGGTCATCCCCGTCCTATGCGTCTCATGGCTACTGGCATACATCGAGAAATGGCTCCACAAGCGCCTGTCCGGGACTGCTGACTTCCTGCTGACCCCGCTCATCACTCTGTTGGTGACCGGCTTCCTCACCTTCGTTGTCGTCGGTCCTCTCGCGCGCGAGCTCTCCGACGGCATCACCAACGGCCTGAGCTGGCTGTACACGACCGCTGGACCGGTGGGCGGTTTCCTCTTCGGCATGGTCTACTCCCCAATCGTGGTCACCGGTCTGCACCAGTCCTTCCCCGCGGTGGAGCTGCCCCTCATCGCGCAGATGAGCAGCGGCGGTCCCGGCTCCTTCATCTTCCCGATCGCCTCCATGGCCAATGTCGCCCAGGGGGCCGTGACCCTGGCGGTCTTCTTCCTGACCAAGGACTCCAAGATGAAGGGTCTGGCCGGTGCTGGTGGTGTTTCCGCGATCGTCGGTATCACCGAGCCCGCCATCTTCGGTGTCAACTTGCGTCTGCGCTGGCCCTTCTTCATCGGGATGGGCGTGGCCTCCCTCGGGGGTGCGGCAGTCGCCCTGCTCGACATCCATAACCAGGCTCTGGGTGCCGCCGGATTCGTTGGTTTCGTCTCGATCGTTCCCGACGACATCGTCAAGTACCTCATCCTCGAGGTGATCGTCTTCATCGCTGCCTTTGGCGCCGCCTTCGCCTACGGCACCACCCGTGGAAAGGCATCCCTGGCCGGTGACGACGTCGGTGAGGGGGATGAGGCAGCCCTGGAGGCCGAGGCCATGGCCGAGCACGCCGAGACCGTCGAGCTGCCCGCTGAGGCCGCCGAGGACTTCACCGTCACCGCACCGATCCAGGGGCGCGCGATCCCGCTGTCCGAGGTGGAGGACCAGACCTTCGCCTCCGGCATGCTCGGCCCGGGCATGGCCATTGCTCCCGCCGAGGGGCCGGTCGTCTCACCGGTCGACGGCGAGGTGCTTGTGGCCTTCCCGACTGGGCACGCCTATGGCCTGCGGGCCGCCAGCGGAGTCGAGCTGCTCATCCACGTCGGCATGGACACCGTCCAGCTCGAGGGCAAGCACTTCAGCCCGAAGGTCAAGGCCGGTGACAAGGTTCTGCGCGGCATGCCGCTGGTGGACGTCGACTGGGCCGCCGTCGGTGCCGCCGGCTACCAGACCGTCACCCCGATCGTCGTCTCCAACGCCCAGGGCTACGAGGGTATTGAGCAGCACGGTGCTGGGACGATCCACCGGGGCGAGGCCCTCTTCGACGTCCTGCGCAAGACCGACGACTCCGATGACGACAAGGAGAGCGCTCAGGCCGATGCCGCCCAGTCCAATGCCTGATCTATTCAACGACGGTTTGTGACGCAGATAGTCGTGGGCCCCGACCATCAAGGTCGGGGCCCACGACTATCGTCAACGGCTCACTAGGTGGTACGGCCGGACAGCAGCCTCACCGGCATGGGGGAGGGGAGTCGCTGCTCCTTCCACGGCTCGCTCGGCTGCTTGTTCTCCGAGGAGACAGCGGTGGTCGACTCGATCCGGTTCAGGAGCAGGTCGACAGCTGCTCGTGCCAGCTTGGCGATGGGCTGCTGGATCGTGGTCAGTGCCGGCAGCGCGTGCTGCATGGCGATCGTGCCGTCAAAGCCGATCACCTTGAAGTCGTCCGGAATCCTCAGGCCGCGCTCGGCCGCCCACTCCATCACTTGTGCGGCAGCGAGATCGTCGGTTGCGAAGACCGCGTCGATGTCGTCGGCGACGAGGTCGAGCCGCTCACGGATGAGACCGGGGCGCTCGCTATTGGGCGTGTTGAAGTCGACGGTCAGGACCACCGGCTCGATACCTGCCTGCTGGAGCACCTGGCGGTACCCCTTCTCCCGCAGGTTGTGGATTCCGGTGCGAGACGTCAGCAGGGCCGGGCGGCGCGCCCCGCGCTTGAGCAGGTGCTCGGCGGCGAGTCGGCCGCCGGCCTCGTTGTCGCAGCGGACGTTGGGAACGATGGGGGAGAGGTCACGATCAACACTGACCAGGGGCAGGTGAATCGAGCCGTAGTCGGCCATGCCGTCGTTGTGGGCGCTGGAGATGATGCCATCGACCCGGTGGGAGACGAGCAGGTCGAGATACTCACGCTCCCGATCCGCCTTGCCCATGGAGTTGCAGACGAATGTCCTGTAACCATGGTCTGCGAGGAAGTCCTCGACATGTTCGGTCAGCTCACCGAAGAAGGGCAGAGCGACGGTGGGGACGATCAGCCCGATCGAATGCGTCGACTTGCCGTGCAGTGCTCTGGCGATCTGATTGGGACGATAGTTGAGCTGCGCGATCGCCTCGGCCACCCGCTCCCGTGTCTCTTGGGAGAGGTAGCCGCGGTTGTTGAGTACGCGGGAGACTGTAGTCAGCGAGACGCCTGCAGCCTGGGCAACATCAGCCAGTGTGGGTTCGCGGTGTGACTCCACGAGTGGGTCCTCGAGCTCCTTAGTCGGTCACGGTGAGTGCGATCTGCTGTCAAGCATATGCCTCGAGGGGGTCATTACCCAACTGACCTGCGTAAACATGGGTGGAAGTGTTACGTGTCGGGCAGGATCTCGGCATAGAAGGAGATCATGGCGCGGGCCATCTGGGCGTGTCCGGCGTCGTCGGGGTGGATCTGGTCGATGGCCAGTCGGTTCTCGTCACCGTTGATGGCCGTGCTCAAGGCGTCGGTTGAGGTCAGGCCCAAGGATGTCGCCTTCTCATGAACGAGGCGGTGGATGGCCTGGAAACGTGGACCGACCTCCAGAGAGGGGAAGTAGGGTGCGATGATGACCGGCGCACCCCGCAGACGTGAGGAGATGAAGCTGAGGTCGTGGTCGATCGCCTGCTCGACCAGCTCACGCTGAGAGGGGAGGAAGGCGGCGTCGTTCAATCCCAGGCTGATCGTGACGACGTCGGGCTCGCAACGCAGAACCGCTTCCAACCAGGTGGTGTCACGGCACGACGGCGAGCGCTGCCCGCCGGGTAGATGGCCCCCGCGTCGCGCGAAGAACCCCAGGCCGTCCGTCGCCAGGTTCACCTCCCGCCACCGCTGATGCTCGCACACCAGGGAGGTCCAGCGATTGCGGGGATGGCTCAGGGCTCGCCACCCGGTGGTGATGGAATCGCCGAGGAAGACGGCAGTGGGGAAGTCACTGGAGTTCGGGATCGTGGACACGGCTACCGACTGTAGTTCTCCATGCTGGGAGGAACCAGCGCGGCTCAGCGGTCATCATCCAAGCCGCCTTGTCCGAGGTCGTCCTTGGTCGTGTCCTGCTCCGTCAGGACACCGTCGTGCATGACCAGCACCCGATCACATACGGGAAGCAGCCGCTCGTCATGAGTGACCATCACCGTTGCCTTGCCCAGCTCATGGGTCTGCTCCGCGAGGAGATGGGCGACGTCCTGGGCCCGCCGGGTGTCCAGTGCGGCGGTGGGTTCGTCCGCCAGAATGATGTCTGGGTCGTGGTAGAGCGCCACCGCGATGGCTGCGCGCTGACGCTCACCTCCGGAGAGCTCGGAGGGGTAGGCGTGGGCGCGCTTCATGATGCCGAGCGAGCCCAGAAGGTGGTCCCGTCTGTCGGTGTCGCCCTTCGTTCGTGCCGCTCGGTCGTGCAGGCAGAACTGGTCGTTGAGTCTCAGGAAGGGAACCAGTCCCGAGGCTTGGAGAACGAAGCCGATGCGCTCAAGTCGAAGCCTGGCCCGTTGCTTCTCCGGTAGGTTGGAGAAGGGCTGACCAGAGATCGTGACGGTGCCGCTGGAGGGAGTACGCAGGCCGCCCATGATGGTCAGGAGCGTGGACTTTCCTGAGCCGGAGGGGCCCAGGATCCCCACCAGCTCACCGGTGCGCAGCGTGAGGTCGGTGCTGCGCAACGCGTGAACGGTCTCATCGCCCTGACGGTAGTCCCGGGTCACCGACTCCAGGGACATGACGGTGGCTGCCGCTTCGTCCGCTGTTCTTGACGGGGTCATGAGATGGCCTCCACGGGGTCGATGCGGGAGATGACCCGTACTGAGATGAAGCCGCCGATGACCGAGACGGCGATGAAAGCCGTGACGATGAGAAGGTCCAGAAGGACGGAAATCCTGAAGGGCACGGCACGGGGGAGGACCAGGGACGTCGCTATCGTCAGAAGCAGGCCGATGCCGATGCCGGCGATCGACAGCACGAGGGTCTGGGCGCAGCCGGAGCGGATGAGGTAGCTCGTGGGCACGCCGCGTGCTTTGAGGATGCCCAGCACTGGCCTTTTCTGCAGTGTCAGCACATAGATGAAGATGCCCAGCACTGTGGAGGCGATGATGATGAGCGAGCCGATCATGAGGCTGAAGGTGAGTACCTGGGCCGAGTAGCCGGGGAGCGTGCGAACGAGCTCCTCGGTGGTGAGGATCTTCAGTCCCGCGTCCTCAGCGGACTGCATGGCCTTGTTGTCCGTGGTCAGGTCGGAGGTGAATACGACGGCGGAAACGGCGGGGGACAGGCTGGCGGGGCCGTACCGGCTCAAGGCCCGGCTGTCCAGGGTCACGATAGGAGCCGCCTGGAAGGTGGTGTCATGGGTGAATCCGACAATGGTCCAGTCGTGATCGGATCCCAGCAGTCGAATCGTCTCGCCGACTGTGAGCCCCTTGGCCTTCAGGGAGTCGTCGATGAGGGCCTCGCTATCGGGGTCGGAAATCGCTCGTCCGTCGGCCACAGATGGACTGAGCCGCCCGTCCAGATCGATTCCAAAGGCGAAGACGTCTTCTCGCAGGGATTGGCCATCCTCGTCTGTGACGTCTGGCGCCTGAGCGACAGCGGCGGTGCTCATCAGGGAAGACGCCACGGTTCCGTTGTCCTTGGCCAGGTTCTTGGCCGCGCTCAGCTGCTTGTCGCTCAGGCGTGAGGCGGAGAGGTTCTCGTTGGAGGCGTCGGTGACGGCGACGCTGGCGGTGTTCCAGCCGTCGATACCGGCGCGGTAACGGTGAGCAAGACCCACAGCCAACGAAGCCAGGAAGAATGTGAGATAAGCCACCAGCGTGATGACGGAGATGATGAGCGTGAAGCGCACGGGTTCGTGGCGAATCTCGCGCAGCGCTAGGAACAATGGGGCTCCCTGAGGAAAAGTCGGCAGCGGGCCGGCCGACGCACTCCGTGAAGGCTACATCGCGCTCGAGGTTTGTGTGGCGCGAGAGCTCATGGGTGGTTGGGTGGAGAGAGTGCTGTGCGAACGGCTGTCGTCGAGGAGCGGGCGGTCGGGCGGAGGTGACGTCCGGATTCTGTGGTGCGCCTCGGGTGAGTGGCGCTCCACTGAGAATGACATAATGTGCATTATCGGCATTAGGTGAGTTGGGCTTGCTCTGCCGAGCAGGCTGTTGCGGCACCGTTCTTCGACGACGTCCGGCACAATCGTCTGTGTGACTACTACTGGTGGAAGGACTGCTCAGCCCCCTGCTGACGAGCACGACGTCATCCGCGTCGTCGGGGCTCGCGAGAACAACCTGCGCGGTATCGACGTCGTCATCCCTAAGCGCAGACTGACGGTGTTCACCGGCGTGTCGGGCTCAGGCAAGAGCTCACTCGTCTTCGCCACGATCGCTGCCGAGTCGCGCCGCCTGGTCAATGAGACCTACCCGGCCTTCGTTCAGGGATTCATGGATGCCAGTGCACGTCCCGCCGTCGACCGCCTGGAGGGGCTGACGGCGGCGATCACCGTGGACCAGGAACGTCTGGGGGCCAACCCGCGCTCAACCCTCGGCACCGTCAGCGACGTCGGAGCACTGCTGAGGGTCCTGTACTCGACGCACGGCGCGCCGCATATCGGCTCACCTCAGGCCTTCGCCTTCAACGTCCCGTCCGTCACCGGTGGCGGTGCGGTCACCACGCAGCGCGGCGGCCGCAAGATCGTCGAGCGCAAGACATTCACCGTTCAGGGCGGGATGTGCCCGCGCTGCGAAGGCATGGGCAGGGTCTCCGATATCGATCTGACGCAGGTGCTCGATGAAACGCTCTCCCTGAAGGACGGTGCAATCACCGTCCCCGGATATGTTGCCGGTGGCTGGCAGGTGCGCAGTTTCACCGAATCCGGCCTCTTTCCGGCAGATGTGCCGGTGGTCTCCTTCACGCCCCAGCAGAGAGACGACCTGCTCTACAAGGAGCCCACGAAGATCAAGGTCGGAGGCATCAACACCACCTACGAAGGGCTTGTTCCCAGGATCCGCAAGTCGATGCTCGCCAAGGAACCAGAGGCACTGCAGCCTCATATTCGCGCCTTTGTGGAACGGGCCGCTGTCTTCGGGACCTGCCCGCAGTGTCATGGGACCCGCTTGTCCGAACCAGCCCGCACCTGCTTGATCGATGGGAAGTCGATTGCCGATGCCTGCACCATGCAGATCTCCGATCTGCTGCAGTGGGTTACTCGTCTTCAGGAGTCCCACCCTTGTTGTCGCCA
>NZ_MSKL01000008.1:0-36073 GCF_001937665.1 Actinomyces oris | reverse complement strand
AGTGGGTTACTCGTCTTCAGGGAATTCTGACCGGTGCTGCTCCCCTGCTGGAGAACCTGAAGGAAATGCTGGACGCCTTCGTGCTCATCGGGCTGGGCTATCTGTCACTGGACCGCCCGGCCTCGACGCTCTCGGGCGGTGAGGCCCAGCGCACCAAGCTCGTGCGCCACCTGAGCTCGGCTCTCACCGACGTCACCTACATCTTCGATGAGCCCAGTATCGGCCTGCACCCGCACGACCTCCACCAAATGAACGAGCTGCTGCTGTCACTGCGGGACAAAGGAAACACCGTGCTCGTCATCGAGCACAAGCCCGAGACGATCTCGATCGCAGATCACGTGGTGGATCTGGGGCCGGGAGCAGGAAGCCGAGGAGGTCGAATCTGCCTCGAGGGAACGGTCGAGCAGCTGCACCGCTCCGACACTCTCACTGGACGCCACATGGCCGACCGGGTGCGGCTCAAGAGCAGTCACCGCTCCCCCACGGACATGATGAGAATTCGTCACGCCAAGACGAACAATCTTCGTGACGTCGACGTTGATATTCCCGTCGGAGTTCTTACTGTCATCACAGGAGTGGCCGGATCCGGGAAATCGAGCCTCATTCACGGCCATCTCTCCCCCATGGACGGCGTGGTGACGATCGATCAGACACCGATCAAGGGCTCACGGCGATCGAATGCCGCCACCTACACCGGACTGCTCGACCCCGTTCGCAAGGCCTTTGCCAAGGCGAATAATGACAAGGGTGCGAAACCCGCGCACTTCTCGGCCAACTCAGAAGGAGCCTGCCCGGTGTGCGGCGGAACGGGCATCATTGAGACACAGCTGGGTTTCATGGAGACCGTGGAGTCCCGTTGCGTGGCCTGTGAGGGGCGCCGTTTCAAGGACGAGGTGCTCGCCTACCGCCTCTGCGGACGCAGCATCGCCGATGTCTTGGACATGAGTGCCGACGAGGCACTGACCTTCTTCTCCCAGGGTGAGGCTCGCCTTCCCGCTGCGACCAGGATCCTGTCACGGCTGAAGGACGTGGGCCTCGGCTACCTCCACCTCGGCCAGGCGCTGACCACCTTGTCCGGTGGCGAGCGCCAGCGGCTCAAACTTGCCGTCCACCTGAGCCAGGAAGGCCGTATCATCGTTCTCGATGAGCCGACCGTCGGACTGCACCCGGCCGACATCGAGGCCATGCTCGCACTCCTGGACCACCTTGTGGACTGCGGTCGCAGCGTTGTCGTGATCGAGCACCATCAGGCCGTGATGGCGCACGCAGACTGGATCATCGACCTCGGCCCCGGAGCCGGCCACGACGGCGGTCACGTCGTGTTCACCGGAACGCCGACGCGGATGGTGGCGGAGCGAACGACTCTGACGGGGCGATACCTCGCCCGGTACGTCGAGGAGGGGAACGATGACGCCCCCGAGTGAGACTAAGGGCTATGGACACGCCGATGCGGTACAGACCTACCAGATCCGCCCGGCGACCATGGAGGACTCCCCCGTTATCCGCCAGATCCGCAACGCCGCCGTGCGGGAGTCCCTGGCCATCTGGACCAGCATCGAGCAGGACCCTGCCAGGGCCGAGACCTGGCTGGCCCCCATGGTGCAGCGAGGAACGGCTCTCGTTGCTCACGTCAGTGGCAAGCCGCATGACGTCGTCGGGTTTGCGGTGGCCGGTCCCTGGCACTCCTACGAGGGCTACGCCCGCACAGTCGAGGACTCGATCTACCTCAGCCCGACGGCTCAAGGCAAAGGGCTTGGTGCCAGGCTCCTCGCCGCCCTCATCGAGGCCTCACGGCAGGCCGGGGACCGCACTATGATCGCCCTGATCGAGGCGAGTAACGCGACTTCGGCGCACCTGCACGAGCGCTATGGTTTCACCACTGTCGGCACTGTCCCGCAGGCCGGCGAGAAGCATGGTCAGATCCTCGACCTGACCCTCATGAGCCGTTGCCTGAAAGGACCCACCATGTGCGGCAAGCAGAACAACCCCGCCGACAGCGACAGTCTCCGATGGGTCAAGGGTGACCAGTCCGTCGAGCTGCAGCCCGAAGAACCCGCCGTCACTCAGTGGCAGGTCAGCGGTACCGATGAGGTCGTTGCGCATCTGCTGAGCCTTGTCGGAGCCCCGGAGGGACGGCCGGCGATCATCGCCGTCGACGGACGAGGCGGATCCGGCAAGACAACGCTCACCACGGTGCTGACCGCGGCCGTCCCCGGCGCGCAGGCCTTCCACCTTGACGACCTCATCTGGAACGAGCCGCTCTACGACTGGGATCAGCTGTACGTCGACACCCTGACCCGGCTGCACGAGACCGGCTGCCTCGACCTCGTCCCGGACAAGTGGCGGGAGCACGGCCGCGAGGGCTCCATCCGCGTCCCGGCCGACTCTCCCCTGGTCGTCGTCGAGGGGACCGGAGCCGGTCTGCGCGCGGTCAGCAACCTCATTGACGCGCACGTGTGGGTTCAGACCGGAGACGACGTGGCCGAGCGCCGCGGCATCAAGCGGGACATCGCTGAGGGCGTCAACGGCGACGCCGAGGAGTCGGTGCGTTTCTGGCACTGGTGGATGGCCGGTGAGCGCCTCTTCTTCGCCAAGGACCGTCCATGGCAGCGTGCCGACGTCATCGTCTCCGGTGACGCCCCCACCGGTGTGGGAGCTGGAGAGATCGCCTGGACTCCCGGACCGCTCCTCCTCCGCTGAGGCCCGACTCTCCTCCGCTCAGGGCCGGGGTCCTCAGTCCCCCAGCGCGGTCCCCACGGCGCGAGCGGCCTGGATCCACTCGTGATCGGCCGGAACGAACTTGGTGTGGCCGGCCACGTCCTTGAGCGGCACCAGCTCCGTGCCATGACCGCGGTCAGCCACCATGACACCGTAGCGGCCCTCGGCGATCGCGTTGGCTCCGGCCACACCCAGACGCGTGCCCAGAAGACGATCCGCGCCGCAGGGCGAACCGCCGCGCTGGACGTATCCCAGGATGGACACGCGCGCCTCCAGCCCCGTCAGGTTCTCCAGCTGCTCGGCCAGGCTGAAGGTGTTGGCGCGGTGGGATGCCTCCAGGCGTTTGACGCCCCGCTTGGCCATCGCCTTGCGCTCAGGACTGGAGGCGTCCTTGACCAGGGCGCGGGCGTGCTCCAGCTCGGCGTGATCCGTCACCGACAGTGCCCCCTCAGCCACGGCCACCACTGAGAAGGACGACCCGTGGGAGCGGCGTCGCTCGATCTTGTCCGCGATCGCGTCCACCGAGTACGGAATCTCGGGCAGTAGAATGACGTCCGCCCCGCCCGCGATGCCGGCGCCCAGGGCCAACCAGCCGGCCCGGTGCCCCATGATCTCGGTGAGGATGATGCGGTGGTGGGAGTGCGCCGTCGAGTGCAACCGGTCCACGGCCTCCGTGGCGATCTCCAGGGCCGTGGCGAAGCCGAAGGAGGAGTCGGTGTGAACGATGTCGTTGTCAATGGTCTTGGGCAGGTGGATGACGTTGAGACCCGCGTCCATAAGGCGTTTGGCGTTCTTCGCGGTCCCGCCCCCACCGAGGCAGACGAGGGCGTCAATCCCGTCCTTCTCGCAGTTCTCCACAATGGTGGGCACCATGTCACGGGGCTCGCCGTCGATCATCATGCGATGCACCTTGTCCCGGCTGGTCCCCAGCATGGTTCCACCCGTGGTGAGGATCCCGGACAGGGCAGCTGAGTCGAGCTCGGTGAAGCGGTTCTCGGCCAGGCCTCGCATGCCGTCCCGGAAACCGATGAGCTCCCAGCCGTGCTGCTGGATCGCCGCCTTTCCAAAGCCTCGGATCGCCGCGTTGAGTCCCGGGGCGTCGCCGCCCGCCGTGAGAATGCCGATGCGCTGAGCCATGGAGCCAAGTATGCCGTTCCCTGGCGTCCCGTACAGGGCGTAGACGTCTGTTCCGGCGATGTCGACCGCAGCGACGTCGCCGATCCGGACCGACGACGTCGCGTTAGACGCCAACCGGTATCATCATTACCCTGATCGCGTCGAGACCGGAGGAACCCGGTGGGAACACTGTGCCCTCCTTCGGTGTTGACGCACCGGTGCCCTTGAGGCTGTGCGTGAGCCGTACGCTCCGCCAGAGGACCGGGACACCACGAGAGACGAGCCACAAGGAGACCAGAAGCATGGCAGACCGCGCACTGCGAGGCATGACCATCGGTGCGAAGTCGATGGAGTCGGAGGACGGCGTCGAGTTCGCTGAGCGGATGATCGTCAGCTACGAGTGCCCGATGGCGCACGTCACCAGGATCCCGATGTCCACCGAGGCCGAGGTGCCTCCCACCTGGGAGTGCCCCGAGTGCGGCCAGATCGCCGCCCGACGCGGTGAGGACGAGCCCGAGCCCGACGAGCCCAAGAAGACCCCGCGCACCCACTGGGACATGCTCCTGGAGCGCCGCAAGGTCGATGAGCTCGAGGTTCTCCTCAATGAGCGCCTCGAGGCACTGCGCAGTGGCGAGGTCTACCGCGAGCGGGTCAGCGGCTGAAGGCCCGCTAGGAGCGCTTCTGACGGGATGAGGCCGACGGGCGCTGCTGCTGGTAGCCAGCAGCAGCCCGACGGCGCTTGTCGCGGGCGGCGCGAAGCCTGCTACCGGCGACCTTGGCCGCATCGAGCAGCTGGCTGGAGCGCTTGGCCACTCCCCAACGGGTCACAAGGGACAGCTCCTCGGTGAAGATTCCCCCGGAGAGCTTGGACTGGCCGGCCTCCCGCTCCAGGAAGGTGATAGGCATCTCCACGATGCGGCCGCCGATCTCGTCAACCAGCTTGGTCATATTGACCTGGAACCCGTAACCGAGGGCCTCGACCTTACCGAGGTCCATGCGGCGCAGGATCGAGGCACGGAAGACCCGGAAGCCCGCGGTGGCGTCCTTGACGCGCAGACCCAGCATGGCGTTGATGTAGAGGTTCCCGGCCTTGGACAGGGCCACGCGCTTGGCGTCCCAGCCCTCGGTGGCGCCGCCGGAGACCCACCGTGAGCCGATGACGAGGTCCGGCTCGTCGGCCATCTCGGCGCGTTGAATGAGCAAGGCCAGGTCCTCGGCGCGGTGGGAGCCGTCGGCATCCATCTCCACGATGAGCTCATAGCCGGCGGCCAGTGCCCAGGAGAACCCGGCGAGGTAAGCCGGACCCAGCCCGTTCTTCTCCGAGCGGTGCAGGACATGGACGTGGGAGTCCTCGTCCGCGCGGGTATCGGCGTAGTCACCGGTACCGTCGGGGGAACCGTCGTCGACGACGAGAATGTCCGCCTCGGGAGCGTGCTCGCGGACCCGGTCCAGTGCCACGGGCAGGGACTCGATCTCGTTGTAGGTGGGGATGACGACGAGTGTCTTCACTTCTCTCTCCATGGTTGAGTAGCGTGGCGTCGAGGCTAGTGGCTGCGCCTTGGGCGCACTTGGCTCAGGATACCGGCTCCGACCAGCGCGCCTGCACCGACGAGGAGGATGATGCCGGGGGCGGCACCGAGCCGGTCGGCAACAGTCTGGGAGCTGCGCAGCGCGACGTCGGCCACGAGACTCGCCTGAGTGTATGGCTGGGTGACCTGCTCGACTTCACCGCGGGGGTTGATGATCGCGGTGTAACCGACGGTGGAGGCCTGGATGACACTGCGTCCATGGACCACGGCCTGGACGCGCCCCTGGGCGAGCTGCTGGGCGGCCTCGCCTGAGTCGAGGAAGGAGGCGTTGTTCGTCGGGATGATGATCGCCTGCCCGCCCTGTTTGACGCCGGTGCGCAGGGCGTCGTCATAGGCGACCTCAAAGCAGATGCCCATGGCGAAGGTGACGTCTCGGCCCTGGGTGATGGCCGGAACCGTCAGCGTGCTGGGACCGGTGCCGGGCAGCATATCGATACCGACCCGGTCGACCTGGGTGGTCAGGCGCCGTACCAGAGAACGGGAGGGGATGTACTCCGCGAAGGGCACGGGGCGGTGCTTGCGGTAGTAGGAATGAGATGTGTTCCCGGAGACGTCGCCGGGATTCCAGATGAGGACGTCGTTGTAGCGGATGTCGTCGACGAAAGGAACCGCGCCCACGAGAACCGGAGCCCGGACCGCTTGGGCGGCCTCATCAACGATGGCCGCAGAGGCCGGGTAGTCGCGCGGGTCGAGGTCCGCGGAGTTCTCCGGCCAGACGACCATATCGAGACTACCGGGGCCGACGTCGGCGGCCAGCTTCCTCGTGGCCTCAGCGTGGTTGCCGGTCACCTCCAGGGCCCGGTTGAAGGCGTCCTCGAAGTCGGTGGCCACGTTGCCCTGGACGGCTCCGACACGGACGGTGCCGTTCTCGGCTCGCGTATCCAGTGGCAGCGTCCGCGGCGCAACGAGCAGAGCCGCTGCGAGTGCTGCGCTGAGGAGGACCGGCAGGGCACGGCGCTCATAGACGGATCGAGCCGCGTGAGCGATGCATGCCGCGGCCAGTGATACCAGCAGCCCCACCCCGGCGCTGCCGACATAGGCGGCGGCCGGCAGGATGGGGGCATCAGACATGGCGAAGGCCAGGCGCCCGAAGGGGAAACCACCCAGCGGCCACACTGAGCGCAGCTCCTCGACCCCGGACCACAGCACAGCGAAGAAGAGCACGCTGGCTGCACCGGCCGGCACACGCCGCGTGAACCGCCCTCGGGGGGCAGCTCCCTGGAGCAGCGGCAGGCGACTCACCAGGGACCAGGCCCCGCCGAGTCCAGCCAGGTAGAGCGACTCGAAGAGCGTCAGCGCGATCCAGCCGATCGGGTTGCCCATACCCACCATCGTGAAGTGCAGCAGAGGCGTGAACAGGCCGAAGCCGTAGAGCAGTCCCAGACCGGTGCCCGCCCAGAAGCCGCGGCCGCGGATGAGGAGCATGAATGCTCCGACCCCGATGAGGGCCGACCACCACAGGTTCACCGGGGGGAAGGCGGCGTAGGTGGCCAGGCCCGCCAGCAGCGCCACCGCTGCGGGCGCTGATCGGCGAAGCCGGCGGGGAGACTGAGAAAGCAGCCGGGTACGCAGCCAGGAGGGCAACCGGGAAGGCTCTGTCACGCGGTGAAGCATACGGGTAAGTTTGATGGTTAACCTTTGTGACGGCGGGCCACAGCGTGGTGCACGGGCTGCCAGGCCAGGGCCAGCAGGGTGCCGATGACTGCGCCGATGAGGCAGGACATGGCTGTTCCGGTGATCCAGGACAGGACCGGGTTGTGGGTGAGCTCCTCGGCCCACTCAATGGCGTGGTGCAGGGGGTGGAAGCCAACCTTGGCGAGGTTGGTCGCCAGGATGTGTCCGCCGACCCACAGCATCGCCACGGTCCCGACGATCCCGATGCCGCGGAAGAGCGCCGGCGCCAAGGTCACGATCGCACGCCCGAAGGACCGGATGATGCCGGTACGGCCCTGCCCGGCCAGGTGCGCCCCGGCGTCGTCGAGCTTGATGAGGGCCGCCACCAGGCCGTAGACGGCGAAGGTGATGAGCAGGGCGATGAGGACCAGGACGATGATGCGCCGCATGGAGGACTCCCCCTCGACCTCGGCCAGGGCCAGCAGCATGATCTCGGTGGACAGGACGAAGTCCGTCGTGATGGCCTGACGGATGATCTGGGCCTCGTCGACCGGGCCGGTTTTCTCCATGGCGTGGGCAACGCCGCCGAAGCGCTCCAGGATCTTCTCCCCACCCTCGAAGCACAGGTAGGCGCCGCCGATGATGAGTGCCACCGGCAGGAGCCACGGTGCCACGGCTGTCAGCAGCAGGCCGATCGGCAGGATGATGAGGAGCTTGTTGCGCAGCGAGCCCAGCGTGATCCTCTTGATGATCGGCAGCTCACAATCCGGGGTGATACCGGTGACGTACTGGGGCGTGGTGGCGACGTCGTCGACGGCAGCCGCCGACACCTTCGCGGAGGTCTTGACGGCCATGGAGGCCGTGTCGTCAACGGTGGACAGCGTCAGCTTGGCGAGCGTGGCGATGTCGTCGAGGAGGGCGAAGAAGCCTGACATTGGGGTATGAGTCCTGTCGTCCGGAGTATCGGCTGGAACGAGAGTACTAGCCGCAGCGTCACACGGCGGACCAGCTCACCACTCCCCTATTGAGATCCAGGGACGCCTCGGCAGCGCGCATCGACAGGCTGGTGACCGCTCTGGCCTGCTCGGGGCTTGCGTCCGGTGGTGGTGAGAGGCTCGCGATCTGGCCGATGACGTCGAGCAGCTGCTTGCACCAGCGCACGAAGTCTCCGGCCGTCAGCTCAGTGGCATCCAGGATGTCCGCCAGCTGCGCGCCATCGCACCAGGCCTGGACGGACCCGGCCAACGCCGGCTCTGCTCCCGAGGATGCCTCGATGCGGGCAAGGGACTCCAGGTCGTGGATCCGGTGGGAGACCCCCAGCTGTGCGCGCAGGCACTGGCCGAGCCTCGACCCGGGCGCCACTGGCAGCCCGATCGACTGGGCGCTCAGTCGTGGCTCGTAGACGCAGGCGCTCAGCGCCCCGGCCAGCTCTGAGGCGCTGAGGTCCTCGAAGACTCCCGTGCGCAGGCACTCGGCGATGAGCAGGTCCCGCTCAGCATAGATCCGGGCCAGCACCTTGCCGGCACCCGTGACTCGCAGCTCGCGCTCCGGGTGCCCCCGGTCCACCGGGCGCAGATAGCCCAGCTCGAGCAGCACCTGGCAGACGGCGTCGAAGAGGCGGGCGATGGTGCCGGTGCGGGTCTCGATGCGTCGCTGGAGGCGTTCGGCGTCGGCCTTGGCCCGCGACCACTTGCGGCCCACCCGCGCGTGCTCCTCCCGGTCGGGGCACCCGTGGCAGGGGTGGGAGCGCATCTCGTGGCGCAGGCGCTCGAGGTTCTCGATCGCGTTGTCTCGGCGGGCCTGTGCGCGGCTGGAGCGGGTGCGTGTGCGCTTCGTGCCCCCTTCCAGGTCCCCTGAGCGCAGCGCGTCGACCAGACGCTGAACGAGCCGGTCCCGATCCCGGGGCCGGTGCGGGTCCACCGAGTCCGCCACCCGCAGCGCGCCCACACGCATGACTCCGTCCGGCGCTGTGTCCGGGGTCAGGCTGGCCACTCGCGAGTCCTCCCCCAGCACCGTGATGGTGGGGGTCCCGGTCCGGTCGGCACCGACCTCCAGGACGATGCCGTGGCGACGGCGTCGTCCCTTGCGGAAGACGACGACGTCACCGCGTCCCAGTGAGCTCATGGTCCGTCCCGTCTCGCTGCGGCGCGCCGCGGCCTTGTCCCGCGACAGGTCCGCCTCGGCGTCGGCGATGGCCTGGCGCAGGGAGGCGTACTCGCGGAAGTCACCCAGGCGACAGGTCATGTCCTTCTCCAGGCCCTCCAGGCTGTGGCGCTTGCGGCGGGCCTGAGCGGCCAGCTCGACGACGCCGCGGTCGGCCTGGAACTGGGCGAAGGACTGCTCGAGCACCTCACGCACCCGCGTCCGGGGCATGCGCTCGAGCAGGTTGACGGCCATGTTGTAGGTCGGTCGGAAAGCGGAGACCAGCGGGTAGGTGCGTCGGGAGGCCAGTGAGGAGACCGTGGCCGGCTCGACGTCGTCAGCCGCCAGCACGACGGCGTGACCCTCGATGTCGATGCCGCGGCGCCCGGCCCGTCCCGTCAGCTGGGTGTACTCCCCCGGGCTGAGGGTGACATGGGCCGAGCCGTTCCACTTGCGCAGTGACTCCAGGACTACGGTGCGGGCGGGCATGTTGATCCCCAGTGCCAGGGTCTCGGTGGCGTAGACGACCTTGACCAGACCCGCGCTGAAGAGCTCCTCCACCGTCTCCTTGAACACCGGCAGCAGTCCCGCATGATGGGCCGCAACACCACGCTCCAGGGCGTGGGCCCAGAAGTGGAAGCCGAGGACCCCCAGGTCGCCGGCGGGGATGTCGGCGGTGCGCCGCTCGATGACGTCACGGATCCGGGCCGCCTCGGCCTCGGTGGTCAGGTCCACCCCGGCGCTCACCACCTGGTGGACGGCCTGCTCGCAACCTGCTCGGGAGAAGACGAAGACGATCGCGGGCAGAAGGCGCGCCCCCTCCAAGGCCGTCACGACCTGCAGTCGTGAGGGCGGCTTCAACCTGGCCGTGCGGGCTCCCCCCTCGCCGCGGCGAGGTGCCCGTCCGCCTCGTGCGGAGCGCTTCCAGGGCTGCGGCCCCCGGGCGGAACCGCCACCGCGTCCGTGGTGGCCGTTCTTGGAGCCGCCTCCGGAGGCGGCGGCACGCCGGGCCTGCTTGACGGCCTTGAGCAGCTCGGGGTTGAGCGGAGGCTGCCCCGTCCGCTCCTTCTGCTCGGACTGCTCTGGCTGTTCTGCCCGCTCCGAATCCACCGTGGCAGCAGCCGTGTCGGTGGCTGTCTTGGGCTCAGCCGGATCCGCGGGGTGGGAGTACAACGGCAGCAGCCGGCGACCGACCATCATGTGTTGAGTCAGCGGGACGGGACGCTCCTCTGAGACGACCACGGCAGTCCTGCCGCGCACCTGGCCGAGCCAGTCGCCGAACTCCTCGGCGTTGGAGACCGTGGCGGACAGGGAGATCACCTGGACCTCGGCGGGCAGGTGGATGATGACCTCCTCCCACACCGGCCCGCGGAAGCGGTCGGCCAGGTAGTGGACCTCGTCCATGACCACGAATCCCAGCCGATCCAGGTCATGCGAGCCCGAGTAGAGCATGTTGCGCAGCACCTCGGTGGTCATGACCACCACGTCCGCATGGGGGTTGACGGAGGTGTCACCGGTCAGCAGCCCCACCCGCTCCTGACCGTGCCGGGCCACGAGGTCCAGGTACTTCTGGTTGCTCAGTGCCTTGATGGGGGCGGTGTAGAAGGTCTTGAGCCCCCGGACCAGGCCCAGGTGGACCGCGAACTCCCCCACCACGGTCTTGCCCGCGCCCGTCGGGGCGGCAACCAGGACGCCCTCTCCCCTCTCGACGGCGCCGCAGGCCTCCTCCTGGAAGGCGTCGAGGGGGAAGTCGTAGCCCTGGGCGAACCGGGCGAGCTCACTGCTGGAGGCGGCCTGTCGACGTCGAGATGCGGCATAGCGCTCTGCTGGTGAGCTCATGGCAACAACCCTACGGGCTGGATCAACCCTGAGCCGGTAGGAGCAGCCGGACGGCGTCGGGGACCGCCTTGAGGCGCAGGGGCAGCTCGGCCAATGGTTCTCCGTCTGCGAAGGGATGAGGAGGCGGACGCATCCCCCAGTCGCGGCCGGTTCTCTCAGCGAGCGCCTCAATGGTGACGCTGCGGCTGCGCTCCACGTGGACGGCCGGGTCAGTCAGGTGCGTGCCGCGGAAGAGCCGGCGGAAGAGGGTGAGTAGGTGGGCGCGGCCCACGGGGTCCAGGCGCAGCACCTCCAGCAGGCCATCGGCGGGGTCCGCCTGGGGTGCCAGGTCCATGCCACCGCCGACGTAACGGGTGTTGGCCACCGCCAGCAGGAGCGCCGGCCCCTCCCAGGTGCTCTCGTCGGTGGTGACCCGGTATCCGTAGGGCGCCAGCGTTGCGAGTTCGGCCGTGAAGGCGCGCACGTAGCGTCCCTCGCGGGCCGGCCAGGAAAGGGTGTTGGCGCGGGCGTTGACGGCGGCGTCCACCCCGGCGCTGACCACGGCCAGTGACCAGCGACGCTGCGGGGCCAGCAAGGAGCCATCGGGGCGGGAGGCGTAGATCGCGTCCACCGCCGTGATTGCCCCCTCGCCGGACAGCGCCCGGTTGATGAGGCGGGCTGAGGCCGCCGCATCCCGGCTGGGCAGACCGAAGTGCCGGGCGATGTCGTTACCGGTGCCGGTGGCCACGATGCCCAGAGGCACGCCCGTCGTGGCCACGATGTCCACCCCCAGGTGGACCATGCCGTCACCGCCGACGACGACCAGTGCCTCGACGTTCCGGTGCGGCCCGTCGCCCAGGAGGGCCCGCCCCGCGCGACGCGCCTGCTCGTAGGAGCTGCCACGGACGTGGAGGACCTCATGGCCTGCTTCGGTCAGGAGCCGGCGGGCGACGTCGTCGTCGGCCGCATGACGTCCTCGGCCCGAGGAGGGGTTGGACAGCAGAGCGATACGCATCAAAAGGAACAGGTGTGATAAGTCAGGCAGGAACCGGTTGATAGTCCCGGCTACTCGGCCAGGGCGGCCTCGAGCTCGGCGTCGAGCTCAGCGCGTTTCCTCTCCACCCGTTTGTCATGCGTGATGGAGATGAAGCAGGCCAGGAAGTACAGGCCGGCGATGGGTACGGACATGAAGACCATGGACCAGGGATCCGGCAGCGGGTTGGCAATCGCCATGAAGGTGACGATGCCCACAATGGCCCAGCGCCACCCTTTGAGCATGGTCTTTCCCTGCATGAGCCCAAGCATATTGAGGGCGACGAGCAGCTCGGGCAGGAGGAAGGCGATGCCGAAGACGAGGACCAGCCTCATGACGAAGGAGAGATAGAGGTTTGCCCCGATCACTCCGGCAGTGGGGCCGTCAGGGATGAAGCTGGTGAGGATGGAAACCGCATGAGGCATCACCCAGATCCCCAGAGCCGCACCGGCCAGGAACAGAAACAGACCGGCTGCGCCATAGGCCCAGGTGTAGGCCTTCTCTTTACGGGTCATTCCCGGTCCCACGAAGGCCCAGAACTCGTACATCCACAAAGGTGAGGACAGCAGGACGCCCAGCCAGATCGACACCTCGAGCTTCATGTCGAAGGAGGCCAGGATCGTGTCGAAGTTCAGGGTGAGATTCGCGCCCTTGGCATTGGCCTGCTCAATGGGGCGGGTGATGAGGGCGAAGGCGCGTTCGTAGAGCATATAGCCCACGACCGTCATCACCATGACGCCTACTGCGGAGACGAAGAGACGCTGGCGCAGCTCGCGCAGGTGGTCCCCGATGGACATGCGCGCCTCAGGGTTGTCCCTGCGCCTCGATCGCTTGATCTGAGGGAGCTTGGGCACCGCGGCCTCCTTCGTCTGCGGGTCACCGGCTCTCGCCGGATGACATCATTTCTGGGATGAACCCTCGGCGCTCTGAGCGGTCTGACCGTCCTGGGTGGGCTCGGTGTAGTAGGTGCCCTCCTGCGGCTGCTGGATCTGAGCCTGGGAGTCCTTGGAGTCGTCGTCGCGCAGCTCCTTGACCTCCTTCTTGAAGACCTTCATGGACTGGCCCACGCTGCGGGCGATGTCAGGCAGCTTCCTGTAGCCGAACAGCAGAATGACGACGATGAGCAGGAAGATGATGTGCGACGGCTTAAAGAGGTTCACGGCGCTGCTCCTTGTGGTAGGGGCTATCGATACGGGCTGAGTGTAGCCTCCCGGGCCGGCGCCTCAGAACGGCGGCCCTGGCGGTTCTCCCCAAGGCGGACGGGGCAGGGCTCAGCAGTTATATGAGGCCAGAGCCTGTTTGGCTGCTGCGGCGGCCTCCTGGGCGAGATCCGGGGGCTCCACCGTCACAAGATGACGACCCGCTGAGAGAACCAGGCCGATGAGCCAGGCGCGGTCGCGTCCCTCAACGACAACCCTGAGGCTGCCGTCTGCGGTCTCCTCCTGGAAGACGCACGGGATCTGCTCCGCCAGCCAGCGGCCCGTCGGATGCAGGACCAGCGTGGCGCGAGGTCTGTCCCCCGCGGAGTGATCGGCCGCAGTCTGCTTCGTTCTACGTGAGGCGCGATGCCGCACGGAAGGGGTGTCGAGCACTGTGATCGATGTGATCCGGTCCAGGCGGAAGCTGCGCTCGGCCTTCGCGCTGAGGCACCAGCCCACCAGCCTCATATGTGATCCATCACTTTCCAGTGTGATGGGATCGACGTCTCGCTCCGAGGGGGTGTCAGTGGCGGAGACATAGACCAGGTGGAGACGGCGCCTGTCCCGCAGAGCGGAGCGCACAGCGGCAAGAACTCGGGGCATATTCCTCGTGCGGCCGGCGTGCTCCAGGCCCGGGCCGGTGGAGGTGACGGATCCCGGATCGACGTGTGCGTCGGAGTCGTCGTCGGAGGCGCCTGAGGTGAGCAGGGCGGTCACCGCCTGCTGGGTGGAGGCGATCACGGGTGCGGAGGCTTCGTCGTCGGCCAGGAGGTCGGCGAGCACCCTGAGCGCCATGAGCAGAGAGATCGCTTCCTGCCGGGTGAGGCGAACCGGGCGGTCCAGTCCCAGTGGTTCGGACAGGCGCAGGCGCCCGGCCTCGAAGTCCGAGGCGTCGAAGTCCACGAGGTCCCCGTGCATGCCGCCGGGCAATCCGGAGACCCACAGCGTGTTGACGTCGCGCTCAATGACGGCCGGGGGCACGCCGAAGTGCTCGGCGGCCTCGGTGACGGTCACGCCGGGGTGGTCCGCGACCCAGGCGGGCAGGGCGAGCAGTCGCGTGAGCTGGTCGGAGGCGGATGCGCGCGCCATCGTCACTCCCCCTCCGGTGCCGTCAGTCCGGCCGCGCCTCGCAGGTGGGACAGGACCGCCCGGCGCAAGGAGTCGGGGGCGAGGACGACGACTGCGTCGCCAAGAGCGGCCACGGTCCCGGCGAAGGAGAAGGAATCCTCATACTCCACGGCGATGAGATCGCGGCCCTCCAGGTGCGTGGGCAGGTCTGCCGGTGGGTCCTGAGCCGGGTCGAGGTGGGCCCCTGCCAGACGCAGTCCCAGGGCCCGCCCTGGCAGGGCGGCGAGCAGCGCGCGCCGGCGGCTGGGTGCCTTGGTGGGAAGCCGGGTGAAGGCTCCGGGGCGCTCATGGACGGTGACTGTCCCGGTGATACGGGCCAGGCGGAAGGTAAGCAGCCTGCCGGCGGTTCCTGCCGGTTCCTCTGGTGTCTTGCTGTCGTTCAGACTGTGGGGACCGGCGGGTTCGACGGCGTCGAGGTACCAGGCGCCCTCAGCCAGGCGCAGGTGATGCGGCTCGACGGTCCGGGCCCGGGTGCTGCCCGAGCGGGCGGAGACGTAGTCGAAGGTGACCAGGCGGCGCTCGTCGACCGCGGTGATGAGCTCCTCGGGAATCTCCTCACCGGACAGGTCCGCAGTGAGAACCGGTAGGCCGGTGGAGCTGCCCCCGGTCGGCCCCTCGCTCACGGCGCGCAGCTTGGTCAGGGCCCTCCTGGCCGTGGCGGGAAGACCACCGTCGCGCCAGGCGGAGGCCGCCAGGCTCAGACAGGCGGCCTGCTCGGCGCTCAGATGCAGCGCGGGCAGGGTGTAGTCCTCCTCGACGATCCGGTACCGGGGCTCCTCGGAGCGTCCTGTGGTGGTCACCTCGATACCGAGCTCGCGCAGCGTGTCCTTGTCCCGCTCGAACTTGCGGCGAGCCGAGAGCGGATTGGTGGAGGGGTCCGCTAAGCCGTATCCCGGCACACTGGCCACGAGCTCCTCGGCACTGAGACCGGTGGTGGTGTTGCGCAAGGTGAGCAGAAGGCTCACCAGGCGCTCCTCGGTGCTACGGGTCGGCTGGCTCACGGTGCCCCAGCCTAGGAGAATCCGGTGGCCTGCGGCTGGTGACGCGCGCGCCCGGATAGTCTGCCGCCATGATGTGGCGCGATGGCGTAGTGACCGGGACCAGGACGGCATGGGGACCCGCGGGGCGATCCTGCGCCGAGCTGGACGTGGAGATCGTCGGAGCCCCGAATGGTGCGGACGGCCTGCTGCCCGGCCAGCGGATCCGCGCGGTCGCCTACGAGGCCCTCACCGGGCTGCCCGGCGCCGCCGAGCGGGTGAGGCTGGAGGTCTCAGCCCTCGACCGCGCCCTGGGCACGGGCGGGCACGCCATGGTCAGCTCTCGCCTCGACGTCCTGCCCCCCGATCCTCCGCGCGAGGGGCACCTCGTCAAGGCCCGCTACATGCCGGACCAGGTGATGGTCACCGGCGTTGACGAGCAGGGCACGGCCCACCACGGCCTGCTGTCCCAGCCGATCGGCAGCCTCCATCTGGAGCGGATGCCGGTGGTGGTGGCCGACCTGCACTCGAGCCTGCCGGCGGTGCTCGCCGGGCTGCGCTCCCCCGACAGCCAGGAGCAGCCACGAGTCGCCTACATCATGACCGACGGCGGGGCCCTGCCCCTGGCCTACTCACGTGTCGTTGCCGCCCTGAGCCAGGCCGGGTGGCTGACCGGGACCATCACGGCCGGGCAGGCCTGGGGCGGTGACATTGAGGCGGTCAGCATCCACAACGCGCTCCTGGCAGCCCGGCACGTCCTGCGCGCCGACGCCGCCGTCGTCATCCAGGGGCCCGGGAATCTGGGCACGGAGACGCCCTGGGGCTTCTCCGGCGTGGCCTGCGGGGACGCGGTCAACGCCATCGCCACGCTGGGTGGGCGCCCGGTGGCCTGCCTGCGTGTTTCCCAGGCCGATGCCCGCGCCCGCCACCGGGGCGTGTCCCACCACTCGATGACGGCTTACGGACGAGTCGCACTGGCGGGGGCCGACATCGTCGTCCCCGACCTGGAGGGGCCACTGGGGGCACAGGTGCGTCAGGAGGCCGAGGCCTTGTGCGCGCCCCGGCCGGGCGCCGGGCAGCACCGACTCGTTGAGGTCCCCGCTGACGGGCTCCTGGAGCTGCTGCGGGAGGCGGAGGCGCAGACCGGGGTCAGGCTGTCCACCATGCGACGAGGTTTGGATGAGGATGCAGCCGCCTTCATCGCCGCAGCGGCGGCCGGTCGCCACGCGCGCCAGATCCTTGACGAAGGAACGGCACATGGCTGATCGAGACGGCCAACCGGGCGCGACGGCCCGCAGCGCGGTGCTGCCGACGACAGCGAGTCTGTCAGCGGCCTACGACTGGCAGGCCCGTCACCGCACGGTGCCGGGACGAGGAGGTCGCTGGGCACACTACTCGATCCCGGTCGTGGATCTCGCCCTGGGGACCGTCTTCCTCGCCTTCGCTCTGGAGTCGGTCACCTTCATCCTGCGCTACGGCGGCTACGCCGTCTATGTTGCGGACTTCGCCCTGTGCCTGGCGCTGGCGCTGACGCAGTTCGGCAGGCTTCGCTTCCTGCGTGCCTCCTTCATCGCGACCTACGCCCTGCTCGCGGCCTATGCGGTCCTCGTGGCCCTCTCCCCCGTCAACCTCGGCCTCAACCCGATCATCGCCACGGCCATCACCAGTCTCTACACCATCACCCGCTGGGAGCCCGACCGGCGCTGGGGCACGGCGGCACTCCTGCTGGCTCTGGCCGGCGCCCTGGTCAACCCCGTCACCTTGGCCTCTTACATCCGGCCCTATGAATCAGGTGGCGACCAGACGACAAGCGGCGGCTGGAACGAAGCCATCCTGGTCGCCCGCACGCTCACCAGCCTGGTCTTCGTCGGTGCCGTGGTACTCACCTACCTGCTGGCCTCCTCCCGGCGCCGGATCGCCGAGAACCAGGCCCTCGACGTCGGCATCGCAGCGGCCCAGGCGGTTGCGGCCGAGCGCCTCAGCCTGGCCCGAGAGCTCCACGACCTCGTGGGGCACAGCCTCACCACGATCAAGGTGCAGGCCGCCACCGGACTCGCCCTGGGCGGTGAGGAACGGCTGCGCAGCACCCTGACCACGGTGCGCGACACGGCTGATGCCTCCCTGGCCTCCGTGCGCCAGCTCGTCTCCGTCCTGCGCTCCGACGCCGGCGAGATCACTCCCTTGGCGGACCTACGGACCATCCCGGCCCTTATCGCGACCACCCGCAGCTCAGGCAGCCGGATCAGCGCCGCGCTTCCGGAACCGGAGGTCCTGGACCGCTGCAACTCGGCGTGGTCGGCGATACAGCGTCTTACCCTCGTGCGGCTCGTGGGAGAGACTCTCACCAACGCCGTCAGGCACGGAACCGGCCAGATCGAGCTGAGCCTGACACTGTCACAGGAGTCCTGCCACCTTCACGTCGCAAACCCGGTGCCCAACGTCGCAGAGCACTCCCCCTTCGGCGGCAGCGGGCTCGTCGGCCTCGAGGAGCGGCTCAGGCTCGTAGGCGGAACCATGACCCACGGCGTCCACAACGGCGAGGACCGCAGAGTCTTCACCATCGACGTCGACTTCCCCGTGGCACCGCTCGAGCTGCCCGCGAGCGCCACGACGGCCGGCGAGACAGGATCAGGAGAGTCCAGATGACACTCAGTACGACCGGTGCGATCAGGGTGGCTGTTGTCGACGATCAGCCGCTGCTGGTCAGTGCCTTCAGCGCTCTCGTGGCCGCACAGCCCGACATGGAGGTGGTTCTGGAGGCCGTCAACGGGCGTCAGGCCGTCGAGGGTTTGACCGCTCGAGCCACCGGTCCCCACGGAGGGGCCGACCTTGTGCTCATGGATCTGCGGATGCCGGTCCTGGACGGGGTCAGTGCCATTCGCGAGCTGCGTGCCGCACCGGCCACTGCCTCGTTGCGGGTCCTGGTCCTGACCACCTTCGATGATGACGACCTCGTCCTGGCCTCGCTGGGTGCAGGCGCCCACGGCTTCCTCCTCAAGGACGCCGAGCCGGCGACCCTGCTGGAGGCGATCCGTGTCGTCGCCGGCAGAGGGTCCTGGCTGGATCCGGCCGTCACCGGAACCGTTCTGGCGCACCTTGACGCAGGTACCGGACCTGGTGCCCCGCCGTCGTCGGCCTCCCCGTCGGCACCGACTGATGGGGCCGTGCCCGTTGTGGGGGCGCCGTCGGGACCTTACGAGGCTCTCACCGGTCGGGAGGACGCCGTGCTCGCCCTGGTGTGCCAGGGGCTGAGCAACGCCCGGATCGGTGAGCGGCTCCATGTTGCCGAGTCGACGGTCAAGTCTCATGTCAAGACGATCCTGGGCAAGACCGGCTGCCGCAACCGGGTCGAGCTCGTCATCTATGCGCTGACCACCGGGCTCGTCCAGCCGCGGTAGTCCTCCTCCCCAGGGAGGAGACGGGGCCGCGGTGGCGGGCACGGGCTGTATCCCTGGTGGGGATCCGCCGAGGTACCAGTGCGCACGAGCATAGGGCCATGACATCTCCCCACACAGCCACCACTACGGCATCACCTCTCTTCTCCCCCGCCCGCGCCACCGACCTCGCCGCCGGGTTGAGGCTCGCCGGGGTCTCGAAGTCCTTCGGTCGCCAGCAGGTGCTCAACGGCCTCGACCTGTCGGCCTATCCCGGCCGTGTCTACG
This sequence comes from Actinomyces oris, assembly GCF_001937665.1. Taxonomy (GTDB): domain Bacteria; phylum Actinomycetota; class Actinomycetes; order Actinomycetales; family Actinomycetaceae; genus Actinomyces; species Actinomyces stomatis. Next base: position 17,077 of record NZ_MSKL01000008.1, on the reverse strand, counting down.
GGTTGCTCGGCCTCAACGGCGCCGGTAAGTCGACCGCCTTCAACATCGCTCTGGGACTGCTCGAGCCCGACGCCGGCCGTGTGGAGATCCAGGGCGCTCCGTTCTCCCGTCACAGCCTGGCCCGGGTGGGGGCATCCATTAACGGCCCCGCCCTTTTCCCCCAGCTGTCCGCGCGACGCAATCTGCTCGTCCACTGCCGCCTGACCGGCACCTCCCCGGCGACGATCACCCCGCTCCTGGAGCGTGTGGGGCTGGCCGGGATCGGTAGGAAGCGCGCCGGCTCCTTCTCCACGGGTATGAAGGTACGCCTGTCCCTGGCCATGGCGCTTCTGGCCGATCCGGAGGTCCTCATCCTCGATGAGCCCCAGAACGGACTGGATCCTCAGGGCATCATCGAGCTGCGCGATCTCGTGCGGAACCTGGCTGACGAGGGACGCACTGTCGTTGTCTCCAGCCACCAGCTCGGGGAGATCGCCCGCATGAGTGACGACATCGGGGTTCTGGCAACCGGGCGCCTCGTCTACGAGGGTCCGCTGGCCGACTTCGCCGACGCCGACGACGAACGGGCCATGGAGGCGGCCTTCCTGGCCGCCGTCACTGCTGGTGGGCGCCGCACTGAGGTGGAGGCGCAGGCATGAGCGCCTCCGGCACCGCCGCGTACGTGAGCCTGTGGGACCTGGTGCGCGCCGAGGTCACCCGCAGTCGGCGCACCTTCACCTGGGGCGTGATCGGGGCGACTCTCATCTTCACCGTTCACACCATCATCCTGGCGAACGCCTCGATCTCCTCAGGTGTGGTCGCGGAGCTCCAGTGGAACGGCAATGCTCTGGCGTGGATGCATATGTATGCCGGGGGCTTCGCTGTGCCTCTGGGGCTGCTGACCGGGGCGATGGCTCAGTGGCGTGAGCAGCGGTGGCGTCAGGGTGGGACGGCGTGGCGCGCCGTCGCGCCGCGCCGGGTGGCGGGTGCCCGCATCGTGGTCCTGAGCCTGTCCGCGCTGGCCTGCCAGGTGGCGCTGGTCGCCCCGGTGGTGGTTCACGCCCTCATCGTCGGCAGCGGCTGGGGTCCTTGGGACCGGTACCTGCTGTTCGCCACCTACATGTGGATCGTCGTCACCGGGGCCTGCGCCTGGGGCATGGCAGCCTTCCGCGTGCTGCGAGTCATCGCCGTCGGGATCGCGCCTGTCCTGGGCTTCGTCTGGTCCGTGATGGGCGTGGTCCAGGCCGAGCGGAGCGACTGGTGGATGCTCCCGTGGGCCTGGACGGCCAGGGTCCCATTGCCCCTGCTGGGGGTTCACGGCAGCAGCGTGCTGCTCGAGGCGGACTCGCCGGTGTGGGGCTACCCGCTCCTGCCCGGGTTCCTGCTGACGGCCGCCCTGACCCTGGCCGGTACCGGCCTGGCCGTTCTTGGCGGCACATCTGGGGGTATTGAGTCCTCGGCGTGGTTCGTCGTCGGGCTCAGACGCCTGCTTCCCGGCGGACAGGCCACCGACGCTCAGCCGGAGAATGTCTCGGAGCAGGCCCCGGTGGAGGCTCCGACGTCGCTGCCCCGGAGTACCCCGCAGCTCCGTGCTGCGCCTGCCACCCGCATGGCCCGTATTCCCGGGCCGCGAAGCGCCGTCCTGGCGATGGCCGGCGTCCTGCCCTGGATCGTGTGGGTGGTCCTGGCGACCTTGCTGCTCGCCTTTCTGGGTGTCCTCCACACCGTGTATCCACCCGGGTACGGGCAGAGCTTCCTCGAGCTCATGGGAGTGCCGGTTGCCGCGGCCCTCGTCGGCATCACCGTGTGGGGACGCCTCCAGCCCGCCTGGCGCACCCTCATCACTCGCCAGGGATCCTGTGGGATCCTGACCTCAGCCGCGGTCCTCAGCGCCCTCTTCCTCATCCCGGTCCTGGTCGTCTCCTGGATCGTGACCGTCGTCGGCGACACTCTGACCCGCACGGACCCGAACCTGCCGGCGGTGACCGGCCCGGTCTACGGGCTCCTCGTGATGCCGGCCGTGGCCTTCATGATCGCGGCCGTCAGCCTGGCGGTGGCTCTGAGCACCCGGATCGTCGTGGCGATCGTCCTCAACGTCATCCTGGTCATCATGGGGCTGCTCATCGGCGGCAACGACGTTATGGCGGCCACCTGGCTGTGGCGCCTGGCACCCTGGGGCTGGATGGCTGTCGCCCACCAGTTCCCCGAACGCTGGCTGGAGATCGGCCTCCTGAGCCTGCTCATCGGCTCGGTGGCGATGGGGGCAGCGGTCCTGGGAGCCAGGCGCGCCGCCACCCGGGAGTGAGCCGATCCGGGGCAGCCGGTCAAGTCCTACCGTCGCCTCGGGTCGGCGCACCGTTCTCGGACGGATGATTCCACCCGTGGCGACGGTGGTGAGCACCGAGGGGCTGCTCGGGTCTCACCCAGGTCATAGGCCAACGGTCGGTCAGTGGCCCACCGGCTTTCCGATAGCCTAGGCCCATGAAGACCTTTGAGGACCTTTTCAGCGAGCTGCAGCACAAGGCGGCCACCCGCCCTGAGGGCTCCGGGACGGTGGAGGAGCTGGACCGCGGGGTCCACTTCATCGGCAAGAAGCTTGTCGAGGAGGCCGCCGAGGCCTGGATGGCCTGCGAGCACGAGTCCGACGAGGCCGCATGTGAGGAGATCAGCCAGCTGCTCTACCACGCCCAGGTCATGATGGTCGCAAAGGGCTACAGCCTCCAGGACGTCTACCGCTACCTGTAGGTCCCGAGGCCCCATGCCTCCTACCCGACTCCCCCACCACAGATCAGGAACCGCCGTGCTGCGTATCGCCGTCCCGAACAAGGGATCCCTGTCCGATCCCGCCATCACCATGCTCTCCGAGGCGGGCTACCGCACCCGCCGCACGGGCCGTGAGCTCGTGCTCGTCGACGAGGCCAACGACGTCGAGCTGTTCTTCCTGCGTCCGCGCGACATCGCCGTCTACGTCGGTCAGGGCACCGTGCACGCCGGCATCACCGGCCGCGACCTGCTCCTGGACTCCGGGGTCGACGCCGTCGAGCACCTGCCCCTGGGCTTCGCCCGCTCCACCTTCCGCTTCGCCGCCCCCAAGGGCACGATGAGCTCCCTGGCCGACGTCGCCGGGCGCCGTGTGGCCACCTCCTACGACGTCCTGGTGCGCAGCTACCTGGCCTCCCGGGGCGTGGAGGCCCAGACCGTTCACCTCGACGGTGCCGTGGAGTCCTCCGTCCAGCTGGGCGTGGCCGACCTCATCGCAGACGTCGTCGAGACCGGCACAACGCTGCGGGCGGCCGGACTGGAGACCTTCGGGGACCCGATACTCGTCAGCGAGGCCGTACTCATCACCACCGAGCAGTTCCGCGGAGAGCCCGGTCTGGCCACGCTCGTGCGGCGTCTGGAGGGGGTGCTGCGCGCCCGTGCCTACGTGCTCGTGGACTACGACATCCCCATGAACAAGCTGCACCTGGCAGCGGCACTCACTCCCGGCATCGAGTCCCCCACCGTCTCCCCGCTGCAGAATCCCGACTGGGTGGCGGTGCGCGCCATGGTCCCACGGGCGGACATGAACCGGGTCATGGACGAGCTCTACGAGGTCGGGGCGCGCGCCATCCTCGTCTCCTCACTGCTGGCCTGCCGGCTGTAGATAGCCGCGAGGCATGGCAATGACAAGTGCTGTGGCCGCTACCAGCAAAACCGTGCAGGCGCCCAGCGCTGGGACGAGTCCGGCGGTGAATCTCTCACCAGGGGCGTAAGCGCCGAAGGCGGTGAAAAGGGCGGTGCACAGCGCGATGCCTGTGGCCGTCCCCAGCTGACGAGCCGTTTGATTGACTCCTGAGACGACGGCGCGCCCCTGACACCCGTGTACTTACTGCCCCAGGGGAACGCACACCTCAGCGGCCTTGGGCGTCTTCTTGTCGCCCAGGAGCTTGTGGGAGGTGAGGAACTCGATCATGGCGGCGACGTCGTCGACCCGCACCGAACCAATGGGGTGGCTGCCGTCGCCGCTGACCAGCTTGCCGGTGGCCACGGCGACCTCGCGGGCGCGCTTCGCCTGCGTCTGATCCACCTTGAGGTCGTCCATGTGGTCCTTGGTGGCCTCGACCGCCGCGTCGGGGTCCTTGACGAAGGCGGTCATGCCCTTGATCGAGGCCTTGACGACGCTCTCGAGGTCCTGGTGACGGGAGTCCAGCAGGGATCGGGTCGTCACCAGCGAGACGCCCACGAGGGGGATCCGGTCGGCGACCTGGATGGTACGCACGGGGGTTCCGGCCTGGCGGATCTGGATCGCGTCGTTGTTGGAGAAGCCGACGACGGCGTCGACCTTGCCGCCGACGAGCGCCGCCTGCTGGGTGTAGCCGATGTCCTGGATCGTCAGGTCGGACTCGGTCAGGGAGGCCGCGGACATGGCCAGCTGGAGGGCGTACCAGGTCTCCCCCTTGCGGCCTGGAGTGCCGACGGTCTTGCCCTTGAGGTCCGCGGGGGCCTTGATCGAGGAGCTCTCCGGGACGATGAGGCAGGCCGGGTAGGACTGGTAGCAGCCACCCACGATGACGAGGTCGGAGCCGTTGGAGGTGGCCACCACCGCCTCGTCGGCGCCGGCGACGACGAGCTGCTCCTGGCCGCTCTGGAGGGCGTCGAAGAGGCCGTCCTGCGCCCCGTGGTGGTGCAGCGTCACGTTCGCGGCGTATGTCCCGTCCTTCTTAGCCATGTAGAAGGGGGCGAACTGGATGTTCGGCGTGTAGGTCAGGCCGATGGTCAGTGCGCCTCCGGCCGCCGAGGCCGACGCCGCGCGGCTGGCGGTCCCCGAGGAGCAGGCGGCGAGTGCTCCGGCGCCGGTGAGCGCCAGGCCCCCTGCCAACAGCCGGCGACGCGAGAGGAATGACTGGGAGACGATGTGGTGAGAGATAGCCATGATGAGGAGTTTCCTTGTGTCGGAGGGGTGGGAAGCGGGCGCCGCGCAGGGCTCAGGTGGCGCGTCGGCCTCGTAGGGCGTCCACAGTGCGGCTGCGTCGCTCGAGCTCGTGGAGCACCCAGTGGATGGATGTGGCCAGCACGCACAGGAGCGTGATGGTGGCGAATACGCCGGTGGTGTCGCCCCGGCTCTGCTGCGTGGAGAGCACGGTCCCCAGGCCCTCGCCGCCCATGATGAGCTCGCCGACGACCGCACCGGTCACTGACAGGGTGAAACCGGTACGCAACCCGGTGTAGATGGCCGGCAGGGCCATCGGAAGCTCCATGTGGATGAGCATGCTCAGGCCATGAGCGCCGTCGAGCCGGGCGGCGTCCATGACGTCGGCGTCCAGACTGCGCAGCCCCAGGAGCACCGTGATGGTGATGGGGAAGAAGACCATGAAGGCGCACAGGACCACGATGGGAAGAGCTCCGTAACCGATCCACAGAACCATGAGGGGCGCGACGGCGATGCCGGGAACCGCCTGACTCGCAGCGACATAGGGCAGGACGGTTCGGGAGAACAGCCGCCAGCGGTACAGGGCCCAGGCCAGGGGCAGAGCGAATACGGCGGCCAGGAGACAGCCGAGGAGGGCCTCACGCAGCGTGATCCAGGCTCTCCACCCCAGCCCGGCCTGAGTGAGGTTCAGCCACAGGCGGGTGACGACCGCCCAGGGGCTGGGTAGGAAGATCTCGGGGACGGCGCCCGATCCGGCGACGAGCTGCCAGATGATGAGCAGTGCCGTTCCCAGGACGACAGCGGGCAATGGCCCGCTCCGCTCAGCAGCGCGGATGCGGCGCCGACGACGAGCCGAAGGTCTGGGCAGCGACTCTGAGAATGACTCTGACGGGGAGGTCATCGACGAGGCCGAGGACGTCGACGGCTCCGGAACGTCACTGGGCGGCTCGGCGGGGGAAGCGTGGAAGCGCGAGGCCTTGCCGACGGGGCTGGGGCTGTACACGACGGTGTCCTCCCGGGTCCTTCCGGGAACGAGCGCTCCCGGCTGCACCGGGGTCCGCCTGCACGCCGTCGGTCGGCGCACACACGTGCTGGGCGCTCGTCAAGTCCAAGATCCGGTGAGCCCACGGCCGTCCGTGAGATCGGTACGTTGTCTCGAACTGCGGGTCTCCCCGCCGGGCGCCACGCGCATCCTCCCATCCGGACTCTCACCGTCGGTGCCGGAGTTCCACCGGCTCAACCGCTGGTCCCCGGGCTGCTTGACGCTGCCATGGCACGAGCGGGTCGCGGACTGTTACCGCCGGTTCGGACTTTCACCGACCCCGGAGCACGTTGCTGCCGGTAAGGATACAACGCAATCGTCCCATGACGATACTTGGAGCTTCTCAATGGCTGTGCGTGCGCTCACAGGACGTCATTCAGAGTGTGTCGAGCCGGTCACCACCAGCAGAACAGTGACGCACGGTGTCCGCAACCGCCCGGCGCAGATGATCCGGGCCCTTCCTGAGAGAGGTCTCCAATGCCTCTGAAGGATCGGAGATCTGGATGATGCCCTGGGCTCCCAGATCACTCAGACGCCGCAGAGCCTCGGCATCGACCCTGACCCGTCCGGCGAAGACGATGGATGGCACCCCGCACTCGCAGGCCAGGCGGAGCACTCCGCTGACCGCCTTGCCGTCCAGGGACTGCCCATCGACGGCCCCCTCCCCCGTCAGCAGCAGGTCAGCCTCCTCCAGCCGCTCACGTAGCCCGACGACGCGAGCCAGATGATCGATGCCGGTGGCAAGCTCCGCCCCGAGAACAGCAGCCAGTGCGAAGGCGGTGCCACCTGCCGCCCCGGTGCCCGGGCGGCAGGTCCAGTGACTCAGGCCGAGGACTGCGGCCAGGCGCGTCATCTCGCCGTCGACCCATGTGATCGCAGGCCCGGCCAGTCCCTTCTGCGGGCCGAAGACGACTGCCGCGCCGTGGGGACCCGTGAGTGGATTCGTCACGTCACCGGCCACTGTGATGCCCACACCCTCAAGGCGACGGCGAGCCGGCTCGGCCTCGATCCGCCGGATGCGAGAGAACTCGGCGGGTACCGGCTCCACCTCGCCTCCCCGTTCGTCCAGGCAACGGGCGCCCAGCGCGACAAGCATCCCCAGGCCCATGTCGTTGGAGGCCGACCCGCCCAGTCCGATGAGCAGTGAGCGGGCACCGGCGTCTACTGCGGCCGCGATGACATGTCCCAGCCCAATGGTCGAGGAGCGCATGACGTCCCGTTCTCCCGGAACGATGTGCTCCAGTCCGACACTGGACGCCAGGTCGATGACGGCCCGGTCGCTGTCGCGTCCGAAGCCCGCCGTCCGTGGCCGGCCCAGGGCGTCAACCGTGGTCACCTCCTGCCATGAGGCGTCCCAGGCGGCGGTGACGGCCTCGGCGAAGCCCTCTCCGCCGTCGGAGACGGGAACCTGATCGACCAGGCACGTGGGCAGGGCATCCCGCACCCCGACCGCCATGGCCCGAGCGGCCTGCACGGCGGTCATGGACTCCTTGAAGGAGTCGGGTGCAACGACGATCCTCATGCCTGCAGCACTGTCCAGCTACCCTGCCCGGCTACGCGCGTGAGGCGGTGACGGCGGCGTCGAACTCCTCGGAGATCTCCTTGGAGGGCTGACTCGTGCGAGACACGGCCCAGGCCACAGCCAGGTTGCCCAGGAATCCGGGCACGATCTCGTAGAGGTCGAAGATGCCGCCCGGGCCGCCGGAGACGTTTCCCCAGATCATGACGACGACGGCCCCGGTGATCATTCCGGCGAAGGCTCCCATGGCGCTCAAGCGCTTCCAGTACAGCGACAGCAGAATGGTCGGTCCGAAGGAGGCCCCGAAACCGGCCCAGGCGAAGGCCACGAGGTCGAGGATTGTTTTACTGGGGTTCCAGGCCATGACTGCCGCGACCAGGGCGATGGCGAAAACCGCCATGCGCGAGTAGAGCACCATGCGGTTGCCACTGATTTTATCCGTACGGGTTCGGGCGAAAGAGCCGTACAGGTCCTCGATGAGCGCTGAGGAGGTGACGAGCAGCTGGGAGGAGATCGTCGACATGATGGCGGCGAGAATGGCTGCCAGCATGAATCCGGCGACCAATGGGTGGAAGAGCAGCTTGCCCAGCGTGATGAAGACGGTCTCCGGGTCGGCCAGCTGCTTCTTGTCATGCTGGTACGTGGCCACGCCGACAATGGCGGTACCGGCTGCGCCGAGCACCGCGAAGAGCATCCAGCCGATCCCGATGGTGCCGCCGGCCACAGCCTCCTTGGGACTGCGGATGGCCATGAACCGGACGATGATGTGCGGCTGACCGAAGTACCCCAGGCCCCAGGCCAGTGCCGAGACAAGGCCGAGCAGCGTTGACGTCGGGCCCCAGATGGCCCAGTAGTGAGGGTCGACCTCGGAGACGGCCTTGGTCAGGTTGGTCAGTCCCCCGAGCCGAATGACCCCTGCGACGGGCACCATGACTAAGGCAGTCACCATCATGACTCCCTGGACGAAGTCGGTGTAGGACACGGCCAGGAACCCGCCGATGAGCGTGTAGACCACGGTGATCGCGGCGACGATGACCATGCCGAGACGGTAGTCCATATCGAAGGACGACTCGAAGAAACGGCCACCGGCGACCATCCCGGAGGAGACGTAGAAGGTGAAGTAGACCAGAATGATGAGACCACTGGAGCACCGCAGCAACCGGTGCGTGTCGTGGAGACGGTTGTCCAGGAAGCTGGGGACCGTGATGGAGTTGTTGGCGACCTCGGTGTAAGCACGCAGTCGAGGAGCCACCAGCAGCCAGTTCGCCAGGGCCCCGATCGTCAGCCCGACGGCGATCCACCCCTCGACCAGGCCGCTGGCGTACAGGGTTCCCGGCAGCCCCATCAACAGCCACCCCGACATGTCCGAGGCTCCCGCCGACAGGGCCGCCACCCAGGGATTGAGGTCGCGGTCGGCGAGCATGTAGTCGTCGAAATTGTCTGTTCGTAGATAGGCCCAGCCCCCGATGGCGAGCATCGCCACGAAATAGATGATCATCGCGATGGCTTGATAGGTAGTGGCAGTCATCAATATGTCCTCACGTCAGTCAGAGGGGAGACATACCGCTGCTGCCACTGGAGAAAGGACTCGTGGGGTCTCTTGAATGATCCAGGTCGGCAGTACGCGGTATATCGCGGCTCGTCGTTGATGTTCCTGATGGCGTGACCATGAGTGACAGACAAGCACCGCGGATGACTCGGAAATCCGTACGTGGCATGACATGACGGGCAGCAGTGACCGCTCATAGCATCATGGTCGAGGTTTCTTCATCGTTCCTTCTGTGTGGGCACGACTCAACGCACGTGAAGGACGATGGCCATGGCGTAGTCACCGTCATGGCTCAAGGAAACCGGCCAACACCCTGGGGTCAATACCTCCTCTCCGAGGCTGCGCTCAACAGCGTGGGCAACGGTGCCGCTCAGACGTAAAGAAGGACGGCCCCACCGATCGGTGACAACCTCGATCTCACGCCAGTCGACGTCCTCGGCCAGGATAACCGGAGAAGTACTCGTCCCGCGACTTTTTGCGCAAAGAACGTGTGCCTGGCTCCAGGCCTTGATGAAAGACTCCTTGGCCGCCCACCGAGCAGCCAGGTGCTGGGCCGGGATCGATCCCCTCTCCTGCGAGCGACGCTGAGCCTCGCGGAGCTCGCGCGCAGTGAAGACGCGTTGTGCAAAGACTGTGCCGGGCTGATCGAGCTGGGTGGAGAAACCAGGAACGTGCACCAGGTCTGTGCCCACCGTCAGAACGGTTGAACCGGGGAATGTCTTCGGCACGTCCGGAAACTGCGGCTCCGTCATGATGGAATCCTCATGAAGTAAAACTTACGAATCAATTACGCAATTCCTTTGATAATTCCATGTGAGCCAAACAGGGCCGGTTCTACAGACGGTATCCATCGTCTGTAGAACCGGCCCTGCCTGCTATCGTGATGAGCTCACTCGCCGGCGTGGTAGGCGCCGTCGGAGCCCAGGCGAGCCTCGGGGTCGAGCAGCATGGCGGCCTCGACCTCATGCGGGTCGCGCTGCTTGGACTCCTCCCCCAGGCGCCGACCCTGGACCTGCTCGAACAGCGGGGCCCGGCCGATCATGCCGGCGCGACGGCGTCGGGTACCGGCGGCCAGGCGGGCGTTGGCGGAGGCCAGCCAGGCGTCAACCGCCTTCTGCCCCTCGGCCTGACGCAGTGCGGCCTCGAAGGCACCGGGGTGAACGATCGCGATGAGACCGGAGACGTGTCCGAAGCCCAGCGAGGTCAGCAGACCGGCTCGCACCGGGCCGGCACCGGGGACACGCCCGTCCTTGCCGCCACGGCCGGCCAGACGGATGGGCCTGCGTGGCCACACCCAGAAGGCGTCCTTGGCCAGTGGGGCGTCGACGACGTCCAGGGAGGCGTTACCGGGAGCCACGCCGGAGGCGAGAATCTCGGTCAGACCCGCGACCTGGAAGACGGCGGCACCGCCCTTGGCGTGACCGGTGATGGTCTTCTGCGAGACCGCCACCAGCGAGTTGCCCTCGGAGCGTCCCAGTGCGCGCGCCAGACGCGTGTGCAGCTCGGACTCGTTGGGGTCGTTGGCACCGGTGGAGGTGTCGTGCTTGGAGACCAGCGCGATGTCGTCGGCCTCCACACCCAGGGCCGCCAGGGCCTTGGCCAGGCGCGAGCTGCGCCCGCCGCGGCCGGCGCCCAGGGCGCCCAGTCCAGGTGCCGGGATCGAGGTGTGGGCGCCGTCGGCGTAGGAGGAGACGAAACCGACCACGCCGGCCACCGGCAGGCCCATCCGGGCCGCCACTGAGCCACGGGCCAGGATCACCGTGCCGCCTCCCTCGGCCTCCACGAATCCGCCGCGACGGCGGTCGTTGGCACGGGAGAAGTGACGGTCGGAGATGCCCTTGGCGCGCATGGCCGCGGCCTCCGCCGTGGCGTTCATGTTGCCGAAGCCGACGACGGACTCGATCGAGATGTCGTCGATGGCGCCGGCCACGACGACGTCGGCCTTGCCCAGGGCGATCTTGTCCCAGCCCTCCTCGATGGAGACCGCCGCGGTGGCGCAGGCGCTCACCGGCTGGACCATGGCGCCGTAGCCGCCGATGTAGGACTGCATGACGTGGGCGGCCACGACATTGGGCAGGGCCTCCTGGAGGATGTCGCTGGGACGCTCCTCCCCCAGGAACCGGCCGACGAACATCTTGCGCATCGACTCCATGCCGCCGAACCCGGTGCCCTGCGTGGAGGCCACGTCGGAGGGGTGGACGGCCTTGAGGAGCTCGGCCGGGGTGAAGCCGGCCGACAGGAAGGCGTCGACGGCGGTGACCAGGTTCCAAGAGGCGATCGGATCCATGCCCTGGGTCATCGAGGCGGGGATGCCCCAGCGCTCCGGGTCGAAGTCGCGCGGGAACTGGCCGCCGACCGTGCGGGACAGTGCGGCGCGGCGCGGCACCCGGGCCAGTGAGCCGGCCAGGCGGGTGACGGTCCACTCTCCGGTCTCGGCGTCGGGAACCACGAGCGTGTGCTCGGGGTCGGAGGACTCAATGGTGCGGGCCGTGGCCTCATCGGGAACCGACAGGGTGATGTCGCGGTCGAGGTAGACGGTGACCTCCTCGTCGGCGATCGGCGCGATGACGCCGTCGTCGACAAACTCGCGGATACCGCAGCGGGCCACGACCTCGTCGCGGTAGCGGTCCAGGATGTCGGACTCCTCGACCATCTCCCCGTCGGCGTCGTACCAGCCGGCCTTGGGGCTGTCCTGCCAGGTGAGCAGCCCCATGCCCCAGGCGAGCTCGAGGACGCCGGCGGCGGTCAGGTCGACGTCCTCCCCGCCGCTCATGCCCAGCTCGGCCTCGCGGCGCGTACGGCCCGATCCCCAGGTGGAGACCTCTCCGGTGGAGATGATAACGACCAGGTCGTCGAGGTCGGCGCTCACCTCGCCCCACTGGGGGGCGGTGGGCTGAGTCGGGACCACCGGGGTGGGCAGGGCCTTGATGACGGCTGGGGCCTCGGTCTCCTCGGTGGGCGCGGCGGCCTGTGCAGCGGCGTTCTCACGCAGCGCCACCAGGTCGATGTCGTCGCCCAGTCCCCCGGTGAGGTCGGCGTTCACCGGGGCCTGGGCCGCCTGGGTGCGCACCGCGGTGGTGCACAGGTCGGTGAGCTCGGAGGCGATCTCCTCCGTGGTCCAGGTGCGCACCCCGGCTGCCTCGACGGCGGCGACAAGCGGGTCGTTACCGCCCATGAGGCCGGTGCCCTTGACCCAGCCGATACGGGGGTGGGCCAGAGTGACGCGCTGGGCCCAGGCCCGCTCCGACGACCAGCGGTTGACGATCGCGTCCAGGGCGGACTTGACCTCGCCGTAGGCGCCGTCACCGCCGAAGGTGCCCCGGTTCGGGGAGCCGGGCAGAACCACGTGCAGGCGGTGGTCGACGTGGGTGTCGGTGCCGATGGCGCTCAGGGCGGCAATGGTGCGCTCCACCGACCACAGCAGCAGGCGGGTCTGGGACTCGGCCGTGGGGCCGGCGTCAGCCAGTGTGCCCGAGACGCGCGGTGCGGCGAAGGGGAACAGGAGGGTGGGAACCAGGGCCTCCTTGACGACCTTGGTGGAGCCTCCGGAGGTGACCACCTGGTCGTTGCCGATCCACTCGGCCAGGGCGTCGACATCCCGGTAGGAGGACAGGTTCGCGGGAACCATCCACAGCTTGGCGCCGGCTGCGGCGTGCTCGCGGTACAGGGTGGTGGCGAACTCGAGGCGCTCGTGGGTCAGGCGCGAGCTGGTGGCCACCACGGTGGCGCCACCGGCCAAAAGCTCTCCGACGACGGCCGCCGCGATGGAGCCGGGGGCCACGCCGGTGACGACGGCGACGTCCTCGGACCAGCGCACCGCGGAGTCGCCGGCCTGGGGGGCCTTCGGCGCGGCCTGGGCGATCTCGGTCAGGACGGCGGCGCGCTCGGCGCCGTCGGCCAGATCGGATGCCTTGACCTGCTTGGCCCACCAGGTGGCGTGATCGGCCACCGCCTGCCCCAGGCCCACGAAGCGCTCGGGGGCCAGGAGCCGGCGGAAGGCGTCCAGGTCGGTCTCGCCGGAGCCGAGGCGGGCGACGTCCTCGCGGGCAGTGGCCCAGCGGTCGTCGATGAGGACGGTGCGCTCGGGGGCGAAGGCCGGGGTGACGGACTTGACCCATCCGGCGCCGAGCTCGGCGTCCAGGGCAGCCATGGCGGCCCTGGCACGGGAGGCGTCATCGTCGGCATCAGCCGGGACAGTGGCCTTCTCGGCCAGGCCCAGGGCGTCCAGGAGGGTGCGGGCCGTGGTGGCCAGGACGCCCTCATCGCCGGTGACGCTCTGGGCGAAGGCATCCAGGGCCGCGGAGTCGACCACGGCGCCCCCGGCGCCGCCGGCACTCGGCTTGGCGACGGTCACGCCATGGTCTGCGGCGACGGCCTGGACGGCAGAGTCGATGAGGGCGTCCACGGCGCTCGCGCTGGTCAGCGGGGCCGAGGACCCCAGGGAGGCCAGGTCCTCGCCGCGCATCGAGGCGCCCTCCCGGGTGCCCAGGAACAGCGCGGCGGTCACGTGGGAGACCCACCCCTGCCCCAGGCCCCAGGTGCCGGTGACGCGGTCGGCGATACGGGAGGCGCGCACGCCGGAGGGGCCCAGAAGGCGACCCAGCCCCACTCGGATGGCCTCGGTGAGGACGGGACCGAAGGCCTTGTAACCGGGGGCGCCCTTGGCGACCGTGGCGGCCAGGGCCGTCATGTCGGCGTCAGCGGCGCCATCGATGGAGGCGAGCTCGAGCTCGGTGCCCAGGTCCATGAGGAGCTGGTTACGACGTGAGGAGACTCCGTTGGTGAGTGTCTCGGTGGTGTCAGTGGCGCCGATCTGCTCAGGACGGATGCGCGAGGCGTGGGCCAGGAGCACCGTCAGAGCGTCGGTCGCACCGAAGGGGAGATCGTCCACCGGTCCGCCGGCGGCCGGAGCAGCCGGAGCGGGCGCGGCCTCAGCCGAAGGAGCAGAGGCCTGCTCGGCCGCGGCGGTCTGCGCGGGAGCAGCGGCCTCAGCGGCCGGCTCCTCGGCGGCCGGAGCATCGAAGTCCGGCTCGGTGAGCTCGACGGCCGGGTCGGTGTCGGTGGCCAGGACCCGGGCCTCGTCGCGACGAGCGTTGTGCACGGTGACGTGGCGCCCGGCGTGCTGGGGCAGACGCAGGGTGTTGGTGGCCAGGTTCGCCAGGGTGGGCGAATTGGCCAGGCCCACCTCGACGATGTGCTCGATCCCCAGGCCGCCCTCGCTCGGGGAGGACAGCAGGACCTCCTGGGTCTCGATCCAGCGCACCGGGGAGGCGAACTGCCAGGCCAGGAGCTCGACGAGCAGAATGCGGGCCAGCTCCGTGGGGCGCTTCACCCAGGAGTCCCAGTCGGCCAGGATCTCCTCGACGGGCTCGGAGGGCACGACCTCGAGGATCGAGCGGGCGAAGTCCTGTGTCAGGGCGAAGGGCCTGGCCACGAGGTTGGGCACGTAGTGGCCCACGAGGCGTGCGACGTCCAGGTCGTCGGGGACGAGCTCGAGCAGGCGACCACGGAACTCCGGCACGCCGGGGCGCAGCACCTCGGAGTGGAAGGGCACATCAATGCCAGGCACGAACATGAAGGGGTTCTTGCCCCCTCGGGCCTTGGCCTTGGCACGGGCGTCGGCAGCCAGGGCGTCCAGGCCCTTGATCGTGCCGGCCACGGCGTACTGGACGCCGGCCAGGTTGTGGTTGACGATCTGGAGGAACTCGCCGGTCTCCTGGGAGATCGACTGCACGTAGTCCTCGACCTCGTCGGCCTTGATCCCCGCCTGGTTGGGGCGCAGGGCGCCCATACGGTAGTTCGATGCACCGTCGGCGTCACGGGGCACCAGCGAGTGCATGGTGGAGCCGCGCTGGAAGACGATCGAGATGGTCGTCTCCACGGGCATGACGCGCCCGTAGGCGCTCAGCGCCGTGTACTCGCCCAGGGAGTGGCCGGCGAAGGCGGCGCCGTCCACGAGGGCACCGGCCTCGGCCAGGCGCGCAGTGGTCGCCATGGCCACGGTGGCCAGGGCCACCTGGGTGAACTGGGTGAGGTTGAGCAGGCCCTCGGGGTGACGGTAGGTGACACCGCGGGCGGTCATCTCGGTGGGGTTGTCGCGCACCAGGTTGATGACGGAGAAGCCCAGCTCGGCGCGGGTGTGGGCGTCGGCGCGCTCCCAGATCTCCCGCGCGGCCTTGGAGGAGTTCATCTCGTCCAGACCCATGCCGGGGGCCTGGATGCCCTGGCCGGGGTAGACGTAGGCGGTGGGCTCGGGCGTCGTCACGGCGGTGCCGCGGGAGACGACCTCGCCGTTGATGCGGCAGACGACCTCCAGGACGTAGCCGCCGCCGACCACCAGGCCGGTGCGCTCCACGGTGATCTCGACGTCGTCGCTCAGCTCCACCGGACCGGTCATGACGTAGGTCCATCCGGCCAGGACGTGGCGCGAGCCGTCGGCCGCGGTGGAGGCCGCCACCTGCTGGGCGGTGGCCGACAGCCACATGCCGTGAACGAGAGGGGCCTCCATACCGGCCACGTGAGCGGCGTTGTAGGAGGTGTGGATCGGGTTGAAGTCACCGGTGACCCGGGCGAAGGCCGTCATGTCCGCAGGCGCGGTAACGGTGGTTCGGCGCAGGATGCGACGTGCGGCCGGGGCCGTCTCGCGGCCGGTGCCGCCGGCCAGCTCAGGGGCGCTGGGCACGGCGTTGCCGGAGGCGCGACCGCGGATGGCGAAGCGCTCGCGCATGAGTGCCACGATGGTGCCGTCGCCGGCGTCGGTCAGCTCCAGGCGCACGTCGACGACGCGACCGGCACTGGACTCCTCCAGCGCCGCGACCCAGCCGGTGACGTTGATCGCGGGGCTGGTCGTGGCCGCGGCCTCCTGCAGCTGGTGGAGGGTGAGGTGCAGGTCGATGGTGTGGTCCAGGTGGACGGCGCCGAGCAGGCCCTCGATGAGCGGCATGCCGTCCTCGACGACGCTGCCCAGGGCGGCGTAGACCACCGGCCAGCAGGGGCCGAGCAGGGCGTCGGGCACGAAGGGAGCGGCAGACAGGTCCGCAGGCAGGGCATCGGCCGTCACTGAGGCGTGGTCGTGGCCCAGGGTGCTCGCCAGAGTGAAGGAGCCGTGGATGGTGCCGAAGGGCTGGGTGGTGGGACGCCCCAGGACGTCCGTGGCACCGGGCCGTGCCGCACGGACCTCAGGCAGGTGGTCGACCTCGTCGCCCGTGATGGACACGGCACCCACGCCGGCGGTGGCGCGCAGCAGGTCGTTCATCGTCTCGCTGATGCGCTCGGGGTCGACCAGTGGGGCGGCGCCGTCCCAGGCGCGGGCCAGTCGCAGCGGCACCACGAGGCGGCGCACGGCGTGGATCTTGTCTCCGCCGGGAGTGTCGTCCCAGTGGGTGTCGAGGCGGATGTCGAGGTCGTAGGCGTCCTCGGCGACGTCCGGGCGGGCGACGACGTTGTAGGCGTCGTCGGCCAGGACGGTGGCGGGATTAACCGTCAGGTGGCCGTTCCACAGGACGTGGGGGGCCACCTGGACGAGTTCCTTGGCATCGGCCACGGGGGCCGCCAGGACACCGTCGGCCACGGCGGGGGCGGCGCCCAGACGGCCGGCGGCCTCCTGCTCGTCCGTGCCGGACTCCTGAAGGGCCTCGACGGCGGCGGTCTCGAAGCGGCCCAGCAGCTCGCCGACCGGCTCGTTGATGGTGGTGATGCCGGCCACGGCGACGGGACCGGGGATGATGCGCACCTGGTCAGCGGTGTAGCGCGGGTCCTGGGACTGCCACAGGGAGTCGGTTCCCCACCAGCGCAGGATGTCGGCGTCGACCACGGGCACGAAGGGCACGGGCTTGGGGTGCTTGCGGCACAGGTCGACGAACCAGGCGGCGTCGACGGGCTCCACGAGGGTGGAGGCGGCCGACGGGTAGCGCTCGGCCAGGGCGGCCAGGGCGGCGTCGGAGTCGATGACGGCGTCGTAGTCGGCGAAGAGCGTGGGGATCTCGCCGTGGTCAGCCTGGCTCAGACGGGCCTCGATGCGGTGCAGCAGGTCGATGAAGCGGTCGTACCAGCCCTCGTCGGCCCAGTCGGCGCGGG
>NZ_MSKL01000007.1 GCF_001937665.1 Actinomyces oris | reverse complement strand
GCCACCAAGGATCTCGAGGTCGGGAACTGCTACAACACGGTGAGCGAAAAGTCCGGCGGCAAGGAGCCGGTCGGCGAGGTCACCGTGGTCGACTGCGCCAAGGCGCACACCTATGAGGTCATCGCCCAGACCACCTTCGGCGAGGACATCAAGGAGCTCCCCAATGAACGCGCGATCGCGTCTCTGGGCCAGGGCTTCTGCCTGGGCGAGGACTTCACCAAGTACGTCGGGATCGAGTCCGGCAAGACCAACTATCAGGTCGAGTACCTCACACCCAGTAAGGACACCTGGGCCAAGGGGGACCGCAAGATCAGCTGCGTCGTCACCCAGGGGGACAAGTCACAGGTCAAGGGCTCGGCCAAGAACTCCAAGAAGTAGTCCTCACCGCTCGTCCTCAGCGAGCCTGGGCGCGCTGAGGGCGGCGCCGTGCCCCGGCGGTGTCCGGGGACGACGGCGTACCGTAGGGAACCGGTCCGAGTCCCGCCAGCAGCTCCTCCACGGTCTCGCAGGCCTGCGGCTCGTCTCCGGCCGCTGCGGCGCCGAGGTCGCCCTCCGGTCCGAGCGCGCCGCGCTCGGAATCGGCCTGCGCCATGAGGGCGGTGGAGATCATGAGTTTGATGCGGTTGAGCTGGTTGACTTCGCTGGCGCCGGGGTCGTAGTCGATGGCGACGATGTTGGCCTGGGGGTAGCGGCGTCGGACCTCGCGGAACATGCCTTTGCCCACTACGTGGTTGGGCAGGCAGGCGAAGGGCTGGCAGCACACGATGTTGGGCACGCCGTGCTCGATGAGCTCGATCATCTCGCCGGTGAGCAGCCAGCCCTCACCGGCCTGGTTGCCCGGGGAGAGCACCTTCGATGCCTTGCGGGCCAGCTCGGCCGTGGAGACCTCGACGTCGAAGGTGCCACCGGCGGCGCGCAGGGCGGCGCGGGCCGGGGCCTGGAGCTGCTCGATGAACCACACGGCCGCCTTCTTCTTGGCCACGGACTCCCTGCCGATGCCGTAGGTGTCCGCCTCCCACTGGGCGGTCACCAGCCCGGACAGGAAGAAGGGCAGGAGGCCGGGGACGACAGCCTCGCAGCCCTCGGCCTCGATGACGTCGATGACGTGGTTGTTGGCGTCGGGCTGGAACTTCACCAGGATCTCGCCGACGACGCCGACGCGCGGGCGCCGGGGCTCGTCGCGGCGGGGCAGGTCGTTGAACTCGCGGACCATCTCGCGCAGGAGGCGGCGATAGCCGATGCGCCCGCCCCAGGTGGTCGAGCGGCCCCGGTGCTCGAAGTACTCGGCGATGATGCGATCCCAGCGCGCAACGAGCTCCTGGGTGGCGCCTTCGACCACCTCGTAGGGGCGCACTCGTAGCAGGCAGGTGTTGAGGGTGTCTCCGATGATGATGCCCTGGAGCATCTTCAGGCCCATGGTGGCGGTCAGCTCGAATCCGGGGTTGGACTCGATGCCCTGCAGGGAGATGGCCACGACCGGCACCTGCGGGTAACCGGCCTCGCGCAGGCCCTTGCGCAGCATGGCGGCGTAGTTGGTGGCCCGGCAGATGCCGCCGGTCTGGGAGATGGCCACGACGCAGGAGTCGGGGTCGTGGCTGCCGTCGGTGAAGGCGCCGATGAGCTGGCCGATAACCATGATGGCGGGGAAGCAGGCGTCGTTGTTGACGTAGCGCAGCCCCACCTCGAGGTCGTCGCGGCTGGCGGACTGAAGCAGCTCGACCTTGTAGCCCAGGCGCCGCATGAGCGGCTCCAGGGGTCGGAAGTGCACGGGGCTCATCTGCGGCATGAGAATGGTGTGGGTGGCGCGCATGGCCTCGGTGAAGACCGGGCCGGTGGCCCCCGGCAGCTCTCGCCCTCCGACGGCGACGCCCACCTCGCGCGGCCCGGCCGCCTTCTCAGTCTTGTCAGTGCCCTTCCGCGCCGACCGGTCGGCTGCCTTCGCGAAGGGCTCATCGGTGGGGGCGGTCGTGTCGATCTCGACGGCGTCGTCGACAGCGCCGTCGGCCTCCTCGGCGCGAGTGGTCTTCTCCGCCGCGCGGGCCTCGGAGGCGGCGGCCAGGGAGCGCAGGCGGATGGTGGCGGCGCCGAGGTTGGAGACCTCGTCGATCTTGAGGCTCGTGTAGACCCCACCGGCGGACTCCAGGATCTCCTGGACCTGATCGGTGGTCAGGGCGTCGACCCCACAGCCGAAGGAGTTGAGCTGGACGAGCTCGAGGTCGTCGCGGGCGGTGACGAGCTCAGCGGCCTGGTAGAGGCGCGAGTGGTAGGCCCACTGGTCGCGCACCCGCAAGCGCCCGGTGACGCCCTGGGTGGCCACGGGCTTGGGCGTGGGCAGGCCGACGCCGGTGACGTCGGACCAGTCGGCGGGCGCTTGCGGGTCGGGACGGAACTCGTCCACCCGGCGGCGCAGTGCGTCCACGGCCCGGCTGAGCGCCCCGGTGGCGACGGCGTGCTCGGCGCCGTCTCCGGCTTCGAGGGCCCCGTCCGTGCCGGGTGACGAGCCGGCCTGGCGGGCGATGGCGGCCCAGTCGGTCTTCTTGGGCTTCTTGGGCCTTGCCGATCTGGCGGGGCGCTCTCCCGGCTCAGCCCGCCCCTGTTTGCCGGCCTTGCCGGCGTCACCGGTCTCCTCGGACTTCCCGGCGACTTCGGCGGTGTCGGCGGCTGCGGCGTCGGGCTCGGGCAGGAGGGAGTCCTCGGACAGGACCGCCAGGCCCAGGGTGTTGATGACGTCGGGGATGCCGTGGTTGATCTCAGGGTCGATGTGGTAGGGCCGTCCGGCCAGAACGATGCCCTTGCGGCCGTTGTCCTCCATCCACGTCAGGGCGCGGCGGCCCTCGGTGCGCACGTCGGCCTTGAAGGCGGCGTCCTCCGCGAAGCCCGCGGCCACGGCCCGGCGGGCCTCGGGCAGGGTGACGCCCCAGTCGGCGAAGACCTCGACGAGCCGCTCAGCGAGCGTCGCGGGGTCGGCCAGATTGAGGAAGGGGGAGAGCATCCGTACGCCCGAGCCCCCCTCAACGCCGTCGGGTCCTTCCTGCTGTCCATCGCGAACGGCCTCGACGTTGTTGCGGATGACCTCGGGGTAGGTGGCCACGATCGGGCAGTTGAAGTGGTCGGCGGCGCCCTGGACGAGCTCACGCTCGTAGAACACGCAGGGGAACCAGATCGTCTTGATGCCCTTGGCGATGAGGGCCTCGATGTGCCCATGGGCGAGCTTGGCCGGGTAGCAGACGTTCTCCGAGGGGATCGTGTCCATACCGGACTCGAAGAGCTCGTGGTTGGAGCGCCCCGAGATCATGACGCGGAAGCCCAGCGAGGTGAGCACCGTGAACCACAGGGGGTAGTTCTCGTACATGCCCAGCACCCTGGGAATACCGATGTCACCGCGCGTGGCCGCGCCCTCCCGCAGGCGCCGGTAGGAGAAGGCCCGCTTGTACTTGTAGTCGTAGAGGTTGGGCAGGTCGGACTTGGTGGCGCGCCGCTCCTGAGTGGCGCCCCGCTCGCAGCGGTTGCCGGAGATGTGGCGCTGTCCGTCGTTGAAGGTGGTGATGGTCAGCTGGCAGTGGTTCTGACACAGCTTGCAGGTGGCGGTCTCGGTGGTCAGGCTGAAGCGGGAGAGCTCGCCCAGGCTCATGAGGCCCGAGGGCACTCCGTCATAGGTGGCCCGGGCGCTCAGGGCCGCGCCGAAGCAGCCCATGAGACCGGCGACGTCGGGGCGCACCACCTCCCGGCCGGTGAGCAGCTCGAAGGCCCGCAGCACCGCGTCATTGAGGAAGGTGCCGCCCTGGACCGAGACCCGTTCGCCGAGCTGGTCGGCGTCCTTGAGCTTGATGACCTTGTACAAGGCGTTGCGCACCACCGAGTAGGACAGGCCCGCACTGATCTCCCCCACGGTGGCCGACTCGCGCTGGGCCTGCTTGACCGAGGAGTTCATGAACACAGTGCAGCGGCTGCCCAGGTCCACCGGTCGTTCGGCCTGCAGGGCGGCCTCGGCGAACTCGCCGATCTCCAGTCCCATGGACCGGGCAAAGGTCTGCAGGAAGGAGCCGCAGCCGGCCGAGCATGCCTCGTTGACGCTGATGGAGTCGATGGCATCGCCCTTGATGCGCAGGTACTTCATGTCCTGGCCGCCGATATCGATGACCGAGGTGACCCCGGGGTTGAGGTAGGCCGCTGCTCGGTAGTGCGCCATCGTCTCGACCACGCCCTCGTCGATGCGCAGCGCCGCCTTGACCAGGGACTCCCCGTAGCCGGTGACGCAGGAGCGCACGATCCGCACGCCATCAGGCATCTCGCGGTGGATGCGGCGCAGGATCTCCACGGCGGCCGTCACCGGGTCGCCCTCGTTGCCGGCGTAGTGCTCCCACACGATCCGCCCGCGCCCGTCCAGGACCACGGCCTTGATCGTCGTCGAGCCGGCGTCGATCCCCAGGAAGCAGTCACCGTCCTGGTGCTCCCCGCCCGTCCTCGGCGCCGAGGCCGCACCGGGGGCCTCACCGCCGAGTTCATCGTCGGCGCCACCCGAGTCCCCCAGCGCTCCCGCCTCTTGAGCAGGCTCCTTAAGGACCGGCCAGTGGGCCCGTTCAATGTGCGCGCGGGCGTGACGCTCGCGGAAGGCCTCCAGCTCGGCGGCATCCTTGAACAGCGGGCGCATCCGAGAGGTCCCGAGGGACAGGGCCTTGCGGGTGGCCAGACGGGTGGACAGCTCCGAGATCGGCGTCGACTCACCCGAGGAGAGCAGGGCGGCACCGATGGCAACGTAGAGCTGGGCGTTGTCGGGGCAGGTGAAGGAGTCGACCTGGTCCGCCAGGGTCCGCTCGAAGGCGGCGCGCAACTGGGGTAGGAAGTGCAGCGGTCCGCCCAGGAACATGACGCGACCGCGGATGGGGCGCCCGCAGGCCAGTCCCGCAATGGTCTGGGTGACGACGGCCTGGAGGACGGAGGCGGCCAGGTCCTCCCCGGCGGCGCCCTGGTTGATGAGCGGTTGGAGGTCGGACTTGGCGAAGACCCCGCAGCGCGAGGCGATGGGGTAGAGCGTCGTGTAGCGCGAGGCCAGGTCGTCCAGGCCGGCGGCGTCGGTGTGGAGGAGCTGAGCCATCTGATCGATGAAGGCTCCGGTGCCGCCCGCGCAGGTGCCGTTCATGCGCTGCTCGGGAGTGGGGTGGAGATAGGTGATCTTGGCATCCTCACCACCGAGCTCGATGACGACGTCGGCCTGCGGATCGCACACGCGCACCGTCTCGGTCTCGGCAATGACCTCCTGGACGAAAGGCAGACCCATGAGGGCGGCCAGGGACAGCCCGGCACTGCCGGTGACCGCCCCGCGCACGACGGCACCCGGATAGGCCCGAGCGACCTCGCCCAGCAGCCGGGTCAGCTCACCGCGCACGTCCGCGTTGTGACGCCGGTACTCAGCGAACACAGGAGACACCGACGCCGTGTCAGGCCGAGCACCGGTAGGGGCCTCAGGCGAGTGCTCAGGAAGGAGAACGAGCTTGATGGTGGTCGAGCCGATGTCCAGCCCCATCCGCAGGACTGTCGGCGTGCCGTCGGCCCCGGACGCCACCGGATGCGCAGCCGACCCCGCGGCCGCGACGGATGCGGGCCTCCGCGCTCTGGAGACCGGATCGGGAACGGACATGCTTCACCTCGGCGAGCGCCTGGGCCGGCCCTCTGCGAGCCGACGACGATGTGGGCTGAGCCCTCACCGTATCGAAGAGACACACATGCCTCAACGGCGTTGAAATACCCACCCTCCCCCGCCGTCACCCACCGAGCCTCTTGGCGTCATAACGCCAAGAGAGCACTACGAGCACCCAGGACTCACACCGAAGTTCTGAACACTGTTGAATATCGCGTCAATAGACTTTTCTAAAAATACGACGCTCGTCACACATCCTCGAGGCCGTCGACCCCGACCAAGTGCTGCATTTCCCGGAGCTTCTCCATTTTCTGTCGGGCTGACAGCCAGAGGAGACGGGCGCGCTCGTAGTCTCCAGGAGTGACCAGCGACGCCCCCAACGCTCCGCCGTCGACGGCGTTACCCGAGGAGGAGACACCCGAGCCCACCCTCCTCAGCCGCGCACACCGTCGTGGGCCTCGACGTCGGCCGGACTCTGTCAGCACCCAGCCGCCCCCCACACGCGAGGCCATCCTGACCGCTGCCCGCGAGTCGTTCCTCGCCCAGGGCTACGAGGGCACGACCATCCGGGCAGTGGCTCGCACAGCCGGAGTCGACCCGGCACTCGTGTCGTACTACTTCGGCTCCAAGGGGGACCTGTTCGGGGCGGCCGTCAACCTGCGGGTGCGCGCGAGCAAGGAGATCGCAGCCGCCATCAGCGGAGACCTACGCTCAGCCGGCCCCCGGCTGGTGCGGCTGTCGCTGACCGCCTGGGACGACGCCGCTGACGGCGTCACCTTCCGCACCCTGCTGCGGTGGATGGCCACGGATATCAGCGCCCCTGAGGCGATCCAGAACTACGCCACTGAGCAGATCGCAACCCCGATGGCCGAGGCTCTTCAGCAGTCGGGTCTGTCGGGAACCTCGGCGCGCGAACGGGCCACCCTGGCCGGCTCCCAACTGGTGGGGCTAGCCATGGTCCGCTACGTGCTGCGCCTGGAGCCCATCGCCGGCGCGAGCATCGATCACCTCGTGGAGGTTGTCGGACCGACGATCCAGCACTACCTCACCGGCCGGCTGTAGCCCGAGTGAGTCGTCGGGCTCACAGGTGAGGGCTTCTCGGACAGAGACCGGCTGCATGTCCTCGCCCGGAACCATCCGGGCGCAAGAACCGGTTCGCCCCGGTGATGAGTCACCGGGGCGAACAGAAACGTACCGAGATTGCCTCGGGTCCGATTCAGAAGGTCTCGTAGCGCGCGGAACTGAGGAACACGCCGTGACCGGTCTCGGTGTTGCGGCAAGTCATGCCGGTCTCCTCGGAGCTGCACACCCAGGATCCGAAGGTCACGGACTGGCCGTACTCCACCACCTGGGGCGAGGAACCACCACCACGGAACGCTTCATCGAGAGAGAAGGCACCCTCGCTACGGCCACCGAGCTGCGGAGTTCCCCCGGAGCTGAGGTCGAACCACCACTTCGGCGAGCCCGCCTCGTCCCGGCCGTAGGTGGCGTCGGAGCGGTAGGACAGCACACCGCAGCCCGCGAAACGGGCAGACAGGTCGCAGCCGATGTTGCCCGACGGCGACACGATCATGGCGGTCTTCTCCGAGACGAGGTTGTCCGGGACGAAGGACGTGGCCTGACCGGCCGACTCGTCAGCGGGAGCGGCGGGCTCGGCGGGCGTCTGCGCGGGAGCGCCCTTGTCAGCCGGCGCATCGGCCGGCTTGTCAGCGGGCTTGTCAGAGCTGTCTGAGGGAGCCTGCGCGGGCTGGGCGGGCTCGGAGGGCTTCTGAGCCTCAGGGGCCGCCGGCTGCGGCTTCTGAGCGGACCCGGCGTGGGACCCTCCGGCGTCGTTCGTACTCCCCTGGGCCTGCGGGGACTTGGCGGCACCACCGCTCTGCGAGCCAGGAGCATCCGTCTTGCCGGAGGCCGCGGCCTTGGTGGCGCCGTTCCCACTGGCGGAGGGACGGGGCTCATCGGCCCGCGGGCTCGCTGGACGGGAGTGAGTACCGGAGGAGGGCTGCGCCGCGGAGGGGTCGCCGGAGCCCTTACCGGTGGGGCTGGGGATGCGAGGAGAGGCGTGCCCCGCCTTCTGCCCGGAGGTCGCCTTGGCGCCGGCCGTCGACTGCGCCTTCGCAGATGACGATGAGCCCGTGGTGCCCTGCTGATTGGCGTTGGAGGCACCACCGGACTGACAACCGGCCAGAAGCATGGCGGTCGAGGTGAGAACGACAAGGGACAGGGGAATGGTGAAGCCGCTTCGGCGGACCGCGATGGTCATGACTGCGGCATCCTTTCGGTCGAGGTCGGTGCAGCCAACACGGTACTAGAGCCCCGAACAGGAGGGGAACCGTCTGAAAGTCAAGCGCCCCACCGATTTCCGGCGTCAGACATCCCACCTTCCCAGGAAACCACCAGATATCGCTGCGATAACGCCAATCACGGAGAGATGACGAAACCCTCGTTCTACGGGCCACATTCCAACTAGTGAGACAGATAACGGAAGGGCCTCCGCTCCCCGGAAGGGCGCAGGAAGGTCGACCCCGCCGGACCGGCACCGCGGGCGGGCGGGATGTTGGACGACCCACGGCTCCCCCACGCACCTCCGGCCGCTTCATTCACTAGGATGTTGCCGTGATCTTCAAGGCAGTGCGAGAGAGGCCCCCTTACCCCGACCACGGGGTCACCACTCAGCGCGATTGGGCCGTCATCGCACCTCGACAGATCCGCCTGGCCGATCTCACCACCACCCGCGCGACCCTCGATCTGCGCAGCCTCCTGGATGACGACTCCACCTTCTACGGCGACCTGTTCGCCCATGTCGTCTCTTTCAAGGGGGACCTCTACCTGGAGACCGGACTGCACCGGGCGCTGCGCGCCGCCCTGCAGGGACGCACCGCGATCCACGCCCGCATCCTGGAGGTCACGGAGGACGGGGTGCCGCGGCTCGCCCCGGCGCCACCGAGCGCCTGACCCCCGCCGCCAGCACTCGGCGACCCACCCAGCAGCCTCAGGCCACGGCTCGGTCCCATGTCACATCGAGCCCACCACTGCCCGATGAGCGCCGTCGTCCATTAGTCTGGATCCGTGAGTAGTCCCGCAGATCCGCGCGCCGCGTACCGGCGGCACATGCAGCACCGTCAGGCCACCGTCATCGGCACCATCCTGGCCGTCATGGTGGTCGCGGTCGCCGTGAGCCTCCTGGTATCGCTGGGAATCCTGCCCGCCTACAACCCGGGCTTCTCGCAGCCCAAGAGCACGGCGACCTACGTGCCCCAGCCCTGCCCGCCCAGCGGCGCTAAGACCGTCGACGTCACCAACATTGAGAAGATCAACATCTACAACGGCTCCGAATCAGTGGGACTGGCCGCCACGGTGCAGCAGGAGCTGGAGGAGGCGGGCCTGACCGTCACCTCGGCGAACGACTGGCCCGGCGGCATCTACAACGGCGAGGTCCAGATCATGGCGTCCAAGG
Organism: Actinomyces oris; assembly: GCF_001937665.1. Lineage (GTDB taxonomy): Bacteria > Actinomycetota > Actinomycetes > Actinomycetales > Actinomycetaceae > Actinomyces > Actinomyces stomatis. The sequence goes on along the minus strand of NZ_MSKL01000007.1, from coordinate 128,952 downwards.
GCGGCCTGACCAACGCCTACTCCCTGGCCCAGATCTTCCCCAACTCCACGGTGCAGCTCGACAACAGCCTGTCCGACAGCGACACCACGGTCTCCGTGGTCCTGGGCAAGGAGTACCTGCAGAACGCCCTGAAGTCGGACGAGATCAAGCTTCTCGGCGCCGACAAGCCCATCACCGCCCCCAGCGACTGCGTCCCAGCGGACAAGGCCTCCACGAAGAAGCCCAGCTGATCCGGGGCCGCCGAGCCCCGGCGGGATCCATCCGACGACGGCTCCTCGCCCCGTTCGAAGACGTACTTCTCCGACGAGGACTGCGTCGTCCCCCAGATGACTGGGGTCTGACCTCAGTCATCTGGGGGAGAAGTACGTTGTGGACGGGAAACGCAGTTCCCGATTCGGAACGTCATTGCGTCTGAGACGCTAGCTCGGGTTCGGTTCCAGGATGAGGCCGGCCCGCCCCACCGGCGTCTTGAGATGTCATGGCACCCGAAGCCCTCAGGAGCCATCAGGCAACACAGCAATGCCCGAGTGGCAGCCGATGCGCTGAACGCGCACATCGGCTGCCACTTTTCTGCGGCACCTACCGACAACGCGCCTCAGGTGCGGCTCTCGCCGGCGACCTCAGCGCCGTCGGCGCTCGACGCCGTCGGGGCGTCCGCCGCTGACGCGGCCGAGGGGGAGTGGGCGGCACGGCTGGAGTAGGCCGGCCCCTCCAGCTCGGTGCCGGCCGGGGCCGAGGCCGGGGACGCCTGCTCCAAGTTGGTGCCACGCACCTTCGAGATCCAGCGCATGGCGTGGTAGACGCCGATGGCGGCCGCCGACCCGAGGGCGATGCCCTTGAAGGTCATGTCGCCCCAGACCAGGGTGTAGTCGGCAATGGCCACCACCATGGACACGGCTGCCGTGTTGAGGTTGACCGGGTCGGAGAAGTCCACACGGTTCTGCACCCAGATGCGCACCCCCAGCATGCCGATCATGCCGTACAGGACCGTGGCGGCCCCGCCCAGGACACCGGCCGGGATCGTGGCGATGACCTGGCCGAACTTCGGCAGGAGGGACAGGCCCAGGGCACTCAGCGCCGCCACCACGTAGGCGGCGGTGGAGTAGACGCGGGTGGCGGCCATGACGCCGATGTTCTCCGCGTAGGTGGTGGTGCCCGAACCACCGCCGGTGCCGGCGAGCATGGTGGACAGCCCGTCGGCGAACAGGGCCCGGCCGGTGACGTCGTCGAGGTCCTCCCCGGTCATGGCGGAGACGGACTTGACGTGGCCGATGTTCTCAGCGATGAGGACGAGCACCACGGGGATGAACAGACCCAGGTAGCGCACGTCGAAGGCCGGGGCATGAAAGTCGGGCAGCCCCACGACGGGGGCCTTGGCGACACCATCGAAGTTGACCTCCCCGCGCAGCACCGCGGTGACGTAGCCGATGAGTACGCCGAAGAGGATCGCCAGTCGCCCGATGATGCCCTTGAACATCACGGTGATGACCAGGATGGAGACGATCGTGACGACCGCCGTCACGGGGCCCTTCGTGACATTGCCCCAGGCCGCGGGGGCCAGGTTGAAGCCGATGAGGGCGACGATCGCGCCGGTGACGATCGGCGGCATGAGATGGTCGATCCAGGCGGACCCGACCAGGTGGACGATGACGCCCACCACCAGCAGGCACAGCCCCACGGAGATGATCCCGCCCTGCGCCAGGGCGGCCTTGTGGGGATCAAGGGGGACCCCACTGTCACGTGTATAGCCGGTCACGGCTCCGATGGGGGCCAGGAGCGCGAAGGAGGAGCCCAGGTAGCTGGGCAGGCGCCCGGAGGTGATGCCCAGGAACAGCAGGGTGCCCGCACCGGTGAAGAACAGCGTCGTCGCCGGGTCGAAGCCGGTCAGCAGCGGCACCAGGAAGGTCGCGCCGAACATGGCGACGATGTGCTGGACACCGATGCCGATGGTGCGCGGCCAGGAGAGGCGCTCACCGGGGGCGACGACCTCGCCCGGAGCGATGGAGCGGCCATCGCCATGCAGGCGCCAGCCGCGAGAGGGGGAAGAGGACACGAGTGAACTCCTGCCTAAGCAACGAGGGGAATGACTGTGTCCCGTGGGAAATCCACTCGCGGGAGACCCGCGGGACGCTTGGCAGGACCCGGCAGAGCCTGCCGGGACTTCAGCATAGCCCCTGCTCGGCAGACACGCGGACCGGGCTCCTCGCGGGCACCCGTCGGGCCCCTTCCGACTCATCCGCGGGAAGGATGCCGCCCCCGGGCGCCGGCGGTGCATGATGTGGGCATGAGCACCGTCGGGACCTTCCCTCCAGGACAGAGCGCGCCACGCTTCTCGCCGTGCTCGGAGCAGTACGTCGACGGGCTCCCTCCGGGATTCGTCTTCCCCGGCACTGAGAACCTCGACCCGGCAGAAATCTTCTCCGGACCCGGCTACACGGCGCCCCGTCTCCGCACCGACTCCGGGGCGACGGCCGCCCTGGTCTGCGGGCTGCTCAGCTTCATCCCCCTCGTCGGGGTCGCCGCGATCATCCTGGGCATCGGCACGCTGCGGCGCCTGCGCCACAGCTATGACTCCGGCGAGGGACTGGCCTGGCTGGGGCTCATTCTGGGAGCCGTCTCCGTCATCCTGTGGCTCTGCGTCCTCGTAGTCGTGCTGTTCGTGGCCTAGAAGGTCACACGGCCACACCCGGTCAGCAGGTCCCCTACAGTGGTCCCGTGAAGCCTTTCATCATGGTGACCACGCGCCCCGAGCACGAGGCGGCGCAGGACGAGTACGAGTCCTTCCTGGCTCAGAGTGGCCTATCTCGCGGCGATCTGCAGCACATCGCCCTGGAGGAGGTCGACTTCCTCGACTCCTTCACCGCCGCAGACGTCTCCGGGGTGCTCATCGGAGCCAGCCCCTACAATGCGGACACGCCGGCGGCTGAGAAGACCCGCAGTCAGCGCAACGTCGAGGAGCAGATCCGCGAGCTGCTCGGGGTGATCCTCAAGGAGGGCATCCCCCTCCTGGCCACCGGCGTCGCACTCCAAGTGCTGGCCGCCTACCTGGGCACCGAGGCGCAGGAGGAGTTCGGTGAGGAGCTGGGCGCCGTCGACCTGTTCCTGACGGCGGAGGGCCGCGAGGACCCGCTCCTGCAGGGACTCCCCCAGGTGGTCACGGTGTTCGCAGGTCACTACGAGGGCGTCGGAGAGGTGCCCGCGCACGCGACTCTGCTGGCGAGCTCGCCCGACTGCCCGGTCCAGATGCTGCGCGTGGGCAGGAACGTCTACGCCTGCCAGTTCAACCCCGAGCTCGACGCCGTCCGGTTCGAGCGGCGCGTCAGCATCTACGACGAGGCCGGTTACGGTGACCCGGACATGAGCGAGGACATCCTCACCCAGGCCCGGTCCTCCGAGGCGCATGACGCCGGACAGATTATCCGTAACTTCGTCTCGCACTTCACACGCAGCTGAGCTGCCACTCCCCGGGGCCGGGAGCCCCGAACGACTCAGGGGTACAGGCGCAGCTCCGGAACTGAGAGCCATGACCATCAGGACCTTGCCATGACTTACCCACCCGCCCATCCAGGACCGCCACAGGGACAGAACGGCCCGTCGAGTCCGCCGTACGCACCGCAGGCCGCCTACGGTCGGCCTCCAGTGAGTGCTCCGCAAGGCGGGATGACCTACGGGCAGGCGCCGACGCCGGCCGGTCACGGCAGCTACATGCCCCCTGAGCAGGGCGCGATCCCGACACAGTCGGTGCTTCACTCAGCTGGGGCCTCCGCCTTCCCGGGGCAGCCACCTGCGTCCGCGCACGCCTTCGCACCGCAGTACCAGCCGCATCAGCAGTACCAGCAAGGCGCGGGATCGGACACCGGAGCGGCGTACCTGAGCGGAGCGGTCACCGCACCGGGCTACCTCTCACCGGCCTACCCCACCCCGGCCGGACCGCCGCAGCTGGGCGGTGCGCGCCCGGGGGCTAGCTCATTCCAGTTCTTGGGTGCGCCACACCATGTGTCGTGGCGCGGCGCGAAGGCCGTGGCACTCGTGGTGCTGCTCGTGCTCTCCGTCACGACAATCGCGAACTTCTTCACTTCTATGAACGTGTACCTCACGGGCACCCGCACCTGGATCTCCGCCCTGATGGCCGTACTGATATACATCACCATCACACCGAGCCTGTGGTGGCTCGTCCTCGCCTTCCGCCGCCTGTTCCGAAACCAGCCCGTCTCCGAGATCACGGGGTTAGCGCTGTGGTTCGGGTTCCTGACGCTCATGCTTCCAACCGGAACGGCCCAGTCCCATCAGGTTCACGTCGACGCCGCAGTCACTGTTCTTTCTTTCGTCGTCGCCACAGTTGGAGCCGTCGCCACCGCACGACTCAACCAGAGGCTGAAGGACTCACGATCCTGGGTCGTGACCCTGGCCGTGGGCTCTTGTCAGTTCATCCTGTTCAACACGATCCTCCGTTTCGCGAATTTCGGCTGGATCGTCTACGTCTTGGTGTCCAAAGGAAAGAGCTTCACTCACTACACCTCACACCTCTGGCTGGCGTGGTCGGACTCCGGTGGAGTCGGCATTCCCCTGGTGCCCGGCCTGGCGTTCTCCACTCTCATCGCCATCCTGTCGGGCGTCAGCCTCGTCCGGGCGGCCCGAGGCTCTTACGACAGGACTTTCAAGATAACGTCCATTGCCTGCGCTTCCCTGCTGACCCTCTACAACATCGTCGTCTCCGCCGCCTTCGGAGGGCCCTCGGGCGACGGACACAGCCACGCATCATCCGAGACCGGCTTCATGCTGCTGACAGTCGTCGTCATCGGGATCATCACCATCGGTTCGACGGTGGCGGCCGCACGTCAACTCACCAACGGGGATTCTGACAGAGGCGTTCAGCAGGGACTTCATGCCAGAGGAGCGCAGGGCATGCAGAACCGCTTCAGCCGGGCTCACCGGTCCCAGGCACCGTGGAGTGGCGGGTACTGAGTCCGCCCCTCTGAACCGCAGGATTGGCACGCGACGTCACCTCGACCATCGACACCGACCGACAGGTCAAGCACAATGCCACTATGCGGCAGCCACCTCAACACCCTCAGAGCAGCCCCACCCCGACGCCGTCGACCTCCACCGGACATAGCCCGGCGACATCGTACGGCGTGATGCCGCGCACCCCGGCACCACCACCGCACGCGGCCTTCACACCGGGCCACTCGCCTCAGAGCGGGCAGCAGGCCCACCACCCCTATCTCTTCCAGGGACAGACCGCCACTCCGACGCAACCGGTGGCCCCGCATCTCTCCAGCATCGGCCAGCCCGCCAAGGGACTCATTCCACCGGACGGCTCAGCGTCGGCACCCCCCGCCGCCATTCCGCCCGCCACCCCCTCCCCCATCGCGGCGCCGACACCCCCTCACTCGTGGAGTTCCCCGCACCACCCTCCCGCACATAGCGGCCCCCAGCCCGTGACCGGTCCGCAGGCGAGACCCGTCAGCCACCCCTGGGGGCGCGACCGACTGGCCGCCCTCATGCTGACGCTGTTAGCGGTTGGGATTCACGTGATATGGACAGTCAATGACACTTCCGCACACCCCGCCTTCCCGTCCTTACGGAATGCGACATGGTGGGAATATTCTCAAGCCTTACAGTACATTCCAAACACATTAGGCGCCTGGTGGCTCATCCTTCTCCTCGTTCCCGTCATCACCATCACCAGGAACCAAGCCAGCACCATCACCACGGCAGCCGCACTTCAACTCTTCTTCGTTGACACATTAATCCTCAACAACAGCCCCATCGGCAATCCCCTGCCTATTTTATGCCTCCTGTTGACTGGTGGTGCGGCGATCTTCACAACCCTGATGGGCAGAACCACCACCCCTCCCCGACACTGGCCGGTCAATCTCGGAATGGCAGTCAATCTGTTCCTCCTAGTGACCATGGCCCATCGACTCATGAAGACATACCTGTTTTCGTCCCATCATGCACGCCTGAGCGATCACGTGGCCAATGTGTGGATGGCTCCGTCCTCCGCAAAGCTCCCGGGAATCCCAATCGCGGCCGGTATAACCATCATGATCATCGTGGCAGCCGTCGCCTCGATCAGTCTTTATCTAGGATTCTCACGCCCCACCAGTCGCGCGTTCCTCTGCACCGTTGGAGTCGCCCCAACACTCATGGCACTGGTCAATATGTATATTCTCTCCGTGTTCGGCCTGTCCGGGGCCATCACCCTCTCGGGGCTCGGCCTGACCAGCGTCGGCGCGGGCACTCATCCGCACGCGGAGTTCCGGGCCTGGATGGCGTCGATCCTCCTCGCTCTTCTCGCCATTGGCGTGACGGCACTCCTGCGCCGCCGCACCTCCGTCGTCCAGCACACGCCGGCTTCCTGGCGTACAGCACAGACCTTGAGCACGGGGGCGCCCGCCTTCGGAGCCGCCACTCCCACGCACGCAGGAGGGCCTCAGACGTACCCACCTGGAGTGAGTGGCATCACTCCCTTGGCGACATCCGTGCGCCCATCGGCTCCGAACTCCTGGTGACGGCGCACCACGTCGGTGCGTCGCCGCTCACCTGGCCACATCGCCTCACCATGTCACCAAGGAGTTCTCCCATGCGTACTCGCAAGATCGTGTCAGCCGCCCTGCTCGTTGCCGCCCTCGCCGTCGGTACCGCAGCCTGCGGTTCCACGAATGCCGACAAGAACAAGATGGAGCAGACCTCCACCCCCAGCGGCACCATGAGCGACAACAAGATGTCCGATGGCAAGATGAGTGACGACAAGACCGCCGACACCAAGATGTCCGATGGGAAGACGGCTGACAACGCCACCTCCGGCAGCATGTCGGACGGCAAGATGAGTGACGACAAGATGTCGGCCGCCCCCTCAGCCAGCGCCATGTCGGACGGCAAGTAGAAGCTGCCCCCGACGGACCGCCTCGATGCGTTGGCCCGTACCCACTGTGGTGGGTACGGGCCAACGCACTGACGAACAAGCGGAGCAGGGAGCCTGTCCTGCATACCGGAGACGTAAGAGTGGCTGAGCAGCCAGGTTAGGAAATGTATTTCCGTCGAGGAGACTTTCATTCAAGACGACTGCTTCCTGACTCCAGCCACCTATGGCAGAACGCAGCCCTCATCTAGAAAGCGACTCCCGAGGCAGAGCATGAACCGACGCCGCCCCACTCCCTGAACGCATGGATACATCTCTTCAGGGACTTAAATGACGTCGTTCCCGCCTGCTAGACTTTTCGTATGCGACTACGAGAACCGCCAGGCATACAGACCGGCCGACCTCTGACATATTATCAGCACCTCTGCACCAGGCTCCATGACTCATCATTTCCTGGGCATGAAGTGCATATCGGCACGATCGATCTGGAAACCTCAACACGGGTCATTCACGTCCACATGAAAGATGGCGTAGCCATCATATTGGCTCTCCTCATAGTCGCAGGAGATACACTGGAAGGAGTCAACCTCGACTCCTCCCCTGCCGCCATCAAGCAAGAATTACAAGAGAAGGGTCATCACAGCTCACTCTTCGACGACACGCTCGTCTTTCAGGATGCTCTTGTCGTGCTGTACTTCGACGATGACGGCGCCCCCTCATTCATGGAGTGGTACGACCCGAACTACTGGGACAGCGCCTCGTTCATTGAAGAGGCCTTTCCGTAGCCACCTCACAGCAGCCCTGAGGACACGTAAGAGCATGCATCGAGGATGCAGCGGCGACAGACTGAAGCCTTGAATCCTTAGGGCGGAAGCGGAACACGGGTCTCAAGGGCGTACAGCCTCACTGGGGCACCGTCGGGCCGGCGGCTCCTGACCCCGCTCACGCTCGAAAGTCTGGATATCGGACTCCAGCGCCGCGACGAGTCCCTCGAGCAGTCCCAGTGCCTCGTCGCTGCGGACCTGGCAGATGCGCCGAGTCGCCACCTTCGTGATCGACAGCAACCCGGCCTGCTCCAGCAGCTTGACGTGGTGGGAGACGGCGGTGCGCGACAGTGGTGAGGCCTGAGAGATCTCCCCCACCGTCTGGGGGCCGTGCTGGAGGAGATGGACGACGATCTGCTGGCGCATGGGGTCCTTGAGCGCCTCGAACATGGGGATGCAGTCATTGAGAAGGTCGATACTGCATCGGCCCACCGGCTGCTCACTCTGGTCGCTCATGGGGCGATCCATCTCAGGTCTCTACTATCCCGCCATCCTCGTCATCGCGCCGTCGTCAGCCACGCCGAGTCACCCGCCGAGGCATGAGCGCCCCAAGACCGTGGCGGCGCACCGTGAAGGCCAGCGCCGCAAGCCCGTTGCCCTGGGCGGAGGCGTAGCCGCCCAGGGCAAGCCGGTGCATCTGCATCTCGTACCAGCCGATGACCAGGACGCCGCCAAGCGCCTCATCAAGCGCCTTCACGCGCGTGGAGATGCGGGGCAACTCGATCCGGCGTCGGCCCGCGCCATCAAGAATGCGCTGCGGCAGGTCGGGAATCAGGGCCAGAGGCCGCCCGATCCCCACAAAGTCGGTCAACCCCTCGGAGACGGCCTCCTCCATGTCCGCCGCCGAGCGGAAGCCCCCTGTCAGCGCCACCGGCATGGAGACGAGCTCCTTGAGACGGCGGGCGTAATCGGCGAAATAGACACCACGACGGCGGTCCTCGGCGCTGCTGTCGGTCTCCTCGAAGACCGGCTTGCGGTAGGTGCCCCCGGAGACCTCGAGGACGTCCACCCCCAGCTCGGACAGGCGAGCCGCGACGCGCAGCGATTCCTCCTGACTCATGCCGCCAGGGTCGCCGTCGGAGGAGTTGAGCTTGACGGCAATGGGGAAGTCCGGCCCCAGGGTCTCGCGCATGCCCTGGTAGATCTCGATGAGGAAGCGCATGCGCCCCTCCAGGGAGCCGCCGTACTCATCAGTACGGCGATTGTTCGCCGGGGAGAGGAACTGGCTGATGAGGTAACCGTGGGCGGCATGGATCTCGACGCCGGTGAAGCCCGCCTTCTTGGCAACACGGGCAGTAGTGACGAAGCGACGCACGATGTCACCGATCTCCTCGCGACTGAGCTCGCGGGGCGGCTCGAAGAACTGGCTGTACCCCCCAGCATTCGGGATCTCACTGGGGGCGACAGGGTGACGGTTGACCGAGCGCGGCGACTGCCTGCCGGGGTGGTTGATCTGCATCCACAGCTGGGTGCCGTGAGCGGTTCCCGCCTGTGCCCAGCGCCGCAGCATCTCCAGGTGGGTCTCGTCCTCGATCGCGATGTTGCCGGGCTCCCCCAGGTGACGGGAGTCGACCACGACGTTGCCGGTCACCAGGATCCCGGCGCCACCGGCGGCCCAGCGCCCGTAGAGATCCACGATGTCCTGTGAGGGCCCCAGCTCAGGCGTGGCGAGAGCCTCATGCATGGGCGCCTTGAAGAAGCGGTTCTTCACGGTGACCCCGCAGGGCAGGGTGAGCGGCTCTGCGAGGACTGAGCTTGTGGAGGGCATCGGCAACCTTTCGTCGAAGCGTCGAAGCACTTTGACCTTTTGACGTCGACGACAGTACCAGCCTCTCCGGAACCCGTCAGTCGCGGGCGTGGACGGACACGAAGTTGGCCAGGAGCTTCCAGGAGTCGGAGACGTCGTCGAGGCGCACGCGGGCCTGGAGCTCGGCGAGCTCGTCGTCGGCGAAGTAGCCGTGGCCGGAGTAGAAGCCGAGCCGGTGGGCGAGGTAGTCGCCGTCGAGCTCGGGATGGAACTGGGTGGCGTAGAGGTTGTTCTTGATGCGGAATATCTGCACGGGGCAGGCCTGGCCGGTCCCCAGGACGACGGCGTGGGACGGCAGCTCGGTGACGGCCTCCTTGTGGGCGACGAAGGCCTGGAAGACCTCCGGGACGCCGGCGCAGATCGGGTCGGCCAGGCCGGCCTCGGTGAGAGTGACCTCGGGGGCGGTGACGGCCTCACCGTAGGTGGTGTCGACAACCGCGCCCTGGTGGCAGGCGAGCGTGCCCACGCCGTAGCAGGCGCCGAAGAAGGGGAAGTCGGCCTCCACGACACGGTCGAGCAGGCCTGAGAGCTCGGCCTCGACCCGCTTCTGGGTGGCGGACTTCTTCTCCGCCGGGGTGGAGGCGTTGAAGGGGGAGCCACCCACGAGGATGCCGGACCAGTCGTCCAGGTCGATCTGCGGCAGGGACTGGGACTCCAGGCGCAGGCGACGAAGCGTGGACTCGTCCAGGCCGGTGCGCTTGAGGAACGCCTCGTACTCGGCGTCGGCGGGCTCATCGTCGCTGCGGGTGGCCAGGAAGAGGAAGGGTTTCACGAGATGACCTTAACGGGGGCTGGCAGTCCAGGCAGCATCCTTTCCCATGCCGTTCCCAGAATCACGTTCAGGCACCGGCCCGCAGGCTTCTGAGGACCTCCTCGACGGCGGCCAGGGTGACGCCGGAGGCCTGTCTCAGGGAGAGCTGCGCCCGCCCGAGGTTCCCGCCGGCGGTCGGGGCGTCGAGGTAGGTCAGGGCGGAGACCGCCACTCCCCTCGACGCCAGGACCATGGCCTCGGCCACGGAGTCGGTGACGGCAGCGTCGGCGCCCAGGGAGGCCAGGGCGCGGGACTCGGCCGGGCTCGGACGCAGCGGCCCGGGCACGAGGGCGACGACGGAGCTGCCGCTCACGCCGCGAAGGTTCCCCAGGCGCTCGGTGAGCCTCGCGTCCCAGCCCGCTGAGACCATGGCGGCGGCCGGGAAGAGAGGGCCGCCGGAGATGTTGAGGTGGTCGGCGACGACGCGTACCTGGCCCGGCGCCGACCCACCGGCCACGTCACCGGAGCCGCGCAGCGGGGTGGCGCGAGTGACGAGCAGGGCGGCGCGCAGGCGGGCCCCACTGGCGATCCGGGCCAGTGCCGTCGCACTGCGGGCGGCCTCACCCTCGTACATGCTGGTACGACCACGGGCGACGAGAACACCGAGACCCCCGCGCTCGTAGGACATGAGCGCATCCTCGTGGCCGGGGGCGCTCGGAGCCTGGACCCCGGGCAGGAAGGACAGGCGCACCCGGGCCGAGGGGCGCCCCCAGGCCTGGTCGAGATCGCGCAGGAAGGCAGGCTCGGCGATGACGAGGAGGTCGTGGCGGGCGCGACCCGTGGCCAGGAGGATGGAGGCGCCGTCGGGGTCCTCGTCCCAGTTTCCTGGTGGGGCGGACTGCTGGACCATGGATTCTCCTCGGGTGCGCCCGGGGCGGGCGGTGGGACAGGGAACGGCGGCCGACGTTGGACGCCGGCCAGGGTGGAGCGAAGTCTACGCGAAGACGCCTGCGGCCGCCGCCGAGATGAGCCCCTCCCTCACTCACCGACAGAATCTTCAGAATCGACGCGGCTCCGGGTCGATTCTGAAGATTCTGTCGATGTGTGTGCGGGCCGGGCAGGGCGTGCAGGGCTGCGGACAGGCACGGCCACGCCTCCACGATCTACATCGTGCGGTTGAAGTAGATGTTCCCCCCGATGAAGCTGATCAGCTGGAGCCACAGGACGATAACGAGGGCCGGGGTCATCGGCCCTCCGAAGGCACCCACGGCGCCAACGACAACATTGCCGAAGAACCCGACGACGCCGGTGAGGGCCCAGGCCCGCCGCGAGGCGGCCCTGTCCCGCTCGTCCTCCCGCTTCTCGAGCTCACGGACGAAGAAGGTGTCGTATCCGCGTCTCTTCGCGATGATCAGGGCGATGTACACGAGCATCACGGCTGACGCCCCACTGGCACCACCGTAGAGAAAGCCGTTGGACATCGGGACCGTCAACGCCGCCACCCACAGAAGGATCACTAGGACGACAACACAGACCATGCCCCCAATGACGGGCCGCCGCCGCTTGGTGGCCTTCAGGCTCTTCCGAGCACTCGGCGTCGAGTCGGAGGAGGAACCGGCGGCTGGGGTGGAGGAAGGAGTGGGCGTGGGCTCTGACTCAGACATGGAAGATTTCCTCAACGGTGGTCTCGAAGTAGCGGGCGATGGCGATGGCCAGGGGGAGGGAGGGGTCGTACTTGCCCTTCTCGATGGAGTTGATGCTCTGTCTGGAGACGCCCAGGGCGGCTCCGAGCTGGGCCTGGGTGAGACCGCGGGCCTCGCGCAGGCTGCGCACGTCGTTATCCATGGTCCTCACCGCCCGGGGCGCGGCGAGACAATCGGCTCATGCCGCAGCCGCGTTCCGGGCGGCACGCAGTCGCGGGGTCAGCCACGCGACGCCGACGACGGAGACGCCGATCATGGCGGCACCCATGAAGTGCACGACCAGCAGAAGTGGTCCGGCGGAAAGATGACTAGCCGCCGGGAGCATGAAGCCCACCATGATTCCGGTGGGGAGGGCACAGACGAAACTGGTTTGCCGCTCTCCGAGCTTCTTGAGGAGCTCGGGTGCCTCCTCGGCGCGGACCTCGGGCAGGCGCCGAGCCGAGTACCGGTAGACGAGCAGATAGAGGATGATCCCGGCGGCGAGACCACCGACCACCCCGGCGACGAAGGTGACACCGGAGGAGGTCGACGACACGGCGGCCAGGACAGGAGAAGCGGAGACGGCGGAGAGCATGGCGATCATCCCTTGAATAGCCACTCACCCCAAGAGTGGGTGTCATGTTTGCTTGACATGTCTAGTGTGCTTGACAGAACTTACCGTGTCAAGCGCGCTTCACTCGAAGAGTCCGGGCCACCGGCGCCCGCCCCGGACTCACCAACATTTTCTTCACAGACGACACGGCTCCGGGTCGTCTATGAAGAAACCGTCGATCTGTGCGGACAGGCGGGCCGGCGCGTCACGCCCCCCTTCACGCAGACCCCCACACGGACACTTATTGCACGTGACATGCAAAGACAGCGAGCTGTCGCCTAGTATCCACGCATGACTGAGCGGACTTTCACCATTAATGCACCGATCGATCAAGTTCGATCAATCGTTACCGATCTCTTCACCCAGGAGAACTGGACCGTCGTCCCCTTCTCCGGCGACACCCTCCAGATCATCCGCGGCAAGAGGGGCATGTCCATCGCCTTCGGCGCACTCATGGGCAGGAACTTCTATCTTTCGCAGAATCTTCAGTTCGCTACCGGCCCTTATGGCGAGACCCTGGTGCGCTACCTCTCCTCAGCGGGGTCGGCCGTCATCGGCGGCGCGCTCGGCATCCGCAAGTCCCTCAAGATCCACGCCGAGTACACCGACAAGCTCGCCGACGCCCTGGAGTCGCGGGACATCCTCATGAGCGTGAAGTAGCCACCGGCACCCGCGCGCCCCACCTCTCATCCCTATCCACCCACTGCGCCTCCGGTCGTCCACCGACCGGAGGCCTTCTGCTGCTCAGTACCCCTCACCCCGTCCGACGTCGGCCCCGCGCCCGCCCACTCCCCCACCGGGCACAATCAGGGCATGACTCGCACCGGGCCTCAGGGCCGCACGCAGCCTCCGCAGACCGACCCCATCGGGGCGCTGCTCTCCTCACCCCCGGACCTGCCGGTGGTCGAGGTACTGCCCGAGCTGCGCGAGCGCCTCTCCCCTGCCCCCTCCGGTTCCGACGACGTCGGCGGCTGCCTGGTCCTCACCGCCCCGCCCGGCACCGGTAAGACAACGCTCGTCCCACCGCTCCTGGCCGACGTCCTGGCCGGCGCCCAGGAGCGCGGGCCAGGCCGCGTCGTCGTCACCCAGCCGCGGCGCATCGCCGCCCGCGCGGCCGCCCGCCACCTGGCCGACCTCTTGGGTGAGGAGGTCGGCGGAACCGTCGGATACGCGGTGCGCGGGGAGCGGCGCGCCGGCCCGGACACGCGGATCGAGGTCGTCACCGCCGGTCTCCTCCTGCGCCGCCTCCAGCGGGACCCGGAGCTGAGCGGAGTCGACGCCGTCATCCTCGACGAGGTCCACGAGCGCTCCTTGGACAGCGACCTGCTCCTGGCCCTCCTGGCGGACGCACGCGCGGCCCTGCGCGAGGACCTGACGCTCGTGGCCATGTCCGCCACGCTCGACGCCGACCGACTGCGCCGCATTCTGGGCGGCTCGTCGGGCGGCGCCGCCCCGCTGGTGGAGGTGCCCGGCCGACTCCACCCCCTGGAGGAGGTGTGGGCGCCGCCGGGGCGAACCGGTCGCCTGGGGCCGCGCGGGGTGCCCCGGGAGTTCCTCGCCCACGTCGCCGCCACCGTGGAGCGGGCCCTGGCCGAGCGCCCCGGTGACGTGCTGGTCTTCCTGCCCGGCGCCCGCGAGGTCGACGACGTCGTCTCCCGGCTGCGCGGCGCGGTTCCCGCGGGCGTGGACGTCCTGCCGCTGCACGGCCGCCTGCCCGCGAGCGCCCAGGACGCGGCCCTGGCCCCGAGCCCGGTGGGGCGGCGGCGCGTCGTGGTGTCCACGAACGTGGCGGAGTCCTCGCTGACGGTGCCCGGGGTGCGGGTGGTGGTGGACTCCACGCTGGCGCGCGAGCCGCGCCTGGACGTGGCCCGCTCCATGAGTGGCCTGGTGACGGTGGGGGTCTCGCGGGCGGCCGGTGTGCAGCGGGCCGGGCGGGCGGGTCGCGAGGGCCCCGGCGTCGTCTATCGCTGCTGCTCGCCGACGGACTGGGCGCGTTCGCCGCTGGCTCCGACTCCGGAGATCCTCTCGGCCGACCTCACCGGTGCGGCCCTGGAGCTGGCCGTGTGGGGTGTGCCCGACGGCGCGGGGCTGGCCTGGGTGGATGAGCCGCCGGCTGCGGCGCTGGGGGCCGCCCGGGAGGCACTGGAGCGCCTGGGCCTGGCCGGGGACGATGGCGTGACTCCTCTGGGGCGCGCGGTGGCCGGCCTGCCGGCGGGCGTGCGCGAGGCGCGGGCCCTGCTGACGGCGGCACCGGTGCTGGGGGTGCGTCGGGCGGCACGGGCGACGGCGCTGCTGACCGCCGACCTACGAGCACCCGGCGGGGACCTGACGACCCTGGCCCGACAGGTGCGCGGTGGCGGGGCCGGGTCGGGGGCGTGGAAGGCGGAGGCGCGCCGACTGGAGCATGCCTGCCGGCGTGCCGTCTCCGAGCAGTCGGGGCGCCCCGAGGACCCGGCCTCCGCGAGCGCAGACCCTGAGGCGCCGGGCGCCATGGGGGTGTCGGGCTCGCCGGCCACGGGCCGCGGCCGGCGGATCACGGGAAGACCCGATGATCTCGGCGGGGGTGCTGCCGGGGCTGGGAGTGGTGAGGGCGCCGGGTCGGGTGACATGGAGGGTGACCTGGAGTCGGCAGTGGCGCTGGTGGCCGGGACGGCGCAGCCGCAGTGGATCGCGCGTCGTCGGGGGTCGGCTCCCCAGGCGGGCAAGGAGGCGCACTACGCGAGCGTCGCCGGGACCGGGCTGCGCCTGCCGGTGGGCTCGGCGCTGGCGGAGTCCGAGTGGTTGGCGGTGGCCGGCGTGGACCTGACCGGTGGCCGCGGGGACGCACTCGTCCGGGCTGCGGCGCCCCTCGATGAGCCGACGGCCCTGGAACTGGCCGGGGCCTGGCTGGCGGAGGAGGAGCGCACCGTCTGGGAGGGCGGGCGACTGCGCACTGAGCGCCTACGCCGCCTGGGGGCCATCACGCTCACCACCACCCCGGGGCCACCGCCGGGTCCGGCGGAGGTGGCGGACGCCGTCGTCGCACGGGTGCGCGCTGAGGGGGCCGATGCCGGCCTGGACGTGCTGCCTTGGGATGAGGAGGCTCGCAGCCTGCGCGCCCGCCTGGCCCTGCTGCATGAGCACCTGGGTGAGCCCTGGCCGGATATGAGCGATGCGGCCCTGGCTGAGCGGGCCGAGGAGTGGCTGGCACCGGCGGTGATGAGCCTGGCCGGGCAGTCCGGCGGCTCGGGCGGGTCAGGGAGGTCAGGTGAGTCAGCGTCATCGGGCTCCGGGGGCCGGCGTTTCAGCCTGGAGCGGCTGGACGTGGCTCAGGCGCTGCGGGCGCTGCTGCCGTGGCCGCAGGCGGCTCGCCTGGACGAGCTGGTGCCCGAGCGCCTTGAGGTCCCCTCCGGCTCACAGGTGCCGGTGGACTACACCGCGCTGGTCGGCGGCTCGGCAGGTGCCGCGGGCTCAACGGTCTCGGCCGACGCCGTGCGGGCGGGTCGGCCGGTTCTGGCGGTACGGGTCCAGGAGTGCTTCGGGTGGGCGGCCACGCCACGGATCGTTGAGGGCCGGGTGGCGGTGCTGCTGCACCTCCTGTCCCCGGCGCGCCGTCCGGTGGCGGTCACTGACGACCTGGCCTCCTTCTGGGAGCAGGGCTACCCGCAGGTGCGCGCCGAGATGCGGGGCCGCTACCCCAAGCACGCCTGGCCGGAGGACCCGTGGAACGCGCCCGCCACGAGGGGGACCGGGCGGCGTCGGTAGGTGGGGGCGAAGCCCAGCCGGGGTCATCCGGGGACGGCGGGCGGCACGTGCCCAAACGGGCCGGCACCGTCACGGCACTACCAGCGCTTCCGACGTCCCCGGCCGGCTCACACGCTCTGAGAAACAACCGGTCCGGCGGGCTTCACCAGGTGGAGGCGTCCAGGCGGCTGAAGCGGAAGCCGGTGGGGTTGCGCTCGGTGTCGGGGTCGGCGTCGGGCACGACGTATCCGACGATCTGAAGGTTCCAGGTGCCGCGCCCGCCCCACAGGGTGGCCGTGGTGCGGGTGCGGCCGCGCACCACCGGGAAGCCGGCGATCGTGTCCGCCTGGACGGAGATCACCTCGTGGGAGTGGTAGCGCATGGCGCCGTTGGCGATGTCGCCGAGCCACTCGACCTTGGGCTGGGGGTAGCCGGTCATGTGGGTCAGGACGCAGTAGTCGGTGAGCAGGGCGTCGATCGCCTTGGTGTCACCGGCGACCATGGCGTCGCACAGGAGTGAGTAGAGGTCGGCGGCTGCACGGGGCGCGATCTCGGAGGCGTGGGGATGCGGGCGGACCTGAGTGCGGGAACGGGACAGGGGACGGGATTCGTGGGGGCGGCGACTCATAGGCTAAGAGTAAGGCCCGACGCCAAATATATGAGGGACCAAGAGCGCTCATGCGGCCGGGTCGGGGTGGGGAGCCCTCGCGGGTTCCCCACCTCTCCCCGACAGATGACTACTTCCATCGCTACTGCCTCCATGCCTTGAACGCGACGGGTTCGGACCCTCGCGCCCCGAACACAGCGGGTGACGGCAATGCATCTCAGGAGGTGCGCGCGACTTGAGTCAGGCCCACAACGAGCCTATTCCTGAAGTCCTGTCCCGTAGATCGACCCTATAAGGCGGGAGGCCTCGCAACCGGTGTGGTTGCGAGGCCTCCTGTCTGGTCCACCGCGATTACTCAACAAACTGGAAGTCAGTCACCTCTCTGTCAGTACCGACCGTGCACGAGACATCAAACGACGGATAGCGCTTGCCAGCACTATCCCGGTTATAGGACTTCCCCTTGATCGTCACAGCCCCGTCAGTACTGTCAGTCCGCGACCAGTGTACGGACCAGTCCACCCCCGTGTTCTCAGTATCCGGCAGCGTTGGTAGATGCCTGTCACACAGTTTGCGTGCCTCAGCATCGCTCAGACCCTTCGGGGTGGCCGCCTGCTGTGTCTCCTTGGCAGCTGCCGCGGCGGCCGACTGTGAGGCCAGAGCCCTCACGACATCTCCCTCAGTCGCAGACGGCGATGGCGACGACGAGGACGACATACCATCGTTCAGGCAAGAACCGAAAGCAGTGAGAGCGACGATGACGGCCACGATGATGAACCAGCGCCGCCGATAGAACGGCTTGGGCTCCGGGACAGGCACAGGGACGGACATGGATGTTCCTTCAGAGACATAGGGATGAGGTGATCCCAAGCCTAGAACCGTGTCCTCCACTAGGACTCCAACGATACGAAACAGAAACCCGCCACTCCAACTATTCGTTGGAGTGGCGGGCCCTCCCGTGGCGGTAGCGCTGGGATTCGAACCCAGGGTGGCTATGAACCACACAGACTTTCGAGATCTGCACCTTCGGCCGCTCGGACACGCTACCTCGTCCATGAGGTTACACGGACGTTGCCCTACTCCCCAATGCGACGTCCTGCGGTATCAGTCACGACCGACGTCATTCTCATCTGGCCCGGTCGCCTGAGGTCCCTCAGCGGCGGTCGGTGAAGAAGGCGGTCAGGAGCTCCTGGGACTGCTGGGCGCGCAGGCCGGCGCGCACCTCGACCTGGTGGTTGGCGCGGGTGTCGCGCACGACGTCGCGCACCGAGCCACAGGCCCCGGTCCGGGGCTCCCAGGCCCCCAGGGCGAGTCGGGCCACCCGGGCCAGGACGATGGCGCCGGCACACATGGTGCACGGCTCGAGGGTGACCACGAGGGTGCAGCCGTCCAGGTGGGAGTCGCCCAGTGCGGCACCGGCGGCGCGCAGGGCGCGGATCTCGGCGTGCGCCGTCGGGTCGCGCTCGGCCTCGCGGGCGTTGGCGGCCTCGGCCAGGACGGTCCCCTCCGGCGAGAGCACGACGGCGCCCACCGGCACCTCCCCCGCCTCACCGGCCGTCCGGGCCAGCTCCAGGGCGCGAGCCATCGCGGAGTCCAGCAGTTGCGCAGAGGGCGGAGGCGTCACGAGTTCATTATCTCGTTATAGGCTCCCGACGACATGCCCGGGCTCGGACAGCGCCCGCCCCCACCGGCCCCCGGCGCCTCGCTCCCGGTGTCGTGCGCGTTCCGAGGCCAGCACTCCCAACCCCATGAAGACCCCGTGAAGACCCCCATGAAGAACGGAGCAGGTCGGTGAGCCGGTCCCCCGAATCGAGCGATGAGAGCGAGTCCGCAGCAGGCGACCCCTCAGAGGGCTCCTCCCCGCCGGCCCCGTCGTCGGACCGGTTCTCAGTGCTGCGGCTCCCCAGCGGCTCCCTCCCCGGCGCACTGCTCGGCAAGCTGCCGGGCAAGCAGCCCTTCAACCCGGTGGTGTTCTTCGTGTCGGCCACCATCATCGCGATCGTCGCCCTGGCCGCGCTCGTCGCCCCCGACGTCGTCAAGAGCGCCTTCGGGGCCGCCGTGACCTGGACGAGCCGATGGTTCGGCTCCTTCTACATCCTGCTCATCACGGCCGCGCTGGTCTTCATCCTGGGCCTGGCCTTCTCCCGGTTCGGGCGCATCCGTCTGGGCCCGGACAACTCGACGCCGGACTTCTCCACCTTCGCCTGGACGGCCATGCTCTTCGCCGCCGGCATCGGCACCGAGATCCTGTTCTTCGCAGTCGCCGAGCCAGTCGACCAGTACGTGCACCCGCCCACCGGCGACGCCCAGGCCATCCCCCAGGCCGTCCGCGCCCGCGAGGCCATCGTCCTGTCCCTGTTCCACTACGGCATCTCCGGCTGGGGCCTGTATGCCCTGGTGGGCCTGGCCATGGCCTACTTCGCCTACCGACGCCGCGACACGCTCACGCTGCGCTCCACCCTGCGCCCGCTGCTGGGCCGGCACACCGAGGGCGTCATCGGTGACATCGTCGACGCCGCGGCGCTGGTCGGCGGGGTCTTCGGCATCGCGGCCTCGCTGGGGGTCGGCGTCGTCCAGCTGAACGTGGCCCTCAATATCCTGTTCGGGCTGCCGCAGGGCTTCCCCACCCAGATCGGGCTGACCGCCCTGGCCGTCGTCATGGCCACCGTCTCGGCCGTCTCCGGCGTCGACCGGGGCGTGCGCGTCCTGTCCACCATCAACGTGCTGCTGGCCATCGGCCTGGCCCTGTGGGTGCTCATCACCGGTGACGCCGCCTTCCTCATCGACGCGCTCGTCGGCTCCATCGGCGACTTCTTCACCCGCTTCCCGCAGCTGACGCTGGAGACCTACGCCTACAACCGGCCCGACGACTGGCTCAACGCCTGGACCCTGTTCTTCTGGGCCTGGTGGATCGCCTGGGCGGCCTTCGTGGGCATGTTCCTGGCCCGCATCTCACGCGGCCGCACCATCCGCCAGTTCGTGCTCGGCAGCCTCCTGCTGCCCTTCTGCTACATCCTCATGTGGGTGGCGATCTTCGGCAACCACGCCCTGGACCTGGTCATCCGCGGCAACGGCGAGTTCCGGGACATCACCCTGGAGCGACCCGAGCAGGGGCTGTACTGGATCCTGGAGCACCTGCCGGGACAGAAGATCCTCATCGCCCTGGCCCTGTTCGTCGGGATCCTCTTCTACGTCACCAGCGCCGACTCCGGCGCCCTGGTCATGGCCAACCTCTCCAGCCGCATCCGCTCGGCGCGCCAGGACGCCGCCCCCTGGCTGCGGATCTTCTGGGCAGCCCTGACCGGGATCCTCACCATCGCGATGCTCGTGGCCGGCGGCATCCCCATCCTGCAGCAGGCCACCATCGTCATGGCGCTGCCCTTCTCCGGGGTCCTCGTCCTCATCATGTACACCCTGTGGCGCTCCCTGAGTACCGAGGACACCTACAACCAGGCCCTGAGCCAGGCCAACCGCAACCGGGCCCTGGGCTTCAACGGGTCGGCCGCGGGGCTGGAGCAGACGCCCTGGCGCGAGCGCCTGGCGCACACCCTCAACTCGGTGTCCCCCGACGAGGCCGGCAACGCCATGGAGCGGCGCATCGTGCCGGCCCTGGAGGCGGTGGCCACCGAGCTGCGCAAGGAGAACGTCTCCGCCGAGGTCTTCGTCGAGGGCCCCGAGGCCCAGGACCCCGACGACGAGCGCACATTCCTGGGGCGCGCCAGCCTGGTGGTCTCCTCCCACCCGGCCACCAACAGCGGTGAGGAGCAGTCCAGCTCCATCGACTCCTTCCGCTACGTGGTGCGCATGGTGGTCACGCCGGTGCCCGCCTACGGCTTCGCCGTCCACGAGGCCGACGACCTCACGGTGCGCCTCGAGGTGCGCCCGCACAGCGGCGGCCAGGGCTACGACGTCGTCGACTGGAACTCCGACCAGGTGGCCCACGACGTCCTCGACCACTACGAGCGCTGGCTGGAGTACGTGGGCACCTCCGAGAAGAGTGAATCCCGGTTCTCACACCGGCTCTGACGCCCGCGTTCCCGCGCCCGCTCCGGCCCACCATCCCCCACCGTCTCCCGATCCGCCCCCCCCAACGCTGACAGGGACATTCCGCGCGGCCGGGGGCTTCTTCTTCCGGACGGGGACATCCTGCGCGTGCGGGTGCGGGATTCCTGTCCCCGACGGCGTCGAACGTCCCCGCCCGGAGCGGGCCGCACCCGGCCGCGTCGAATGTCCCCGCCGGCAGTCGGCAGCGTCCGCAGGCGGCCGGAAGTCAGTCCTCCTCGACCGTGAAGGAGGCGAGGCGCTCCTGGAAGGCGGGGTCGTAGTGGTTGACGACGCCCTGTCCCTCGTCGAGGGCGGCGATGGCCCGCATGTCGGCGTCGTCGAGCTGGAAGTCGGTGACGTCGAGGTTGGTGACCATGCGCTCGCGGTGGACCGTCTTGGGGATGACGATGATGTCCAGCTGGATGAGGTAGCGCAGAGCCACCTGGGCGGCGGTCTTGCCGTACTTCTCGCCGACCTCGGTGAGCACCGGGTGGGTGAAGATGTTGTTGCGGCCCTGGGCCAGCGGGCCCCAGGACTCCAGGGCGGTGCCGTACTTGGTGTACCACGTGCGGGTGTCGGTCTGCTGGTTGAAGACGTGGGTCTCCATCTGGTTGACGGCCGGAGGCACCTCGACGTGCTGCGCCAGGTCCACGAACCGGTCGGGGAAGAAGTTGGAGACGCCGATGGCGCGGACCTTGCCGGCGGCCAGGGCCTTCTCCATGGCGCGGTAAGTGCCGTAATAGTCGCCGAAGGGCTGGTGGACGAGCAACAGGTCGATGTAGTCGGTGCCCAGGCGGCGCAGGGAGCCGTCGATGGAGCGGGCGGCGCGCTCGTCCCCGGCGTTGGTGAGCCACACCTTGGTGGTGAGGAAGACGTCCTCGCGGGGCAGTCCGCAGGCGGCGACGGCCGCTCCCACGCCCTCCTCGTTGCGGTAGGCCTGGGCGGTGTCGACGTGGCGGTAACCGACCTCGAAGGCCTCGAGCACGGCCCGCTCGGTCTCCTCCGGCGGGGTCAGGTAGACGCCGTAGCCGATCTGCGGGATGTCGACACCGTTGTTGAGAGTAATGGTGGGGGTGGAGCCGTTGGCCATGAGTTCTCCTTCGATGCGTTCGGTGCCGGCAACTTAGCCCCGCAGGCGGGTGCGACGTCAGACCCTTTCGCCCCCGGCCCAACCGGCGTGCGCGGGCCGTCCTGGTCCGGCCGCGCCCCGAACCTGAGCCCGGCCCCCGGGGCCGAACCCGGCCGTACGCCCGAGCCTGAACCTGGTCGCACTCAGGCCTGAGCTCGGACACATCCCGGACCCGAACCTGGACACACCTCGGGCCTGCGCCTGGCCGCCGACGGGGACATCCTGCGCGGTCGGGGACTCTTCCCTACAACCGGGGGCATCTCACGCGTACGGGGACAGGATTCCTGTCCCCGGCGGCGTCGAACGTCCCCACCCGCAGCGGACTGCACCCGGCCGCGTGGAATGTCCCCGGCCGCACTGCACAGGGTGGGGCCTGGTGGCGAATGCGCCACTCACGCGAGAGATGTGTGGAGTCTGAACCTGGTTTGGTCGGGGTTGTGCATCGGGAAGCGACGGCACGCGGTGGCCCAGACAGCCCTCTACGGCGGACCCGATGTCCAAATCTGCGGCAAAGGAGCCCATGCACTCTTCGCACCTTCAGCAGAACCGCGGAATCATGCGGTTTCATGTCGCTGACCTCAGCTCGTTCACGCCCTTTGCTGCAGATTTGGACACAACACGGTCAGCATCGCGAGATCTCAGCGGGGACGCCGGCGGCAAATCCGACACCGGCGGTGAAGGTCAGTCGCGGGCACGCAGCACCTGCCCCAGGCTCTGCTCGCCCGCGAGCGCCCCGGCTCGGGCGGAGACGACGACGGCCAGGCAGGTGGTCGCCAGGGTCGCCGCGCAGACGAGGCCCAGCGTCGCCCAGGGGAACCCCAGCAAGATGCTGGCCAGCGGCCTGTGCACGGCCTCTGCCACCAGAACGGCCGTGGACAGGGTGACAAGCAGGCCGAGGACGGTCGCAGCGGCGGCGTGGAGAACTCCCTCGAGGACCTCGATGGCCAGCACGTCGCGCTCCATGGCCCCGGCGGCGCGCAGAAGGGCGGCGTCACGGCGGCGCCGGCCCGCACTCATGGCGATGACGGCCACGCCCCCGACCCAGGACACGAGGAAGGGCAGCCCGAACACGGAGGTGAAGCCCGTGACGGTGATCTCGGAGGAGGCCGATGCCGGGCCGAAGGCAATGGCAACCAGCCCGATCGTCACCACGAAGGGCAGGACGGTGGCCGCCGAGCGGCGCGACTCCAGGGCGCAGGTGCGTCCGGCGACATGCCAGGCGACACCGGGATCCGGAATGAGAGCAGCGAGCAGGCGCTCCAGGACCGGGCTGATCCAGCCGCACAGGATGCACACGAACATCAACCCGCACAGAACGCCACCGAAAAGGCTCGTGAAGACGTCCTGATTCTCCCCACTGCGGATGACGAGGAACTCGGCGGCCCACCCAGCCGCGGCGGCAGCGGCCCAAAGCAGCCGCAGGAGACCCTTGAGGACTCGTCCCGCGCTCCACCGTACTCTCTGCCCGCCCGATCCGCGCAGGAGCAGGGCTTCCGGAGTGCGTGAGGCCCGTTTGGCCGCGCCCCGACCACCTATGACGAGGGTGCCGGCGCTGATGATCGCGGTCCAGATGAGGTCGGCGAGTTTCCACTGAGGCACCGCGCCGGGCAGGGCAGCCCCTTCGGAGATGAGCCGGTGCATCATGAATCGGCTGATGGGCAGGCTCAACGGCACCGCGACGAGAGAGGTGAGCGTCCCGAGGGCGAGGAGCTGGCCCTGGATGACCAGGCGAACCATGGAGGGGCTCATACCCAGGGCCTTCCACAGCCCGTGGTCGCGCTCACGCTGGGAGACCGCGAGGTTGCTGGTGGAGGACAGAACGGTCACGGCAGCGAAGACGACCCCAATGATGATGATGCCTGAGACGGATTCGGCCCCATCGATCATCGTAGGATCTCCCGCAGCCTCCGCTGCGGCGAAGGCGCCATGGGCGACCCGGAACTGGCCGGCAACGGCAGAGGCGGCCACGACGGCGACGACGGCGGTCCACGCCCAGGAGCCGGCGTGGCGGCGCAGGTCGGACAGGAGCAGGCGGATCATCGAGGGCCTCCGGCACCGCGGGCGGACAGGACGGCATCGGAGACGGCGGCAGGGTCACCTCCGGGGAGGGAGGCGACGAGGCGGCCGGCGTCCATGACGAGGACGTGCTGGGCCCGGGCGGCGGCTGCGGCGTCATGCGTCACCATGAGGACCGTGGTCGGCTTCTGGGCAGGAGCCGCGGGCACGGCACCGGGCACAGCACCGGGGCCTCCAGCGAGCTCGGCGAGCCAGTCGAGGACGGTCGCGGCGGCGACGACGTCGAGGGCGGCCGTGGGCTCATCGGCGAAGACGATGTCGGGGCGGGAGGCCAGAACACGGGCGATGGCGACGCGCTGGCGCTCGCCGCCGCTCATCTGATGAGGCAGATGGCGGGCCTGCTCGCTCAAGCCCACGCGCTCGAGGGCATCGTCGACGGCACTGCGGCTCAGGGGTCTGCGACGCAGGCGACCGGGCAGGGCCACGTTGTCGCGCGCGGACAGGGAAGTGACGAGGTTGTCGTCCTGGAAGACGAAGCCGACGTGCCGGGCCCTGAAGCGGGCCGCAGCTCGGGGGCGAAGCGAGCCCGTCCGGGTGCCGAGGAGCTGAACGGTCCCGGCTGTGGCGGTATCAAGTCCGGCGATACACTGCAGAAGAGTGGACTTGCCGCAGCCGGAGGCGCCGACCAGAGCGGTGAAGCTGCCAACGGGCAGGGCGAGGTCGACACCGTTGAGTGCGGTGACATCGGCGTTGCGGCGCCCCTGGACGCGGAAGACACGGGTGAGTCCGGCTACCTCGATGGCCGGCGGTACCTGCGGCCCCTGATGGTCGGCGCTGACTGCGGCGGGACGACCCTGATGACGGATCATGACAGCCCCCAAACCCCTGCGACTGCAAGGACGAGCCAGGTGAGGACGGATACCGCTCGGCTTCCCGCCAGGGCGCCCAGCCCCCATCGCACGGCCGGACGCCTCAGCCAGGGCCCCACGATGATCAGCAGCGCAGCCAGGACCGAGGGCAGCCAGGTCCGCACCTCGGCGTCGCTCATCCTGGCCAGCGGGTCGTGTATCCAGATCGTCACCACCCCAAGCACCTCGGTGCGAGCGAGTCCTTGGAAACGGGCCGGTACCGGCGAGAGGACGCCCGCGACGTCGACGGCGCGGGGACGGAACAGGGGCGGACGGAACAGGTCAAGGCTCATGCTCACCAGTTCACTCATCACAGGCCGCCGACGCACTGGTGCCCACTCCCGTCTTCGAGTCGGGCCGATCCCACCTCACCCCCCGGTCGAGCGCGCACCACCTCGGGGGTGCCAGCACCACCCTAGGGCGCACATGCGGCAAGTACTGGGGAGCCAGCACGAGTGCGCCCCTAGGGCCGGGCCCGTTAGCGTCGTCGGTATGACCTCGGCATCATCACTCGCCCCCCTCCCCGACCTTCCTACGACCGCACCCATAGGGGGCCCGGAGGACAGGACCATCCCTCTTCCATCGGCTGCCGGCACGTCCGCAACCGTCCCATCCGCAGCAGGTCCACAGTCCGCCCCTTCCTCGCCGGAGCGCCATCCGAGCCGGAGCCTCCGGTGGATCAGCATCATCGGCTGGGAGTTCCTGCACGCCGCGCTGTGGATGCCAATGGCTGTTCTCCTCGTGCCCTCCGTCCTGCTGTTCCACCTGACACTCCCCCTGGGCGCGTCGCTGGAGCGCGCCGTTGCACGCAGACTGGGAACCGACGCTCCGTCAGGCCACAAGGAGAACCAGCGCAGGAGCCCGTGGCTGCTGGCACGCGTCGCTCACGTGGAGTTCTGGCGCCAGGACCTGCCCCTGTGCGTGGGAGGCATGGCGTTGAGCACGGCGTCGTTCTTCCTGACCGCGCTCCTTGGAGCCCTACTCGCCGCCAGCGTGCTGGCGCCCTTCATGTCATCCTCTGAGGCCCCCATCAGGTTGGACCTGGGCGGTCGCGAGATAGCGGTGTCCGGTTTGCAATCCGCCCCGATACTGGCACCGGTCGGCCTGATCGCCCTCAGCCTCCTCCTCGGCGCGCTCTGGGGACTGGGGAGACTACGGCTGCTGCTGGTCAAGGCGCTGTCAGGCGAGCGCAGGAGGCAGCGCCTCGAGCAGCTGACCGCCGAGGTCGGCCACCTCACGGCCAGCCGAGCCACCCTCATGGACGCCTTCGAGGCCGAGCGCACCCGCATCGAGCGCGACCTGCACGACGGCACCCAGCAGGAACTCGTCGCCCTCGCCATGAACCTGGGCGGGCTGCGCCTGGCCGCCGAGTCCCTGCCCGAGGACGACGCCGCCTCCACGTCCCGGACCGCACTGTTGGAGGGGATCGATACCGCGCAGGACCGCGCGGAGTCCGCCCTGAAAGACCTGCGTGAAACGGTGCGCGGCATCCGACCGGCGGTCCTGTCCGAACGCGGACTGGCACCGGCCCTGAAGGACCTGGCAGGACGGGCGCCGCTGCCGACCAGCGTCGTCATCGAGGCGGAGAAGGCCGACCTGGCCCGAATCTCACAGCCGGTGGGGACAGTCGTCTATTTCGCGGTGGCCGAGGCACTGACGAACGCCGCCAAGCACGCTCGGGCCACACGCGCCACGGTCGCGCTGCGCTGCACGAGCACCGGCCTGAGCGCCGTCATCACCGACGACGGACGTGGCGGGGCCGACCCGGGGCGGGAGAACGCCACCGGCCTGCGTGGTATGACGCAGCGGGTGGAGTCCATCGGCGGGCGGCTGGAGGTCAGTTCCCCCGAGGGTGCCGGGACGCAGCTGACGATCACAGCGCCGCTGACGCCGCCATGGGGCACGGATAACTCGCAGGACGGGCGGATGAACGAACCGGAAGGCGACCACCCGGCTAGGTGAGGGAGGATGTACCCATGCGGATCCTGCTCGCCGATGACGCCGCCCTTCTGCGCGAGGGACTGGCCGGACTACTGACCACCGCCGGGCACGAGGTCGTGGCACAGGTGGCCGACGCCGACGCCCTGCGCGCTGAGGTCGAGCGCCTGGCCGCCGCCGGGGAACTGCCCGACGTCGTCGTCACCGATGTGCGGATGCCGCCGACCGGCACGGATGACGGACTACGTGCGGCGATCGAGCTGCGCCGAACCCACCCGGGGCTACCGGTGGTGGTGCTGAGCGCCTACGTAGCCGGCCCCTACGTGCAGGACCTGCTCGAGGAGACCGAGTCCCCGGCCCCGCCGGCCGGCTCCGGAACCCCCGGCGCAAGCAGCGGGGGCGCCGTGGGCTACCTGCTCAAGGAGCGCGTGGGACGAGTGGCGGACTTCCTTCACTCGCTCGACGTCGTCGTGGGCGGCGGGGTGGTTATTGATCCGGAGGTGGTCTCCCACCTCATGAAGGCGGCCCGTGCGGGCGCGGCCACGGGGACAACAGGAGGCTCGGGGACAAGTGCGGCCACCGCATCACCCGGCTCCCAGGTTCCGGAGACGGCGGGGGCGGTCTCGCAGTCAACGCCGTCGAGTGGGATCACAAGTGCGGCGCCGGGCGGGGTGGGCCTGGACCGGCTGACGCGACGCGAGCAGGAGGTGCTGGGGCTCATGGCGCAGGGACTGTCCAATGCGCAGATCGCCGAGCGGCTGGTGCTCTCCGACGGGGCGGTGGCCAAGCACGTGGCGAATATCTTCCGAGGGCTGGACCTGCAGCCCGGCGAGGAGAACCGGCGTGTGCGAGCTGTCCTGGCCTGGCTGCACGCCCGAGCCTGAGACCAGCCACGCCCCCGAACCCGGCCGTACACCTGGGCCTGCGCCCGGCTACCGACGGGGACATCCTGCGCAGTCGGGGACTCTTCCCTACAGCCGGGGGCATCTCACGCGTACGGGGACAGGATTCCTGTCCCCGACGGCGTCGAACGTCCCCACCCGCAGCGGACTGCACCCGGCCGCGTGGAATGTCCCCGGCCGCACTGCACAGGGTGGGGCCTGGTGGCGAATGCGCCACTCGGGGGAGGGCGTTTTGAGTCTTGGACTGGTTGTAGTCAGGGAGTACGTCGGGATCCAGTGACCCATAGAGGGACCGAACCGGCCCCACGGCGAGCCCGATGTCCAAATCGGTGACAAAGGGCTTGGGCAGAGTGAAACGAGCGAAATGAAACCGCATGATTCCACGGTTCTGTTGAAAGAGTGAAGAACGCAAGAGCTCCTTTGTCACCGATTTGGACACAACATGGCCGGCGCTGCTTCCAGCCCGCCGGGGCGACGTGGTCACGCCGTGAGCGAGGACGAGGCCGACGCGCGTTGTGACGGTGCGGACCCGGCTGCGGGATTAGGCTGTCCCCATGCGCCTCCACGTTGCCGATCACCCCCTCATCGACCACAAACTCTCCGTCCTGCGTGATGAGAGGACGCCGTCGGCGGTCTTCCGCCAGCTGGTGGACGAGCTCGTCACCCTGCTCGCCTACGAGGCCACCCGCGAGGTGCGCACCGAGGAGGTGGAGATCCGCACCCCCGTGGCGTTGGCCCAGTGCCGCCGCCTGGCCGACCCGCGGCCGATCGTGGTGCCGATCCTGCGCGCGGGTCTGGGGATGCTCGAGGGCATGACCCGCCTGCTGCCCACGGCGGAGGTCGGCTTCCTGGGGATGAAGCGCGATGAGGACACCCTGGAGGTGGAGACCTACGCCAACCGCCTGCCCGACGACCTCTCGGGCCGGCAGTGCTTCGTCGTCGACCCCATGCTCGCCACCGGCCACACCCTCGTGGCCGCCATCGACTACCTGCTTGAGCGCGGGGCGCGCGACGTCACCGCGCTGTGCCTCATCGCCGCACCCGAGGGGGTCAAGACGCTGGAGGAGGCGGTCGGCGAGCGCGCGAACGTCACGGTGGTGACCGCCGGGGTGGACGAGCGGCTCAACGAGCACGCCTACATCGTGCCCGGTCTCGGCGACGCCGGAGACCGCCTTTACGGCATCGTCGACTGACTCGCCTGTCCCCGTCTGACCGCATCATTTCAACGGCGCAGTTGGAGGCCGATGCTCCCATTCTGTGACCCAGGACCATAGATTTCGTTAGGCTCGGGAAGCATGACGACGGGGCATTCACCTTCTTCCGGCGACTACGACGCAACGACAGCGCTCAGCAGGTTCGCCTCACCGCAAGACCTCGAGCGGATCGCCGAGACCCGTCCGGACCTGCACTCGATTCTGGCGACCAACCCGTCGCTCCCACCCCGGGCCCGCGAGATACTGGAGCGGTCCGACGACGCCGTCGTCCAGGAGGTGCTGGCGCGCCAGGCCGGTCGTGGCGCTCAGCCGGTGCCGCCTGCGCAGCCTCCTGTCCCGGGCGAGCTCAGCCCGATGGCGCCGACGATGGCGGTGGGGACGGAGGGGGCACCACCCCAGCAGCCGACTCCCGCCGGTTCCGGATACACGCAGGTTCCTCAGGGGTATGGCGGTCACCAGCTGAGCGCTCCCGGCACGGTGCCGCAGGGGGCCTCGCTTCAGGGACCCGCCCCTCAGTGGAACGGGAGCACGGCACCTCAGTCCCCGCAGGGCCCGCTCCCGCAAGTGCCTCAGGGGGCGCAGGCCTCTGCGGCGTCGCAGCCCGTCGCGCCGCCGCCAGCCGGCCAGGGGTATTCGGCGCCCTCGCTGCAGTCGGCGGCACAGCCCGCGGATCAGCAGACGGCGATGCCGCCTGGGGTACCGAGCCGGGTGCCGTCGGGATATGGAGTGGGCCAGGAGCAGGCTTATGCCCCGGGCCAGGCGTACGGCCCGAGTCAACCAGACGCGCAGGCATACGGGCCTCCGATGTATGCGCCGCAGGCTCAGGCTCCGAGCAAGCGCCGTCTGCTCAGGGTTGTAGCTGTCGTTCTGCCGGTCATTCTCGTTCTGGGTGTTGGTGGCGTGGCCGCCTGGTACTTCCTGGGGCGCCGCGACGTTTCCTTGGCCTCTCCGTTCGTGTCCCCATCAGAGGCATGGACGAAAGGCGCAGACAAGGCTTGGAGCGCCGATGTCGCAGCCAACAAGGAGCCCTATGTGGTCGGCGGTCATTTCCTCCTACTCGACAAGTCCGACGGCACTCTGACCGGCTACACGCCTCTGGACGACAATATGAAGGAGGCATGGCAGGCGAACCTCGACGACGAGGACCTGACATCCATCTCCCGTCCCACGCCGGGCTTTCAGACCTGGGGCGACAACACGCTCGTCTACAAGTCGTCCCTCATCGATATGAAAACTGGAAAAGTTTCTTCAGCCCCTTGGAAAGAGGGGAAGTCAGCGATTATCGCCGACAACATCGCCATCTCCTGCAATTCGAGCGACAATTGCACCGCCTGGGACTCCCCGGCGAAGCAGAAGTGGACACGTAAGATCCCCGGGACTGGAGAGATGTCCTCCAAAACCTACTATCGCAATGATTCCACCCTTACCAGAGGAGGTCGGCGCTACGCCTGGGTGTACAACGCCATCATCAACATCGACAACGGCGAGACACTCATCCTGGGCGGAGGCTCCAAGGTCGACTCTGACCTCACCAGCACCTTCTTCAAGGATGGTTGGGGGACCTTCGAGATAAAGAATGGCGAGTCCGAGGCTGACGACACTGCTAGCGATTCACCATGGTCAACCACGTACAAAGTGACGATATACGACTTTACGGGCAAGAAGCGGAGCAGCTTCACCGAGACAATCACATTGGGCGAACAAGTTGTCATAGGCGAGAGCGAGCTCATCACCGCCGAGGAGTACCGCACGTACTTCAAGGACCAGGACTACAGCAAAGCAAAACTGACATCAAAAGTCAACGCGAATGGGTGCATCACGAAACTCAAACCGAAAGACAGAAAGCCTATCAGCATCCAGCCACCCGACAACAGTAGCGGCTTATCCTACGACTGGATTTCACCATCCTGCGCATCCGTCGCAACAAGCCCTCAGGGCAGTGACATCGTTAGATTGGCAACATTGGGCCGTGGTGACATCAACGGGCTGACTATGCTTATGAACATCAAGACCGGCGAAGAGATCACCTTCAATGGGATCGACTGGAAAAACGGAGACTCGCTCATCATCGCCAAGCCCGACCTCATCATCGGCTACGACAAGGATGACGGCAAGGTCATCGGCTTCAAGCCCGCCTCCTGAGACGGCGCCGAGGCGACACTGACGCGGTGCTTTCGGAGACATTCCGCTCTACTTTCTTAGGGCGCCCCCGCCCACGTAGCACCACGCCAGCCTTGGCCAAGAGGCTCCGTACCCGAGTGATGGAGTAACCCGACTGTGTCGAAATCTGCTGAACCGACGCCCCCTTCAGATATTCATCAGCCATGATCTGGGCGACTCGATCCGAGAGCCAGTCACTCATCCGCTCATGTGGCTCCAGGTGCGGCAGGGAGTCGATCTTGCCGCCTTCGTACCCTCGCTGAGCTTTACCTTGCGGCGCTACTTCTTCGTCCGACTCATTGCCCCACACGGACCATCCCGGTCGCGCGTAACGGGCGAACATCTCCAGGTACGGCCCCGGCGAGCACGACTCAATCAGGTCATACTGCTCGTCAGGCTTGCGGCTGTGCTCACGCTTGCGCGTCTCGATCATGTTGACCGTCGAGCGACCAGGCGCCAACGTCCTCATCGAACCCTTGACACCGAACAGGATCGGCTCAGTGACATTGCGGAAGTAGAAGCCGACGCCACGACCGTCCGGCCCGCCGTCCTTCCGCCGCTTCGCCCAGATGATATTCGAGACATAGCGGAAGCCCCACGCCTGCATCACCTCCAGGCCCTCAGGAAGCAAGGCGTTGGGAACCCACAGATATAGGTGAGCGTTCGCTGCGACCACATCACCGACGGGAAGCTCCTTGATCTCCCCAAGAGACATCGTCCCGTACCTCCCCAAGCGACGGTGCTCGGGAGCGACCTTGCCGGTTCGATTAGTGAACCGCCACGGAGGGTCGGCCAGAATGGTCTGGAATCCTCCTTCCACCGTGGGAAGTGGAGCGATTTCCGCAGAGGATCCCAGAGCCTTGGACACCCCCTAGGTGTACCAGAAAAAGATCTGATTTGTCACTCATGGATCTTTCTCTGTGAATGACCCCCGTTCCCCACTCCCTACTTCTTCAATCCGGGCTCTCGAGCGGTTCCCCGCCGGAGGTCAGGCAGAGCTGGCGCAGATCGCGCGCTTCCGCGGCGGCCTGAGGCGACCGTGTCTCCGACGCCGGCGGGGACATTCCGCGCGGCCGGGTGCGGTCCGCTCCAGCCGGGGACACCTGACGCGTACGGGGACAGGAATCCTGTCCCCGACGGCGTCGAAAGTCCCGGCCCGCACAGAAATGTCCCCGCTGGCGTCACATGTCCCCCGACCATGAGTGGGTGCACTCGCACAGATCGCCCCGCTCGCCGAGCCTCCGGCGACCGGCACGCCGGCCTTCCCAACCATCGCAGATCGGCCATCGGCAGAAATAGGCGCACCGGTCCAAGCCCGGTGCTCGTTGTCTGGCGACGAGTGTAGTCCCCCATCCTCCCAACGCCCCAACCTCTGCACATGGTCATCGGACATCCTCAGTTGGTGGGATACTTCTGCCCGATCCCCCATCCTGACGACGAAGAGGCCGACTGTTGAGCAAAGAGACTGAGCGCGATGCGCTTCACCGTGCGATCTGGCGAGTTGCCAACGACCTGCGCGGGAGCGTGGACGGCTGGGACTTCAAGGCCTACGTTCTGGGCTTTCTTTTCTACCGGTTCATCTCCGAGAACCTCACCGAGTACATCAACGCCGGCGAGCACGAGGCCGGAGACCCGGACTTTGACTACCGTTTCCTGTCGCATGCCGACGCCGAGGGCGCCCGCGACGGCATCATTGAGGAGAAGGGTTTCTTCATCGCCCCGGGGGACCTGTTCGACAACGTGCGCGAGCGGGCACCGCGCGACGAGAACCTCAACGAGACCCTGTCACGCATCTTCAAGAGCATCGAGGCCTCGGCGACCGGCACGGGCTCGGAGTCGGATCTGCGGGGCCTGTTCGACGACGTGGACGTCAACTCCACGAAGCTGGGCCGCACGGTGGCCCAGCGCAACGACAAGCTCACGCGGCTCATGCAGGCGATCGGGGACCTTGACCTGTCCTACGGGGAGTCCTCGATCGACACCTTCGGCGACGCCTACGAGTTCCTCATGACGATGTACGCCTCGAACGCGGGCAAGTCGGGCGGCGAGTTCTTCACGCCGCAGGAGGTCAGCGAGGTGCTGGCCCGCATCACGGTCATGGGCAAGACGAGCGTCAACCGCGTCTACGACCCGGCCTGTGGCTCGGGCTCGCTGCTGCTGAAGTTCGCAAAGGTGCTCGGCAAGGAGAACGTGCGCGGCGGGTTCTTCGGCCAGGAGATCAACCTGACCACTTACAACCTGTGCCGGATCAACATGTTCCTGCACGACATCAACTTCGCCGACTTCAGCATCGCCCACGGGGACACCCTCACAGACCCGGCGCACTGGGACAATGAGCCCTTCGAGGCGATCGTCTCCAACCCGCCCTACTCAACGAAGTGGATCGGCAAGGACGATCCGGCTCTCATCAACGACCCGCGCTTCTCCCCGGCGGGCGTGCTGGCCCCAAAGTCGAGGGCGGACCTGGCCTTCACCATGCACATGCTGTCCTGGCTAGCAGTGGATGGGACAGCGGCGATCGTCGAGTTCCCGGGCGTACTCTTCCGCGGCGCCGCTGAAGCCAAGATCCGCCAGTACCTGGTGGAGAACAACTATGTCGACGCCGTCATCCAGCTTCCACCAGATCTATTCTTCGGGACACAAATCGCCACGTGCATTATCGTGCTTAAGAAGTCGAAGCAGGACAACAGCGTCCTGTTCGTGGATGCCTCGAAGCAGTTCGTACGGGAGGGCAACAAGAACAAACTCTCGGCGGAGAACCAGGAGATGATCCTGGAGACGCTCGCCAAACGCGCCGACGTCGATCACGTGCCGCACTGATGAGCGCGGAGGTGATCAGGGAGAACAGTTTCATTCTGTCAGTGTCCTCCTACGTGGAGGCGGAGGACACTCGCGAGGAGGTCGACATCGTGGAGCTCAACGCCCGGATCAAGGAGATGGTGGAGCGACAGGCAGTGCTGCGAGCCAGCATCGATGAGATCGTGGCCGAGCTCGAAGGCGGTGCCCGGTGAGCCGCATCGATGACCTCATCCGCGACCTCTGCCCTGACGGCGTGGAACACAAGACTCTCGGTGAAGTCGGCGAGTTTATACGAGGCAACGGAATCAAGAAAAGTGATTTCACCAAACAAGGCTATCCCTGTATTCATTACGGGCAGATCCACACTCATTACGGGATCAGCGCAGCCGAAACCATCTCACACATACCCCCAGAACAGGCTACCCGACTTCGAAAAGCACAACCTGGAGACCTCGTTATCGCCACAACAAGCGAAGACGACGACGCTGTCGGCAAGGCAACAGCTTGGCTCGGCACCACACCGGTTGCAGTGGGCGGCGACTCATACATCTTTAGGCACTCGATGGAGCCAAAGTATGTATCCTATTTTTTCTCATCCACCACATTCTCGCGACAAAGACAGACCCATATAACAGGATCTAAAGTTCGACGCATCACCGCACCCTCCTTATCGAAAATCATCATTCCCGCACCCCCTATTGAAATACAACATGAAATTACTCGAACATTAGATCAGTTCATCCAACTGGAGGCGGAGCTGGAGGCGGAGCTGGAGGCTCGCCAATACCAGTATAACTACTACCTCAACGAACTTCTGAGCTTTAAGGGTGACCCAAATACACCCTGGCGCCCTCTAGCTCAACTTGGCACATTCCATCGAGGAAAACGGTTCGTCAAGACTGACTACTCCGACTATGGCATCCCCTGCATTCATTATGGCGAAATCTACACTAGATATGGGGTATCGACATCATCTGTTGTGAGCAATCTTGACGAATCGCTTCGCCAGAAACTTCGCTTTGCCCAGCCGGGAGACGTGATTCTTGTTGACGTCGGAGAGGTGGTTGACGATGTCGGTCGCAGTGTTGCCTGGATTGGGAATGAACCTGTTGCTATTCACGACCACAGTTACGCTTTCCGCAGCACTTTGAACCCCACGTTCGTTTCCTACGTGATGCGCACCGACTGGTTCACACGCCAGAAGGCAAAGCATGTCGCGCGAACGAAGGTGAAGACTCTTCTGATCGACGGATTCTCAAAGATTCATATACCTGTACCACCACGCACGGAACAGGATCGGATCGTCGAGAAACTCAATCAATTTGACACCCTCGTCAACGACCTGTCCTCTGGCCTCCCCGCCGAGATCGAAGCTCGTCGCAAGCAGTACGAGTACTACCGTGACCGCCTCCTCACCTTCCCTGAGAAGAAATGACCCCATGAGCGGAAAACACATCGAGCTCTTCCTCGTCGATGGAGAGCCAGGCGGCATCACGACCGCAAACATCTCAGGCTGGACTGGAGATATCCTTGTCTGCCCTCGCTCAGCCCTCACTCGTCTCTTCGACCGCGAAGAGGCTCATCGCAACGGTGTCTACCTCCTCTTGGGTGACGACCCTGATGCGATCGAGAGCGTCGCCTGCTACATCGGGAAAACTGAGGGCTTCTCCGCCCGATTCCGTCAGCACGATCGTCAAAAAGACTGGTGGGACCGGGCAGTCCTCATCAGCAGTCGTGACGATTCCTTCAACGAAGGGCACTGGGGCTACCTCGAGGCTCGTCTTGTCGAAATCGCTAACACCGCCAAGCGCTGTTCGCTACCCGACAACACCCAGACACCGCAGCCCCGGAAGCTCTCGGAGGCTCAGCAGTCCGACACTGAGGTATTCCTCGAGCAGATTCGTGGCGTCCTTCCAATCCTTGGAGTCAACATTCTACGTGGCACTCACAGGCCTCCTGACCGGCAAACACCTCCGCCGGATATCGACTCCCCGATTTTCACACTCCTCGCCCCTAAGCACGGAGTTAAAGCCCGGGCTCGCGTTGTCGGGTACGAGTTCATCATGCTGGAAGGATCCCACATCGTTGGCAAATGGACTAACGCAGGACGCACGTCGAGCACCCGCCAATCCTATGAATCACTCCGCACCCAACACGCCAAACTCGTTGATGACGGAAGTATCGCTGTCGAGGGAATGATTGGCAGGCTCACACGGGACATCCCCTTCCGCTCACCATCCACCGCCGGCTCTATCGCCGTCGGCTACTCCTGTAACGGTCGTACCGCCTGGAAGTGGACAGGGGGCACCTATGGTGACTGGGAGAACCGGGACCCCGATCCCACAGCCACAGTCGCAGCAGATTCTCTCCACCCCTGACGAAAGCGTCCTCCCATGACCATTCGTGAAGCCTCCGCCGTCGGCGTCGAACCGGTTGTTCTCACCAGTGAGAGCACCGTCGTCGGACTCTATGAGCCCGAGGAGAGTGACCGCGCCGGCTACCAGTCGGAGGCCGAGCTGGAAGCGGCCTTCATCCGCCAGCTACAGGCCCAGGCCTACGAGTACGTCTCCTTCACCAGCGAGGACGAGCTCGTCGCCAACCTGCGCACCCAGCTCGAAGCCCTCAACGACTACACCTTCACCGATGAGGAGTGGGAGCGCTTCTTCGCCCAGTCGATCCGCACCCGCTCAGGCGGCGGGGACGAGATCGCGGAGAAGACCCGCCGCATCCAAGAGGACCACGTCCAGACCCTCATCCGGGACAACGGCGAGTCCAAGAACATCCGGCTCATCGACAAGCAGCACATCCACAACAACCGCCTGCAGGTCACCAACCAGTACGTCGTCGAGACAGGCGCCCACCACACCCGCTACGACGTCACCGTCCTCGTCAACGGCCTGCCACTGGTGCACATCGAGCTCAAGCGCCGCGGCGTGCCCATCCGCGAGGCCTTCAACCAGATCAACCGCTACCAGCGTGACTCCTTCTGGGCGGGCGCCGGCCTGTTCGGCTACGTCCAAATCTTCGTCATCTCCAACGGCACCCAGACCAAGTACTACTCGAACACCACCCGCTTCGACCACGTCACCGAGTCCACACGGGGCAAGCGCGAGTCCAAGGCCGCCAACTCCGACTCCTTCGAGTTCACCTCCTGGTGGTCCGACGCCGCCAACAAACCGATCACGGACCTGGTCGACTTCACCCGGACCTTCTTCGCCAAGCACACGCTGCTGGCCCTGCTGACCCGCTACTGCGTCTTCACCACCGCGCAGAAACTGCTGGTCATGCGGCCCTACCAGATCGCCGCGACCGAGGCGATCCTCCAACGGATCCTCACGGCGTCGGCCAACAAGCAGACCGGCACCGTGGCGGGCGGCGGCTACATCTGGCACACCACCGGCTCGGGCAAGACACTCACCTCCTTCAAGACCGCCAAGCTGGCCGCCGGGATGGAGGGGATCGACAAGGTCATCTTCGTCGTCGACCGCAAGGACCTGGACCACCAGACCATCAAGGAGTACAACCGCTTCGCCGATGGGACGGTCTCCGCGAACCAGTCCACCAACCAGCTGAGCCGGCAGATCAACGACCCGGATACGAGCATCATCGTCACCACGATCCAGAAGCTCTCCAACTTTGTGGGGCACAACCGCAAGCACGCCATCTACACCGGGCACGTGGTCCTCATCTTCGACGAGTGTCACCGCAGCCAGTTCGGGGACATGCACACGGCCATCACCAAGGCCTTCCGCAACTACCACCTCTTCGGGTTCACGGGCACGCCGATCTTCGCGGCCAACTCCGGCTCCAGCGGGAATGTCCAGCTGCGCACCACCGCGCAGGCCTTCGGCGACCAGCTGCACACGTACACGATTGTGGATGCGATCCGGGACAAGAACGTGCTGCCGTTCCGCATCGACTACATCGACACGATCAAGATGCCCGACGTCGTGCGCGACGAGGAGATCAGTGGCATCAATACCGAGCGGGCGCTGCTGGCACCCGAGCGACTGGCCCAGGTGGTGGGTTACATCCGTGAGCACTTCGACCAGAAGACGCGACGCAACTCCTCCTACACGCTGGGGCAGAGGCGGGTGCTGGGTTTCAACTCGCTGTTCGCGACGGCGTCGATCCGGGCGGCGCGCGCCTACTACATGGAGTTCAAGCGGCAGCAGGAGGGGCTGGCCTCGGACCGACGCTTGAGCGTCGGCATCGTCTACTCCTACGCGCCCAACGCCGATGCGCCCGGGGAGACGCTGGCCGATGAGGTCGTGGACCCCTCGCAGCTGACCGCGGACGACCGCGCCTTCCTCGATGAGGCGATCCGCGACTACAACGCTCAGTTCGGTACCGCCTACGACACGAGTGCGCAGGGCTTCGAGGGTTACTACGAGGACATCTCTCGGCGGCTGGCGGAGCGGACCATCGACGTGGTCATCGTGGTCAACATGTTCCTCACCGGGTTCGACTCCAAGACCCTCAACACCCTGTGGGTGGACAAGTCGCTGCGCACGCACGGGCTCATCCAGGCGTTCTCGCGCACGAACCGGATCCTCAACTCAGTCAAGACCTACGGCAACGTGGTCTGCTTCCGGGACCTGCAGGAGGACACCGATGAGGCCATCGCCCTGTTCGGCAACAAGGCCGCCGGTGGGCTGGTTCTCCTCAAGCCGTACAAGGAGTACCTGGAGGAGTATCTGGAGAAGATTGGCGAACTGCGGGCCAGGTTCGAGCCGGGGCAGATGATCGCCTCGGAGGCCGAGCAGAAGGAGTTCATCCGGCAGTTCGGGAAGATCCTGCGGCTACGCAACATCCTGGCAAGCTTTGACGACTTCGGAGACGACGACGTCATCGGCGAGGCCGAGTTCCAGGACTACCGCAGCGTGTACGTGGATCTATACGCCGAGATGCGGCGGGCGGCCGACGTGGAGAAGGAAGTCGTCAACGACGATCTCGTCTTCGAGATTGAGCTGGTCAAGCAGGTTGAGGTGGGAGTCGACTACGTCCTCATGCTGGTGGAAAAGCACCGCGAGGAGGCGGGCGACGGCGAGGACAAGGAGATCCCAGTGGCGATCCGCCGAGCAGTGATGTCCAGTCCCAGCCTGCACAACAAGCGGGACCTCATTGAGGAGTTCGTGCACACGGTGTCAGCCTTCGGGGACGTGGACGAACAGTGGCGGGCATTCATCGAGCAGCGACGCAGCGAGGAGCTGGCGGCGATCATCCGCAACGAGAAGCTGCGCGAGGGGCCGGCGAAGGCGCTGGTGGAGGCCGCCATGCGAAACGGGTACGTGCCCACTGAGGGGACCGCGATCACAAGGATCCTGCCGCCAACCCCCAGATTCCGGCGCGCGGCCGACGACAGCCACGACGAGAAGAAGCGCCGAGTCCAAGCCGCCCTGGCCGCCTACGTCGAGAGGTTCCGGGGATTAGGGCATGATTGACGCCACATACCATCAATTGGAGCAGTAGAACATGCAACAAATCACCGACCTTTCCGAATCAGAAGCAAGACAACATTTCATGTCGTCACACTCATACTCATCCCTTCCTATTCCTTCATATTTCGACTTCACTAACCTATTGGCGCAAACCTCAAAAGTTATGGAAGAATTAGGGGGAACTAGAAATGATTACAAAACAGGATACCCTGACATACGAGACATACAGGATGCAAATTATCTATTTTTAGCAAACAAAGATGGGGGCTCATCTTGGCGCCCATTCTCACTCATCAACCCCGTGTTATACATAGAACTAGTAAACTTAATTACAGACAAAGACAACTGGTCATTTATCAAGAACAAGTTTCTTGAATTTCGACAGATTCCAAATATAACTTGCTGTTCGCTGCCAACCTTCGAAAAAAATGCAAAACAAACAACAGAGGCTTCAATCACAGACTATTGGAGCAAATTCGAGCAGGAATCGATCGCACAGTCCATCGAATACCAATGTGTCGCTATTACTGATATCACAAACTGCTACGGCTCTATATACACACACTCCTTATCTTGGGCCCTGCATGGAAAAGAAGCCGGGAAAGAAGATCGCAAACAGCATCCGCCACAACTCCTCGGGGGGAAGATCGACCAGATCCTACAGGATATGCAGCACGGACAGACGAACGGAATTCCGCAAGGTAACGTCATTTCCGACATAATCGCTGAGTTGATCCTAGGCTATGCGGACAGTTTACTTTCATCGGCACTTCAAGATGACAATGAAACAGTCGAGCGGTCCGAAAATTGGTATAAAATTATCCGCTATCGCGACGATTACCGGATATTCACTCATCCTACGGAGGACGCCAGAACAGTTCTCTTAAACTTAACGAAAACACTTCAATCGGTCAACATGCAGCTCAACCAAACTAAGACACATATTTCCAGCGATATAATTTCTTCTTCTGTAAAAAAAGATAAGGCACACCTAATGCACCTGGGGTTTCCAGGCTCATTCCCGGTAGGAGGGCACCAGAAACGCCTTTTCGCCATACGTCAGTTCGCTATCGAACACCCCAATAGTGGTGGGCTCGAGCGGCTTTTGTCGAATTTTCGAAATCACATTGAATCTACCGAAGTACATAGTGGAAAGTTTTCGGATGTTGCCGTATTGATATCTCTGGTATTCGACATAATGATACGAAACCCTCGCTCCTATGCGCAATGTATGTCTCTACTGTCTGTACTCTTTGACTTTCTTGAGCCAAAAGAGGTTGAAGGACAGGTGGATATGATACAAAATCGAATGAAAGAAGTACCGAATACAGGGTACTTTGACTTATGGTTGCAGCGAATCGCCCATCCTCGGAGATTATTTCTCCCATACCAAGAAAAACTATGCCAGCACATCAATAGCAGGAGCCCCAGGCTCAAGCACCAACTTTGGGACACCAGTTGGGTAGATAAAAAACTGCAGCGAGTCATAAAGTGCACCCCAATAGTGGACTCTGACGCCCTTAAATCATTGTCGCCAATAGTTCCTATAGAAGAAACAACATTGTTTATAGAGCCTTATCGAACACACATTTTCTCCGAACGTAAAGTACAAGCATAATAGATCCACCGAGGGCCTTAGTGAGTTGATTCTCATGGAGTTACTTAAACACAAATAATCGTGGGCAGGAAATAGAATTCTGGAGGGAATAAAATGTATTCGAGGAAATACAGGAGGCCCCTTCTTCTCAAGACAAATCAAGGGATCTTCAGATGACAGCAGTGAGAAACTAGCGAATCTCGGCGAGGTCGTCGTCATAGGTGCCCATCGCCTGGGCATCGGCCACTATGTCTCACAGGGTCTCCTCCACCCGACGCCGGCGGGGACATTCCGCACGGCCGGGTGCGGTCCACTCCAGCCGGGGACCTTCGACGCCGTCGGGGACCGGATTCCCGTCCCCGACGGCGTCGATGGTCTCCGCCCGCGACGACATGTTCCCGGCCGCGCAGGATGTCCCCGGACGCGAGGACACAACACATCTCAACCGCCGCTCTTGTACCAAGCGACGGCGATTTGGACGCGGTCGCGCAGGTGGAGCTTGGCCAGGATTCGGCTGACGTTGCGGCGCACGGAGGCGGGCTGCAGCACGAGCCGCTCGGCAATCTCCTCGTTCGACATGCCTTCCGCAATGAGCCGAGCCACGTCGAGCTCCCTGGGCGTCAGCACCCCAAACCTCTCCCGCAGCCCCTCGCGCTGCGCCCCAAACAGCGCCCGCTGAACCCCTCGCGCAATGAGCTCCTTGGTGATGCGCGGCGTGAGCACGGCGTCGCCCTGCGCCACCGCCCGCACCGCCTGAGCCAGCTGCGCCGCCCGCACATCCTTGAGCAGGAACCCCGAGGCCCCCACCTCCAACGCCCCGAAGGCGTAGTCGTCCTCGTCGTAGGTGGTCAGCACCAGCACCTTCACCGTCGGGAACCGCCGCGCCATCGCCCGGGTCGCGCTGATCCCATCCATGCCCGGCATGCGCACATCCATGAGCACGACGTCGGGCAGCCCCGTTGACCGGTTCAGCCGCTCCAGGACCTCCAGCGCCTCCTGCCCGTCACCGGCCTCCGCCACCACGCGCAGGTCCGGCGCCTTGCGGATCATGAGCGCCAGCCCCAGGCGCGCGTAGCGCTGGTCGTCCACGATCATGACCGACGTCGGCCTCAATCCCTCCGACTCCGCGCCCACGCCTCAGCCCTCACCGCGAGTTCTCGGCACGGTCGCCGTCACCAACCAGCCACCGTCGGACTCGAGCCCCCAGTCCAGCGAGCCTCCCGCAGCCTCGACCCGGGCCCGCAGCCGCAGTAGGCCGGTCCCCTCCGCGAGGCCACCATGGTGGCCGTCGTCCTCCCCGCCTCTGCCACCTGAGGAGCCGTCGTTGCGAACCGTCACCGTGACCGCCGACTCGCCGTGGTCCCAGGACACCTGCACCTGCGACAGCGCGGGCGCGTGCCGCACCGCGTTGGTGAGCGCCTCCCGGGTGAGTGCGAAGCACAGCTCGGCCTGCCCGGCGTCGTCGGCCCGCTGCCCGGTCTCGGTGAAGACGACCGTAACGCCCAATGACCTCACCCTGCCGACGACGCCCCTGATCTCATCCCAAGACCGGCGCCCGGCACCGTCCCGGTCCGGCGACTCCGCCGACTCATCCTCGCCGTCGGCCAGGGCCCTCACCGCCCGGCGCGTCTGCTCCAAGCACTCCCGCGCCACCTCATTGATACCGCCGAGCGCCTCATCGATCTCCGGGTCGGCGCCACCGGCCAACCCCTCGGACAGGGCGATGATCGTGGTCAGGCCGTGCCCCACGGAGTCGTGCAGCTCGGCGGCGATACCGGCCCGGCTCACCGCACGATCGCGCTCGGCCCGAAGCGCCCGGAAGCGCTCCCGCTCGGCTTTGGCCCCGGCTTGCGCCGCTCGCCAGTTCGCGACGCTGCGCGCCATCATTGCCGCGATGACCGTCAGCAGGACCGCGACCACCTGGCTGAGCCACTCCTCCATCAGGACCCCGGGCGGGGCCACCAGGACCGCGCTGGCCGTCGCCATGAGGCAGGCCGCGCCGATCACCGCGAGGTGCTGCCACAGCGGGAGCCGGCTCACCGCACTCCCCAGTGCCACCAGCATCGGGAAGAGAAAGAAGTTGTTGAGCCCCAGC
The DNA here is from genome assembly GCF_001937665.1 of Actinomyces oris. Lineage (GTDB taxonomy): Bacteria > Actinomycetota > Actinomycetes > Actinomycetales > Actinomycetaceae > Actinomyces > Actinomyces stomatis. The sequence continues at coordinate 85,837 of NZ_MSKL01000007.1, read as the reverse complement.
GCCGAGGCCACCACGTACACGGCACACTCGATCAGGAAGACCCCCAGCGGGTACCTGCGTCGCGCAGTGAGGAGCGCCGTGGACCCCATGGCCGCCAGAATGAGAATCGCAGAACCGATTCTGGTCGGGGCGATCCCTGCAACCAGGCCGCCGTCGCCGACGCGGCCGGTCAGCACCGCGCTGCCAATCATGCCGCCCTGGTAGGTGGCGCACAGGATGAGGAGCAGCGTGGACAGGATGCCGGGGCCGGCCTGCGCGGGCGCCGGCTGGCGCACCCACTCCCCCAACGTCCGCCAGTCGATCCGCATCCTCATGGCCGACGACGAACCACGCTCTGCACCGAACACCAGCGCCCCTCCTCCCCGTTGCGTCCGTACCCTACGCCCCGAGACCTGAACCCCGACCACGGCCAGCGGGCCGCGAGCGGCCAACCTACTCAGTCCTAGCGATCTGCTGCCCCTCCCACCTCGGGCCCATCGTCACTCGGCCGCCAGGACAGTGCCGATCGGGGTCCGGGTGGCGCCCCGGATCGGAGCGAGTAGCACCGCGACCAGGGCCAGGAAGGACAGGAGGGCCACCAGCAGCACTGGCCCGACGCCGGGGCGCACTACCAGCGGCATCCCCGCCCTGGCGTAGAAAAGGGACTCGCCGGCCGTTGTCACCACCAGTGGCACGAGCGAGATCAGCAGGGCCGTCCCCACGTACAGCGCCGCCTCGACGACCACCTGCCGGCACACGCCGCGCACCGTGCTCCCGGCGCAGCGCAGCACCGCGAACTCACACTGCCGGGACCGGGAGGACATGCCGACGACGGCCACGGCCCCCAGCAGCGCCATCGCCCCGAGGATCGCCGCCAGCACCAGCGAGTCCACCTGGTTGATCGCCACGTTCAGGCGCGCCGCCTCCACCACCGCCTGCCCCGTGGCGAGACTGGTCGTGAGTGCCGCGGTGAAGGAGATCGCCAGGGCCAGCAGGCCGATGGCACTTGCCGACGACTCGCTGCGCCACAGCGCCGAACGCCGCGCGATGAGCCACGGTCCACCCAGCCGCGCCAGCGGCGCCGACCACAGCCGCAGCAGCCGCGGGATGAGCGCGGGCGCCAGCAGCACCACGAGGACCGCGAGCAGGAGCGACGCCAGGATCGCCTGGCCCCCACCGGTCGGCAATCCGTCGATCTTCCTTCCGGGTGGGGCCAGAAAAGCGACGAACAGCTGCCCCGCACACGCAAGCGCCCACACTCCGGCCAGGATCCATCGCCCCACCCCCATGCGGCGTCGGCCTTCCGATGCGGTGTCCCGCACTGCCTCCACGGCTGGCGTTCTCACGGCGGCGCGTGCCGGGCCCACGGCCCCCAGGACCGCGACGGCGACCACGACCACCACGGTGAGCAGAAGTGTCGTCGGTGTCTGGGCGACCTCGATCCGCCCCATGCGCGCGGCCGCCAGGCGGGTGAGCACCGAGGCGAAGGGCTGGGCCGCCACCTGCCCCAGCAGGATCCCGGGCACACAGGCCACCAGGCCCAGCACCGCCACGGCGGCAAGGACGGCGGCGAGCACCTGGCGGGGCAGGGCGCCGGCCAACCGCCACAGGGCCCAGCTCGTGCGCAGTGCCTGCACGCAGGACTGCCCGACGACGGCCACCACCGGAACCGTCACCATCGCCGTGTAGAAAGCGACCGAGATACCGGGAACGACGAGCTCGGCCGGGTCCACGCCCGCCGCCCGCGCCGCGGCGACGACGTCGGGGCGGGTGACGGTCATGCGGTGCACCAGGCAGACGTTGATGAGCCCGGCGGCGAGGGCCAGCACCGCCACCGTCCCCGACCAGGCTCGCCACTGTGTAGCCAGGGCGCGCAGCGTGTAGCGGGTCATGCCGCATCTCCCATCTGATTGACGGCGGCCAGCAGCTCGTCGGGGGTGGCACCGCGGCGGCGGTCGACGATACGGCCATCGCGCATGATGAGTACGCTCTCCGCCAGGGCTGCGGCCCCCAGGTCGTGCGTCACGAGGATGACGGCGGCCCCGTCGTCGGCCAGGCGCCGCAGCTCGGCCAGGACGAAGGCGGCCGAGCGGGTGTCCAGGGCCCCGGTCGGTTCGTCGGCGAAGACGACCGGTGGACGGCGGTAGAGGACCCGCCCTAGGGCGACGCGTTGCTGCTCGCCGCCCGAGAGCGTGGTCGCGACCGCGTCAGCGCGCGACTCCAGTCCCAGCCCGACCAGGACTTCTCGCACCCGTGCCGAATCGGGGCGCCTGCCGGCCAGGGTGTCGGAGATCGTGATGTTCTCCCGCACCGTCAAGTAGGGCACAAGGTTGTAGGCCTGAAAGACGAAGCCCACCCGATCGCGGTAGAGCTCGGCCACCCGCGCCGCCGGGAGCCCGCCGAGGTCACGCCCCATGAGCGAGACGCGCCCCGACGTCGCCGGCTCCAGCCCGGCCAGGCACAGCAGCGCCGTGGACTTGCCCGAGCCACTGGGTCCGACCAGCGCCGTCATCCGCCCCGGCATCATGGCGCAGGAGATGCCGTGCAGGATCTCGATCGGTTCCCCACCGGGGGTCGGGAAGGACTTGCGCAGATCACGCGCCTCCACAGCGGCCGGGCCACCTTCTCCCCCGACGCCGACGACGTCTCCCTCCCCAGCCGCGCCGCCCGGGCCCCCGAGGCCCCCGGGTGTGCGTCCCCGCACTGGTTGAGCCGACCGGCTCGGCTGTCTCCGTTCACGTCGAGCTGCCATGGCCCTGGACCGTCCTCTCCCCTGTGAATCCGCCGGAATCGCGGGACGCCGTCGGACGCCCGCGGATCAACCTAGGCGACCGCCTCGGCTCCCGGGCCCACAGACCGCGAACTGTCCACAGATGATGACAACCGACCCCACGGGCAGCGCGGTTGGGGACATTCCGCGCGGCCGGGCGCGGTCCGCTCCAGCCGGGGACAGTCCGCGCGTTCGGGGACAGGAATCCGGTCCCCGACGGCGTCGAACGTCCCCGGCCGCACAAGAATGTCCCCGACGACGTCGCACGCCCACCCCACCCACCACTAAGACCTATAAATATTACTGTTTCGCTAAGCCATTCAACATAAGAGAACTCTCACGCTCACCTGTGGTCCCTCTAGGGCTGGCTCGTGACAGTTGAAGCATGAACACCTCACGCCGCATCCTCGCCCTGGCTCTGCTCATGCTCGTCCCGGTGGCGCTGGCGCTGGCCGCCGAGTTCATGGCCGTCGTCCCCGGCCCGCCCGCGCAGCCCAGCCCGGTCCACCTGACCTCTGCTGGCCAAGGGAGCTGATGCCGATGACCACCGTCCCCTCGTCTCCTCCCCCACTGGCCGCCAACCCGGTCTCCGGTCCCTCGGTGCCCGCACGGCTGCGCATCGTCGCCTGGATGCTGTTCGTCGTCGCCCTGGGGCTGACCAGCATGATCGTCTCCGTACGCTCCACTCTCATGGCGGACATCTCCCGCTCCGCCAACGCCGACGTCGCCCACGAGGTCAAGGAGCTGCAGAACTTCGCCTCCACCGGCGTCGACCCGCGGACCTCCAAACCCTTCACCTCCACCACCCGTCTCATGGAGGTCTACCGGGACGGCCAGCAGCTCACCGACCGCGAGGCCGTCATCATCTACAACCACGCCACCGGCAAGGCCACCCAGGCCTCCGGCGCCTCCGCCCCGAACCTGGACCTGACCAGCACGGACCCCTTGTTCGTCAAGATGCTGCAGTCGCCGTCGGGCGCCACCTCCTACGGAAGCGGGGAGGTCCGCTGGGCCCGGGTCGAGCTCGAGCCCGACAACCCCTCCCAGCACCTGTCCGTCATCACCATGAGCTTCACCGCCTCCCGCGTGGACCAGCTCAACGCCACGATCTGGCTCATGGTCGGCATCAGCGCGGCCGTCCTGGTCCTCACCGGCGTCGTCGGGCTGCTCGTGGCCCGCCAGATCCTGCGTCCCCTGCACGACCTGCGCACCGCGGCCGCCTCCGTCTCCACCCAGGACCTCAACCGCCGCCTACCCGTCAAGGGGCGCGACGACATCGCCGGCCTGACCGAGGCGTTCAACGGCATGCTGGACCGCCTTCAGGAGGCCTTCGACGGCCAGACCCAGTTCGTCCTGCGTGCCCACCAGGAGATCTCAGGCCCCCTGGCCGTCATGGACGCGCGCCTGGCCAGCCAGCCGGCCACCCGCACCGTCCTCCAGCAGCGCGCCCAGATCGCCGAGCTGCAGCGGGTCCTCGACGACCTCCAGTCCCTCACCCAGGCCGAACGGCGCGACTTCGCCCACCTCACCCCGGACGTCGAGGTCTCCGAGCTGGCTCGCACCCTGCTCGACGACGTCGAGGCCATGGCCCCGGGCCGCTGGAGCTTCGACCTCAGGGCCCGCGGCACGGCCACACTCGACGTCGAGCGCCTGCGTCAGGCCACCGGTCACCTCGCCCGCAACGGGCTGCAGCACGGCGACGGTCCTCTGACCCTCACCGTCGCCCCCGGCACCGACGGCTACGGCCGCAGCGGGCTGGAGATCTCCGTAACCGACGAGGGCCCCGGACTGGCTGACGACGACGTCGACTGGCTCTTCGAGCGCTTCACGCACGGCGAGGCCGATGGCAGGCCACGCGGCAGCGGGCTGGGTCTGGCCATCGTGCGGGCCATCGCCGACGCCCACGACGGCACCGTCTTCGCGGTCTCCGCCTCGGGTCAGGGCGCCACCGTCGGCCTGCGCATCCCGGCCGACAGCTCCTGGCACCTCTCCTCGGACCCCGATCCCGCCTCCGTCGTCTCCCCGGCCACCGCCCCCTCCTCACGCACCTCGGCGGCCACGGCGCCCCGGGTGAGCGACGGTGAGCCGGCGGCCGCCCACGACGACAGCGCCCACGACGACGGCACCCACGATGACCGCGCGCACGGCGCCTCGGGAGAGGAGGCCGGCTCATGACCACCGCGACTGACGCCGTTGCCTCCTTCGAAACCGATGTGCCCACCGTGCGCGAGACCCTGCCGCTCTCCCTGGCCAGGAGCGGCGAACCGGCTCCGGCCCGACGCCTGCCATGGCGGCGCATCATCTCCGCCGCCCTCGCCGTGTGCCTGTGCGCGGCCGTGGGCGTGGCCGCCTGGCGCGCCGGCGGCGCCGAGGGGAGCCTGACCGTCACCGGCGCACTCACCCTCATCATCTTCATCGCCTCGGTGTGGGCCTGGGCCTTCACGAGCGTGGACGACACCTACATCTCCTTGGGGGCCGCCACCGCCCTGGTCCTCACCGGCGCCCTGAGCCCGGACGAGATGTTCGCCAGCCTCGGTGACGACACGATCTGGCTGCTGGTGGCGGCCTTCGTCATCGCCGTCGGGGTGAGCGCCTCGGGTCTGACGGGCCGCCTGGCGGCCTGGCTGGTGACCGGCACCGACCACCCGCGTGTCCTGCTCCACCTGGTGACGGCCGCGATCGTCGCCACCGTCTTCGCGGCCCCCTCCACCTCGGGTCGGGCCGCCCTGCTGCTGCCGGTGTACACGGCCCTGGCCGGCGCGCTGCGCACCGGGTCGGGCGACGACGACGCCCTGGTGGCCTCCCGCAAGCGGCTCATCCACGCCCTGTCGATCATCTTCCCCACTGTCATCCTGCTGTCCGCGGTCGGCTCCTTCCTGGGGGCGGGCGCCCACCTGGTGACCTCCCACATCGTGGCCTCGGCCGGTGGGCAGGAGTTCTCCTTCGCCGGCTGGCTGCTGCTGGGCCTGCCCCTGGCAGCCCTGTCCAGCCACCTGTCCACCGAGCTCATCGTGTGGCTGTTCACCCGCAGGGAGGACATGCGCCGTCGGGTGCGCGTCGACATCGCCGACCTCGCGGCGGCCTCCCCGACCCCGGTCACCGGCCCCCTGACCCAGGCCGAGAACCGGGCCGCCCTGCTCGTCGGCACGGTCGTGGTGCTGTGGTGCACCGAGGCCCTGCACGGGATCGACCCGGCCATCGTGGCCCTCATGGGGGTCCTGGTGACTTCGCTGCCCGGTTACGGCTCGGTGGCCCTGCGCAAGGCCCTGGCCAAGGCCCCCTGGTCGCTGCTGGTCTTCATGGCGGCCACCCTCGCCATGGGGGACGCGCTGGTGTCCACCGGCGCCGCGAAGTGGGTGGCGACCTCGGCCTTCAACGCCGTGAGGATTCACTCCCCCTGGCCCTTCATGCTGGTCGTCGTGGTGCTCTCGACGGCATCGCACCTGGTCATCCAGTCGCGTTCGGCCCGCTCGGCCGTCCTCATCCCGATCGTCGTGGCCCTGGCTCCGGCGGTGGGTGTCAGCCCGGCCGCGGCGGCCTTCGCCTCGACCGCCGCCGCGGGCTTCTGCCACACGCTGCCGTCCTCGGCCAAGCCCGTGGCCATGTTCTCCGACATCGAGGGCGTGGAGACCTTCTCCCCCGACGACCTGCGGCGCCTGTCGCTGCTCCTCGGCCCCCTCATGGTGGTCCTGGTCATGGCGTGCAGCGCCTGGCTGTGGCCGCTGCTGGGCCTGAGCTGGTGAGGCCGGGCGACACCCGCGCCCCGGGCCCGCCCCATCCCCTGAGAACCCCGCACACATTGCAACCCTGGAGGAAAGTCATGCCCACATCCGTTCCCACCCGCATTCTCGTCGCCCCCTCCGGTTTCAAGGAGAGCCTGTCCCCCGAGGGGGTGTGCCAGGCGGTGGCCGCCGGGGTGCGCCGTCTCCTGCCCGGCGCCGTCGTCGTCGAGCTGCCCCTGGTCGACGGCGGAGAGGGCTCGGCGGCCACGATGGCCCGGGCCACCGGCGGCGACCTCGTCACCACCCGCGTCACCGGCCCCGTCGGTGAGCCGGTCGACTCCTACCTGGCCCGGCTGGGCGGATCGGCCCAGGGCACCTGGCTGGTGGAGATGGCCGCGGCGGCCGGCCTGCGCCTGGTGCCCGCCGGGATGCGCGACCCCGGCGCCACGACGACCACCGGCGTCGGAGAGCTCATCTCAGTGGCCCTCGATAACGGCGCCCGGCGCATCATCATCGGCTGCGGCGACTCGGGGACCTGCGACGGCGGGGCCGGCGCGCTCGTCGCCCTGGGCGCCCGGCTTCTGGACGCAGGCGGCGATGAGATCGACCCGATCGGCTCGAACCTGGCCCGAGTCCAGCGGATCGAGACCTCCGGCATGGACCCCCGCCTGCGCGACGTCGAGGTCCTCGTGGCCGGCAACATGCACAACCTCCTCACCGGCGAGCGCGGCGTGGCCCGCGTATTCGGGCCGCAGAAGGGGGCGACCCCCGAGCAGGTGGAGGCCCTCGAGGCGGGCCTGGTCCACTGGGCCGGTCTCCTCACCGAGGCCTTCCCCGCCCAGGCGGCCCACCGCGACCTGCTCACCGGCCCTGGGACCGGCGCCTCGGGCGGCCTGGGAGCCGGGCTCGCCGCGGGACTGGGGGCCAGACTGTGCTCGCGCTTCGACGTCCTCATGGATGCCGACTTGTGCGGCGTCGACCTCGACACCCAGATCGCCCGAGCCGACCTGGTCATCACCGCCGAGGGCGCCGTCGACTTCCAGACACCGCGCGGCAAGATTCCCGCCGAGGTGGGACGGCGGGCCAAGCTGGCCGGCAAACCGGTCATCGCGCTGGCCGGCTCCATCGGCCAGGGCTCCGACGCCGTCCACGCCGCCGGGATCGACGCCGTCATGGGCATCATCCCGGTCCCCATGGACCTGACCGAGGCCGTCTCCCACGCCGACGAGCTCGTCACCGACGCCACCGAGCGGGCGCTGCGCCTCATCCTCCTGGGCGCCGCCATCGCCGCCTGACCTGAGTTGCACAGTTTGGGGTTGGTTGATGCTTCAGGGTGGGGTTTTTCGTTGGAATGGTGGGGGGGGGTGGAGTGGCTGTTGTGGGGCACTAAGGGGCCGGTAGGAACTGGTGGGTGACCCCGTACCTGCGTAAGGTCATGACCGCCTCTGGGGCCACGGCCGTGCAGGTCGTGGTCAAGGAGAACGGTGCGCGCCGGATCGTTGAGCACCTGGGTTCAGCTCATGACAAGGCTGGCTGGCCGCTCTGTTGCACCTGGGACACCAGAGGCTTCTGGCGGGTCAGCAGGTCCTGGGTCTGGGGTCGGCGCTCGACGGTGGAGGCCAGGCACCCAGTCATGAGCCGGGTCATGGTGGTGCGGCGCGAAGGCCGGCGATCATCTCCCGCAGGTCGGGCGGTTTGATCGAGGCCATCAAGACGGTCTACGCCCGTCTGGAGCTGAGTGAGGCGGTCGGGGGGTGACCGAGCCTTTGAGCAGATGGTCGTCGCGCGCTTGATCGAGCCGACCTCCAAGGCCGACACCCCAGAGTCCTGTCCGAGATCGGCTGGCCAGCCCCGGCCCACCGCAACACCCTGCAAGCCTGTCTGGCCCGGGCCCAGGAGCGGGGCTACCGCGAGAGCCTGTCTGGAGCCCTGTTCGAGCACGTCACCGCCAGTGGGGGTCTGGCCCTGTGCCTGTACGACGTCACCACCTTGTACTTCGAGACCGAGCGTGAGGATGACCTGCGCAAGGTCGGCTACTCCAAGGAGCGGAGGGTCGACCCCCAGGTCATCGTGGGCCTGCTGGTCGACCGGGCCAGTTTCCCTCTCCAGGTCGGCTGCTGGGAGGGCAACAAAGCTGAGACCACCACGATCATCCCCATCGTGGAGGCTTTCCAGGCCGCCCACGATATCGAGGACCTCGTGGTGTCACTGACGCCGGCATGCTCTCGGCCGCCAACCTGACGGCCCTGGACGACGCCCGGCTGCGGTTCATCGTCGGGACCCGGCAGGTCCGCACCCCAGGGGATCTGGAGGTGCACTTCCACTGGGAAGGCGACGCCTTCACCGATGGTCGGCTGATCGACACCATCACCCCCAAGCAGGGCTCCAGGAGCGAGCGCGACGTCAGCAGGCGTCATGAGCCGGTGTGGGACCCGGACATCCATCCCGGTTCGTGGCGGGCCATCTGGGCCTACCCCAAGAAGCGAGCGGCCCGGGACAACCAGACCCTCACGGCCCAGGCCGACCGGGCTCGGGCCGTCATCGCCGGCGAAAAGCATCCTCAGGGCACCCGTTTCGTCACCGCCCATAAAGGCGATCAGGTCCTCGACGAGACGTCCATCGCCAGGGCCAGGTCCCTGGTGGGTCTCAAGGGCTAAGTCACCAGCATCCCCGCGCACCTGATGGACACTGGTGAGGTCGTCTCCTCCTACCACGAACTGTGGCACGCCCGGCCAGTCCTTCCGGATGAGCAAACACGACCTGCGAGCCCGCCCCATCTTCCACCACACCCGAGACGCGATGGAGGCTCACCTGACCGTGGTCGTGGCCTCCCTGGCCGTAGCCCGCCACCTTCAGGACGCCACCGAGATCAGCATCAAACGCGTCATCCGCACCCTCAAACCCCTCCAGGACGTCACCACCAACCTCAACGGCCACCATCTCACCCCGCCGCTCCCTGCCCCCGGGGCCGAAGACATCTCACCGCTCTTAAAATCCCAACAGGGCACTAAACACTGTGCAACTCAGAATAAAGCCCACGACGCTGTTGGCGTTGACCGAGTTCGTGACGTGGGGATACCGGGCCGGTCCCGCTTCAACCTAGTTCATGTTTAACCAGGATGGAGTCCTATGCGCTTTGAAGATATCCGCGATCAGCGTTGGTTCGAAGGTCAGCTCAGGTCGCTCGCCGACATAACCTGTAACAGATGGTCAAGCGCGATGCGTGTGTGCATGTGGACTTCGGCGAACAATTCCCGACCGAGTTCAGATATACCACCCCAGTCAACGACCGATTCGTCCGCACTGTCGGCGGTAGTTGGAACCATGATCTTCGTTGCTTTCAAACGCCCCAAGGTTGCCCCATTTCCACCCCAGCTGAACTTGCGCAACTGGGTCTGGATTACGGTCATAAGCACAACTGCGGTTGTTGGAGTCAGATTCGAGTGGCGTAATATCTGGATGTTCTGGCTCGTGTAAAACGCTACGGGCTGAAATCCCACCGTTTGCGTGTCAAGTCCTATTGTGATGGCATTGCCAGCTTCAGGGTCTTTCTCTTGACGAGAGCAAAATCCGTCAACGCCGTTATCGGCTTTGGTCCGTGAAACGAAAGGATATGAGGGAACACCCGTCGTGCTGAGTGCCGACTTGTCGTACCAGGCTTTAGAAGCCGCTATCGACTCAAATACATCTGTGATTAGCATCGGCTGAAAATGCAATGATTCGAACGTATTCATGATGCATCCTCCGTGTCTGTCAAAGTCGGAGCTACAAGGTTTCCAAGCCCGTGAGTGTGCATTTTGACCTGCCAGGTTACATAGTCGGCAACGGTGTGGAGGAACTCTTCCTCGGTTGGCGGCTGGTCATTGAAATAGAAGTAACTGTGCTGCCACTCATCTGTCGCCGTGACCTCAGTCCGTACGATGAAGTGCGTGTCGTCTGGTACTCCGTCGTTAAGGACTGACATTAGGTGCTTGCGACGATCCTCGGCCCGCCCATCGTCCACAAGCCCGACGTGTTGACGAACCTTGTATCCGTCATCCTTGAAATCAATGAAGGATGTTTTTTTGTATTCGGGATGAGGCACCCCTGCAGTGAACAGTGCAATTACGACGTGAGTCCCTATGCCGTGGAACGTGTCAGGGTTCATGGTTAGCACTGCATCAAGCGTGTGCTTTTTCATGATCGCAGCCTTCAAAGCCTTGTCCTCGCGAGTCTTACCTACCATCGCCGATTGCGGCACGATAGCGGCTAAACGTCCTCGCACCTCCAACAAATCAAGCGCGTAGCTGATGAACGACAGTTCAGAGAGATGCCGAGTCGTCTTATCCTTCGCTTGCGAATACGGCGGATTCATCAGCACCTTTGTAAAGCCCTCTAGCCGTCCCGGGCGCTCGGGATCGTATGGGAAGAACCCGTCACGTGTCACATCGAAGATCGAGTTGCGCTGGAAGTTCGCTTTACCATCCCCTCGAAGGATCATGTTCGTCGTTCCAACGGCGAACAACTTTTCTTGTAGTTCTACACCATGGAGTTGAAACCGTTTGATTTCATCAATTCTATCCTCCAGCTTATGTGAGTCCTCCTTGAACCTATTTTCTGCGTCATTGAACATCCGACGCATTGCTGCAATCAGAAAGGACGCCGAACCTGCTGTGGGATCCAGGACAACGTCATCACAGTTGACATCGATGAGCTCCGACATTAAATCCGTGATGTGGTGTGGCGTAAGCACGATCCCAAGGGAGTTACCGTCGGATCCACCATACTTGACAAACTCCCCGTAGAAGTTTCCAAGTACATCAAACGCCGAATAAGTTGGATCAGATACGACTTTGAATACGTCTCGATCCAGAATCTCCGCGAAGTGACGCAACGGGGTCTTCCCAAGATCGCTGTTGCGAGCGTTGAGTAGCACATGGCGCTGAATGAATTTAAAGCGGTCAAGCATGATGCCGATTTTTTGTTTAGGCCCGAGATCTGCTTCGTCACTTTCTAAGTATTCCCGGGCAGCACGATAAACCTTCTCCCCATCTCGATAGCCTTTACCCTTCTCACCAGTAAGGTCTTTTACTAGTTCTGGTCGGTATTTCAGAGCCAACAAAATTGCAGAGACAAGGGTGGCTTTGTGCTCATTCTCCAACGAGGTGTAATTACGCATACCTTCGTGGAGTTCCGCTGCGACTTTGCGAATCTCGCGGACGTTTTTTTCCTCTTGAGGAAGCTCACCAAGCACCGCCACCCGATAGAATTCATCAATCGCCTGAGGCGAAAAACTCGTAAATGTATCGAACTGACTGTCAAGCACTTTAGGAACTCGCTGTGGGGCGGAGAAGGCTACTTGGATGGCATTGTGTGTCTCACTACCAGCCACTCCGATGGCAAAGACTTTCTTACCTGTCTTTGCAGCGAACACTTCGGCATAGTGCATCGCACCATTCAGAGCGAAGTCTGCTCGCGCGGGATAATCCAGATCAACGACACCATCATCGGTTGTTTTCACAATCTGATCAGCACGTGCTTTGTCTTCGATTACAACGATGAAATCGCCTGACTCGACAACGAATTCTGGTTTTCCTCGACCACCACCTTGGCCTTTCGAAGCACCTTCCATGGCTTCGTAGAGATAGGCCGGCGCATCCGAGATACTCTGTTCCCAGGGTCGCGTGAAACCGATGTCTCGCAGCATATCTCGAACGAACTGATCTGTACTGCGCTCATTCGCCATGTGACTGCTCCTTTTCCATAGTTAAACCGTCTGAGTTGACTTGACTGCTGCCTTGACTCGTCGAGGCTTCCCAGAGTGTTCGCTTATCTGTTTTTCTAGTGCTGTATTTATCGGATACTCAATGTTCGGTTCTTCATGTTTGGGGATGTAGTAAGTAGGGCCTATCGATCTGTTTGATGGGGGCGGTGAGTGTGTTGTCGCGGTGGGCGGGGGTCGAGGTCCCCCGATGATGGGAGCTGCTGCACAACCGTCACGAGCGACCTCGACGTGTCTGAGACTACCTTCACCTGCCCGGCCCTGACCTGACCTGACGACCTTCCTGGGCTTGGACGCCCTGGGACTGACCGCGGTGGGCCAGCACCTCACCGCAAGGTGAGCCATTGCGGAGTGCCGCATGCCGATCGGGTTTGAGGACCCGTTCTGCAAGGTCTGCGGTGCCCAAGGCGTTGCTCGTGGGATGGTGTCCCGGCGCCTGGCTTACGTACCGACGGGATGGCGAACCACACAGCTGCTGGTACGCCTGAGGCGCTTCGCCCCCACGCACTGCCGCCGAGTGAGGCAGGACACCTCCACCCTGGCTGAGTCCAGAGCTCGGCTGACCAACGCAGCGGTCGAGACGGGGATACGGGCCTTGGGCCTTGAGGCCATGTCCGTCTCACGCGTCGCACAGGCCCTGGGGAACTCTTAGCACACCCCCAACACCGCGATCCTGACTCGAGCCGAGCAGGCCATCACCAACGACCCTCACCGATTCGAGGGTGTCAAGGTGCTAGGTGTTGATGAGCATATCTGGCGCCACACCAGGAGGGGCGACAAGTACGTCACCGTCATCATCGACCTGACCCCCGTGCGTCACGAGGCGGGTCCGGCCCGCCTGCTGGACGTGGTCCCGGAGCGTTCCAAGAGGCCCCTTAAGACCTGACCCTCCCAGCGCGACCAGGCCTGCCGCAGGTGGGTCGAGGTGGTGGCCATGGACAGTTTCACCGGGTTCAAGAACGCCGCAGGCGAGGAGGTGCCAGAGGCTCGAGCGGTCATGGACCCCTTCCACGTCGTATCCCTAACGGGAGCCAAACTCGATGAGTGCCGCCGCAGAGTCCAGCACGAGACCGCCGGCTGCCGGGGCCGCAAGGTTAACCCGCTATACCAGGCCAGACGCACGCTGCGCACGGACGCCGGCATGCTCACCGATACCCAGGCCGAGCGCCTTGAGCGCTGTTCGCCAACCAGCGCCACGCTCCGGTCCAGGCCACTTGGTGCGTCTACCAGCGCCTCATCCAGGCCTACCGCACCGAGCGGGACGGGCCTGGGACGGTTCCTAATGCAACGGCTCATCGACTCCCCGAAACAGGCCGTCCCCGACGGGCTAGATGAGATCCAGATACTGGCCAAGACCCTGGCCGAAAGAGCTGCTGACATCCTGGCCTACTTCGACCAACCCCGCACCTCCAACGGCCCCACCGAAGCCATCGATGGGCACCTTGAGCACCTCAGAGGTATCGCTCTGATTTTCAGGAACCTGACGCACTAAACCATCCGCAGCCTCATCCACGCCGGACGCCTCAAAGACCACCTGACAGCAACCACCTAAGCCCGGTGATAGGACCCACCTACTACACCCTCAAACACGACGAGCCAAGAATGTCCCCGGACGCGCGGAGTGCACCCGCCCGAGCCGCACATCTGCCCGCACTCCCCACCCCGCCCACACCAGCACGAAGGGCCGGTCGCAGTCAGCCTCTCGACCAACCACAACCGGCCCCGCGCACGGACCTGTGGCAGGCCCGCAGCCTTCGACGTCAGAACGCCGCGACGACGGCCCCGTCGGGCCAGGTCTTGTTGATGTAGTCACGCAGCTTTTCGTCGTTGAGGAGCTTGGCGAGCTTCTTGAGGTGCTCGTTGTCCTTGTCGTCCTTACGCACGACGAGCTGGTTGGGGTACTCCGAGTCCTTGCCGCCCTTCTCCAGGACGAGCGCGTCCTTCTTGGGGTTCAGCCCGGCGTCGATGGCGTAGTTGCCGTTGATGACCGCGGCCTCGGCGTCCGGCATCGACTTGTAGACCTGGGCGCCGTCGACCGTGGTGAACTTCAGCTTCTTGGGGTTGGAGGTCACGTCGGTGTCGCTGGGCAGCTCGGCGGACTTGTCCAGCTCGATGAGCCCGGCCTGGGCCAGGAGCTTGAGCCCACGCGCCGTGTTGGCCGGGTCGTTGTTGAGGACGATCGTGCCGCCCTCCTTGATGTCCTTGACGTCCTTGTATCCCTTGGAGGTGTAGATACCCATGGGCTCGATGTGGACGTCGGCGATGGAGACGAAGTCGTAGCCCTTCTCCTTGTTCTGCTGAGCCAGGAAGTTGGGGGTCTGGTAGAAGTTGGCGGCCAGCGAGCCGTCCTCCAACGAGGAGTTGGGCGTCTGGTAGTCGTTGATCTCCTTGATGTCCAGCTTGATGCCGGATCCCTTGGTGAGGTTGTCCTGGACCCACTTGAGGATCTCGACGTGGGGCTTGGGGGTGGCACCGATGGTGATCGTGGCGGTGTCGCCGTCGACCTTGATGCCCTGGACGTCGCCGCCCTTACCGGACTTGGAGCCGCAGGCGGCCAGGGTGAGGGCCGCAGCGGTGGCCAGGCCACCGGCGATGACGGTGCGGCGGGAGATGGAGGAGGACATGGTGGTTCCTTTCGCGGGGCCGGGCGGCCCCAGTGACGGGAGGGAGGAAAGGCTTGACAGTGCTGGGGCCGACGACGCGGCCGACCGGTTCCAGGCGGCTGCGCGCGCTTACCCGGCTGGTGATCGCCTCAGCGGTGGTTCACCAGCCGGCTGAGCATGTCGCCGACGAGCTGGATGATGCCGACGATGATGACGATGACGACCACGGTGATGACCATGACGTCCACCTGGTTGCGCTGGTACCCGTACTGGATGGCGAGGTCGCCCACGCCGCCGCCGCCGACGGCGCCGGCCATGGCGGAGTAGCCCAGGAGGGTGATGATGGTGACGGTGGCCGACTGGATGAGGATCGGCAGGGCCTCGCGCACGAGGACGCCCCAGGTGATCTGCCGTCCTGAGGCGCCCATCATGAGGGCGGCCTCGACCTTGCCGTGGTCGACGTCGTTGATGGCCGTCTCCACCAGGCGCGCGTAGAAGGGGATCGCGCCGATGGTCAGCGGGACGCAGGCCGCCTGCCACCCCAGGGAGGTACCCACGAGTATCCGGGTGATCGGGATGAGGGCCACCATGAGGATGATGAAGGGCATGGAGCGCCCGATGTTGACGATCTGCGAGAGCACCCAGTACAGGGGCGGGTTGCGGAACTGGCCCCGCTTGCCGGTGGAGACCAGGGCGAGCCCCAGCAGAAGTCCGAGGATGACCGTCACGGCCCCGGAGACGAAGGTCATCGACAGGGTCTCAACGAGGGCGTAGCCGAGCTTGTTCTGGATGGCCGGGTTGTCGAACCAGGTGCGGCTGCTCGGCAGGGCGGCTGCGTGGCTCAGCGGAAGGAGGATCGAGTTCATGAGCGGACCTCCGCAGCAATACCGGCGTGGCGCAGGGTGCTCACGGCCTGTTCGGTGTCGGACCCGGGGACGGTGACGGCCAGCCGCCCGATCTGGGCCTGACCGATCGTCTCGAAGACGCCAGCGGCGATGTCTCCGCCGAGCTCGGCCACCATGGACATGAGGGCGACGGCGGCCGGCTGGCCCGGGTGGGCGGTGATGGAGACGTCGATGACGCTCTCCCCGTGGGCGACGGCGGCCTCGGGCACCTTCGGGAAGGGCACGATCTCGCGCGAGAGCCGGGAGTCGACGTCGAGCACGATGTCCTCCAGGCGACCGCTCTCGACGATCTTGCCGGCCTGAAGCAGGCTGACGGAGTCACAGACCTGGCGGACCACGCTCATCTCGTGGGTGATGATGATGACGGTCAGGCCCAGGGTGTCGCGGACGTTCTTGATGAGGTCGAGGATGGAGCGGGTGGTCTCCGGGTCCAGGGCGGAGGTGGGCTCGTCGCACAGGAGGACGGCCGGGTCGTCGGCCAGCGCCCGGGCGATGCCGACGCGCTGCTTCTGACCGCCGGAGAGCTGGGAGGGGTAGGAGGCGCCGCGGTCGGCCAGGCCCACGAGGTCGAGCATGCGCTCCACGATCGGGCGGCGTTGTCCGCCCGGCACGCCCGCGAGCGCCAGCGGGTAGGCGATGTTCTGCGCCGTGGTGCGCTGGTCGAGAAGGTTGGCGTGCTGGAAGACCATGCCGATGCGGCGTCGGGCCTCGCGCAGCTGACCGGCCGACAGAGCGGTCATGTCCTGGCCGTCGACACTCACCTGGCCGCTGGTGGGGCGCTCCAGGGAGGTCAGGCAGCGCACGAGCGTGGACTTGCCGGCACCGGAGGTGCCGACGATGCCGTGGATGGAGCCGGCGGCGACGTCGAGGCTGAGCCCATCCAGGGCCCGCACCTCCTTGCCGCTGCGCAGACGGTAGACCTTGTGGACGTCGCGCAGGGAGATCATGGGGGCGTCGGAGGAGCCGTCCGCCTCGGTGTCAGTGCTTCCGACCTCAGCGCCCTCAGGATCGGTGTCCCGAAGCTCGGCGCTCACGCCCTCCCTGTACTCGACGCGCTGGGAGTCAGAGGAGTCACTCTCCTCATGCCGGCCGGGGTCGGCGGTCGACTGTTCGCTTGTGCTCACGTATTCCTCCATCGTTCCTGGCGGAAGCACCCGCACCATGAAGGGGGTTGCTGCAATGTCGTCGAGCCAGGTCTCTCGGTTGCTCTGGATGGCCACGAATAACTTACGCAGCGCCGCCTTCGCGATGCAAGCGAGGCCGCCGCCAAGGGACCGAGGTCACGCCCGCACCCGGTGGCCGGGCCTGCGGCCCATCCGCCCCTCCCCGCCTCTCGGACCGGCCGTCACCGGTGTTTCGGCAACGTCCTGGCTATTCCCAGGTCGTGTGTCGGCGGCGCTACTCGCACCGCACGGGGCGACGTGTTTGGATCTGCTCATGAGTGCGACCGCAGAGCCGACCACCCCCGACATCCTGGGCGAGCCGTGGGTGGCTCGCCGTATCCCGGTGACCGAGTCGCCCACGAAGGCGCCCGGCGCCGACCACGCCGTGCTCGTCTTCCAGCGCGAGGCGGCCGGTCGGGCCAGCCGGCCACGGCACTCGCGCGCGGTCCTCTACCTGCACGGCCGCAGCGACTACTTCTTCCAGACCCACCTGGCGCAGGCCTACCTCGACGCCGGTTTCGAGTTCTACGCACTGGATCTGCGGGCCTGCGGGCGGGCCGGCGTCGGGCACGCCTCCCCGCACGACGTGCGCGACCTGCGCGTCCATGATGAGGAGATCTCCGAGGCCCTGCGCATCATCCGCTCCGAGCACGGGCACGACGTCGTCGTCCTCAACGGACACTCGACCGGTGGACTGCAGGCGGTCATCTGGGCGGCCGACCACCCCGGGACCGTGGACGCGCTCGTCCTCAACTCCCCGTGGCTGGATCTGCGCGGATCGGCGCTAGTGCGCTCCTACGGCTCGGCCTTCGTGGACCTCCTCTCGCGGCGGGACCCCGAGCGCGTCATCGGTGAGCCGGGCAGCGGCGATGAGGACAACTACGTGGCGGCCCTGCACCGGCGCTGGCGCGGTGAGTGGGACTGGGACCTGGCGCTCAAGCCGGCGCCGTCCTTCCCGGTGCGGGCCGGGTTCCTGGCGGGAATCCGGCGTCTGCAGCGCGAGGTCCACCACGGGCTGGGGATCCGGGTGCCGATCCTCGTGTGCTGCTCAACGGTCAGCAACGGCGTCAAGGCGACCCTGGAGGAGGCGCAGCGCTCCGACGTGGTCCTCGACGTGGAGCAGATCATCGACCGCTCCCAGTACCTGGGCGATGACGTGACCGTCCGCCAGATTCCCGAGGGCGTCCACGACCTGGCCCTGTCCGGGCCGCTGGCGCGCGCCGAGTACCTTCAGGCCGTCATGCGCTGGCTGGACAACCGCCTGCACTGAGCTTTCAGTCGCGGAGCGCGGCGAGCTCGTCGGCGAGCTCATCACTGACCCGTTCGACGACCTCGAGGGTGTCGACGAAGTCGGCCATGGTGCCGTACCAGGGGTCGGGCACGTTGAGGACGCTGCGGGAGGAGCCGCCTGCGATGACGGCCTCGGCCTGCTGCGCGGAGGCCGGGTCGAGCTCGCGGTACATGCGGATGCGGGCGGGCTCGGCCCCCAGGCCCGCGGCGCGGCGCTGGAGGACGTTCCAGTGGGAGTCGGTCATGGCCAGCAGGAGGTCGGCCTCGGCGATCTCGGCGTCGGTGATGCGGTGGGCGGTGTGGGTGCCGATGGCGATACCTGTGGCGCGTGAGACGTCGTCGGCGCCGGTGCCATAGCCGGCCTCGGTCAGGACGCGGCGGGCCCGGGAGTCGATGGGGTTGCCGCGCTCCTCGTCGGAGACGCCGGCGGAGGTGATGGCCACGCCGCCCGGCCCGGAGTCGGGGATGCCGGCGGCGGCGAGGCGGTCGCGCAGGACGATCTCGGCCATGGCGGAGCGGCAGATATTGCCGGTGCACACCATGATGACGCGGTAGGGGCCGGCGCCATGGGGGCCGGGTAGCGGGGCGGCTGAAGAGGCGGAAGCTGCGGAGGTTGTCTCGGTGCTGGCGTCGGAGGAGCTCACGCCCCTGAGCCTTGCGCACGCTGCGGTCGCCTGTCCACTGACGCCCCCTTACGGCCGGGGACATTCCGCGCGTACGGAGACCTCTACTCTCGAACGGGGACATCGTGCGCGTGCGGGGACGGGATTCCGGTCCCCGACGGCGTCGAACGCCCCCGCTCGGAACGACACGCACCCGGCCGCGCAGAATGTCCCCCGCCGGCAACGAGGGCAGGAACGGTTCCGGAGCGGGCGGCACTAGGTGAAGCGTCCGCGCGTTCGTACCTTTTGTCGTGTGTGCTGTCTCCTCACTTCTGAGACATGTGAGTGTCATGACTTCTGAGGCACTCGCTCGGGCGGGAACCCGGGGCAGGCTGGTGGTCCTGGAGGCGAGGGTGAGGTCGAGGGGAAGAGGTCTGGTGGGCCGCTGGTGTCCATGGTGCTGACATCAACCCCGCACCGGCGCTGCGCACCGAAGAAGAACCCCAGGATTCCAACGATCCCCGTCGAGAGCTTTGGTGGAGGGCTCGTTGATGTCAGCGCTGTGGACACCGAGCTGTGTGCCTGATCGACTCTGCGGGGTCATGGCGGCCGAGCCCAGCACCCTCACCCCGGGGCCGGCCGTGCTTCTGCCTGCCTGGTCCTCGCCGGCTCCCGTACAGGGGCCCGGTGGTCATGGTTCGACTCCGGCCCCGCCCCCAAGTCGGCCCGAGTCGGCCTGCTCCACGAGGGGCGGGATCCACTGGCCAAGGGTTGTGCGTACTGCACGAAGGCCCCACCTACCCCCAGTACCCCCAACCCTCGTCCAGTAGCACCCCACCCTCGTGCAGTGCATCCAGACGACGCCGGCAGCCACCAGAGTGACCGGAACAACCCCCTCCGACAGGCCGAAGCAGCAGCTCTCCCATCCGGCAGGCCCACCCCACCGGCGTCTTGAGATGTCACAGCATCCGAAACTCTCAGAAGTGAAGAGACAGCGCAACACCCTTAACCCTCGAACCCGCGGCCTAAGGTACGACCGCGACATCGGCAAGAGGCCACCGCGACCAGGCGACTGCGCAGCCGGGCGGCTGCGCGGGCCTCGGCTACAGGGCGCGGCCGTCGAGGACGTCGGCGACCCAGGAGCGGGCCACGACGAAGTCCTTGTCGCTGGTGCCGGCCAGGACCGCCGTCGGGCGGGCGTCCAGCCGCGGGTAGGAGCCCAGGAAGCGCACCACCGGGCAGGTGCGGTGCAGCCCGATGAGGGCGGCCTGGACCCGTTCCTCGCGCACGTGCCCCTCGACGTCGATGGAGAAGCGGTAGCGTCCCAGGGAGTCGCCCACGGGTCGGGACTCGATGCGTGAGAGGTTGACGCCGCGGGCGCTGAACTGCTCGAGCATGTCCAGCAGTGCGCCGGAGCGGTCGTGCGGGAGGTGGACGAGCAGGGTGGTCTTGTCGGCGCCGGTGGGCTCACCCACGCGGCCGGGTCGGGTCACCTTGACGAAGCGGGTGACGGCGTCGGGGTTGTCCGCCACGCCCCCGGCGATGACCTCCAGCCCGTACTCCTTGGCGGCCAGCGGGTTGCACAGGACGGCCTGGAATCCGGTGTCCCCGTCGGAGGCGGCCAGCGCGCGGGCGGGCGCCGAGGTGGAGGTTCCGGCCACGTAGACGGCCTCGGGGAGGTTCTGGTGGACCCAGCCGCGGCACTGGGCCCAGGCGTGCGGGTGGGTGGAGATGGCGCGCACGTCCTCCAGGCGGGTGCCGGGGCGGCCGGCCAGGACGAAGGTGATCGGCACGGCCATCTCGGCGGCGATGACCAGGGGCGTGGAGGCCACGAGGTTGTCCAGCGTGGCGTTGACCCCGCCCTCGACGGAGTTCTCAATGGGCACGACGGCGGCCTCCGCCGTGCGCTCGCGCAGGTGGTCCAGGGCGGTGGGCACGTCCGGGCAGGGGTCGAGCTCGACGTCGACGGGGGCGACCTGGCGCAGCGCCATCTCGGTGAAGGTGCCGGCCGGACCGAGGAAGGACCAGAGCGGAGCGGGAGCAGTCATGGGCACAGGGTAGCCAGTCCGGGCCGCCGGGCCGGCGGCGGGTTGCTCCGTGGAACACGGGAGCCCTCCCGCGGCGGCGGCAGGCCTGGCAGGCTGGAGCCATGAGTGTCTTCCGCAAGCACGACGACGGCCCGGTCTCCACCGCCCTGGAGGCCCAGGGCCTGACCTGGCTCGCCGAGGCGATGGCCGACGGCGGGGCGCACGTGGTGCCGGTGACCAGCGGTCCGGGCTGGCTGGAGGAGCCGCGGCTGACGACGACCAGCGTGACGCCGGCCGGGGCGGAGGCCTTCGGCCGGGCGCTGGCCGTCACCCACGCGGCGGGTGCCCCGGCTTTCGGGGCGGCGCCTCCCGGGTGGGACGGCCGGGCGCAGATGGGCCGCTCGGACATCCGGCTGCGGCCGCACGCCGCGGAGGAGGGCGAGCCGCGCCGCTGGGGCGAGTTCTACGCCGAGGACCGGATCCTGCCCTACCTGCAGCCCAGTCGGGACAACGGTTCGATCAGCGTGGGCGGGGCCCGTATCGTCGAGCGGATGTGTGAGCGGCTGCGCGACGGCGACTTCGACACCGACCAGCCGGCCCTGGTGCGCGCCGGTGCCCGCGAGCGCGGCGCGCGGGTCGCGGTGGCCCGCACGCACGGGGACCTGTGGTGCGGCAATGTCCTGTGGACCCCGGCCGATGAGGCCGCCCAGTGGGCGCCGCCGCGCGCCGGGCTCGGGCCGCAGGAGTCCGCCTGCGGGGAGGCTCCCGTGGGCGGGGCCGCTGACGTAGCGGCCGGCGGGCCGGCGGTGGTCGGCGTGCTCATCGATCCCATGGCGCAGGGGGCGCACGCTGAGACCGACCTGGCGGCCCTGGGCGTGTTCGGGCAGCGCTACCTGGATCGCATCTACGCGGCCTACCACGAGGTCTCGCCGCTGGCGGAGGGCTGGCGCGAACGGGTGGGGCTCCACTCCTGGCACATCATCATGATTCATGCCTTCCTCTTCGGTGGGGGCTACGGCGGGGAGGCGGTCGCTGTGGCCCGCCAGTACCTGTGAGCGACCAGGCCCCGTAGGCTGGCAGGGTGAGACCTCGACGACGTCAACAGCGCCTGGTGCGCGCGGTCGTGTACGTCCTCGTGCTGCTGGTGGTCATCGGCATGATCCTGACGATGGTGGGCTCGGCACTGGCCGCCGCGGTTCCTACGACGTCGACGTCCCAGTCGGCCCCCGATGCCGCCTCGGCCTCGCGGCCGGCGCCGGTGGTCGTCCTGGGGACGAACAATCTCACCTGGGCGGATCTGCGGGCACAGGCCTCCCGCGCGCCCGCCGGTGAGGATTCCGGTTCTCCCGGCGTCGACTCGGCGGCCGCCCACCTGCTGGCCTTCGCCTCCCAGGGCGAGCCGATGAACCTGTCCGTGCGCACTCCGGCGGACCGCACCTGCCCGGCCGACGGCTGGCTCACCCTGGGCCGGGGCAAGCGCGCAAGCGCCATCAAGCCGGCCGCTTCCTGTGCCGGCCCCACCACCGCGATCCCCGACAGCACTCCCCTGGTCGGGGCGCTCGGGCGTGACGTCTCGATCCAGGCCGTCGGTCCCGGGACGCAGCTGACCATGGGCGCACCGGGGGGCTCGGCGAACAGGCCGGCCTTGGCCCCTTCCGTGGCCGAGGCCCTGGCCGCCGGCGCGGATCTGACCGTCGTCGACACCGCCCGGGAAGCCTCCTCCGACGCCGAGCGGATCGCCGCCCTCGACGACGCCCTGCGCAGGGTCCAGGAGCAGGCGCGCCCCGGCACCCGCCTCGTCGTCGTCTCCCTGGCCGACGACGAGGCCCCCGGCCCTCAGATGGCGGTCCTGCCCGCGGGCACGACCAGCGCGCTCGGCTCCTCCGATGGCCTTGTCGTCGGCGACTCCACGCACCAGCCCGGCCTGGCCCAGCTGACCGACCTCACCCCGACTCTCGTGGCCGCCCTGGCCGACCGCCGCGACCCGGCCTTCGACGGCCAGGCGCTCACGCTGCCCCAGACCGGCAGCGAGGGCGGCGCAACAGCCGACACCGCCGCCACCGGGGACGCCCGCATCTCGCGGCTCGCCGACGACGCCCTGCACGCCCGTGCCTCTCAGGCCACAGTGATGCGGGCCGGCGCCCTGCTCATGGGGCTGGCCGTGGCGCTCCTGGTCTGGGCCGCCGTCGTGCTGCGCGACCCGGAGGCGAGCCGGCGCACGGCTCTGCGCCGCCGGGTCACCCGGGTGGCCGTCTACCTCAGCGGCCTGCCGACGGCGTTGCTGCTGGTCAATACCGTCCCCTGGTGGCGTGTGGGGGCCCGGGCCGGCTCCCCCTCGGTGTGGGCCTCGGTCGTCGCTGTGGCCGCGGCCGTGCTGGTCGCGGCCGGCATCGGGGGGTTGGCCGCCGGGACCGTGGCGCTGGTGCGGCGACGCCGGCGACCCCGCTCCACCTCCTCCCCGATCCCTCCGCCTTCAGCACTCGGCGCCACGGCAGCCGCTGAGGCAGCCGGATCGGCCGAGGCCCTCTCCGGGGACGTCGCGGCCGAGCCGCATCAGGACGAGGCGGGCAGCCCCATGCCCTCCTCGTCGTCTCCGTCCTCCAGCGGGGCGAGCCTGACGGCCCTGCTGGTGGCGGCGGCGATCCCGCTGACCTGGTTGGTCGACGCCGCTGCGGGCGCACCCCTGGCCTTCAACAACCCACTGGGCATGAACGCGGTGGTGGCGGGCCGGTTCTACGGGGTGTCGAATACGGCCTTCGCGCTGGTGGCCGGCGCGCTCGTCGTCGTCATCGCCGGCGCCTGGGTGGCGCTGGGCGGCGGCCGGCGGACCGCGCTGCTTGCGACGGCCCTGCTGGGCGGGGCGGCACTGCTCGTCGATGGAGCCCCGCAGCTGGGCGCGGACGTGGGTGGCGCCCTGACTCTGGTGCCGACGCTGGCCTTCCTCGGTGCGGGCCTGGCGGGTCTGCGCCTGAGCTGGCGGCGCTGGCTGGTCATTGGGGCCACGACGGTCCTGGTGGTGGGCGGGTTCGCCGTCGTCGACCTCCTCCGCCCCGGTGGGCCCACGCACCTGGGGCGCTTCGCCCGTCAGGTGGTGGACGGTTCGGCCGCCGGCGTGCTGGGACGCAAGGCGTATGCACTGGTCGGGCCCTTCGTCACGAAGCCGGTCATGGCGATCGCCCTGGCCTGCGTCGTGGTCCTCGTGGCCGCGGCCTCGTGGTGGGGGCGCAGGCAGGTGCGGGCCTGGCACTCCGGCACGAGCCCCTACGTCTGGCTCGCCCCCGCCGCCCACGGGGACATTCGACGCGAGGGGGGACCGGATCCCTGTCCCCCCACGCGTGGAACGTCCCTGTCCGCGCAATGGGGGACGACGGCGCTGAAGTCTCTGGGGGTGCTGACGCTCGTGGCCGTCCTGGTCAACGACTCCGGCGTCACGATGGCCGGTTTCATCCTGGCGTCCGCCGCCCCCACCCTGCTGGCGCTGACGCTGGCCGGGAGCGATTCGGTGCGCTAGCGCTCGGCCGTCTCCGAGGCAGTGGTCTGTGAGTCCTCGCCATCGTGCGGCTTCTCGGCGGTCTCGACGTCGTCGTCGGCCTTGGGGGGCTGCGGCACGGCACGGTAGGCGAAGAAGTGGTCCTGCTCGGCGGCCGCCTTCTCGAAGGAGGCGCGCGGCACGCGGTGGCGACGCAGCTTGCGCCGGGTCACGGCCCGCAGGACGTCCTTGTACTGGGAGGCGCGGTGCATCGTGCCGGCCCGGTCGTTACCGGTGACACGGTGCGTGATGTCGCAGGGGACCTCGATGACGGCGAGCCCGGCCACGAGGACGTCGATGGTCAGACCGACCTCCACCCCCCAGCCGTCGGCCAGGGGCACCGCCTTCTCATAGGCCTCACGGCTCAGACATCGCTGACCGGACAGCGGCGCCACCGGCAGCCACCCGGTGGACAGCGAGATGGCCCGCCTGGCGGCGCGCACGACCCGGCCGCGGCCACCGGCCCCGGACTGCTTGGGGGGCACCGCGATGGACATGTCGGCGACGCCGTCGACGACCGGGGGCACCAGCTCGGCGCAGGAGGCGGCCGAATCCCCCAGGTCGGCGTCGATGAACAGCAGCAGCCGGGCGGGACCGTCGGAGTAGTCGCGCATGGCGACCACCGAGGCCCCGGTCTCCATGGCGGAGGCCTTCCCGCGTGAGACGGAGTGGCGGACCGTCACGGCGCCGGCGGCGCGGGCGTGGTCCTGGGTTCCGTCGGTCGAGCCGTCGTCGACGACGATGACGAGGTCCACCCGCGGAATGGAGCGGCAGGCCCGAACAGTGGTGGCGATGCGCTCAGCCTCATCCTTGGCAGGGATGACCACGGCAACGCGCTGGTCGGGCCGCTTGGTGGAACTCACGCCCCCAGGGTATCCAGACTCGCTGCCTCCAGCCGATACCTGAGCACCCCGTTATCGCGCGCCTTTTTTGTGAGGCCCATCAAGTTCTCTGCTCTCGTACTATGCTGCGCGGAATCCTCAGGCTCCACGCACAGCGGACACGTACCGGCCATGCCCAGCACGTCCTGCCGGTCGCCGCGACACGCCGACGCGCCGGGAGGAGGCGACGACCGCCCTTCCCAGGCTCTCCTCGGTGAATTTGTGTCAAACCTTCAGCATGGGACCACGGTCCCCGGAGAAACTGAGAAAAGTTGCTGCAATGAGTCACATTTCGTCATTCAGACACTAAAGTTACCCGTTTGGGCACGTCACGCCCGGTTCTCGTGGCACAGTGGAGGCAAGGAGCCCGTCAATGGAGCCGGGTTCCGCCGGCGCATTTCGCGTCCTTCCGTGTGCCGGGGCGACTCCCCTGCCGCCCCGGCACGCCTTGGCCCTCACCACCGACCGCCCAGCCCCAGGGCACTCGCCGCCCGACTCATCGGCGCAGGCGGCGGGGCATTCACGCCGCCTGCGCCCCCGCTCTCCGGCAGTTCCCCACAGGCGCGACGGAGAAGAGACCGGGCCACACATGAGCCCGGGGTCCGGCCGACGAACGACCAGACCCCGGCGCACCGCCTCTGCATCCTTCATGCAGGTCAGTGCAAGGCGCTTACGAGCAGATCGAGTCCCACGCTGCCCAGGTCGATGCCCCGGTTGTGGAAGGCGCGCAGGTCCAGCTCGCCGCCCTCGGCGCGGGCCTGCGCCTGGGCGCTGCGCCGACCGGCCCGCCAGACCCGCTCACCCACCGCGTAGGCCAGCGGCTGGGCCGGCCACCCCAGGTGCCGGGAGACCTCGAAGCGCAGGCGCCCCTCAGAGATCACGGTGTGGTGGCGCAGCACGGCGGTGACGGTCGCCCGGTTCCACTCACGGCAGGCCCCCGGAAGGGCCACGACGTCGTCGGGCACGGGGAGCCGGGAGTGGACACCCAGGTCCACGAGGACCCGGGCCAGGCGCCAGCGGCGTGCCGCCAGGCGACCGAAGCGGTCCTCGGGCGTGGGCATGAGCCCGAGCTCGTCGGCGAGGGACTCGGCGTACAGGCCCCACCCCTCGTCGCATCCGGGTACGGACCCCAGATAGCGCTGCCAGGCGGTCAGGCGCGTGCTGGTGGCGTGGGCACCGACGTGGACGTGGTGGCCCGGGACCGACTCGTGCAGCACCGTGGTCCGCTCCATCCACGGCCACACCAGCTGCTCGCCGTCGGCCAGGGAGCGCATGACGATGCCGGGCCGACGCTCTCCGCCGGTACCGCGCGGCTCCTCGTAGTGGACGGCGCCGTCTCCGAGCTCCCCGAGGCGCACCCGGGGGCGGCCCAGACCGTCGGGCGGGTCAAGGACCCGGCCGACCACGGCGTCCCAGGCCTCATCGGCCACCTCCTGCGCCCAGGTCGTGTAGTCCTCCGCACGCAGGGCGTGGGTCGGGTCGGCGCGCAGGTGCCGGTTGAGGCTGCCGGCATCGGCGCCGGGCCCCAGGATGTCGACGGCGATGGCGTCCTGCTCGGCGATGACCCGCCCCAGCTCCTCAGTGGCCCAGGCGTAGGTCTCCTCGGGGTCCACCCGGGTGCCCAGGACGCGGCGCATCCACAGGGCGTGGCGCTGAGGGCCGACGCCCTCGGCCTGGGGCGCCCGCGGCGAGAGCGTCGTGCGCAGGTGCGAGGCGAAGTCCAGCGCGGCGCGGCGGGCGACGATGTCCGCCTCCTGGAGCTGGACGTGCAGAGTGGCCGGCAGGTCCTCGGGCAGTCCCTGGGTCCGGCGTCGGGCGAGGTCACGTGCCTGCCCGGCGACGACGTCGACCTGACTGAGCGGGGCGATCGCACCGGCCTCGGCGGAGGCGGACAGGGAGGCGGCCAGCCCCTCCAGGGCGGCGGGCAGCGCCTCCAGACGGGTGCGGTGCAGGTTCCAGGCGTCCTCCCACTTGGCCTCGGCCTCGGCGAGGTCCGCCTCGTCGGAGCCGGCGCGGTCGGGCGCCTCAGGGGGCCGCTGCAGCTGACGGGCGATCTGCTGGAACGGCGAGGAGAGGAAACCGAGGTTGCCGCCCTCCTCCCCGGCGGAGATGAACTGGATGGAGGTCTCCAGACGCTCCAGGAGGTGGCGGCGCAGGAGCTCGTCGGAGCCGGTCGAGTGGTCGACGGCGGCCACGCGGTGACGCAGGGAGCGCTCGGCACTGAGACGCTCGGCCAGTCCCGCGGGCGAGTAGTCGGGCAGGATGGTCCCGCCGGGCAGTCCGGTGCGGGCAGCCGCCTCGGGATCGTGGGCACACAGGAGCTGGGCGTACTCGTCGGCAAGGTCGCGCAGGACGACGCCGGCGGCCGCGGTCTCCGAGGGGGAGCGGACCGAGGAGCGGGTGGCGGCCTGGGCGGAGGTGTGAGCGGCGGGCGCCGCGGAGGATGCTGCCTCGACCTCGCGCACGCTCAAGGGGGCGCCGGCCGTGCGGACGGCCCGCCAGGTCCCTGAGCTCGGATGCTGCGGGTGGACCGGTGGCCGCTCGGGCGGCCCGGTGCTCACCGGGCTGGTGACGGGCGCAGGCGTGGCGTCCGCCGTGCCGGTGGGGGCGTCCTGCGTGTGGGAGCCGGCCGGAGGTACGGCGGGGCCGGATGGAGAGTGCTTCGAGGGGTCGTCGGTCATGACATCAGGCCTTTCGCTTCACTCGCCGCATGGCGTGCGGGCCCGGCGGCGACATTGCCGTTTCACCAGGGTGCCAGGAACCGAAACAAAGGTCCATAGGCATCGTGGATCTGACGGCGAAGAAAGTTGGATGAATTGGCGGGCGTCCCTGCTCGGCTTGAAGGCGGCGGACGCGGAGTGGGAACTGGTACTGATCTGATCCCGAGGTGCGAGACTCAACGACGAGCCCGGACCGAGGCATCGGCAGTGGACGCGGGGAGCCGAGACTCTCCACCCCTCCAGCCGGCGCAAGCACCCGAAGATGACTGCCGGCGATCAGCAGGTGGCTACTAGGTAGCGATCGAGGGGCATCGATGGCGCCAGCCGGTCGATGAGCAGGAGCGCAGCAGGCTGACACACATGGCCGTCGACCGCGGTGCAGAGCCGCAAACAGTACGAGTCATCAGCGCTCCTCTCATTCTGGACGGGCCGGGTCGCCCCGGCGTTGAGGTCCTTCGTCGTGCTGTCGTTGTGCTGTGATGGACGTGGCACGATTGAAGGACGCCGCGCCGACAGTGTCAAGGATCTACGGCCGCGGTTCACCCGTACCGATATCCGCGCTGGTCAGGGGCATCTCAGTGTCCCTCTGACATCGCTGCGCTGCCGCCGTTGGCAGCGCTCACAGGCGAGCGGCCCCCACCTCCGAGTCGCACCCACCGGATCCGGCCTGACCACATCGTGGTCACTCATGATTGACAGAGAGGGCCGGGCGAGCACAGCCCCACCCACCTCCTTGACAGGTAGGTGAACTTGATTAACCTATCTAGTGTGAAGATGGACCGACGCAGTACGGACACCCGTCAGCGGCTCATCGACACCACCCTGGACCTCATTGACTCCAACGGGTGGCATGCGGTGACACTGAGCGGGGTGGCCCGCGCCTGCGGAGTGACCACGCCCGCGTGCTACAAGCACTTCCCGTCCAAGACGAGCCTCTTCGAGGCCGCGGCGCGCCGGCTGTCGGCCTCACTGGGCGAGCGCGCGGACGCCCTCATCCAGGACGATCCGCTCGAGTCACTCGTCGGCATCGGGACTCTTCTGGTCGATCTGGCCGCAGAGCACCCGCGTCTCTTCGAGTTCAATCAGATCAGCCCCGCGGCCATCACGGCACTCGACCGCCTCGACGACCACCCACTGCTGGCACTGACCCGCGGCGAGGTGGAGCGTCTGGCTGCACAGCAGGGAACCGATCCGACGCCGCTTCACCTCCTGGTGTGGTCCTGCCTGCAGGGCTACACCCAGCTCATCGCCGTCGGCGCCACCACCGCCGACACCACCTTCATCCGCGCAGCCCTGCGCGCCATCGTCACGATTGGAGACAGCTGATGACAGCCAAGAAGCCCCTCAAGAAGACGGGCGACCGCACCCTCATCGTCTACGCCCACCCCTACGACGGCTCCTTCAACCACGCCGTACTCGAGGCCGCCACCTCCGCCCTGGACAAGGCGGGAAGGCCCTACGACGTCGTCGACCTCTACGCCGACGGCTTCGACCCGCGCTACACCGCCGAGGAGCTGGCCCTGTTCAGCGAGGGCGGCACGCTGGACCCGCTGGTGAGCCACTACCAGAAGCTCATCGAGGGGGCCTCGCGCATCATTGTCATCTGCCCGATCTGGTGGAGTGACGTGCCGGCCATCGTCAAGGGATTCGTGGACAAGGTCATGAAGCAGAGCTGGGCCTACCATGCGACGGCCTCCGGGGTGAAGGGCCACCTCACCCACATCCAGCAGGTGCTGGTACTCACTACCTCGACCGCCCCGACGTGGTTCCTGCGCCGGTTCTGCGGCAACTACGTCAGCTCGGTGTTCCTGGGCGCCGCCCTCAAGCAGCTGGGCATGCGCGGACGGTCATGGGTCAACTTCGGCAAGGTCGGTAAGGCCAGCCGCGGCCAGCACAAGAAGCACCTCAAGCGCGTGGCCCGCCTCGTGGTGAAGTGACATATGAGCCCCGCCGCGAGTATCGCCGCAGAGCGCCAAGCCGACCTGAACTCGGGACGAGACGAGTCCCGAACACTGGCAGAGATCCTGGCCATCACCCACTCCACCCTTCTGACACAGGTGGTGCCGGCGGCCCCAGAGGAGCTGGTTGAAGCGGCCAAGCACGCCGACTCACTCGGCATCCTGGCTCGTATGCAGACCATGGGAGAAGCGCTGTATACGCACCTTGGTCGCTCCGCCTGCCTGGATCTCGCTAATCACGCGGCCGACACCGTCCGGGGCTGGGCAGTCTTCGCCCTGGTCTCCCAGGAGAAGGACGCCGACGTCGACACGCTGTTGACCCTGGCAAGACCGGCCGCGGACGACCCGCACTTCGGGGTGCGCGAGTGGTCATGGATGGCAGTGCGCCCGCACTTGGTGCCCCAGCTTGACGAGGCCATCCGCGCGCTGCGGCCATGGACCTCAGAACCCTCGGAGCGCATTCGGCGCTTCGCCAGCGAGGCGCTACGTCCACGGGGTGTGTGGGCACGGCACATCCCCGAGCTCAAGAAGGAGCCCGAGCGGGGCCTTCCACTGCTCGAGCCGCTGCGTGCCGACTCCTCCCGCTATGTGCAGGACTCCGTGGCGAACTGGGTCAACGACGCCGCCAAGACCCAGCCCGCCTGGGCCAGGGAGCTCTGCGAGCGTTGGCAGGAGGAGTCGCCCACCCCGGCCACTGAACGGATCATCAAGCGAGCACTGCGCTCGATCCGGTGATGGTGTCGGCCAGATGGTCATCGAGTCTGGCCAGGACCACCCTCTCGGGAGTCACGTGCGACCTCGACGGGGACATTCCGCGCGGCCGGGTACGTGTCCTTCCAGCCGGGGGCATTCGACGCCGTCGGGGACCGGATTCCCGTCCCCGAACGCGCGAGATGTCCCCGGCCGTGAAGAAAAGTCCCCGCCAACGAGAGCCCCGGAGGGGCCGGTACGTATCAGGGCGACGTCAAGGCACGGCATACTTCGGTCGTGCCCGACACCGCGCGTCTTCCCCTGAGTCGGTGGCGCCTACTCCCCCGCCGCCTGGTCCAGTTCGCCCTCCTGGAGCTGGCCTGCTGCGCCTTCGCCATCGCCATCTTCGTTGGGCTCGCGGCGAGTGCCCTGATCTGGAGCTACACGGATCCGCCGATTGCCCGCTACGACGCCCTGCTGATCTACGTCGTCGTTGTGCAGATCGCCTTCGTGGCCCTGAAGCAGGAGACCTGGCGCGAGCTCGGCGTCATCTGCGCCTTCCACCTCATCGGGCTGGCGCTGGAGGTGTTCAAGGTCCACACCGGCTCCTGGGCCTATCCGGATGCCGGGGTGGTGCGCGTCGGCGGGGTACCGGTCTTCTCCGGCTTCATGTACGCCTCCGTCGGCTCCTACATCTGCCAGGCCTTCCGGCGCCTCGACCTGCACGTGGGCGGCTTTCGGTGGTGGCCGGTGAGTCTGCTGGCCGTGGCGGCCTACCTCAACTTCTTCACCCACCACGTCATCATCGACCTGCGCTGGGTCATTGCCGCCGGTTTCCTCATCACCCTGTGGGGAAGCGCCGTCCACTTCACTGTCGGCGGGGAGCGCTACTGGATGCCGACGACGGTGGCCTTCATCCTCATTGGGGGATTCCTGTGGCTGGCGGAGAACCTGGCCACAGCGTTGAGCGCCTGGCGCTACCCCGACCAGGCCGACGGCTGGCACCTGGTGCACGCCGGCAAGTTCGGCAGCTGGGCGCTGCTCATCTCACTGAGCTTCGTGCTCGTCGCCGCCGTCAAGGCGAAGGAGGGCACCCTCTACGGACGCGGCCTGCCGCGCGTGACGCGCCGGCGCCTGCACATCACCGATACCTGAGTCGCGCACTGTGCACCCCGGCCCGTCACCACGCCCTCGTCACTTCCCCACCGCCTCCCGGCCGTCTCCCCAGCCCGTCACCAACACTGACGGGGACATTCCGCGCGGCCGGGTGCGTGCCCTTCCGACCAGGGGCATTCGACGCCGTCGGGAACCAGAATCCTGTCCCCGTACGCGCAGAACGTCCCCGGCTGCGCGGAAAGGTACCTGAACGCGCAGAATGTCCCCGGCCGGGCGGAGATGTCCGTGAGGAGAGCGGTCAGAGGTTGACCTGGCGGGAGATGATGCCGGCCTTGGCGCGGCGGACCTCGGGACTCAGGGGGCTGGAGTCGGCCAGTGCGGCGTCCAGGCGCTTGCCCATGGCCTGCAGCGGCTTGGTGAGCTCCTCAGCCTCCGTGCCGGGCACGAGCTCCCACACGGGGATGGCCAGACCGTTGGCCCGGAAGGCGCCGACGAAGCGCGCACCCTCCTCCAGGTCGGACTCGCGCGCGGCGTAGATGCGGGCGAAGGCGTTGAAGAACTCGTCCTCGTCCTCCCCGCGCACCCAGCGCACGAACTCCTTGGCACCCAGCCGGCACCAGTAGGCGTGCTCGACGCCGGGCACAGGCCGGGTCGGGGCGATCTCCTCCTTGGCGCGATCGATGGCCTCCTCGACGATCTGGCGGGCTTGCGCGTTCTCGCCGGCAGCCTGGGGGTCGACCCAGAAGTCGAAGGTCTCGCGCACGGAGACGGCCGGCGGCTCACTGGTGTCGAGGACGTCCTGGAGGCGCGGGCCGGGCTCGGGCAGGCCGTCGGCGCGCAGAGCCTGGCCCTCGGGCAGCTCGAGGGTGGCCAGGATGGCGGCGGCGACGTCGCGGGAGGCGTCCCCGGAGTGCATGGAGGTCTGCATGGCCACCAGGACCTCGCCGTCGGAGCGCTTGAGCCCCTGAACGAACTCGGGAAGAAGCGTGACGAGCTGGACCTGCTGACCGCCGTACTCCTCGGTCAGGCGCACAGTAGTCGTGGCGGCCGGGATGATCTGGGCCATCGCCACGAGGTCCTCCTCGGCCGGCAGACCGGCGAAGGGGCGGGCAACGAACTCGATGCTCTGCTTGCGGGGCTTGGCCGATGCGGCGGCCGGACGGCGCCCATGGCGCTTCTTCTTCGACATGCCCGTCAGCCTACCGGCCACCCCGCGCCCCTCCCAGGCCGACGGCGGCCCGTCGGCGCCCCATGATGCGGTTCACGGCAGTTCTCCCCATCGGTTTCCCCCGACGTCACAGGGAGAACAGTCCCGCCGACGCATGAAGTGGGGAATGCTACTCCCATGCGATTCAGTGCGGCGAACCTTCGGCACCTGTGTGTGCGTCTTGCTCGAACGATCTTCCGAAGTCGTTCACTCACCGCCGCGCTCGTCCTCATCATGGTGACCGCGTCCCTATCCCTCGCTCAGGCGTGGGCACGACAGGGCCCCGTCATGGCCTCATCCCTCACCGAGCCGAAGGCGCCGGCCTTCTCAACATGGCAGGCGCCGGCCGAGACGAACGAGACCATCTCCTGCGGTCCCTCCACCGACACGCGCCCTCCGGCCGGGGCGACGTGGCGCGAGGCATGGCGCTTGACAACTGACACAACCCAGGACATGCAAATTAGTTTTCCGCACGTCTCAAGATGCGGGAAATATTTTGTCGTTCAATCAGCCACATATGATTCTCCCAGCATTTTGAAAGGATACGTCCTCGAAAACGGCCACCTCAAAGAGCTATGGAAAGCACCTCCCAAGATCATTCACACCTGGGGCAGCAATCCATGGTGGGGCGGGCATATGCTTCTTAAACACGAGATCCTCAATCCCGCGACTGGAACTATCGAAAAAGCCCCCTGGTCGACCAACGACTACCCCTACATCATGTCTCCCGATCTCGTCCTGACATGCAACATGTATGGACACACCAACCACTGCGCAGCCTGGGAGTGGAACAACGGCGCACCGAAGCAACGGTGGGAGCGCCAATACGACAAACAAGTCGAACCTGTCGCCTTCGGAGTCGCAGGAGACACCTCCGCACCGAGCCCCCTCGTCGAATTATCTCAGCCGAAGGGAAATGGATGGGAATCTGTCGGAACCGGCATCATGAACTTATCCGATGGAACGGTAACCGCACTTCCCGACGAACTCTTTCCAGGCGAACGAGCCGACTACATACCGGCCCGAGACGGCTGGATCCGCATACCCAAAAAATCCGGCACCGCTGAGACCTACTCTCTCCAAGGTGAGCGCATTGGAACGTTCCCGCTGTCGGGAAGCAATGCACCACTTCTCATTTCTGAGTCCGGGATCCCGACTCTGGAACAGTTCCAGAAGGCCTACGAGTCAGGAGACACATCCTGGGCAAAATACGTCATCGAATGCACCACGAAAGACGCATGTACATTCAATGGAACGCCAGTAACCCTGCCCTTTGAACGGTCCTTCGTCTATCCTCCAGGGCGAGGAGAACTCCAGATCCACTGGAACCTGTCCAGCGATCAACAAGTCCTGGCCGTCTCAACCTACACAATAAGCGGCGCAGGTCAAGAGGTGAACAACAAAACATCTCTTGTCATTGATACGCAGACCGCGCGCGTCATCACACCCCCTACTTCCTCATCACACATCATCACGAGCTTGGGCGACTCAGGACTTTTGGTAGGTATTCAAGGAGCTGAGATCGTTGGATACACACCGAAACATAGCTGAATCAACACACCGACACGCTGGATGTCACGACTGCCTCAACAACCGCCTCTCGTCGCTGCTCAAGTGCCGCAACCACCAGATCAATAATTCTCGACATCCCATCCAACTCAGCCAACGCCTCAACCGGGGCTAGCTCACGCTTGTCGAGCTCAACGGTCAGCTCTCCGAGCCTCCGATTCTGCTGAGCCACCCATCTTGCGATGCTCTCACGGTCGACAGCACTACGCCGACGCACCGATCCGGCCATTCGCATGACTGCTCTCAATTTCTCCAGGACCGGCTCCTGCTGCTTCTCCCAGGATCGCGACCATGTGGGCGACATCGTCAATATTGAAACCGTATCCACAATGACGTCATCACCATCGTCGAGTGCCGCCGAACGCTCCTGCAGGCTCTTCGCGCTGTCATACACGTTTTTACCGAACCAGTCGAGACCTTGAGGGTCACCGAATTCCTGCCAGGCAAGCGTCACATTACGGTAGTCCTGCTCAAACCGTTCATAGCGCGCTGCGAGCTCTCGCGATTCGGGAGCACTTGAGTCAAGGGTGCCTACTCGCAGAGCAGTCGAGTCATAATCATAGGTCACTTGTCCATATGAACTGGCAGCAAGTCTTGCCATGCGGTGAGAAATAATACCGCGACGAAGATAAAGAAACAGTTTTATTGCACCCCAGAGGCTCACGACAGCAGCAATAGCGACACCTGTACGCGCACGTCCGCTACCGTAGGCACCCAAGTACGTCTCGGTTTTATTTCCTATAGCCAGAACGCCACCATTCCAGTCCTGATTAGAGAACTGGGTCTCCGCAGCATCCTGAATGGCAACCTGCTCCGAACGTTTAAGCGATACATCGGCACCCGGATACACGCCGACCTGATGTGCGCGGGGCGCCACCGCGATGATGACGACTCCTTTCTTCCAGTTCCTATAGTCGACCGTTCTAATATCGTTCTTGTACTCCAACTCCTGGTCTGCGAAGGACGCCACAGCCGCATCCAGATTCTTAATTCCCCATCCGGACAGAGAAATGACCTCAAAACGAATGTCCTGACGGAGCCTCAGCTCCCCCAGCTCGCGCTCCAACAACTCACGATCAAACACTCCCGCTTGGTCATGCACACTGACAGTCGGAACATAACCCAGCATTGGGGAGAAAAACATCATGACCGGCAGTGTAAGAATCATAGCCGCGCGCAGCAGTACATTTGCCGCAAATGAGATCGCACTCGACGACCCACCTCCTTCACGTTTATGATTTTCTTGAGTCATGCGAGCCTCAACCTACACTTTCGATTCTTCTTGACCTTAGACTTGTCTTCCACTGCCGGCGCCGCTATGGCATAAAAATAGGCATCCGATATGTCTCGGACTGGCGGATAAATAGACATGGGGCCCGGAACCTCCGCCCTCAAGGCAACATAGGAAGCGGCCGGAGAGTGGGGGGTCATACGAACAGTCGTGGAAACGTTGGAGAAGATCTGCTGGTCATCAGGAGAGTCTGAGAATTTCACAAGATAAACGCCATGAGCACCGACTCTGAACTGAGGCTTGGAAGAAAATCTCAGAACATCTTTCGCGCACTTCGGGAATTCCTGCCCGTAGCTCGTCAGGTATTCCCTAAAATCTTTATAATGCGCTCGCTTGAGGGGGCCGTGGAATAATTTGTCAACTGCCTCTTCAGCGAACTTTTTCGCCTCAGTGGAGAGGCGGCTCAGTTCACGAAGCGCATCGGACGGGAGCATTATTCCGGTTAATACCTTCGTGGCAGTAGAATCAAGCTCAGCCCGCTTTAGATTCACCCAGTTCAGCGCCTCCCTCGAGAACGATTGATGATCCTTCGGGACATATGAGAAGATACGTGCTACTGCCGCAATATCTCGCTGCACGAGCTCATACTCGTTTTCCCATGACTCCTGCCAGGTCCCTCTCCTCGTCAAGAGCTGAGCACAGTTGACAACCGTCTGCTGCATGGCGCGGAGCTGCACGGAGTAGACCTTGACATACTCAGCAAGACGACCACGCCTCATTCCATACCACTGAAGGCCAATGGGGTTCCCTATGATCTTCCAGGCGCGATCAAGTCGGCGATAGTGCCGCTGCAGCACCTTATACCGGGCGATCACTTGAATGCCGTAGATGTCACCGGCAGGGATGAGTCGAAGGTAGTCACTGACAGCTGCGCGCCCGGCCATCGCCTGAGAGTATGCCTCACGCGCTTCTTGAATGCCAGACATCGCCCGTTTCCCTCGACCTAAATAATATCGAATCCACTTGCTCGCAGCGATGAAGAAGATGAAGAATAACGTGATTTGAGCACACACCCTGACAGGATTTAACTGAGCACCAATGTAGTCAGATGCAACTTTGGCGGATTCTAGAACACGCCCGACCTCGTCGCGTTCTATCATTTTCAACTCCGTGACGCCCCATACTTCCTCCCTTCCCTCTTCGCTGATCTGCAGCCGGGAACCGTAGTAGTATCCCGCTACCTGCCCCTCCAGCCTTTCATCATAATTGGCGTTGGGTGCAGCAGCGATCACGAACACATTGTCGGCCCAACGTTCAGAATCCGTCCATGATATCCAAGGGACGTCAGTGGCGTGGGTGCGGGCGTAGTTCTGAACCTCCTGCTCAAGGTTTTGAACTTTCGAGTTGCTCACATCAACCACAGCGATATGAGTCGGCTGCCGGAAGGTGAGCTTCTTAAGGTCGGACTCAATGAAGTCCTGAGGAAGAACACCGGGCTCATCATGAATCTCGACCGTCGGGTGGAACTGCTTCGAGGGGTAGAAGGGTGATTGTCCACCATTGATGATGAATGGAGCAGCAACAAGAGCCACACCAATGAGGAGATTGCCCACGTAGCCGAGGATCGCTCTCATCCCACCGAGCTCAGATACCGTTGGCAGCTTCTTCACAGCACTGCACCCCCAGGATTCGGGGCCGCGTCCGCCCGGGCCGCGGCGCCGACATTCACAGCGGCGTCGAGCTCGGCCAAACTGGCCGTCCTCTCGGCGAGACGAGTGGCCTGAGCGAGAACACCGCGGCCGAACCACTGAGCACCACGAGGCTCCCCGAAGTCCTTCCACTGCTGGCTGACGGTGTCGTACTCGTCGCGGAATCGTCGGTAGTCGGAACCAACGTCCCGGCTCTGGCGGGACCCCTCCGGCAGGGTTCCCGCCTGCAGCTCGGTGAGATCGTAGGTGTAGACGATCCGCATCATCTCATGGCGTGCCCCTTGAGCACGCCGCCGAGCAGTCATGCCCCGCCACAAGTAGTAAACAAGCCATCCGGTTCCCACAGGGAAGGCGAGGACTCCGCCGACGACCCGCACAATCATGCTGCTTCCATCGCTTGAACCGATGTAGGTCGCCAGCTGCCGCCCCATCGCCACGGTCCCGTCATCCCAGTCGCTCTGAGCGTAGTGGCTTCCCGCCGCGTTCTCGATGGCCGTCCGTTTGTCGGCTGACAGCTGCAGGTCCTTCGCCGCGTAGCAACGTACCCAGTGAGACTCGGGCGCTACCACGAAGAGGATCGTTCCATTCACTGGGCTATCGACGTCGGAATCCTTGAACCAAGACGAGCCTTGTGTGCCATCACTCGCGTACTTGATAATCTCCTCATCAATATTGCTAATGCCCGATCCGGGAACTGAGAGCACCGCGATGCGAACCTCACGATCGTAGACCTGCTCCTCCAGCCCATGGCGAAGAGCCTGCTCGTGATAGATACCGGCCTCATCACGAACTTCCACGACAGGACGATGCCCGGATGCAATTGGATACAGGAGCGCCGCCGGTAGAAGCAGGATCGAGATCAACGCCCCAGCTATATTCAGGAGGAAGATTGCGACTGCTCGAATACCCCCAAGACGGACAATCGCAGATTGCTTCATGTGACATTCCTTGTTGACAATCGAGCCGGCCCCGAACGACGCGCTGCGTCTGCTCTCACTGGTCGAGGTTAACAGTATTAATTGTCCGTCTTAAACCGTGTGTATTTAGTTCGTCGTCGAGCGGCCGACGTCAGCCGTACCGGCGTCACCGCCCCGGGAAGGTCCCGTCCCCGAGGAATCCCCTGCGCAACGGCGCATGGGGACCGATCCTCGCACCGGCCACGGCGTAGGCGTCGGCGTCGTACAGGCTCCCGGCGTCACCTCCGGGCTCGACGACGTCCAGCCATTCCGAGGCGTTCACCCAGTGCTGGACGTCGAGGTCGGGAGGACCGAGAGGAGAGTCCACACCTGCGGCCGCCGTCCACCCCAGAGCGTTCGTCGCGCGACGGACGTCGGCCGCGATCCAGGCGAGCTCATCGAGCGCCGCCGAGGGCTGCAGCAGGCCGGCCGACAGCTCAGCGGTCATCTCACTGAGGCGCTGATGGTGTGCACGGACCAGCTCCCGCGCCTCCACCGTGCCGCCGGGTGTGAATGCACAGGAGTCGATCCACTGGCACAGGTCCAGGAGCAGGCCGAGGTCCTCCAGGACTGGACGCTGCTCGTCATGCCAGATCCGCTCCCAGCGGGAGGACAGGGTCAGGAAGGCGGCACGGCCGACGATGACGTCCTCGGTCGAGTCCAGTGCGGCCGAGCGCCGCTCGAGCTCGGTGACCCTCCCGAGCATCCCCAGCTCGAACCACTGGGCGCCGCGCGGGCTGCCGAGGTCCTGCCAGGAGCGGGTCAGGTTCTCGTACTCGTCGCGCAACCATCGGTAGTCGGCCATGACCCGGGCGCCGCGCACCTCCCCCTCCGGGACGAGGCGCGCCTGGAGCTCGGTGGCCTCGTAGTCGTAAGTGACCCGGGAGTAGGCACGCCGAGCCTCCCGGGCCATTCGGCGCGCGGACAGGCCGCGCCACAGGTAGTAGGCGATCCCGCCGGCGCCCATGAGGGCCGGCAGCAGCATGACGGCGGCGAGGAAGGGCTCCCATACCGCCACGACCACCGGTGACAGCACGACCGCCAGGCCCACAGTCATGATGACGCAGAAGGCCAGCAGCGAGCGGATCCCACCGAGGCGGACAACGAGAGGAAGGTGCGTGGGCGGCATCCGTCGTCCTCTCGTCGCGTCTCGAAGGGGGGGGCTGGCCAACCGGCGGTCGTGTGCCCGCCTGCCGGGCCTCATCCTTCCCATCAGTCCGGTCATCTGCCATGGGGAGAGCAACACGGGGCGCCCCCGACAAGGGGCACCCCGTGGAAGTGGAACCGGGAAAGAGCCTAGTGAACGGGTCGCCCCACCGGCAGGGTCGAACACCCCGTGCTGGGCAAGGCAGCGCCCCATCTGACGCGGCCGATCCCAGTTCGCACCCGTACGACCGGCGCCAGTCTCAGGAGTGGCGCCGTGACTTCGGGGATGGCTCTCGATCGGGCCGACTCAGGACCTGGCGGCGATGGCCTCGATCTCGACGCCCGCCCCCAGCGGCAGGGCGGCCACCCCGAAGGCGGCCCGGGCCGGGAGGGTCTCGCCGGTGAAGTAGCGGGAGTAGACCTCGTTGACGGCGGCGAAGTCGGCGATGTCGGCGAGCAGGACCGTGGTCTTGACGACGTCGTCGTACCCGAGCCCGGCCTCGGCCAGGATGGCGCCCACGTTCTTGAGGACCTGCTCGGCCTGGGCCTGGATGTCGCCCTCGACGAGCGCGCCGGTGACCGGGTCGAGCGGCACCTGCCCGGAGACGAAGACGAGCGAGCCGGCCTCCTGACCGGTGGAGACGCCCTGGGAGTAGGGGCCGACGGCGGCGGGGGCGTTGGTCGTGGCGATACGGCTGACGGTCATGGTTCCTCGTTCCTGCTGGACACTGGAGTTCGGCCGCGTCCCTGGTGAGCGGAGCGGCGGCCCGGGTGGCAGCGCAGTGGCGCCGGCGCCCGGACCAGACTACCCATGCCCCGAGGACAAGCCGGTTTTCAGGGAGTGCACCGGGCAACCGCAACGGATTCGCCGTCGGGGTCCGACACCGGATCCGACGTGAGCCGATCGGGCTCGTCCCGTCTCTCGGGCCCTTCCGCGCCCCTCCCAGACCCTCGCAGCGGGGCCTCCTACGACGACGTCGTGCGGCATCCCGACCTCGCCGGCCACCGCGTCCCAGCCTCGGAACGACCAGTGTTTCGCACAGCGAAACGGGCTGATCCAGTCAGTGGCACGTGACACACTGAGCCCATGCACGCACGCGCAGGACAGCCAGCACAGCCCGAAGACCTCATCGACGTCGACGAGGTCGTCTCCGCCTACTACGACCTCGTCCCCGACTCCGCCGTCCCGGCTCAGAAGGTCGTCTTCGGTACCTCCGGGCACCGCGGATCCTCTCTGGACACCGCCTTCAATGAGGCCCATATCGTGGCCACGACCGCCGCCATCGTGGAGTACCGCCGCTCCCAGGGCACCGACGGCACCCTCTACCTGGGCCGAGACACGCACGCCCTGTCCGAGCCCGCCTGGCGCACCGCCGTCGAGGTGCTCGCCGGGGCCGGGGTCACCACCGCCGTCGACGCCCGCGGCGCCTACACGCCCACCCCGGCCGTCTCGCACTCCATCCTTCTGGCCAACGGCGCCGGGACCAAGGCGGGGGTGCGCACGAGCGGGCCCGGCCTGGCCGACGGCATCGTGGTGACCCCCTCCCACAACCCGCCGCGCGACGGCGGCTTCAAGTACAACCCGCCCACCGGCGGCCCGGCCGGCTCAGAGGCCACCACGTGGATCGCCAACCGCGCCAACGAGCTACTCGCCTCCGGGTGGCAGGACGTCCCGCGGGTCCCGGTCACCGAGGCGCTCGACGGCCCCCACATCATCAAGCACGACTA
Source organism: Actinomyces oris (assembly GCF_001937665.1). Taxonomy (GTDB): domain Bacteria; phylum Actinomycetota; class Actinomycetes; order Actinomycetales; family Actinomycetaceae; genus Actinomyces; species Actinomyces stomatis. The sequence continues at coordinate 44,575 of NZ_MSKL01000007.1, read as the reverse complement.
CCTGGAGACCTACGTCGCCGACCTGGAGAGCGTCATCGACCTCGAGGCGATCCGCAAGGCCGGCGTGCGCATCGGTGCCGACCCGCTGGGTGGCGCCTCGGTGGACTACTGGGGCGCGATCGGTGAGCGCTACGGCCTGGAGCTCACGGTGGTCAACCCCGAGGTGGACCCGGCCTGGCACTTCATGACCCTGGACTGGGACGGCAAGATCCGTATGGACTGCTCCTCCCCCAACGCCATGGCCTCGCTGCGCTCCACGATGACGCCCGACGCCGAGGGCAAGACCCCCTACGACGTCGCCACCGGGAACGACGCCGACTCCGACCGCCACGGCATCGTCACCCCCGACGGCGGACTCATGAACCCCAACCACTTCCTGGCCGTGGCCATCGAGTACCTGTTCACCCACCGGCCCGGCTGGCCCGCCAACGCCGCCGTCGGTAAGACGCTGGTCTCCTCCAGCCTCATCGACCGGGTGGCCGCCGCGATCGGACGCACCCTCATCGAGGTACCGGTGGGCTTCAAGCACTTCGTGCCCGGTCTGCTCGACGGCTCGATCGGCTTCGGCGGCGAGGAGAGCGCGGGAGCCTCCTTCCTGCGCAAGGACGGCACCGTGTGGACCACGGACAAGGACGGCATCATCCTGGCTCTGCTGGCCAGCGAGATCATCGCCGTCACCGGCAAGTCCCCCTCCCAGCTGCACGAGGAGCAGGTGGAGCGCTTCGGCGCCAGCGCCTACGCCCGCATCGACGCCGCCGCCTCCAAGGAGGAGAAGGCCAAGCTCGCCGCCCTGGCCGCCGAGGACGTGACGGCCACCGAGCTGGCCGGCCAGGAGATCACCGCCCGACTGGTCAACGCGCCCGGCAACGGCGCCGCCATCGGCGGGCTCAAGGTCACCACCGAGGACGCCTGGTTCGCCGCACGCCCCTCGGGCACGGAGGACGTCTACAAGATCTACGCCGAGTCCTTCCAGGGCGCCGAGCACCTGGCGCAGGTGCAGGAGGAGGCCAAGAAGGTGGTCGCCGCAGCCCTGGGCGGCTGACGGCGGAGGCGCCTTCCTGCCTCGCACCACCCCACCAAGCCGGGCATGTCTCGCGCAGCCCCACAGAAATTCTGTCGGGGGCCGCGGGAAATGCCCGGCTCGGCGTCTGTCTGCCTCCCTCCCTGGCACCCCCCTCCCTGCTCACGGGGACATTCCGCGCGGCCGGGTGCGCGCCGTTCCGGGCGGGGGCATTCGACGCCGTCGGAGACGGGATGCCTGTCCCCGAACACGCAATGTGCCCCCGGCCGCAGAAGAATGTCCCCGCATGCGCGGTATGTCCCCGGCCGTGACCTCGGGGCGCGCGGAGACGCTGGCGAATACTCGACGCCCGGCTACCGACTGGTGAAAATATGGGTATGGGCACCACCGACTCCCCGGTTCTCCACATCCGCACGACCCGGACGGCCCGTGCGGAGCAGGCGCAGGACGCAGCTATGGCCGCCGCCCTGGAAGCCATCTGCTTCCCACCCGAGCATGCGGCCAGTCCGGCCACGATCGCCAAGCGGATGGCGACCTATGCCGACCACTTCTGGCTCATCGAGGATGAGGGCGGCATGCTGCTGGCACTGGTCAACGGACCGTGCACCGACGAGCGCGATCTGAGCGACGAGATGTATGAGGCCCCCGCGATGCACGACCCCGACGGGGCCTGGCAGATGCTCCTCGGCGTTGCCACGGCGCCCGCCGCACAGGGGCAGGGGCTGGCCACCCGCCTGCTGCGCACCGTCATCGAGACGACGCGCGCCCACGGCCGCCAGGGCCTGGTGCTCACCTGCCTCGACGACCTCGTGCCCTTCTACGCGCGCCTGGGGTTCGTCGACGAGGGCCTGTCCGCCTCCCACCACGGCGGCGCGCCCTGGCACCAGATGCGGCTCACCCTGGCCTGAGCGCCCCACCGCACACGGCTCCGGGCGGGGACATTCCGCGCGGCCAGGTGCGTGCCACCCCGTACGAGGACCTTCGACGCCGTCGGGGACAGGAATCCCGTCCCCGGACACGTGGTATGTCCCCGGCCGTCAGCAAAAGTCCCCGGCCGCGAGCACAGGTCCCCGCACACGCGAAAAGTCCCCACAGATGGCGACTCGCCGGGCGCCACAGGTCACCTGATGCAAGCCGCCTCCACAAGGCCGACGACGTCGGGCGCCTCCTCCCGTGCTTCGCCCCACGATGAGGGGCATGAGTATCACCGCACTCGAACGCACCACCGTCTCCCACACTCTCAGCACAGCACCGTCGCTGCCGTTGCTCCTCACCTCTGATCCGGTCATGGCCGGGGCATCCCGACTGTTCACCGGCCCGGGACTCACCCGGATCGCCCCGGGGACCTACGTGCCCTCCCAGGAGTGGAAGGAGGCCAGACCCGACCTGAGGCACACGACCCTCATCCGGGCCGCCATGACCAAGACTCATGGCGACATCGTCCTGCTCGGCCCATCAGCGGCCGTGTGGCTCGGGCTGCCCCTGGTGGGCCGCCTCCCCGGGCGAGTTCAGTGCCTCCGAGTCAGCGAGGCCCGTGCGCGCACAGCACTGCTTCAACGCCACCGCCGCCCCGGCCTGGGCGACCTGCTGAACGCATCCGGCGCCCACACCTCATCCGTCGCCGACACACTCGTTGATCTGGCCCGGTGGGGCGGGCTCACTCAGGGGGTCTGTGCCATGGACGCCGCCCTGGCCGCCCACCTGTGCACCCGCACCGAGCTGACCGACGCCGTCGACCGCCTGGCCACCGGCGCCCACGGCATCCGCAGTGCCCGCACCACCATCCACCTGACCGATGAGCACTCCGAGTCCCCCGGAGAGTCCCTCTCCCGCGTACGCATGTGGCAGGCCACCCTGCCCCGCCCCGATCTCCAGCATGAGGTTCATATCGACGGCCAGACCTACCGCCTCGACTTCCTCTGGCCCCACACCATGGTGGCCGGCGAGTTCGACGGCCGCATCAAGTACCGCAAGAACAGCTACGGCAAGGACGCGGAAGACACCGTCCTCAGCGAGCGCCGCCGCGAGCTCATCCTCACCCGCGCCGGCTACGACGTCGCCCGCTGGACCTGGGAGGACGCCTGGCCTGCCGACGCCTCCGCCATGTGCCGCGAACTCGCCCGACACGGCATCCACCCCACCGGCGTGCGCTGGTGACAACCACTGAGCCGGGCATCGTTCGCGTAGCACTGCAGAAATTCTGTTGAGGGCCGCGGAAAGTGCCCGGCTCGGTGTTGAGTGGGGCAGGGGTCAGCGGGCACATGTACCGCTCGCTGGCGGGGACATTCCGCGCGGCCAGGTGCGTGCCACCCCGTACGAGGACCTTCGACGCCGTCGGGGACAGGAATCCCGTCCCCGGACACGTGGTATGTCCCCGGCCGTCAGCAAAAGTCCCCGGCCGCGAGCACAGGTCCCCGCACGCGCAGAAAGTCCCCGGCCACTTCCGGGGGCGAGCGATTAGGGTGAGGGTGTGAGTCAGTCCCGCCCGTCGAGGCCGTCCAAGAACCACGTCGAGCACTCCTCCACGCACACCGATCCTGCACGTTCCACGCAGACCGCCGGATCGGCGGGCTCCCCCGCGTCTTCCGCACCCACCGACTCCCCGACGAGCCCTGCGGCCGCATCGGCCGACCAGGCCTTGACACCGCCGGGAGTCCCCTCGGCACCATCCGGCACCACCACGCCGCGCCGGGCCCCATCTCAGCAGTCCCGGCCCGGCCCGCAGGACGACATCATGCTGGCCACCGGCCGCCCCCGGCAGGCCGAGCGCCCCAAGCCCCCCACCCAGGAGCAGATCCGCAACCAGCCCGGCCGCAAGGCCTGGGTGCCCAACCAGCACGGGGCCTGGTCGATGCTGGTGCTGCCGCCGATCGTCGGCTGGGTGGTGGGCGGCTTCAGCTGGGTGAACCTCCTGTTCCTGCCCACGTGGTGGGGCAGCTACCTCACCTACTGGTCCTGGTCGCAGTGGCTGCGCACCCGCTCGGCCCGCAAGCGCGCCCTCATCATGCTGCCGCTCCTGGTCTACACCGGCTGGACGGCCTCGCTGGCGCTCATCACCCTGCTCGTGGCGCCCTACCTCATCCAATGGGCGGTGCCATTGCTGCCACTGTTCGCCATCGCGTTGCACCAGGTGTGGCGCGGTCACGAGCGCTCGCTGCTCTCGGGGCTGTCGACGACGACGGCCGCCTCCCTCATGGCGGCCGTCACCTACAGTCTGGCGGTGCGCGGCGACGGCGGGTTCCTGGGCCTGGGAACGCCGAGCTCCCCCCTACCGGGGGCTTCCCCCAGCGGCGCCCTGACCGGCTGGTCCTGGATGTGGCTGGTCACCGCTCTGACGGCCGCCTACTTCTGCGGGACCGTGCCCTACATCAAGTCGATGATCCGCGAGCGCTTCAACTACGTGCTGCTGGCCGGCACGGTGGCGGCGCACGCGGCGGTGGCGGTGGTGACGTGGTGGCTGGCGTCGTCGGGGATGCTGCCGTGGGGACATGCCGTCCTGTGGGTGGTGCTGACCGTGCGGTCGCTGGTCATGCCGCTGTGGCAGTGGCAGCTGGTGCGCACGCGCCACCGCCCACTGCGCCCGGGGACGATGGGCATCGTGGAGGTCGTCATGTGCGTGGCCTTCCTGGTGACCATCTCGGTATGACGACGCCGTAGCCCACCCCGCTCCGGCAGGTCTCAGCGCTCGGTGCGCCAGGCGGCCGCGGCGGCCAGGACCCTCTCGTTGTCCGACGTCGTCCCGATGGAGACCCGCACCCCCTCACCGGCGAAGGGCCGCACGAGAATGCCGGCGGCGCGGAAGTGCTCGGCCAGCGCCGTCGTCTCCTCACCCACACCGAGCCAGAAGAAGTTGCCCTGGGCCTCGGGCACCTGCCAGCCCTGGGTGCGCAGGGCGTCCACGACCCGGTCGCGTTCGACGGCGACGGCGGCCGAGCGCTCGGCGGTGCGGGCCAGCTCGGCCTCCCCCAGGGCGGCGGTGGCGGCGGCCTGCGCGGGCAGGTTGACCCCGAAGGGCGTGGCCACGGAGCGGATGGCGGCGGCCAGGCCCGGCTCGCACACGAGGTAGCCCACGCGCATCCCGGCCAGGGCGTGGGCCTTGGAGAAGGTCCGAGAGACCACGAGGTTGGGCGCCCCGGCCAGGAGGGTGAGGGCGTAGCCGGCCCGCGGGTCGGTGACGAAGTCGAGGTAGGCCTCGTCGACGAGGACGACGACGTCGCGCGGCACGCCGGCCACGAGCTCGGCCAGCTCGTCGGCGGTCAGGATCGTCCCGGTGGGGTTGTTGGGGGTGCAGGCCATGACCACGCGTGTGCGCGGGGTGATGGCCGCCAGCATGGCGGGCACGTCGTGGCGGGCGTCGGGGGTCAGCGGGACGCGCACGGCCCGGGCCCCGGCGACGGCAACGCAGATCGGGTAGGCCTCGAAGGAGCGCCAGGGGACGACGACCTCGTCGCCGGGCTGGCAGACGGCGTCGAGCAGGTGCTGGATGAGGGCGACTGAGCCGTTGCCGACGACGACCTGCTCGGCCTCCACGCCCCAGCGGCGGGCGAGGGCCTGCGTCAGGGTCTCCCCGGTCATCTCCGGGTAGCGGTTGACCCCGGTGGCGGCGCGGGTGATGGCCTCGACGACCGCGTCCTGCGGCGGGTAGGGCAGCTCGTTGGAGGAGAGCTTGGCGATCTGCGCCGCGGCGGCGTCGGGCCGGGCCCCGGGCACGTAGGCGGGCAGTGCGGCGACGTCGGGGCGGATGCGGACCGTCGTCGAGGGGCCGTCCTCCGAGGCCGCGGCGGGGGTCGCCGGCTCGGGTCCGCCGGGCACTGGGGTCGCTTCAGGAGTCATGACCCCATCTTGGCACCGGCACAGGTTGCCCAGGCAGAATGGGCCCATGGAGATCGTGGCACGAACCATTGGAAACGCGGCCGGTCTGTGGCTGGCCACGCGCCTCCTGTCCGGGCTGAGTGTGCCCGAGGGGGTGGGCACCTCCCAGATGTGGCTGAACCTGCTGGTCCTGGGCCTGGTGCTGGCGCTGGTGAACTCGCTCGTCAAGCCGGTGGCGAAGTTCCTGACCTTTCCGCTCTACATCATCACCTTCGGACTGTTCGCCCTGGTGATCAACGGTGCGATGCTCTCGCTGACGGGCCGGCTCACCGACCACATCGCGGCACTGGTACCGGCGGCTCGGTGCCGCTGGGGCTGGAGGTCTCCTCCTTCGGCTCGGCGGTGGCCGGCTCGATCATCATCTCGGTGATCTCCTCGATCATCGCCGCGATACTCGTGCGCCGCGAGGACTGACGCCGACGACGTCGGCCGCTCCAGCTGATACCGACTAGCACCTCCCGGCGCCGGTGGGCATCACCCACGGGTCGGTCATCGTCGACTCGGCGCGCGCCTGCAACCTCATGACCCACAACACCTAGTGCTGGCCCGTCGGCTGCGGGGCCGGGGTGGGCAGCGGGTAGGAAGGCTTCGCCGACGGCACTGCACCCCGGTAGGTGGTGCCGCCCTTGTAGACCCCGTTGGGGTCGGTATTGCGCTGGATCGCGAAGGTGTACTCGGTGGTGGTCGTCCCCTGCTCGCCGGCTCCCGAGGCGTGCGAGAAGGACTTGTTCCAGTCGGCCAGCTCGGGGGCCTTGTCCTCCAGACCCTCAGTGGCCTGGGCGTAGGCAGTGGAGGCGTGGGGGTAGCCGTTCGTGCTCGTCTGATGGGTGTCGAGCATGGCGACCTGCCGGTGGGGGCCGGTGGGTGTGGGGGCGGCGTCGAGCCCGGGGACGGCGTCACCGGTGTTCTCCAGGTGGAGGGCGCGGACGTCGTCGGGGATGTCGGCTCCTGCGGTGGGGGAGCCGGCGGTGAGGACCGTGGTGATGTTGTAGCGGTCCTGGATCGCCGGGTCGGCGGCGATGTTGGAGACGGTGATTCCGCCCTGGGAGTGGCCGTAGAGGGCGATCTCCTCCCCCGGTTTGATACCGGCCTGGCGCATGGCGGTGACGACGCCGCTCTCCATGGCCGTGGGTGTGCCTCCCACGCCCTCGAGGTTGGTGAGCAGGTCCTGCGGTTCGCCGTCACCGACGGTCCAGTCTGTGGTGCCGGGGACGTAGACGACCCAGGAGACGCGGCCGTCGGCATGCTCGACCCGCTGGATGGAGATGACCCCGGCCTCCTCGTAGCCCTGACCGAGGGAGCGCCTGGAGGACTGCACCTCCTGGCAGTGGGTGATGGTCTCGGAGATGTTCTGCGGGGACTTGGTCTCCTTGCCCTTGCCGGTCATGCCGGGCTTCACGGCGCTGGCGAGCCCGAAGGGGTCCTTGGCGGCGGGCGGGAGCACGGTGGCTCCGTTTCCACCGACGGGGGTGACCGTGATGCCGCTCTGGGTCCCGTAGATTCCCGCCCCCAGCGCGGCGGCGTTCACCCCCAGGGTCATGGCGACGCGCTGCATGGGTGTGAGGCTCTTGGTGTCGACGGTCTGCGTCCCCACGGTGACCTGTCCGGGCAGGCGCTGCTTCGCCCAGGGGTCCAGGCGCTGAGAGACCTGCTGGAGGTAGGTCTGGACCGTGGCGGCCTCCCGCCCGGTCTTGGCGTTCTTGAGCCAGCGCGTCAGCAGGACGATCCTGACGAGGTCCTCCTTGACCCACTGCTCGGTGGTCGGGTCGCTGAGCAGGAGCGTGAGGGCCTCGACGACGGCCTGGCCGTCCTCGTTGTCCTCCAACAGCTCGTAGAGCATTCTGCCCGCCACCGGTGACGACGCCAGCAAAGCTGAGATCGTGGGGAACTGAGCGGCGATGGAGGGGCCCAGCGCCAGCTGGAGGAGGCCGGGGTCGAAGGCCCGAACGTCCACAGGCCCCACAAGACCATTCACGGGAGTGGCTTTCCCCTCGGCCAGGGTGTGGGCCTGGGAGCAGGCGGTGACGTCGGAGGCGATGCCGCGCAGGGTGTTGGCGACGTCTTGGAGCGACCCCGCCCCCGTGCTCAACGCATCCAGAGCCTCAAGCGCTTCGGACTTTTCCAGATCGACATCGAGACCGGTATGGACACGTGCGTCACTACCCCCATCGCGGATGAGACGACGAATATCAGAAGGATCCCCGTCGTCCTGAATAGGAACGCACTGACCATTAACATCCTTCCACCTTCTACCCGGAGGGGAAAGAAGGTTCGAGTCAAGAGGGTCGAATTGAAGTGGTGGTGAAGGCGGAGGCGGCACCGCATTCACTTCGGTGACCGCGTTGGCAATGAGTGTTCGTGCGTCATCGAGGGATCCGGCGGCCGAGGTGAGGCTGCTGGCCAGGGAGTCGAGGTCACTCGTGTTCACGGAGACGGCTCCGCCCGCCACCACGACGGCGGCGCCCCCACCCCATATGGTCCAGGTGTGGCCGGTATCCTCCGGGGCCGGCCCGGTGTACGGGGCGTGGGAAGTCTTGGGCTTCGGGCGCGACGACTTGGAGGCCGGCGATTCCGTCGCATGGGGGTCCTGCTTCCAGGCGGGGTACGGACCACTGGAGCCATCCATGGCGACCGGGCTCATGACGGACTCGTTCCAATCGACGAGTTGCGTGACTCGATGACACTGAGCTTGGAGAAGGCCGTGTCATAACGCGCCGCCAACGCGCTCAAGAGCCCGGAGGCCTTGGTGAGCGCCGTCTGGCAGGCGGTGGAGTCCGCCCCCACCCAGCTCGCGGGGACCGACGTGGGGAACAGGGCGACGGCGTGGTCATAGTCCGACCTGGAGCGTGACAGTGAGAAAGACATGACTCGACGGTAGGGCGCCCCCGAGGCGACCGCAGCGCCCGCTTTCAGCCCTGTGGATCAGTCCTGCATTCAGGTACCTGTGGCCCCCGGTGGACCGCCACGCGGCAGCGCGACCAGGGACCAGATGGGAGGATCAGCGGCGACGCCCACTCGCTGCATCCCCGGGGAAGGAGACCCGCACATGGATCCCACGACGGTGGAGCTTCTCTTCATGGGCACGGAGTGCGAGACCAGTGGCATCGAGGCCTTCAACACCGTGCGAGAGATGGAGAGCCTCGACGCCGAGGCCGCCGTCGAACGGGCTCACGCGATTCTGGCCTGGCTGGCCTCCAGCAACATGATCGACCTGTTCCTGGGCGATCCGTTCACGTATGAGCCCGATCCCCGCGATGGCGACCCGACGGGCACCGACCTCATCCGCACCGACAGGCTCTGGACCATGGACGGCCCCGATGACAGATGGCTCTTCTACGACACCACCCCCTGGGGCAGGCTCATGCTCGAGAACTGGTGGACAGCGCTCCGGGAGGCGGAGAGGGGCTCACCGCACTGACTGACAGCCGACCCCCAGCAGCCCGGCCTCGACACCACATCCGCTCAGTAAAGGACTCGGCCCGCGGTCCGGTCTCCCGGACCGCGGGCCCAAGCCTCGCGAGGTCCTCCTGCTACCCGGCTTCCCATAAGGCCGGGGAGGCGGAGCCTCCTTCACCAGAACGTCCGGTCCGGGCTCCCTAAGACCCGTTCCAGACTCGGAGACCTGCCAGTCATCGGGCTCCCCAACCCTCGTGACCGGTTCCGTCCGGCGGCAGTAACTATGTAACCCACCGATCCTGAGCGGACCCCCCGAGTTCCCCTATGAACATGCTGAGAAATAGGCGCCATTCCGCCATTTCTACGTAGTGTGCACCACATTCTGGCGATTACCCAGAATATTCCGGCACTTCTTCAGGGCCGTTCCCACGGCTTGTTCATCAAACCGAGGCCGGCGGCCTGCGCAGGCACACGACGGCGTCGGCCCGGCACCCCTCCTGGCCTTCGGGCCCCGTCGCCTGCCGCTGGCGCTCCTCGCCGACGACGACCTGCCAGCCGGCCGTCGCCCCGGCCAGGCCCTCGAGGAGCTCGGCGGCCGTGTAGGTCCGGGCGTGGTGGGTGTGCCAGGGCGGATTGACGGCGTGCACCGCCGTGAGCAGGTGCCCGCCGGGGGCGACGCGGGCGGCGGCGTCGGACAGGAGGGCCACGAGGTCCAGGGAGCCCGGCTCGTGCCCGCCGTGGACGTAGAAGCTCGTCACCAGGTCGAAGGGCCCCGCCGGCAGGCCGTCTCCGGCGTCGTGCACACGACCGGTCACGCGCGAGGCGACCCCGAGCCGCTCGGCCTGCCCGGTCAGACGCCCGATGGCGGTGGCGGACAGGTCCAGCCCGACCACCTGCCAGCCGCGCTCGGCCAGCCACAGGACGTCGGCGCCCTCGCCGCAGCCGATCTCCAGGGCGGTCCCGGGGCTCCAGTCGGTGGCGAGCTCCGGTAGCCAGTCATTGGGGCGGCCCGACCAGAGCTGCTCGACCGAGGCGTAGCGCTCCTCCCAGCGGGAAGCGGAGTGAGCGGCGTCGGACCGCGGGTCGGAGTGCTGCTGGCGGGGCTGCGTCATGCCGCGATCCTAGCGGCGTCGGGTCACCCGGCAGGCCATCCGGTGACGGCGCCCAGCGGCCGGGCAGGGACGCGAGCGCGCCGCCGATCTATCTATCCTCTGCCTCATGACGATCGACACCTCCTGGGTCGCCCAGCGCAATACCGCCTTCCTCGCCGACCCCGCCGCCCGCCTGGCCGGGAACGCCGTCGCCACCACGGACGTGGAGCAGGTCTCCCTGGATCGGGCCGTGGTGACCTCCATCGACACCTCCGTGTCCGACCTCGTCCCGGACGCCTCGATCACCGACCAGAAGCAGTCGGGGCGCTGCTGGGCCTTCGCCGGCCTCAATGTGCTGCGTGCCTCCATGATCAAGGAGCTCGAGCTCGACTCCTTGGAGCTGAGCCAGTCCTTCCCCTTCTTCTACGACAAGCTGGAGAAGGCCAACGCCTTCCTGACCCGCGTCATCGCCGAGGCCGACCGTCCCCTGGACGACCGCGAGGTCGTCGCCTCCCTGTACTCCCCCATTCCCGACGGCGGCTGGTGGCCGGAGTTCGCGCGCCTGGTGGCCAAGTACGGGATCGTGCCGGCCTACGCCATGCCGGACACGGTCTCGGCCGGTGACTCCGAGGCGATGAATGAGCACCTGGCCACGCTGCTGCGGCGCACGGCCCTGCGCCTGCGGACCGCGGTGGCTGACGGCGTCGACCCCGAGCCTCTGCGGCGCACGGCCCTGGAGCAGGTTCACCGGATGCTGTGCATCCACCTGGGCACCCCGCCCGACGAGTTCGTGTGGCAGTACCGCGATAAGAACAAGGAATTTCACCGGGTCGGGACGCTCACACCACGAGAGTTCGCGCAGCGCTACGTCACCGGGGTGGAGGAGTTCGTGGTCCTGGCCCACGACCCGCGCCCCGAGATCGCGGTCAACACGCGTTACGGCATGGGCCGCAGTGACGTCATGGTGGGGGAACCGGTCCAGGACCACGTCACCGCCGAGCTCGAGGTGCTCAAGGCCGCCGCGATCGCCGCGATCCAGGACGGTGAGCCGGTGTGGTTCGCCTGCGACGTCGCCAGGCAGCGGGACAAGAAGGCCGGAATCTGGGACGCCGCCCTGCACGACTACGAGGGCCTGTACGGGGTGGAGCTGTCGATGACGAAGGCCGAGCGGCTGGTGGCGCGCGAGTCGGCGCTCACGCACGCCATGTGCCTGACCGGCGTCGACCTGGTCGACGGCGTCCCGCGGCGCTGGCGGGTGGAGAACTCCTGGGGCGACAAGCTCGGGGACAAGGGCTTTCACACGATGAGCGACTCCTGGTTCGACGAGTACGTCTTCGAGGTCGTCGTGCGCGCAAGCCGCCTGCCGGAGAAGGTCCGCGCCGCCCTGAAGACCGAGCCCATCATGCTGCCCAGCTGGGACCCGATGGCCTGAGGCGGCGGCTCACCGGCACAGGCCCTCCGGCGACGGCACCCCGGTATGTCACCTCCTCCACCCCGGGCGCTACCGGAATTCTTTCGGCATTTTCTCCGCTGTTCTCGGCAGGGGTCCCTAAGGAATCCCACATCCATTCCGGTTATGGTTCGCCTTAGCGTGAGATCACGCGAGATCAGACGACCGGGAGGCGAGCACGCAGATGGCACGTGGTGGGAGGGGATTTCAAGGCACAGTACTCAAGGCACTGCGGGTGCCGGAGCACAAGCTCACGGTGACCGGGGTGCGCGAGCTGGCACCCTACACGGAGCTGACCGTCCACTGCCCGAGCCTGCTGGGCGCCAACACCGCCATACTGCCGCCCACCGCCTGGGCGCGGATGTGGATCCATCAGGGTGGCCGCCAGCACCAGCGCGCCTACACCCTCACCCGCATCAACCGCGAACACGCCACCGCCATCATCCTGGTCCTGCACCATGAGCCCAGCGGCCCGGCGTCGCGGTGGGCGAAGCGGGTCAAGCCGGGAGCCACCGTATCCGTCCAGATGATGGGCGGCACCAGCTACCGCCCACCGTCCCCCGGCGACCGGATGCTGCTGGTGGGCGACCAGGCCTCCGCTCCCGCACTCGCCGACGCCGTGGCCGCCTCCCCGACGAGCAGCCCGGCCACCGTCGTCATGCTGGCGCCCGAGGCCGGCTTCCTTCCCCTGGCCGCGCGCGACCATCGGCTCATCCGCGTGAACCCCGAGGTCTCTGAGGAGAAGCTGTTGGCCGCCGTCGACCGCACCCTGTGGGCGGACACCGGGGACCTGGCCCTGGATTGGGTCTTCATCGCCTTGGAGAGCAGCGCCACCAAGGCGGTACGGCGCCACCTGATCGCCTCGGGCATGAGCCGGCGCAGCATCCAGCACCAGGCCTACTGGATCCGCGGCCGCTCCATGGGCACAGCAGCCCCTGAGGCCTGACCCAAAGCCCCACCGGACGTGAAGCGGACGTATCCTGAGGCCGTTCATCGTCGCGATCTGTTCACCGGGGTGCTCTCCATGCGACTCATCAAGCCCGCCATCGTTGTCCTCGCCCTCACTGTCCTGGTCACCTCGATCGGGAACCTGTTTCTCGGGTGGCAGTTCAGCAGCCTCAACACATCGCTGTGCTTGCTCCTGCTCGGCCTGGTTCTGCTGCAAGCCCAGACCTCAGATCCGGGCGAGCGCAACCTGTCGCCGTCGGGAATCCGGTTGCTGGGGATCGCCGGACTCGTCCTCTCCGGGCTCGTTCTCGCGCGCGGCCTCTACCGGTCCGACGTCGTCGCGCTCCTCATCCTGCCCGAACTGGTTCTGCTGGGTTACGTCCTGGTGCGCAGCCTGAGGGACCGGCGGCCCCGTGAGGTCGCCGCAAGCAAGCCCTCGCCCCGATAGGCCCCGTCACCCGCCGGCCTCGGCCACCAGACTCCTCGACGAGGTCGATCGAGAACGTACTTGCGCCGCGAGGACTGCGTTCTCCCGCAGATGACTGGGGACGGACCGCAGTCATCCGTGGGAGAAGTACGTCGTCGTCAGGAATCGCAGTTCTCGGCACGTGCCGTTCGGGGGAGGGGCCGCCGCACGCATCGGTAGCGGCGGCGCCCCGGCCAGCGCGGGTCCAACGGCGCAGAGTCGATATCGAAGTCGAGCGCCCGGTAGAAGCCGACGGCGTCGTCGTCGGTCTCGGCGACGACCTGCCCCGACGCACTGGCAAGGGCATCAACGAGCGCCCGCCCGATTCCGTCGCCACGTAGCCCCGGAGCCACGGCAATGTACTCCAACACGACGCCATCGGGTCGAGACACGTAGGCAGCTACCGACGTGGGCGCGCCCCGCGGGCCCGTACCCACGACCTCCATGAGCACTAGCTCCTCAGCAATGATCCTGCGCAGCTCGGCGTCGGGCAGTCCCGCGGCCTCGCGCATAAGAGCCAGCATCTGCTCACTGGCCAGGTCCTGCTCCACCAGAACTCTGACTGCCGCTCCGTGCTGGACCCGGTCCGTCGTCATAACCGCATTATCCACTGACCCGCACGGCACCTATGGCGTCACGGACACATTGCATTCTCCCTGGTCAGGGCTGATTTCACAGTTCCAGGGACGGCATGCCGTATAGGGTGACGGCAACTGGGTAGTGCTCCCCACCAATGACGATGGACCACTTGTTGAAAATGCCACAAGAATCCGGCAGGATTTTGCCCGGTCATACCATTCCCCACCATGTCCGCCCTACGAGGTCATCTATCATGCGACTCCTCCCTCCAGTCGTCTTCACGCTTGCCACCACCGTCCTGGCCCTGACCGTCGGTGGCGGCCTGTTCGGTTGGCAAACCTCCCTCCTGACCCCTCTGAGCCTGCTGACGGTCAGTCTCATCCTTCTCCAGGCCCAGCACGTTCAGCGTGCCGAGCCGTCGCAGCGCATCCCGGGCCCCTCGGTCCTCGCGCTGGCCGTCATCGGCCTGGGGCTGGCGACCGCTCTGCTCGGTCACGGCTTCTACAGCCATGAGCCCGCTGCCGCCATCAACCTGCCGTCGGCCGGCATCCTGCTCTATGTCATCGTGAACGCCTACCGCCACCGCCGGCCCGAGGCGCAGCCCGTCCTCGTCACCGCCCAGGACGCCCCGCTCGCAGAGATCGGTGGCAACCTGCCACAATGAGCGGCATGGCCGATCTCTCCACCATCTCCCCCGCCATCGCTCTGGGCCCCCTGGACGGCCGCTACCGCGCCGTCGCCGCCCCACTGGTCAATCACCTCTCCGAGGCCGCGCTCAACCGGGCCCGCCTGCAGGTCGAGGTCGAGTGGCTCATCCACCTCACCGACGGCGGCGTCCTGCCCGGCGCCCCTCGCCTGAGTGAGACGGAGAAGGCCTACCTGCGCGGTGTCGTCGAGGACTTCGGGGCCCAGGAGATCGCCGAGCTCGGCGTCATCGAGGCCGAGACCCGCCACGACGTCAAGGCCGTCGAGTACCTCCTCAAACGGCGCCTGACCGCGGCCGCCCAGGCCCCCGGCGTCGTCGGCGCCGACGGCGGCCCCACCGTGCTGCCCACGGTCGGCGAGATCGTCCACATCTTCTGCACCAGCGAGGACATCAACAACCTCTCCTACGCCCTGACGATCCGCGCCGCCATCGAGCAGGTGTGGCTGCCGGCCGCGTGCGGGCTGGTCGAGGACCTGGCCGCCATGGCCCACGAGTACGGCGACGCCGCCATGCTGGCGCGCACGCACGGCCAGCCGGCCACCCCCACCACGCTCGGCAAGGAGCTGGCGGTCCTGGCCCACCGGCTGCGCCGTCAGGTGCGCCGCGTCGAGTCCACCGAGTACCTGGGCAAGATCAATGGCGCCACCGGCACCTTCGGCGCGCACGTCGTCTCCGTTCCCGGCGCCGACTGGCAGGCCGTGGGTCGCGGCTTCGTGGAGCACCTGGGCCTGACCTGGAACCCGCTGACCACGCAGATCGAGTCCCACGACTGGCAGGCCGAGCTCTACTCCGACGTCGCCCGCTTCAACCGGATCGCCCACAACCTGGCCACGGATGTGTGGACCTACATCTCCCTGGGCTACTTCCACCAGCGCCTGAGCGCGCAGGGCTCCACCGGCTCGTCGACCATGCCGCACAAGGTCAACCCGATCCGCTTCGAGAACGGCGAGGCCAACCTGGAGATCTCCTGCTCGCTGCTGGACACGCTGGCCGCCACGCTCGTCACCTCCCGCCTCCAGCGGGACCTCACCGACTCCACCACGCAGCGCAACGTGGGCGTGGCCCTGGGGCACTCGCTGCTGGCCGTGGACAACATCCGCCGGGGCCTGGCCGGGCTCGACGTCGACCGCGCCCGCCTGGAGGAGGACCTCGACGCCACCTGGGAGGTGCTCGGCGAACCCGTCCAGCAGGCCATGCGGGCGGCCGCTGTCGCCGGGGCGACCGGCATGGCCGACCCCTACGAGCGCCTCAAGGAGCTCACCCGCGGCAAGAAGGTCACGCCCGAGGGGATGCGCGAGTTCATCTCCGGGCTCGGCATGCCCGACGACGTCGAGGCGCGACTGCTCGCCCTGACGCCCGCCACCTACACGGGTCTGGCCGCCGAGCTCGTCTCCCACCTGGACGACTGAGGGCGCGCCGGCGGGTCCGGCAATGGCCGGGTGTCCACGGTGCTGACATCAGCGCGCCGACCCTCGAAGCACCTGACACAGAACGTTGGAATCCCGGGGTTTCTTCTCAGGCTGGGAGGTCAGCGCAGTGTTGATGTCAGCACCGTGGACACTTCCAGCCCTTCATCGACACTCTGCGGCCCTTCATGAACACTTCATCGACACTTCATGGACACTTCCAGCCCTTCATCGACACTCAGGGCCCCATCTCATGGACACCTCGGCGCGTTTCAGGGTTCCGGCAGGGCGGCGCGCGGCTACCCGACGGCGACTGAAGGCTGGGCCGGGGGCACGGCGCCCCCGGTCAGGAGCTGACGGGCGCACAGCCCGGCGATGCACTCCTCGGCCGGGTTGAGGCCGAGCCGGTTGACGTCGATGTGCAGCAGGTCCAGGGCCCGACGGCCGCCGGTGCCCGCCCCCATGACCCCGATGGCGCGTCCGGCGTCGTCTGCCAGCTCGCCGACGGCAGCGGCCGCCTGACTCCAGGACGGGATCTCATCGAACTGGAACTCGATGACCTCCAGCAGCTGCTGGACGATCGGCCCCAGGGCGCTGCCGTCACGCAGGTGCGCGGGAAGCCGCGAGCCCCACATCCGCAGGTGGGCGGAGAGCAGCTCGGCCTCGGGCAGCGGCGCGCTGCGGGCCGCCAGAGCCAGGAACCGCGCCGCCAGAGCCGCCCGCGGCACCGGCCGCGGGATCTGCCAGACCTGGTGGTCCAGGCACCATCGGCTGGAGACGTAGAAGTGCCGCTCGGCCTCCTCGACGCCGGCCACTCCCCCGTACTTGTCGTACTCGGGGCCGTAGACACCGAAGGTGATGCCGGGCCGGCTGGCACCGATCCCGCCGGTCATCGGGTCGGTGACGAGGCGCTCGACCGTGCGCACCTCGGTGCGCTGGGCCACGGCCCCCAGCTCGCTCATGCTCGCGTAGGCGTCGTCCAGGACACCCTCAACGGCCTTGAGCCGCAGCCGGATGTGGTGCCCGCGCAGGTCGACGAAGCGCAGGAAGTGTGCCGAGCGGATGTCCCACTGTCCGCGGGCCCGGGCCAGCCACTGGGCGATCTCGGGCAGCAGGGCGTCGGTGTCGTCCCCGCCGGCGCAGTAGATCCGCGCGTACAGCCAGCCGACGCTCTCATGCTGGTTGGCCAGCGCCGCCCCCCGCTGACGCATCGAGCTGTGCTGGGCGCGCAGGTTGCCGAAGTCGGCGGCCGCCATCTCCAGGGGCTGGATCCCCGGGATCGATCCACCCACCTGCGGGGTCGAGGCGCCCTGACCGGGCTGACCGGCCTCGGAGCGCTCCGCCTGCTCACCGGCCCGCGAGCGCCCGCCGAGCCAGCGCAGCCTCCGGGAGCGGATGAGCCGGCTGGGCTGGTTGCGCTGCTCCCGCCGGTTGGGCTGGGCGTCGTCGTAGGTGCTCATGCCATGCCTCCCAGGTTCTTGGGCCACTGGAGTCCCACCAGGTACTCGGCCACCGTCGGCTCACCGTCCTGGGTGAGCCCCAGGGCCTGGCCGCGGGCCGGGAGGGCCTCGACGAAGCTGATGTGGGCGGCGCCGGGGTCGATCCAGCCGCGCAGCGCCAACAGCGAGACCGGCGAGGTGAGGTCCACGTAGCGGGGCTTGTGCTGGTCGAAGGTGGCGCCCTGGGAGGGCATGTGCTGGTGGACGAACACCTCCGTCGGTATGTCCCACTGCTTGCGCAGGTCGTCCATGTGCAGCAGGGTCGTGGTCAGGTCGCGGTCCATGAGCGGGGCGATCTGGTCGGCCGGGAAGGTCCAGGACTCGCGCCGGGTCACCAACCGGCCGGCCACGGTCCGCTCGGAGTGCATCACCTCGTCGGGCAGGGGCCCGCCCAGGTCCCGACGGCGGCTGGTCCAGTGATCCGCGAACGGGGGCAGCCGGGACCACGGGTCGCTCAGCAGCACCAGCCAGGACAGGTAGCCGCCCAGGAGGTACTGGGGGGTCAGGCCCAGGTAGGCCAGTCCCACGGGCCCGGCGTCGTCGGCCAGGAACAGGGTGCTCGTGGCCGGGTCGTGGACGAGCCGCAGGGAGCTGAGGGGGACCGCGTCCGGCGCCCCCGGCTCACCGGGCAGGCCCAGCGGCGGCAGAAGCCCGCAGGAGACGGCCTGACCGGTGTTGCACTCGGTGCTGGCCTGGATCTCCAGGACCCGCTCGGTGCCCCAGGCGGTGCGGATCCGTGTGGCCAGGCGCTCCCGGAAGCCGGAGCCCAGGAGCCGGTGGAAGCGGGCCTGGAGGGAGCCGTTGGCGTTGGTGAAGGCGTTGACGACGGTCAGCCCCCCGCCGGCGGCGTAGGTCCGGGCGCTGGGGGCCACCGGCTGGAGGAAGGCGCCCAGGTGCCTCGGCGAGCCGGAGAGCCCGCCGGACAGGGCGGCACGCTCCGTGTCGGGGCCGGCGGCGTAGTCGAGCCCGGCGGCGCGCAGCATCTCCTGGTCGCCGTCGGGGGCGTGGGCGATGGTCATGAAGAAGGCGAGCGGGTCCTTGCACACCCCACCGTTGCCGAACAGCGAGACGAACCGGGCCACCATGAGGTCGTAGATGTGGGAGCGGGTCACCCAGGGGTCGGCGAGATCGCCCAGGGTCTTGACGTCCTGCTCGAAGGGGGCGTCCTCGAGGGGATCGACCCAGCTGCGGGTCGACTCGCGGTCCTCGTAGAGGAAGCCGCTGGGGCGCTCGCCGAGCTCGCCGTCGGGGAAGACGCGCTCGGCCAGGCGCACCGTGCGGTTGAGGAGCTCGGCACGGCCGGGCCCGTCGGCGGCGCCGACGGCGTCGTCGAGCCGGGCCAGCCAGGCCAGGTCCTTGCCCCACTGGCGCTGCTGCTCCGGTGAGAGTGAGGCGGCCAGCAGCGGGAAGGGGTTCTCCCCGCGGTACCAGGGCACGTGCGGCACGATGGCGCCGGAGGCCAGCAGCCGCTCCAGGCGCAGGCGCGGGTCGGTGCCACCCACGCGCTCGCAGGCGTCACGCACGCTGAGCACGGCGTGCATGCCGCCGCCGGTCAGGGCGTCGTGGGTCTCCTGGAGCCAGCGGGCGGGCTGGACGGTCTCCTGGCGGAAGACCATGCCGTTGCCGTACTCGTGCTCGCCGAGGACGCTCAGCGCCTCCGCCTCGGCCTCACTGGGCGGGTACTGGCCGTAGGCGCCGGCCACGCCTGCGCCGGGAGCGGCGCTGAAGGCCCGGCGCACAGGGGCGGGCTCGAGGTAGAGGGCGCTGTCGGGGGCCAGGTCCTGGGCGGTGGCGCTCAGGATGCGGTAGGCCAGGTGGGTGGCCACCATGCGGTGGCTGCGCCCGGTGGACGGCCGGCCCGCCTCGTTGACGGTGGTCAGTCCCGAGAAGGGGCTGGTCTTGAGGGCGGCCCGGGTGGCCAGGGTGTAGAGGGTGCGCAGGACGCGGGGGTCCTCGAGCCTGCGGCCGCGGGCGGCCAGGGTGGAGATGAGGGCCGGGGCGGCGATCGCCAGGGCCTCCTGGTAGCCGGGCTCGTCGAGGCCGGCCGCCAGCAGCTCGCGGCTGCGGTCCAGGTCGACGTCGACCAGGACGGCCAGGCGCGCGCGGGTCTCGTCCTTGCGGGCCACCAGGGCGTCCCAGCGCTCCAGCAGTGCGCGCAGCTCAGCGGGCAGGACGGCCAGGACCTCCTCGGACAGGTCGGTGGCACGCCCCTGGAAGACGCAGCGCTTGGCGCGCAGGACCGGGCGGCGCTCGGTCTTGTCCAGGGTGGGGACGATCTCGTAGAGCGGGTCGAGCAGCTGCTCCGCGGCGCCGTCGAGCACCTCGTCGAGCCGGCGCAGGTAGTCCAGGGTGCCGATGACGGCGGCGCTGGTCTCGGGGACGGCCCGCACCGGGAGCCCGCCCAGGCGCACGAGGGTCGGCAGGGCCACGGCGGGCTGGGCCAGGGCCGGGGGCTCCGGCTCCGATGCCGGTACCGACGCTGGTACGGCGGAGGACGGAGCGGACGGGATGGGCTCCCCGGGGGTCACGGCGGATACGGGCTGCGGCTGTGGCTGTCGGGAGGGGGAGGCACCGGCACGAGAGAGAACCGGCTGCGTCATAGGAGGAAACCTTTCACGAGGACGTACAGCCAGTAGCCTATCCATACAATGCTCATCACGAAGGCCAGCAGTCCGAGAAGAGAGCACAGCAGCCCGTAGATGAAGTAGCCCCAGCGCACCGCGGGCCGCATGACGGCCAGGGCGGGAGGCAGGGGCTGGCGGGCCAGGACGCAGCGCAGCACGAACATGGAGCGCCCGCGCAGGTTGACCGAGCCGGTGGCCGCCTCGACCGCGGCGACGCCGTCGGACTGGGTGAGGGGGTTGAGGTTGGTCACGAGCATCGTGAGCTGGAAGGCACACAGGGTCAGGGCCACCTGGCGCACCGTTCCCGTCGAGGCCCAGGCGATGGCCGCCTCCAGGCCGCAGACGACGCCGTCGGAGAAGATGCCGGCCAGGGCCAGCATGGTCAGCCCGCGCCGGGAGCGCACCCGGTAGGAGTCGGTGCGGTCGACGTAGGCGATGGGGATCGCCCAGAACATGAGCGCCACCCCCAGTCCCCGGATCGGGGTGCCCAGGTAGCCGGCGACGATGGCGTGCCAGGACTCGTGGAGCAGGATGCTCACCAGCTGGATCGCCACCGCCGTGACGAAGACGAGGACGCCGGGGCGGGGGCCGCCGGCCAGGGAGCTGAGCGCCATGGCCCCGGCCGCGTACCCGCAGGCGGCCAGCGCCAGGAAGACCCAGCTGAGTGCGGGAGCCGGCAGGCGCTGGAGCAGGGTGACGACCGGGGCGACGATCCGGTGGTACTTGCGGGCGATGATGATGCGGGGCAGCCACCAGCCCCCGCTGCGGCGGGGCCTCTCGACCTTGAGGTGGCGGGCCCGGCGGGGCTGGGCGGTGTGGCGTCCGCGGGTGCGCCGGGTGCGCACCGGGGCCTCGGGGACGGCGGGGGCGGGTTCGCTCCCCGACAGGAGGCCCTTGTCGCGCAGGTTGTCGACCAGGCTCGTGATGCGCTGGGCGCCCGCCTCGTCGATGTCCTGGGGCAGCTCCTCGATGATGGTCGGCAGGGGGCGCACCCCGTCGAACTGGTTGACGATGAAGGCGGCGGCCGCGCCGAGCCGGTGGTACTTGCCCGAGTCGGAGTCGAACAGCATCGGCTGGTTGTCCATCCCGACGATGAGGCTCACGCCGCGGCGCAGGCGCGGGATCGGAGACGTCGGGGGGCTACCAGGGATCGTCGGCGTTCTCGTCGCCGTACTCATCACCGTGCTCATCGTGGGCTCTTGGCTCCCTCAGGTCGGTTCTCGGGGCTCCGGGGTACCGCCAGTGGCGGGTAGGGGACCCCGGTCCCCTACCCGCCACCATGGGGTCGTCAGCAGGACGTCGTCGACGCGCTGGCGGCGCAGGCCGGGCACGAGGCCGAGGCGGCGCTGGCCGGGCACGAGGCCGAGGCGGCGCTGGCCGGGCAGGACGCGCTGGCGTGGCTGAAGGCGCAACCCAGGGCGTTGCCCTCGGGCAGTTCCTCGACACCGAAGTCACTGTCGGCGAGGGTGAGATCAATCGAGCTGTTCGTCATATGCTGTTCACCTCCTTCTCTCAGATGTCTTGTGGGCAGGAGCGGGGCCCGTTCGGGCCCCGGGGGTCCGGTCTGCCGGGACCGGGCCCCAACCCCGCGAACGGGGTGGTCTGTGGAACTTCTGTGACGCGGTATGCAGTTCTGGGTCGGTCGTGCCGGCGGCGGGCCGCCGGAGCGCGCGACTGGTGACTGGGTCAGCCGGCCGCCTCATCGGGCGGCGCCGTCTGCGCACTGGCGATGGTGACGGCGAACATCTGGTGGCGGCTGACGCCGTCGGAGTCCAGCAGGTGGCGTACCGCCGAGGTGGCGAAGCCGGCGAAGACCGTCCCCACCAGTCCCCGGGCGACGGCGCGCAGGTGCAGCGAGTAGATGAGGGCGGCGCTGCGGCCCATGGTGAAGCGGTAGCCGGCCGCCCCGCCCCAGGCGTCGGCCTCATCGAGGTTGGCGGCCACCGAGACGATGGCGCCGGCGCGGGCGAACTCCTTCTGCACCGCCATGCCCTCGATCTCCTCAGCCTGCGGCAGGGGGCGGACGAGGTCGACGCCGTCGAGCCTCACCCGGTAGATGCCCGGCTCAGCGCCACTCGGGCGCAGGAGGAGGACGAAGGGCTCCAGGGGGCAGGCCGCCGCGTCCTGGCCCCAGGTGCTCGCGTCGTCGGCCAGGGCGTCGCGCACCATGGCCAGGAGGGGCTCGGCCTCGAGCGGCTCGGTACCGTAGGTGGTCGATGATGAGCGGCGCTCGAAGGTCTGGTGCAGGCTGTAGGGGTAGGGCTCCTGGGGGCCGGGGACGAGCGCGTCCGGCACCTGGCAGTCCAGCGGCGGGCGCGGGCGGCGCGTGGCCAGGCCGTCGGAGGTCGGCTCGGCGGGGTGAGTGTCCGATCCGGTGGACAAGCCAGCGACGAGCTCGCGCAGCGTCTCGAAGTCAGTGCGCACGGCGGCCTCCCAGGTCGACGACGATGCAGGCCGGCTCCCGGGCCGGGTCGGTGCCCAGCGCCCGGGCGATGCGCTGCTCGTCCCAGCGGGCCCGGGCGCGCAGCGGCACTCCCAGGGCGTCGGCGACGAGGCGGATGACCTCGAAGGAGCAGCCGCAGTCCTGGACGGCGATGCGCAGGGCGAAGGAGAAGTACTTGCGGGCCACCTTGTCCACGTTGCCGGTCAGGACGATCCGGGCGCCGACGCCGTCGGGCAGGGGCTCCGTCTCCGCGTCCGCAGCGGGGGCGGGACCGATGAGGGCCAGGGCGTGGTCGCGCTCGATGTAGACATAGGTGCCCGGGGCCGGCCGCTGCCCGGCCGCCTCCTTCGCCTCATGTCCGGCCTGCCCGCTTTCAGGCACGAGGACGTAGGCGGTCACCGAGCCGATGTTGCCGCCGGCGGCCGTCCAGCGGCGCAGCTTGGCACTCAGCGGACTCTGGGCGGCCTCGGCCGGTCCCTGGCCGGTGGGCTCGGCTCCGAGCGGTTCGCGCACGCCGACCGACAGCGCCAGGATCGTGGCGAGCTCGGCCGGGGTGGGGCGGGTGACGAGGTCGGGGTCGGAGCCGTCATCGGTGAGCGGGTGCGCGACGGGCCAGGGCTGGTCGAGGCGCTCCAGGTCGGCGGGCGGCAGAGGCGTGCGCGGGCAGACCGGCCAGTCGCGGAACTCGCGCTGAAGGCGCAGGTTGGAGGGCTTGTAGTGCTGCTGGTGGCCCTTGGAGTCGACGAAGGCGGCCGGTGGGATGGCCACGGACTGCTCGTAGCGGGCCCCCACGGGGGCCGAGGGCGCCACCGGCACCGGTTCCTCTCCCTGCCCGGCCACCGAGCAGACGGGGCAGCCGGGGCGGGAGACGACCGGGCGGTCGGAGTAGGTGAAGGTGGCCAGGTCCGTGCGCCGCGCGTCCCCGGGAAGGTGGGTGACGGTGGCGCGGGCGATGATGGCGGCCACGGCCCGGGCGGCCAGGCCGACGACGACATCGTGGCGGGCGGCCTCGGGGCGGGGGCCGATCTCGGGCTCATCGGCGCACGCGCAGGCCAGGCAGGGCGAGAAGGCCTCGTCGACGTAGGGGCCGACCGTCACCGCCTCCTGCTCGGCGCGCACCCGCAGCAGCGCGATGCCCTCCTCCCGGCAGCGGCGCGCCACCTCCTGGGAGCGGGCCGTGCAGTCGACGGTCTCGATCAGGACGGTGAGCGTATCCCCCCGGCGGGGTGCGCCGTCGAGCCGGACCTCGGGCACGGTGGGCTCCAGGGCGGCGACCATCTCACCGGCCAGCTCGTTGTCCCCGACGACGGCGACCTGGGCCGCGGCCAGGCGGCGGGCGGCGTCCTGCCAGGAGTCGTTGACGCCGGTGGAGTCGCCCAGACGGGAGAGGAACCGTGCCAGCTCGGGCGACGGGTCGCCGGGGGCCGGCTCGGTGTCACCCTCCTCGACGATGCCGCCGGTCCACAGCAGGGAGACGGCCTCGAAGGCGGCCTGGGGGCCGATGCCGGTGGCCGCGCCGATCTCGTCGAGGGTGCGAGTGCCGTCGCAGGCCTGGAGCAGGGGGCCCATGTGCTCACGGGCGAAGGCCCCGCCCAGGACCTGGCTCTTGCGGGCGCCGTCGATGATCCAGCCGTTCTCCTCGGGGCGGGCGCGCAGCCCCAGCCGGACCACGGGCCTGCGGGGGATGCGGAACTGCAGGTCGCGGCGGGCGGCACGGCCGACGTCGCCGGCTCGCATGACGGAGTTTCCGGCGTCTGCGGCCATCTCAGGCCACCTCCCCACGTCGCTCGGGCAGGAGGGCCGCGAGCGCGGGCAGGCCGTCGCGGCCGCCGGCGTAGCGGCCCGAGCAGGTCTCGCAGCGGTCGACGGCCACGGTCGACGAGCAGGTGGTGATGCCGGAGACGAGGTCGATGGTCCACACCTGGCCGCCGATCGGCGCGACGTCGTCGGCGCCTCCCGTGGTCGGGCCCTGGGGGTCGAGGGCATCCAGGGTCTGCAGGGCCAGGGAGATGAGGCCGGCCCCCAGGAGCACGTGGTGGTGGGCGTAGGCCTGCTCCAGCGGGCCGTGCTCAGAAGCGACCTCGGGGGGCAGGGGGCGGTAGCCGTGCTGGCGGCGGCGCCGGTCGTAGCAGCGGTAGCAGGCGCTGCGGCCGGGGACCACGAGCGGCCCGCAACGCAGCTCGGTGGGGAAGAGCTCCAGGCCCAGGGAGGGCATGCTCCGGGTGAAGGAGAGGGTGTCGAGGTCCTCGCGCAGGCCGGACTGGTCGGGGTCGGCGATGAGAACCGCGCGGTCGGCGTAGGGGATGTAGGCGCTGACCAGCCCCTGGTCGACCGGGATGACGGGGTCGCCCTGCCCGGCGAGGCGCCCGACGACGGCGCGCGCGAACCCGCCCTGGGGCAGGTAGGCCGTCACCGGCCCCGTGGGGGTCTGCGGTGCCGGCTGCGTGGCCGGTGCGGGCGGCGTCATGCTCATATCGGGTCGGGGCTCCTGGGAGTCGGTCGGTGAGGTGGCTGGTGGTGCGGACGCCGGGCTCATGGCTCAGGCGAAGGGCTGGCGGACGGGGTTGATCCCCTCCTCATCGTGGACGGTCAGGCCCATCGCCCGGGGCGCCTGGTAGAGGCGGGGTGTGGCG
Source organism: Actinomyces oris (assembly GCF_001937665.1). Lineage (GTDB taxonomy): Bacteria > Actinomycetota > Actinomycetes > Actinomycetales > Actinomycetaceae > Actinomyces > Actinomyces stomatis. The sequence continues at coordinate 19,441 of NZ_MSKL01000007.1, read as the reverse complement.
AGGTAGCGGGCGTGGTGGCTGAAGGACAGGGGCATGGCCTCGGGGATGAGGGCCTTGATGACGTGCATGCCGACCTGACGGGCCTCATCGGTGGTGATGTCGACGACGATCGCCTCGGCGCCGGCCCTCTCCAGGTTGGCGACAACCTGCTCGAGCGGGTCGGGGCCGACTCCGCCACTGCTGCCGTCGGTGCCGTCAGCGCTGGACGTCGGTGCCGTGAGGGTGCCGATCCCGTCGAGGGCGTGGACGGGCCGCTCCCCCTCCAGGAGGAAGTCGAAGACGTGGCGCATGGACAGCTCGGCGTCGGCCAGGGCGCCACCGACCACGGTGAGGTCCTGCCCCTTGATCTCCTGGGCGCGCGGGCCGCGGGCGTGGCTGCGCAGGGCGATGCGCAGGGAGGCGAGCTCGCGGTAGATCTTGGCCAGCGCCCGCTGCGGGTCGATGTCGCAGGTGGCGGCCACCACCTGGGCCAGCTCGGGATCGACCTGCGAGGTCTGGACGGCGTAGAGGGTGGGGACGCCGTAGTCGGTGGTGGCGTCGAACAGGTGGGTCTCCAGCTCGGTGGAGGTGCCCACCCGGTGGTACTCGGCGACCTCCTCACCCAGGGTGCTGGGGTCGACGGCGACCGCGGGCAGGCGCAGGCGCTGGAGCCAGGTCAGGGCGATGGAGTCGCGCTCGATGACCTCGAGCAGGCCACCCAGGACGGCCTCGCGCAGGTCGGAGTGCGCGGCGGTGCCGGTGGAGATGGGGTTGACGAACTGCTCGGAGGGGGTGCGCACCGGGAAGTTGAGGTATGTCAGCACCGCTGGGACGAAGACCTCACGGCCGCGGGTCAAGGACCAGCCGCGCACCCATCGCAGGGGGACGCGGGGGTCTGAGGCGATGAGCCCGCAGTCCGGGTCCGCCAGCTCGGTGGCCGAGCACGCCGGCCAGCGCTCCGGTCCGATCGCGGCCTCGCCGAGACCGGCGGGGGTGTCCCACACCAGCTCCTCCTCCGTCCATGAGCAGCTGGAGTAGCGTTCCATCGTCTCCACGATCGCGATGTGTCTGGCGCGATCGGCGTCGATGGCCCCGCCGGCCCCGTCGAAGTTGCCCGCCTCGGCACGGTGATTCCAGGTGCGCTGTGACCTCAGCGCCTCAGAGGGATCACCCAGAAGACCGGTCCAGATCGCGAAGACCGGCTCTCCGGCCGCTTGGGGCAGCTCGGTGGAACGGGAAACCAGGCCGAAGGGAGATTCGAGTGACGCAGCGCGCGCCAAAGATGGGGCGACGCCCTCAATGAGCGCAGAGCGGTACACGGACCCTCCTTCCTGGGAACGACAGAGGAGGCACACTTGGGGAAGTGCCGCTGCCCAAGAGCCTGCCGGAATCCGTCGGGGCCTCGCATCGGCCTTTGATCTATTGCTTTCTTCGCCGTTTGGATAGCTCTAACCGCCTTTCGTCGGGGCGCGTCTCGGAGCGTTTACACGGCGAATCTGTTTTTTCAGGTAGTTTGTTCACTGTTCCCAGCAGGCCGCGCCCCCCACTGATCGCGGGCTGCACACATCTGCCCAAGGAGACTCATGTCTTCCCAGATTTCTCCCGATTGTGTCGGCCTGGCCCTGGTCGACGACGACGCGATGGCCCTGGCCCATCTGGAGTCCTATTTCTCCGACGTCAAGGACCTCAAGGTCCTCACCGCAACACGCTCACCTCGCGCCGTCCTGCGGTTTCTGCAGTCTCACCAGGTCGACGTCCTCATCACCGACGTCCACATGGAGAACATGGACGGCGTGGAGATGACCAGGGAGGTGCTTCGCACCTCGCCGTCGACCCGGGTCATTCTGCTGACCACGGTGGACACCGACGAGGACCTCCTGCAGGGTCTGGGGGCCGGCGCCAGCGGCTTCCTGCTCAAGAGCGCCCCGGCCGAGGAGATCATCGCGGCGGTGCGCACGGTCCACTCCGGGGCGAAGGTCGTGGCCCCGACGCCGACGACGCGCCTGATCGACTACGCCCTGGCCTCCGTGCGCGGCGCGGACGGCAGCGTCCACCTCTCGGAGAGGGAGCGCGACGTGCTCCACCTTCTGTGCGAGGGGGCCTCGAACCGCAAGATCGCCTCCCTGCTGGCCATCGCCGAGGCGACGGTCAAGTCCCACATCACAGGCCTGTTCCACAAGACCGGGACGACGTCGCGCCTGGAGATCGTGGTGTGGGCCTTCAAGCACGGCTACGCCTCCAACAGCCCCATCACCATCCCGGTCACCAGCGCCCCGAGCGGCTCGACCCCGGGCTCCGCCGCGCCCTGAGGCACATCCGACCCCTGATGGCGTCGGCCCCGGCCCCCTCCCGTCTCAGCCGTTGAACGCCCGGATGATGATGAACAGGAGGATGAAGAGGATCCAGCCCACGACCTTGGCCGGGGACGTGCTGGACTGCGAGGACGGCGCGGGCCTCCTGGCGGTCCGCAGGGAGGGCGGGGCCTTGTGGCCTCGCATCTCGTACGGGGCGCCGGAGGTCACGGGCGGCAGGCCGCCGGCCGGCGCGCCTTCCACGGCCCAGGGGTTGTCCGCCACTCGCCCCGGAGCAGCCCCGGCCGGCCCGGCGGCCCCCGGCCCCGGGTACGGTGCTGGTGGCGCGAAGCGTCCAGGCGGCGCCGGAGCCGGTTGCGGCGGCATCGTCACCGACGGCCGCTGTCGGGGCGGGGCGGGTGTCTGCGAGACCCGGGCCGCGGCTGTGCGCGAGGCGGTGCGGGCGGGGCCGGTACGCGGTTTGGCCGTGCTCCGGCTCGACGACGGCCGCCGCCCTCCCTTCCCGTTCCGACCGGCTGCGCCGGCGGGCTCGGCGGAGGCGGGCTCCTGGCCCAGGTCGCCGGCGTCGTCGAAGAGCGGTGAGCCCATGAGCGGGTCGCCCAGGACGGAGCCGAAGGGGTCGTCGCCCAGGCCGATGTCGGAGGGCTCCCAGCCCGTGGGTGCCAGCGACACGGAGTCGTCAACGCCGCCAGCGTCGTCAACGCCGCCAGAGCCGTCCGGCCGGGCCGCTCCCGCATCGGTGCCGGGACGTCCGCCGCGGCCGGAGCCGGCGGAGGCGCCTCCCATGCGGCTCACCCAGGCGCGCAGCTCCGGGGAGCAGCCCGGGTTGTCCACGATGACGCCGCGCAGGTCGGGACGGTTGCCGGCCAGCACCATGAGCCGTCCGGCGCCGGCCCTCGGGTCTCGGGCGAGCTGGAGGTCGGGGTCATCTGTGGTCCGGGGCGCCGCGTCGGGGTCGGCGGGGCCAGGGACGGCATTGGCAACGGCGGTCATGGCACGAGCATCCCACGTCCCCCTTCCCCGTGTCCCGGTTCCCGGTTCCGTGCCCATCGGGCCGGCCCGACCGCACTCCGGGCGGCCACCAACGACCACATACCCCCTGGGGGTACTTGACCGCTCTACCCCCTAGGGGTATGTTCGATCCCGACCGAGACAACGGAGGAGAGATGGCCGGCTACACCGGATCCAAGGAGGACTACCTCAAGCGCCTGCGCCGCATCGAGGGGCAGGTCCGGGGCATCTCCCGCATGGTTGAGGAGGACGTCTACTGCATCGACGTCCTCACCCAGATCTCCGCCGCCACCAAGGCCCTTCAGGCCGTCAGCCTCGGCCTGCTGGAGGACCACATGAGCCACTGCGTCCTGCACGCCGCCCAGGCCGGCGACGAGGAGGGCACCGCCAAGATCCGCGAGGCCTCCGACGCCATCGCCCGACTCGTGCGGTCCTGAGCACCACGGTCCGCTCAGTGCCGGACCGTCTTGTTCCCGTTCCGATCCACCCGTTTTCCGCACACACTTCCCAAGGAGTGAGAGATGACTGAGTTCACCGCCGACGGCATCGACCGCACCACCACCCTCAAGGTCTCCGGACTCACCTGCGGCCACTGCGTCGCCCATGTCACCGAGGAGCTCGAGGCGCTCGAGGGCGTCAAGGACGTCTCCGTCCTGCTCAACAAGGACGGACAGTCCACCGTCACCGTGCTCTCCGACATCCGCTTGGAGGACACAGCCCTGGCCGAGGCCATCGACGAGGCCGGGGACTACACGCTCGACGCCGTCGAGCGCGACGTCCGCGAGCGCTGAGCCCGGACGTCTCACCGCCGTCGCCCGAGGTCCGGACGTCGACGGGCGGCCACGCATACCGACACGGACACGGAAGGCTCCTATGAGTACGACCAGCCAGGAACCGGGCGAGCAGCTGCGCACCGTCAACCTCTCCATCGGGGGCATGACCTGCGCCAGCTGCGTGGCCCGGGTGGAGAAGAAGCTGAACAAGCTCGACGGCGTGAGTGCCTCGGTCAACCTCGCCACCGAGTCGGCCCGTATCACCGCCCCGAGCACGGTGAGCGTCGACGACCTCCTGGCCACGGTCGCCCGCGCCGGCTACACCGGCGCCCCGCTGGGCACCACCTCGCCGGATGAGCCGGCAGCCTCGGAGGCGTCACCGGCCGGCGAGCCCACGTCGACGACGTCGGCGGCATCGGCAGCATCAGCATCGGGACCATCCGCACCCGGCTCGACCGAAGGCCGGCGCAGTGCCAAGGGCACGGGCGGCCGCGCGACGCTGTCCATGGCGGCGCCGAGCGCCGCAGCAGGCAGGCAGGCCACGCATTCCAGCACCGCCGGCACCGGCGATGCGTCCCCCCGCTCCGCCTCCGGTCGGGGCGCACCCTCCCTGGGCGCCTCGCACATGGAGCGGGCCGCCGACCTGCGGCTGCGTCTCATCTACTGCCTCATCCTGTCGGTGCCGATCATGGCGATCTCCATGGTGCCGGCCCTCCAGATGCCCGGTTGGCAGTGGACGGTGGCGCTCATGGCGCTTCCGGTGGCGGTCTGGGGGGCCTGGCCCTTCCACAAGGCGGCCTTCCGGGCGCTGCGCCACGGGGCCTTCACCATGGACACGCTCGTGTCCCTGGGGGTGATCGCCGCGACCGGCTGGAGCCTGTGGGCACTGGTGCTCGGCGGGGCCGGGCACATCGGCATGCGCATGAGCATGGAGCTGCTGCCCCGCTCCCAGGGGCACGCCGCCCACATGTACTTCGAGTCGGCCGCCTGGGTGACCACCTTCCTCCTGGCGGGCCGCTACGCGGAGGCCCGCGCCAAGTACCGCTCCGGCGACGCCCTGCGCGCCCTGCTGGAGCTGGGCGCCAAGGAGGTGACCCGCGTGGTCCTCACCTCAGCGTCGGGCAGCCGCGACACCATCGACGTCCTCAACGAGGACGGCACACCCCGCGCGGAGACCACCCGCACCGAGGAGCGCATCAGCATTGAGGACCTGGCTGCCGGGGACCTGTTCCTCGTGCGGCCGGGTGAGAAGGTGGCGGCCGACGGTGTCGTCGTCGAGGGTCGCTCGGCCGTGGACGCCTCACTGCTGACCGGGGAGTCCGTGCCCACCGAGGTCGAGGCCGGGCAGGCCGTCACCGGGGCGACCGTCAACACCTCCGGCGCGCTACTGGTGCGGGCCACGGCCGTGGGTGAGGGGACAACGCTGGCGCGGATCGGCCGGATGGTGACGGCCGCGCAGGCGGGCAAGGCCCCCGTCCAGCGCCTGGCTGACCGGATCTCGGGGGTGTTCGTGCCCATCGTCCTGGTGCTGTCGGCCGCAACCTTGGCGGGGTGGCTGCTCACCGGGCACAGCCCGCAGGCGGCCTTCACCGCGGCGGTGGCCGTGCTCGTCATCGCCTGCCCCTGCGCGCTGGGGCTGGCCACGCCGACGGCGCTGCTGGTCGGCTCGGGGCGGGCCGCCCAGCTGGGCGTGGTCATCAAGGGCCCCGAGGTGCTGGAGTCGACGCGGGCCCTGGACACGATGGTCATGGACAAGACCGGCACGGTCACCCAGGGGCGCATGAGCCTGGAGGTCGAGGCCTGCCGGGAGGTGAGCGGCGCGGATTCGATGTTGTCGCAGGCCCCGGACTCGGCCGGCAGTGGCGAGGTCGGCGCCGGCGCAAGCGGCCAGGCGGACGCCCTCGCAAGCCTGGCCCCGCTCGGGGAGGAGGCGCTGCGTCTGGCGGGGGCGGTCGAGTCGGCCTCGGAGCACCCGGTTGCCGTGGCCATCACGGCAACCGCCCGCGAGCGCCTGGGCGACCTGCCGGCGCCGACCGACTTCTCCAACCATGAGGGCCGGGGCGTGTCCGCCACGGTGGAGGGGCGCCGGGTGGCGGTGGGCCGGCCGGGCTGGCTCGCCGATGAGATGGGCGTCGAGGTTCCCGAGGCGGTGCGCTCCGCCGTGGAGGAGGCCCAGGACTCCGGGGCGACCGCCGTCGTCCTGGCCGTGGGCAACGCCGTCGGTGAGACCGCGAGCGCTGAGGCCGATACCGACGCCGCCGCGGATGGCGCCTCCGATGCCAGGCAGGTGCAGCCACTGGAGGCGGTGGCGGTTCTCGTGGTGCGAGACACGGTGCGGCCCTCCTCGCGGGCGGCGGTGACGGCGCTGCGCGAGCTGGGGATCCGCCCGGTGCTGCTGACCGGGGACAACACCCGGGCCGCTGAGCACGTGGCGGCTCAGGTGGGGATCGACGCCGCTGACGTGCGCGCCGAGGTGCTGCCCGCCGACAAGCGCGACGTCGTCGCCGACCTGCAGGCCCAGGGCGCGGTGGTCGGCATGGTGGGTGACGGGGTCAATGACGCCGCGGCCCTGGCCCAGGCCGGCACACAGGGTCTGGGTTTCGCCATGGGCTCGGGGGCGGACGTGGCCATTGAAGCCGCCGACATCACCCTGGTGCGCACGGACCTGGATGCAGCGGTGGCGGCGGTGCGGGTGTCGCGAGCGACCCTGCGGATCATCCGCCAGAACCTGTTCTGGGCCTTCGCCTACAACGTGGCCGCGATCCCGCTGGCGGCCGCCGGACTGCTCAACCCGATGATCGCGGGGGCCGCCATGGCCGCCTCCAGCGTCATCGTGGTCACCAACTCCCTGCGCCTGCGCCGCGCTGGCTGACCAGCCGGCCGAGGAGCCGAGGAGCACGTCCGAGCTCGGCGTCGGGAACCGCTGAATTCACGGTTCTCGACGCCGAGCTCTTGACCGGTCGTCGGCTCCGCACCGGTGGGCCTCAGGGCCCGGAGAGCGACGGGGAAGCCCTCAACCGGCCTTGGTCAGGTGGGCGATCATGCCGTCGATGTCCTGCTGCAGCCGCTCCGGGCGCACAAGGTGGCCTCCTGCGTCCTCATAGTGCTCATGAGGAATGCCGGCGGCCTGCAGTGCCCCTGCGAAGGTTCTCTGGGTCGGCAGGACATGACGCTCGTTCAGGTCGACAGTATCCGTTCCACAGGTGAGGAAGATGCGCTTGCCCCGGTACCTCTCGATGTGCTCCATGGGGTTGTCGGCGCTCACACGCGCCTCGTCCCAGGGCGCCCCGTAGACCATGCCGCCCCCGAGCTCGGCCATCGAGGTCAGATTCGCCCAGTGGGTGATCGTGGAGCCGTCCTTCCCGCGCAGGTCGGCGGGTCCCGAGTGGCAGGAGACGGAGGCGAAGTGCCCGTAGTACTTGGCCGTGTACTTCAGGGCCCCGAAGCCTCCCATGGAGAAGCCGGAGACGGCTCGCCCGGAGAACTCCGCGATGGTGCTGAAGGTGGCGTCCACCCAGGGGATGAGCTCGCCTATGTGGAAGGTCTCCCAGTTCCGGGGGCCGACGTTCGAGGAGACCGGGTTGGAGTACCAGCCGGCGAGTCCGCCGTCGGGCATGACGACGATGAGCTCGCGGCCCGCGGTGTAGTTTCGAATGCCCAGCTTGTCGAAGACCCGGAAGTCGTTGCCTTTGCCGCCTCCGTGGAGGAGGTAGAGCACCGGGTAGCGGCGTGCCGGGTTGTATCCGTCGGGCAGCAGTACGTTGACGGCCGGGTTCCAGCCGATGGACGGCGTGGAGAAGCGGTAGTACTGCATGCGGCCGCCGTCCTGGTGCTCGGTAACGCTCAGGCCCGCGGCCTGAGCGGGCGCCGCGCCGGCCACGGACGCACCGGCGCCCACGGCGGCGAGGGCGGCGACCCCGCCCACCCCCTTGAGCATGATGCGTCGGCTGATCCCCGAGCTGCGTGCGGGACGGGCCGGAGGACGAGGCGATTCCAGGGTCATCGGGTGGTCAGGTTTCTGAGTCATGGGATATGTACAGCCCCTTGCTGTGTCGGTGATGGTGAAGGAGGGAGGTCCCCTCCCCCGGGGCCGCATCCACTGGGTGATGGCTGCGGCGATGGCCGTGAACCTGCCAAGACGGCACGACCACCATCAACCCTACTGTTATTAATCGGTAGAAAATATGGCTATGGATAAGACGCCCCACTCTGGTACGCGTCGCCCGGCGGGGCGAGATCACGGCGCCGACCAGCCGGGTGGCGCCGGCGGCGGCGCTCCCGCTATGCTCACCGCCATGACGACTCTTTCGCCCCAGGCCCGCGCGATGATGGTGCGCACCCTTGGCGAGGGTCGAATGTGCATGCGCTGACAGCGCCAGCCGTCGCTGTCTGACACGTAACGGTGAGAGTCCGAGCCGCTTGAGACCGGCTCGTCGCACTCCGCGGAGGCCCCACCGCCCCCGTGTTCATCCCTCCAGCAAACCGCCACCTCGGCCGGGCCACGCGCCGGCCAACCCCTGAGCCCGATCTGCCGCAGCAGCCGCCTTGCGCTCGCGCGCCTTACCGCCGCCAGGGGACCCGAGAGGACCTTCTGTCATGCACGCCCACCTCACCCCCGTCAGCAGCTCCAGCGACTCCACCGACTCCACCTGTCCGGGCCGCCCTGACCTCACAGCCCCCCACGCGCCTACCGCCGCCTCCCCCGCGGCCGCCTTCTTCACCGCCCCCGCCGTTGACCCGGCCGTCTTCGACGCGGTCCCCGACCGCCGCGGCACGGCCAGCCTCAAGTGGGACTCCGCCGTCAAGCGCGGCCGCCCCGAGGACGTCCTGCCCCTGTGGGTGGCGGACATGGACCACGCCACCGCACCGGCGGTCACCAGCGCCCTGCTGTGGCGCACCCGCCACGGCATCTTCGGCTACTCCGAGCCCGACGACGCCTACCAGGCGGCCCTGACCGGCTGGTTCTCCCGCCGCTACGGCTGGCAGGTGGAGGCCGAGTGGAACACCGTGACCCCCGGCGTCGTCCCGGCCCTGGCCCTGGCGGTGCGTGCCCTGACCGCGCCGGGCGAGGCGGTCCTCATCGAGGAGCCCGTCTACTACCCCTTCCGCGACGTCGTCGAGGTCAACGGGCGCACCGTGGCCGCCGTCCCCCTCGTGCGTGACGCCGACGGCGTCTACCGCCGTGACCTGGACGCCCTGGAGGAGACCATCGAGGCGACCGGTGCGCGCCTGCTGCTCCTGTGCAACCCGCACAACCCGGTGGGCCGGGTCTGGAGCCGGGAGGAGCTCACGGCCCTGGAGGAGGTCACGGCCCGCCACGGCGTCGTCGTCGTGGCCGATGAGATCCACGCCGACCTGGCCCTGCCTGGCTTCACGACGACGCCCTTCGCCTCCGTGAGCGAGACGGCCGCCGCACACACGATCACCTGCACCTCGCCGTCGAAGTCCTTCAACCTGGCGGGTCTGCAGGTCGCCAACATCCTCATCGCCGATGCCCGCCTGCGCAGGGCCTTCCGCCGTGAGCTGGCCACCACCGGCTACTCCCAGCCCAATGTCCTGGGTCTGACGGCCTGCCGGGCCGCCTACGAGGGCGGTGACGCCTGGCTGGACGCCCTGCGTGAGCACATCGCGGCCGCCCGGGCCCACGTCGAGGCGCGCCTGGAGCGGATCGAGGGGATCGAGGCCGCCCCCTGCGAGGGCACCTACCTGCTGTGGCTGGACTGCTCGGGATTCCTGAGGGCCGCCGGGCTCGAGCCCGAGCGGCTCGACGAGGTCATGCTGAAAGAGGCCGAGCTCTGGCTCGACGACGGCCGGATCTTCGGGGCCGGCGGCGAGGGCTTCACCCGGATCAACGTCGCCTGCCCCCGCGCCACCCTCGACGCCGCCCTGGACCGGTTGGAGGCTGCCGTCGCCGCCGTGACCGCCCGCGCCGCAGGGCATGCCGGGCAGGGCCCCACCGCCCTGTCCGCCTGAGTCGGTTCGTCCGGGCCGCGCAGAACCGCCCTGACCGGTGTCCATTCACCGGCCATCGCCGGCGTCGCCGTCGGCCGTCAGTCATCATTTCCTCCCGCCACTCCCCCGCCCATGAGGAGAAACCACTCATGACCAGTCCGTCCGCACCCCGCCCCGCCGCTCACACCGAGTGTTCCCAGCCGCCGGCCGCTCGCACCTTCCCCGTCCACCATCACCCGACGTCGTCATCCCCGGACCCGCAGCTCCGTCTGGAGACGCTGCTGGTGCGTTCGGGCACCGGGACCGATCCGGCCACGGGTGCGATCACGACGCCGATCCACCTGTCGACCGCATACGGCCACCCGGGCCTGGGTGAGTCGACGGGCTACGACTACACGCGCACAGCCAGCCCCACCCGTGACGTCCTGCAGGACGCCCTGGCGCGCCTGGAGGGCGGGACGGCCGCCTTCGCCCTGTCCTCGGGGATGGCGGCCCTGGAGCTGGTGACCCGCACACTGGCCCCGCACGGCAGCCGGATCGTGGCGCTGCGCGACCTGTACGGCGGCTCCTTCCGCTTCCTGGAGGTCCTGGCCGAGGAGGGGGCGGCGCGAGTCGACTTCGTCCTGGGCATCGAGGGCCTGCGCGGGGCGCTGGCCGACCCGGCCGACCTGGTCATCATCGAGACTCCCACGAACCCGATGATGGAGGAGCTCCCCATCCCTGAGGCGGCCGAGCTGGCCCATACCGCCGGGGCGAGCCTGGTGGTGGACAACACCTTCTGCACCCCAGTGGTGCAGCGGCCCCTGGAGCTGGGTGCCGACGTCGTCGTTCACTCGGGCACGAAGTACCTGGGCGGGCACAACGACGTCATGGCGGGTGTGGCGGTGGTGTCCGACGACGTCCTGGCCGAGCAGCTGAACTACCGGCTCAACACGACCGGCGCGACGCTGGGGCCCTTCGACTGCTTCCTGCTGCTGCGCGGGCTCAAGACCCTGGCGCTGCGCATGGAGCGCCACGAGGCCAACGCCTCTGCGATCGCGGAGTTCCTGCGCTCCAGCCGGTATGTGACGCGCGTGCTCTACCCGGGGCGGTCGGGCATGGTGAGCTTCGACCTGGCCGAGTCGGTGGACGTGGCCCGCTTCCTGGCCTCGGTGCGGGTGTTCACCTTCGCCGAGTCCCTGGGGGGCGTGGAGTCGCTGGTGACGTGCCCGTCGGTGCAGACGCATGCGGACGTGCCCGTCGAGGTGCGCGCCTCCTACGGGTTGAGCGACCGGCTCATGCGCCTGAGTGTGGGGATCGAGCACGTCGACGATCTCATCGCGGACCTGGCCCAGGCATTCGAGGCCGCCGGCGCCTGAACGTGGACTGAGCCGGACGCCGACGGTGAGGTTGTCGGGTCGGGCTACCCCGACATCAGCCGGCCAGGCTGCCGGATGGTTCATATTCGTCGGAGACACAAGGCTTGTTGCCATGAGACGCCTACGAACATCCCCGCCATCGCACGCCACCTCAGCCCTCGCCGTCCTCACCCTGCTCGGCACGATCACCGCCGGCAGCATGCTCGGTGCGAATATCGCAGCCGCCGCCAGCCCGCCCGCGCCGGGCTCCCATGAGGCCGGCGTCGTGGTGGACCGTGGTACGAACTCGAACAGCAACGCAGGCACGCCTCAGCCCACCGGTAGCAACACGTCAAACGGTTCCGGAGGATCCACCGGGTCCACGGGGGCGGGTGCCCCCAAGGGGCTGGAGTCCTTCTACAACCAGGACCTCACCTGGACCGACTGCACCAACGACGCCACCGGCACCGCCTTCCAGTGCGCCACCGTGACCGTGCCCCTGGACTACGACCACCCGCAGGGCAAGACCATCACGGTGGCCCTCAAGAAGCTGCCCTCGACGAGCTCCTCCCCTCGGGGCTCGGTCTTCCTCAATCCCGGAGGCCCCGGGGGAAGCGGTATCTCCGCCATCGAGTCGCGGGCCGAGCTCTTCAAGAACGGGGAGATGTCGGAGGTCCTGGCGAGCTACGACATCATTGGCTTCGACCCTCGCGGCGTCGGCCAGTCCACCCCCATCACCTGCTGGTCCCCCGAGGACGTCCAGGCGATTCTGGCAGGGCAGGCTGAGGCGCCTTCTTCCGGCCAACCCACGACATCAGGCAGCGCCGCCGATATCGTCGCCCAGGGCTCACGCGAGGCCGCGGCCTGCCAGAAGTACACGGAGGTTCCCGAGATCCTCGACCATGCGGACACCCGTTCGGTGGCCCGTGACATGGATGTCATGCGGGCGCTGGTGGGAGACAAGGACCTCAACTACCTCGGCGTCTCCTACGGCACCTACCTGGGCGCGGTCTACACCGAGCTCTTCCCCGACAACATTGGACGCGTCGTCCTGGACAGCGCCATGGACCCCACTCTGTCACGGCAGGAGGCGTCAGAGGATGGTGCCGCAGCCTGGGAGCAGTCATTGCGCACCTATATCGAGTCCCAGCAGGGCCAGGCGGGGTTCCCCCTGAGCGGTACGACGGAGGAGGCCGTCACCCGGCTCGCCACCTTCCTCGACGACCTGGACGCCAACCCACTGACCGTCTCCAACTCCCGGGAGACTCTGAACCGGGCCAAGGCCGTTAGCAGCATCTCCACACTCGCCAACTCCTCGCCCGATAAGTGGCCACTGCTCACCGAGGGACTGGCCCAGGCCATGAACGCACATGACGGCACCGCCCTGGTGAGGAACGCCGCCTCTGTCTCCGCCTCAAGCAACAGCATGCCTCCTCCCACGACAGAGAAGCAGGTGGTCGAACGGCTCCGCGTCCGCTATGCCTTCTCGGCCAACCGGTGCCTCGACTTCCCCGACGCCGGGAACGAGTCGAGCTGGGATGCGGAACTGGCCTCCTACCGCCACGACTACCCGGTCTTCCACAGCTCGCTCCCCCAGATGGACGCCTTCTGCCACGGCTGGGGACACACCAGCAGGACCGAGGCCGTCGACGTCGACGTCGAGGCCACAAACCCGGTGCTCGTCGTCGGCATTCTGCACGACCCGGCCACGCCCTACCCGTGGTCCAAGGCGCTGGTGTCGAGGATCCGCAACAGTCACCTGCTGAGCGTGGACATGTACGGTCATGTCGCCACGGGTCAGAACAGCTGCACCATGGCGAGAATCAGCGACTACCTCGTCAACGGGACGCTTCCTTCAGACGGGGAGGTCTGCGCGGCGGACCCGGAGCCCCAGGCAGGAGGTGGTGAGAAAGGCTGACGCGAAGATTCAGCAGCGACCCCGCTGAGCGACGCCGTCGGAGCCGGGGAGTACCGGAAATGGAAAACACCCCGGCTCCGACTATTCAGCCGATGACGGGGTGTTGGTGCGCCCGAAGGGATTCGAACCCCCAACCTTCTGATCCGTAGTCAGATGCTCTATCCGTTGAGCTACAGGCGCATGTCGTTGCCGACGGGTAGAACATTACTCAGCGTCCACCCAGGGGACAAATCCTGTCCCCGTGAGGATGGGCACAGGGCCGGAGTCCCGCCGTTGGCGGCACTCCGGCCCTCGGCGCCACGGTGACAGCAGCGCACCTGCGAACCACTGGGCGCTATCCGACGCTGGCGCTCTGGTTGATAGTGAAGAGCGAGTAGCCGAGCATGCCAAGCACAAAGGAGAAGGCGATGCTCAGGACGACACCGATCACCGCCCAGATGAGAGTGGCCTTGGCCCAGTTCCTCTTGCTGGCGGAGTGGCCGCTGCCGAAGGCGAGCATCAGCAGCCAGACGAGGTTGACGACGGGGATGGCCATGAGGAACAGCGTCAGCATCCAGCTGCCGACGGAGTCCGCGCTCTCAAACTCCTCAGACCGCGCCGCTGCCAGCGCTCCGCCTCCTGCCGGCCGCGCGAACGGCGAGCCCGCCGCGGGAGGAGCCATGTCGGGGAAGGGCGGGGCCTGCCCGGCTGCGGCGTCGGAGGAGGGGGCTGAGCCCCACTGGGGCGCCGAGCCCTGCGACGGGAAGGCTGAGGACGACGACGGCGCGGACTGGGCGACCGCCTGTGTCGCAGCGGGGACGAATGCCTCCGTGGCCTGCTCGGCCTCAGCGCGCGCGGTCGCCGTGGGGAAGACCGAGGACATGCCGACGTCACCCTCCTGGCGACCCCCACTGAAGGGGTGCGAGTGCGGGGCCGGCTGCTGGGCGAAGGGCTGCTGGTCCTGCAGACCTGCCGGCTGGGCCTGCGGCTGCTGCCCCTGCCACTGCAGGGCCTCCCGACTCGCCTCGCTCCCTGGAACGGCACCGGCTGCGGGGGCCGAGGAGGTGCCCGGAGCTGAGGGGATGCCGGGGGCGGACTGGGCGAAGGGCGACGACGCGGCTACGGCGCCGTCGTCGGCCGTGGGCCCGCCCCAGGCGGGCTGAGCCGGCTGACTGTAGGGCGCCGGCTGGGCTGCCTGCTGAGCGGGGGGCTGCCCGGGCTGGAAGGGCGAGGGGGCACCGAATCCGCCACCCCCGGCCGGGTCGGGCTGGCCGGGCTGCCCCGGCTGACCGACCCCGTTCTGCTGGGCGAAGGGGTTGGCCTGGATGTAGGGGTCGGCCGACGCCGCACCGGGCTGGGCGGCCGCCTGTGCGGCATGTGTGGAGTAGGCGCGCGTCTGCTCCTCAGGGGGTGGCCCGGCGGGCAGGTCGGGCTGCACTGGGCGCCACGAGCCGGACTGGGCGCCGGGCGCAGCCCCAGGAGCGGAGCCGGGCACCTGCCCAGTGGCCTGCTGCTCGGCGCGCGCGGCGTCGAGCAGGTCCTGGTTGATGAGGACGGTCCGGGCGTTGAACTCGTCACCCTGATTGGGGCGGGGCGAGCCGGAGGCCGGCGGCTGGGTTGCGTCGTGGTCAGACATGAGGTCCCTCTCAGTCGAGTACAGCATCACGCTATCCCGGATCGGCGCAGGAAGACACACAGGCACCCCGATCGGCCAGAGGCGAACGCCCCGACCGGGGCTGCTTCACGGGGCCCAGTCAGCAGGGAGTGGCCGCCGAAGAGGTCTCGCCGGCTCCCGATCCAGCCGGAGCCTTCCAGCGCTGCCAGCAAGCGACCCCGACGAACATCACCAGCGGACCGATGGCGCCGGCGGCGGAGCCCGCGTGGGTCCGCAGCGCGACGAACGGTAGCGTCGCCAGGAGGATGACGGCTGCGATCACGGCGAGACGCGATCTAGTTCTGATCGCCAGCAGTGTCACCACAACGGCCACTGCGGACACGAGCGACAGGACCCGCCCGGGGCCGGCCCAGTTGAGGACGATGAAGAGGGCGACAAAACCGCCAATGAGCGCGTATCCGATGGCCTGTCTTCGGTTGTCCATGTCAGTCATAGCCGCTCACTCCCAGCACGATTGATGGACTACTGCCAGGATAGACCGCAGGATGCGAGCCGTCGACCGTTCGGTCAGTTGAAGGGAGGCCGGCCCAGGCACAGCACCCTCCGCGGCAACGGCTGGGCCGACGACGAAGCCCCGGCGCGCTGCTGCGCACCGGGGCTCTCAGTCCGGCGGAGATGGGGAGATTCGAACTCCCGAGGGGCTTCCACCCCAACCTCCTTAGCAGGGAGGCGCACTAGGCCACTATGCGACATCTCCATCGCCTTCCCACGGCTCCACCGCGGGATGCACGGGCAGCCTACCGGGAGGATGCCGCGTGAGCAAACCGCCGAAGACACGGTGCAGGCGCCTCGGCATGAGGCGACGCGAGTGCCGGCCGCACGGGTGCCCCGCAGCCGCTACTTGCAGCCCGAGACCTCCGGTTCCCTGACCCGGGCGCCAGTGCCGTGCGGAACCATAATGGTCTTGAAAGCATGTCATGAGGCGACGCGAGCATGTTGAGAGGGCGCGCGGTGCACTGCGAGGAGGGGCGAGGATGCCGGTGAGTGGGGAGACGGGTGCGCGGGTCACGGATTTCATCACTGCCCTGCGTGAGGCCCTGGAGGAGGCGGGCGCCCCCGCCCGCGCCGAGCAGCAGCGGGCGTACCTGAAATCCGAGATGGCGATGTACGGCGTCGGGGTCCCGGAAACGCGGCGCCTCTCGCAACGGATCGCCGTCGCCCATCGCGGCCTGTGGACTGAGGCCGCCACCTGGGAGGCGGCGCTGCGGTGCCTGTGGGATGGGGCCACTCACCGCGAGGAGCGCTACGCGGCGCTGGCCGTCATCCGCTCCAAGCTGTCCGCGTCGCATGCTGGACGCATGGAGTCCCTGGCCCTCTACGAGCATTTTCTGCGCACGGGGCAGTGGTGGGATCTGGTGGATGAGACCTCCCACGCCGTCGGGCTGGTGGTGCGTGAGCATCCGGCTGCGGCGGCCCGTATGCGCGTGTGGGCCACCGACCCGGACGTGTGGGTGCGGCGCAGTGCCATCATCTGCCAGCTGCAGCACAAGGCCGGCACGGACCTCGACCTGCTCACCGCCGTCATCGAGGCCAACCAGGAGGACTCGGAGTTCTTCATCCGCAAGGCCGTCGGCTGGGCGCTGCGCGACTACGCACGCACGGACGGCGACTGGGTGCGCGCCTTCGTCCAGGCGCATCCGGACCTGTCCCCACTCAGCCGACGCGAGGCCGTCAAGCGCCTGTAGGAGCGGGGCGCGACACGGCAGGCGGTAGGGCCGCGCAGTCCGCTGGCCGTTCCTCGCCGTCGGAGCACGCGCGAGCCGTGCCGCCTCAACCGTGAGTCATCAGATCGCGCGCCCCATCGGCACGGTACCGCTCACGCATGCGGTCCACGTAGTCGAGGAGGTCCTGTCGCAGTCGCATAGGGGTGATGACGCAGGCATCCGGACCGAGCCGAAGCAGAATCGTCATGGCATGCAGGTGATCCATGAACTCCAGCTGGAGACAGGTCCATCCATCATCTCCGGGAGGTTCGCCATCTGCATCGGTCGTCGTTGCGCGCAACGTCCACTCCTGCACATCGCTCCAACGCTCGTCCCGCACCCAGACAGTGGCTGTGATCGCCTCGAACCTTTCAAGAAACTCCTCCCGCTGTTTCTGCCATGCCGCGGCCATATCGAAGCCGGAGTCGTCAGCACACTCCTCAGCGAGTACGTCAGCCTCTTCGATCCGAGAGAGCCTGGTGAAGCGAACCTCGGTGCCGTGTGAGGCGCACAGGTACCAGCTGCGACCAGCGGCAACTATTCCGTGCGGATCGACGACGTCCTGCGTCGTCGTCCTCGACTTGTGACGGAAGACCATACGCAGTCGATGGCGCGTCAAGACCGCTTCCTGAACAGCATGGAAGACGGCGTCGGCCCGCTCGCTCTCAGGAAGGGGAAGCCACCCTTGAGGATCGACCACGACGCGCGAGGCAATGCCCATGGACCGGCTTCGATGGCTGTCGGGCACGGCGGCGAGCAGTTTGCGAGACGCGGAGACGAGGGCGTCACCAAGGCCCAGTGGCGCAGCACCCCAGCTGGTGAGACCTGCGAAGAGAGCCCGGCTCTCCTCACGGTTCAGTCCTGTCACGTCAATGCGAAAGCCGGGGTCGATTCTCACTCCCCCATGAGGTCCCCGCTCGCACCATACCGGCACGCCCGCAGCCGACAGCGCCTCAACGTCCCGCAGCACGGTGCGCCGTGAGACCTCCAGCCGCTGCGCCAGATCCGAGGCGGACAGACGACCATGGGTACGCAGCAGCCAGATCATGGACAGCAAGCGGTCAGCACGCACCGGCTCATCCTCGCACGTACGTGACACAAGGTGGCACCAATGGTCTCTAACCTCGACGCCGTCCGCCCACCTCGTATACCCGTGAGAGTCTCAGGAGCATCACCATGACGACCTTCGTTCCCAACAGCGTCATCCTCTACGTCTCCGACGTCGAGGCGAGTACCACCTTCTACCGCCGGATTCTCGGTCATGAACCGATCAAGACCTATCCAGGATTCAGCGTCTTCGCATTGTCCGACGACGTCACTCTCGGCCTGCAGGCAGCCGACGAGATTGAACCGGCTGCTGAGCCATACGTAGGCGGGACCGAGCTGAGTCTCAGCAACGTTGAGCGTGCCGACGTCGATCGTCTTCACGCGCAATGGAAGAAGCTGGGCATTCCGATGGTTCTGGAGCCGACCGTCCTCGAATTCGGCTACACCTTTGTGGCAACAGACCCCGATGGGCACCGCCTGCGTGTGTGCGCCACTGATACCTCGAGTTTCGTCTGACTCGAGACCCTCGGCGCCCTGCCCGTCACCGGGTGCAGGCCTCGATGCGCTGCAACGCTTGAGTTCATCACGATAGTTGCTGTCGCCTAAGTGCGGGTGGGGCACCGCCGGCGTTGACGTGCCCCACCCACAGTGTGGAGATCGCTCAGCTAGAGAGGGCCCGGTGACCTGCCTGCCCCAAGCCACGGGCGCGATGCGCCTCCAGCGCCTGCCTACCAACATGCTCACTACCCAGCACCTCGCCGACGATGCGAACGGCCTCATCCCAGTCGATCGGCTCCGACGCATATGCCTTGGCCAAGGCTGGATAGTCTTCCAGGAGTTCTTCATGAACCCTGGAACTGAGTGGGCGCACATGTCCCTGCGCTCGAGAAAGCACTCCGTTGATGGCCGCATTCAGAGCAATCCTTCGCCGTCCGGTGATACCGTGCTCGGCCTGGAAGGCCAGGTAGGGCTCTTCCTTTCGATACTGGACCGCTATAGATAAGGTGTGCAAGGCATCCTGTAGCTCTTCAATACGTTGAGATTGCTCATCAATTCGGCGACGTAATTCGTCTAACTCTGTACTGGACTCGGGCATTAACTGCACCCTCCCCTCGCTCCTTGCGACAGAAGCCTAGAGTAGCGCCCACATGACCCACTCGACAGACTCAGCAATGACTTGAGCGGTGCCACCATCCAAGGGGCCTTGGAGCGCATCACATAGTTTCTCGCGAACGACATACGCAGCAAGGGCAGGTACGCCTGAGCATGCTAACCAAACACTCCCCGCTCGTCGCCGCGGCTTGCCAACGGCACCTCCACCCAAGCACCCCCTCGCTCCAGCCGACTACTCCACGAGCCTCGGGGACTACTGGCCAAGGGTTGTGCGTACTGCACGAACCCCCGCACCCCGGGAACTACACCCAACCGTCCGCCAGTAACCCCCGACCTTCGTGCATTGCGCCCAGAAGATGCCGAGAGCCACTTGGGAGACCGCATCCGAGCACAAACAAACCCTCGGCAGCCGAATTGCTACCGAGGGTTCGAGTAAGCATGACATGGCGGAGAGGGAGGGATTCGAACCCCCGGTGCGCTAGGCGCACAGCGGTTTTCAAGACCGCCACATTCGGCCGCTCTGTCACCTCTCCAAGCCGCACCCTCCGGGCGCGACAGGCACAGACCCTACCATCCCGGTGGGCCCGCGGTCACCGTGAGCCCACCGGTCGCCAGCGTCGCGGTCGTACCTTAGGTGTACTG